>DUPV01000048.1 GCA_012838135.1 Clostridiaceae bacterium | reverse complement strand
TGTTACTTCAGATTCTTCTGAAGTATTTTCAGTTTTATTTTCATTATCATTATTTTCAGCAAAATTCCCCGTAAAATTTTTCATTAAAACATCCGGCGGAGTTAAGTTTAAATGACGCCAACCTCGTTCCATCAGGATTCTGCCGCGCGGAGTTTTTGCGATAAAACCTAGTTGCATCAGATAAGGCTCGCAAACGTCTTCAATTGTTTTGGGATCTTCACCGGTCATCGCTGCCAAAGTCTCCAAACCTACCGGACCCCCGTGAAAACTTTTGGCCATGACAGATAACAGATTCCGATCTGTATTATCCAGCCCCTGAGCATCTATCTCTAAAGCTTTTAAGCCCACTTCCACAACTTCCGCATCTATTAAACCTTGTCCTTTAACTTGAGCAAAATCCCGCATTCTGCGCAATAACCTGATTGCTATTCTAGGTGTACCGCGGCAACGAGTAGAAAGCATGGCCAAACCTTGAGCATCAATTCCGACATTTAACAATCCGGCATTATGTTTGATAATTTGCGCTACCTCTTCCGGTTCATATAATTCCAAACGATGCACCATACCGAAACGATCCCGTAAAGGTGCACTGAGCAAACCTGCTCTGGTTGTGGCTCCAATTAAAGTAAAATGTGGTAAATCCAGTCTGATCGATCTGGCACTCGGACCTTTTCCGATAATAATATCCACAATATAATCTTCCATTGCCGGATAGAGTATTTCTTCAACTTGATAATTCAAACGGTGAATTTCATCAATAAACAAAACATCATGTTCCTGCAAATTAGTTAAAAGTGCTACCAAATCACCCTGTCGTTCAATTGCCGGCCCCGATGTTATCCTGATATCGGAATTCATGTTCTGAGCAATAATGCCGGCCAAGGTTGTTTTGCCTAAACCGGGTGGCCCATATAACAAAACATGATCCAAAGCCTCATTACGGTTTTTTGCTGCCTTTATAAAGACTTGTAAATTATCTTTGATTTTTTGCTGACCGTAAAAATGTTCAAAAGATTTCGGTCTTAAGGCACCTTCAAAACTGTCATCGGAACGCATCTCCCGATCAACTAGACGAGGTTCTTGTTCAATATCATAGTCTTGATTAAAAATACTAAAAAAACCGGATTCATTCATAATAATTTATTATAACACGGAGAGATATTTGAGGGCATATTTCAATAGCGACTCTACCGCAATCTCCAAATCCTTTTCTTTTAATTCATAATAGGCTTTTTCCAAAGCTTTTTCAGCTTCGGATTCTTTATATCCTAAAACCATTAAAGCGGCAATAGATTCTTGACCGACACTTAACAAATTGCTGTCTGTCGGGATTCCGATATTCGCTGAAGTTTTAGTACCAACCTTACTCAAATCCGGTAAGGATTTTTTAACTTTATCCTTCAGCTCTAAAATGATTCTTTGAGCTCCTTTGTTTCCGATACCTTTAATCTGAGTTAAACTTTTGACATCATCATTCAGCACAGCCATCGCAAAACGTTCCGGACTCATGCCTCCGACAATTCCGCTTGCCACTTTCGGTCCGATTCCGCTTACGGTAATTAACAGCTCATATAGCTTTTTTATTTCTTGATTCGGAAAACCGTATAGACTCATTTCATTTTCTCTGACATTCATATAAGTCCAAACCGTAACTTCTTCACCGATTGCCGGAAACTGATCAGCCATCAAAGAATCATAAAAAATTTCAAAACCGATTCCTTGAACAGTAATTATCATACTTTCAGGATGTTTTTGTAATATTTTGCCTGTTAATACCGCGATCATTATTAATCCTCAAAAATTTTCTGATTCAGAATCATCTTTGATTCTCAAATGTTTTTTTATTTAATTATGTTATGTTTTTAAGGCTCAAGGTTAATCTGAATCAGTCTTGTTTATTGATAACCGCCGACAGCTAAAGCTGCACTTCTGTTCCCGCTGTGTGCATGGCACAATGCTACAGCAAGCGCATCTGCCACATCATCGGGTTCAGGAATTTTATTTAATTTAAGTAATACTTTAATCATTTCCTGAACTTGAGTTTTGTCAGAATTGCCATATCCGGTAACTGCAAGTTTAACCTGCTTCGGAGTATATTCAAAAACCGGTATTTTGTTTCTTGCTCCCGTGACTACAGCTACACCTCTGGCTTGTGCAGTACCGATTGCCGTTGTAGTATTCCGGTTAAAAAACAGTTCTTCAATCGCCATCACATCAGGTTTATATTTGCTTATCAATGTTTCCAAACTATTTTCGATCAACAGTAAACGCTCCGGGAAATATGAATTGGCCTTAGTCGTAATTAAACCATAGTCCAATACTTTGAATTTTTGATCGGAATAATCAATCAAAGCATAGCCGGTAATGGCATATCCGGGATCAATTCCAAGTATAATCATGTTTTATCTACATATCCTGTCAAACATTTGTTCTTATTTTAGCACAGATTCTTTAACAATACATACCAATTACGATATATTATTTGTAAACTCAAGCCGATCAGGGTAAGATTTGAGTAATTAATACAAGTGTAAAAATTACAAACAAAAAAATAATAAATATGACAAATAAAAAAAATAATAAAATAAACAATAAATATTCTGAACTTAATAAAGAACAAAAAGCAGTCCGCAGAAAATCATGGGTCAGAATCATTAAAGATATAATAATCAACGGACCACAAACTTGGCGCGGTAAAAGAGCAGGCAGGTATTGGGATTATTCAATTGACTTCATCCAGATGGTTACTTATCACAGAATCGGCGACAAGGCTGCCGGAGTCGTCTATTATTTATTATTGGCTTTTGTTCCTTTGTTAATGTTAGTAATGTTTTTTGTTTCTTTAATAGGACAAAATATTGAAATAACTCCTGAAGCAACTGAAAGAATCAGAAGTTTTCTGCCCGAACCTATTTTGCATATTATCGAATCACTAACTATTAATATCCGCTCTCCGATCTCAACTATTTCTTTAATTGTCACGATCGTCATGGCACTTTGGGCAGCAAGCCGCGGCATCGGTCAAGTTTTTACAGGTATTGCTACAATATATCCACCGCGTGATAATACGCTACCTTTGCCTCCGAGAATATTCGGCATTGTTTTTACTATTTTTTTCTTTATTTTGTTGACACTTGCTACAGTTATTATGAGCTTCGGTCGTGTTATTTTCAATTTTCTCAATGAAAATTTAGAATTCCTTGATATTCAAAATTGGGTGATTGATTTGGTCACATACAGTTTTAGCTTTTTCGTGATTTTCAGTATCCTTTATATTCTCTACTATACCAATTCCAAACGCTCGGTCGGTAATATTCCAAGTGCACCCGGTGCATTATTTGCTACTATCGGCTGGATCCTTTTGTCTTATGTATACTCATTTTATATTGCCAATCGGGCATCTTTATCAACTCTTTACGGCGGCTTGGCAAATATCATAATTTTAATGCTTTGGCTTAATTTCACAATTCAAATTTTACTCTACGGTGCAATGATCAATTATCAAAGATCCTGGTATAATGCTCAGCGCAACAGGAAATACATCAAACTTAGTGATGTAATTCGCAGAATTGGTCTTATGGATAATCCTTTCAATTACTTAGAAAGTAATAATGAACTCACTAAAATCCATTATCCTGCAAAAACGGAAGGCTGTTCTTCTACTGAAAATATTTCTCCGTCAGAAATAAATCCTGATACAGAAATTAGATCTGAATCAGAAATCATTTTTGAATCTAAAACAGAAGTCAATTCTTCTACTGAATCAGTAGATTAATAATTAAAGTTCGGCTGTGTCCAATAAAATTGTAAACGGTCCGTCATTGACCAAGCTAACTGACATATCCGCACCGAATTCTCCGCTTTGAACATCGGGAAACTCTTTTTTGGCCAGATCTAAGAAATATTCATAAAGTGCATTACCCAATTCCGGTGAAGCCGCCTTGGTAAAACTGGGTCGATTACCTTTTTTACAATCAGCATATAGTGTAAATTGAGAAATTATTAATAGATTGCCGCCAACCGTATTTAAATCCAAATTGGTTTTGCCTGCATCATCGGCAAAAATTCTCATACGAGAAATTTTCCGCCATAACAAATCTGCTTCAGATTCCGTGTCTTCAGTTCCGACGCCCAAAAAAACCAAAAAACCCTGTTTGATTTCCCCTGCTACTTCATCATTGATAATAACACGTGCCTCTGTAACTCTTTGAATTATTGCTCTCATATTTTGCTCATTTCAGGAATAATTGTTGAAACAATTTGTAACAATATTCACGATTATTCTGCAACAATAAAACTGTATTTTTCGGCCTTCCGTTCGAAGAGTTTTACCACGTATGAACAAGTGGGTTTTATTTTTTTACCTTGATTTTGAACTTCTTCAACCAAGGCTTCAACCAATTGCTCTGCTATTCCTTGTCCTCTTAAACTTGAATCAACAAAAGTATGATTAGCCTCAACTGTTGATTCATCCAAATCAATATAAGTAATTTCAGCTAATAATTTCCCGGAATCATCTAAACAATATATTCTGTTTTTATCTCGCATAAAATCCATCTGACTTTAGTCCTCTTTCAAGTTTTATTTTATATTGATAAAGTAAACGTTTTTTTATTTTTATGTAACATATAAAACTCTTTATCACCTGTTCAAATTATATAATTATGTTAACTCGGATCGTTAATATATATTTATACGATATTTAATATTATACATAGATTACAAAAACTACAAATAAAAAAATTACTATACCATAACCTTATTTATATATAAATCAGGAGGAATATAACAATGAAAAAAACAATAACAATTTTGCTTTTATTATTATTTTCAATTCTTGCCTTCAGCGCTTGTTCAGCAAAAAAAGATGAAATTAAAAATACAAATCCTAACGCAACCAAAGAAAAACAAACAATAAATATAATAAATCAAAATCCGGATGCACTTGAAAGAAATACGGTATCTGAAGCCGGAAAAACAAATCAACAACTCGAATCTTCCGCCTCTGACAGTTCTGCTCAACAAACGGTTGCTATTGAAAACTCTGAATCTGCATCTGACAATATTTGGTTCTTCGAATCTACTGACTTAGCAGGTAATGAATTCAATTCACAAGAATATTTTGCCAATGGTAAATTGACTTTAGTAAATATCTGGGCAACTTGGTGTCCGCCTTGCAGGATAGAACTACCCGATTTGGGTAAATTGGCAAAAGACTTTGCTGAGCAAAAGGTTCAATTCTTAGGTATTGCAACCGATGTAGATAAAGATAATCAAAAAATATTGGATATTGCTAAAAGTCTTTTGTCTGACTCTGCCGTTGAATATCCTAATGTGATATTCAACGAACAAACGAATAATATTATGGTGCAAAATCAAATTCAATCTTTACCTACCACAATTCTGATTGATGCGAATGGCAACGTAATCGGTGACTTCATAGCCGGTATGAGAAATTATGACAAATTCTCAAACCTTATCGATTCAGCCTTAGATCAAATTCAATAATTTGATAAAGTGTAGAACAAATGAGAATCTAACATTCTACCCCTGAAATCTGTGCTGAAAATTCATTTTTTTTTAAGTCTGTACACAAAAAATATATGTATCAGCATCAACTATTAAGAATTAAGAAAACTAGCTATAATATCAAACACAGCAAGTTCTATATTTTTAAGATGAGAGCATAATGAATCAAAAATCAAATAACTCAAACATCAATATTATCCGGTTTATTCTCTTGGCATTAATTATTTTGTCAATTGTCTATGGTATCCTGCGAGGTGAAGTGCAAATCATCTTATGCAATGCTATTAATATTTGCTTAGATTGCATCGGAATCGGATAGTTTGGAAAATATTTTTATATGAAAACAAATAAACAAAAAGATAATCTTTCTAAACAACGTAAAAAACGCATGCTCATCCAGGCACTGGGGGCCTTAATCTTTAATGGCGATTGGAAAAATTTTATCAACGGAAATATTTATCAAGGTAATTTGAAAAATATTTGTGTACCCGTCTTAAACTGTTATTCTTGTCCCGGTGCTTTAGGTGCATGTCCGATCGGTTCTTTACAAGCAGTTAATAATTCACCTCAATTCAATCTAGCTTTTTATGTAATCGGTTTAATTGCTTTATTCGGCATTACGATGGGGCGTTGGTTCTGCGGTTGGCTCTGTCCATTCGGCTGGATTCAAGAATTATTGCATAAATTACCACTCAAAAAAATTAATATAAAACCTACTATTCACAAAAAGGCAATTTGGTTGAAATACGTCTTATTAATCGTTTTTGTTTTTGCTGTTCCTATTTTTACCCAAGACTCCTATGGGATGAGTTCCCCGGCTTTTTGTAAATGGATATGTCCTGCCGGAACTCTGGAAGCCGGCTATCCTTTAATTCTCACTAATCCCGCTTTACGTCAAGCTATCGGATATATTTTCGGTTGGAAAACAATTTTGTTAGTACTTACCATTTTCTTTTCTATCAAAATATTCCGATTCTTCTGCAAATATGCTTGTCCGTTAGGTGCAATTTACGGCATATTCAATAAAATCAGTTTTTACCATATGGAATGTTCCTCTGCCTGTATTAAATGCGGCAGATGTTCCGGAGTATGTAAGATGCAGGTTAAACCATATGAGACGCCGAATTCAGCCGAATGTATCCGGTGCGGTGAATGTATCGAGATTTGTCCGGTAAAGGCTCTGAAGCTTGGTTTCGTACATAAAAACAATTCTTTACCTGAAATTGAGACTCCTGTATATAATAATAAGCAAGAATAATAACTAACAATGATTTAATTTTATATTTGTATGAAATTAAGCTGAAAAAATGTAGAATGTATGAATATGAACTAAGATCAATTTTTATAAAATATTAACGAGGTACCATGATGAGAATTGGAATTACGGAAACTGTGTTACGTGATGCACAGCAATCACAAATGGCAACCAGAATGCCTTTCTCTGATTTTCAAGACATTCTTCCTGTTTTGGATCAAGTAGGTTATGAATCGCTTGAATGTTGGGGCGGTGCTACTTTTGACACTTGCTTGCGTTTCTTAAATGAAGATCCTTGGGAAAGATTGCGAAAAATTAAACAGGCTTGTCCCGATACAAAATTACAAATGTTGTTAAGGGGACAAAATCTTTTAGGTTATAAACCTTATCCTGATGATGTGGTTAGAGAATTTGTTCGTCTTTCAATTAAAAACGGCATTGATGTAATCCGCATTTTTGATGCATTAAATGATTTGCGCAATATTAAAATTTCTATTGAAGAAACGAGAAAACATGGAGCTGAAGCTCAAGTCGCAATTTGTTATACGACAAGCCCGGTTCATAACATTGAAAATTATGTGCAATTGGTCAAAGATATGGAGAATATAGGTGCCAGCTCAATTGCTGTCAAAGATATGGCGGGAGTTATCACGCCACATGAGACTTTTGAATTGGTTTCCGCAATAAAAGAAACAACCAAATTACCATTACATCTTCACACCCATTCCACGACCGGCATGGGTTTTATGTCTTTGTTAAAGGCTGTTGAAGCAGGTGCTGATGTAATTGACACAGCAATTTCTTCATTTTCCGGCGGTACTTCCCAACCTGCCACGGAAACCATGGTTTTAGCGTTAGAGCAATTAGGTTATCAAACCGGAATTAATATTGAAAAAATGAATGAAGTAGATCGTTTTTTCTCACCTTTGCATCAACAATACATTGAAGCCGGCTTAATTGATCCTTATGTTTTAGGCACTCGTACCGATGCATTAAATTATAAAATACCTGGCGGAATGCTTTCCAATTTAATTTCTCAATTAAGGGATTTGAATGCTATTGATCGCTTTGAAGAAGTCTTAACAGAAGTTCCGCTGGTTCGTAAAGATTTAGGTTATCCGCCATTGGTGACACCTATGAGCCAAATTGTCGGTGTACAAGCTACACAAAACGTTTTATGCGGTAAGCGTTATCAAAATATATGTAATGAAATCATTTCATATTTGAATGGTGAATATGGTATGGCACCGGGTGAAATAAACCCGGATTTACAAAAACAAATTTTAGGTGATCAGGAACCGATTACTTATCGTTTTGCTGACAAATTAGAAAGCGGCTTAATAGCCGCAAAAGAAAAGCTCGGGGCATTAGCAAAATCGGAGGAAGATGTTTTATCGTATATTATGTTTCCGCAAATTGCTGAACGTTTCTTAAAAAAGCGAGAAAAACAAGAAAAAAATACGGTAAAATATACAATTGAAGAATGGGAGGAAGCATAATGTTAAGGTTATTCGCAGCAGCTTCTGCAGATCGTCCGGAGGATCCATCCGTTTTCCTGATTGCAATTATCGGATTTGCTTCTGTTTTCGTTGTTTTAATGCTCTTTTGGCTGATTATCAGCGTTATGCAAAAAAAAGCAAATAAAACAGATATTTCTCAAAAATCAGAACCGAAAGAAGCAATCTTATCCGCTTCTGAAAATGAAATAATCAAAGAAAATACAAATTCAAAAATGGTTCCTTATGCTTACGGTAAATGTGATTTACACGATGTTGACGATCGAACAGCAGCTCTATTGATGGCTATTGTTGCCGATAAAATACAATTCCCTTTAAACGAATTGTATTTTAAGTCGATTCGTTCACTTGAAACGGACCAAAAATAATATAGAAAGATTAAAAACCAGGTTCTGCTAAATCAAAATGAAAAAGAAGACTTTTCGAATCTCTTTTTAATTTTAACTTAACAGAACAAACAACAATTTCGTGAGGTTAAGTTATGAAATATAAAGTATCTTTAAACGGAAAAGATTATCTTGTTGAAGTAGAACGAGGTGAAGCTCGGATACTTGACATTGCCGACACACCGGTTGTAGTCGCAACTTCTGCTTCAAAAATTGCTGATGCGACTGAATCAACCGCTCCGCAATCCTCTTCAATTTCTGCTTCTGAACCCGCTCCTGTTGCTGAAACAATTTCAGATGAAATTCTTGTCATCTCACCCATGCCGGGATCTGTAATTGAAGTATCGGTAGAAATTGGCGATCAAGTTCAGAAAAATCAAAAATTATGTGTTATCGAAGCCATGAAAATGGAAAATGAGATCGTTGCACCCAAAGTTGGAACAGTAAATCGGATTTTGATTGAAACCGGATCAAAAGTGGAAACTTCTCAAGTTCTCTTTGTTCTGATATAACCTGAATTTCAAATAAAGATTAGATCATCAGGAAGGTATTTAATAATGGAAGCTTTTCAAAGTTTAATTGCCGGATTTACTAATTTCACATGGAAACATGGCATTATGTTAGCAATCGGAGTCCTTCTAATCTATCTTGCCATAAAAAAAGGATATGAACCGGTATTATTATTGCCGATGGGTGTAGGCTGTATTCTGGCCAATATCCCTCTCTCTTCTTCCGTCACTGAAGGCGGCTGGTTAAATGTTCTTTATAATGCCGGTATCGCCAATGAATTATTTCCGGTATTGATCTTCATCGGTATCGGTGCGATGATTGATTTTTCACCACTACTCAAGCGACCGGTTATGTTATTATTCGGAGCCGCTGCTCAAATGGGTATTTTTGTCGCTATGTTATTGGCAAACGCCACCGGTATGTTTACTTTAAGAGAATCTGTAGCGATCGGTATTATCGGAGCAGCCGACGGTCCAACTTCTATCTATGTCGCCGGTTTATTTGCTCAAAAATATTTAGGACCGATCACCGTTGCCGCATATTCATATATGGCATTGGTTCCGATCATCCAACCACCTGTAATCAAATTATTAACTTCAAGACAAGAACGTTTAATCCGTATGGACGCAGATTATGATTTAACGGTAAAAAAGAGCATAAAAATCACTTTCCCGATTATGGTTATCATTGTAGCGGGATTTATCGCTCCCAGCTCTACCCCGTTAATCGGTTCATTAATGTTCGGCAATCTGTTGCGTGAATCTCTGGTCGTTAATTCTTTGTCCGAAGCTGCGCAAAAAGAATTAGCCAACATTGTCACTTTATTAATGGGAGTTACAATCGGATCTACAATGGTCGCTGAACGATTTGTGGCTTTAGAAACAATATTAATTCTCTTTATCGGTTTATTGGCCTTTGTTTTTGATACAGTTGGCGGCGTGTTGTTGGCAAAAGTATTAAATATCTTCCTTAAGGAAAAACTCAATCCGATGATCGGCGCATGCGGTATTTCAGCCTTTCCGATGTCGGCAAGAGTCATTCAAAAGATGGCCGTCAAAGAAGATCCTACCAATTTCATCCTGATGCCCGCAATCAGCGCTAATGTATCAGGACAAATCGGCTCGATTATAGCCGGCTCCGTATTAATTGCGATGTTAATGTAAACACTGCCCTCTATTTAATTAAGATGTTAGTGGAAACATATTAATAAAGTCGGTATAGAGCAGAACTACACTATACCTACCTATTTTAGTTTTAACTAATAAAGTGCTTTAATCGAATAAAAAATTTAGCCGAATAGATTCAGCAGAAGACCGGCAGCAACGGCTGAACCGATAACGCCTGCAACATTCGGTCCCATCGCATGCATAAGCAAGAAGTTACGCGGATTCGCTTCTTGTCCGACTTTTTGCGAAACTCGGGCAGCCATCGGTACAGCAGAAACGCCGGCCGAACCGATTAACGGATTAACCTTTTCCTTACTGAACAGATTCATCACTTTGGCAAAGAGGACACCGCCTGCAGTGCCGAGAGCAAATGCTACCAGACCCATAGCTAAAATACCTAGAGTTTGCGGTTGTAAAAACCTGTCAGAAGATGCTGTCGCACCAACCGTTGTACCGAGCAAAATTGTCACCACATACATAATTGTATCTTTAGCAGCAATAATTAAATTAGGAACGACACCTGATTCTTTGATTAAATTACCAAGCATTAACATACCGACTAAAGGTGCAGCAGAAGGAACGAGCAAACTAACAACAATAGTTGTCACAATCGGGAATAAGATTTTTTCACCTTGAGAAACTTTACGTACACTTTTCATCTCAATTTGACGTTCTTCTTTCGTTGTCAAAAGTTTCATAATCGGCGGTTGAATAACCGGAACTAAAGCCATATACGAGTAAGCTGCAATTGCAATCGCACCTAAAAGATGCGGTGCCAGCTTACTGGTTAAATAAAGTGCTGTCGGTCCGTCAGCACCACCGATTATGCCGATCGAAGATGCTTCTTGCGGTGTAAATCCCAGTGCAATTGCACCTAAAAATGCTGCGAAAATTCCCAGCTGAGCAGCAGCTCCCAAAAGCATGCTTTTCGGATTAGCAATTAACGGGCCGAAGTCGGTTGAAGCCCCTACTCCTAAGAAAATTAACGGCGGGTAAATACCCAAGCTTACACCTTGATATAAATAATACAATAAACCGCCTTCTTCATGTGAACTCATTCCACCCAAAGGTAAGTTCGCCAATAACATGCCGAAAGCAATCGGTATTAATAAATAAGGTTCATAGCCTTTTTTAATAGCCAAATATAATAAAATACAGGCAATTATTAACATAATTCCTGTTCTGAAATCAAGGACAAAAAGACCGCTTGACTTAAAAAAATCGACGATCATATCTAACATAATGACACCTCACTAAGCTATACTGTAAAGAGCATCTTCAGCATCAACAGTCTGACCTTGAGTAACAAATACTTGCTGAATCACACCATCTTTCGGAGCAACTACTTCATTTTCTAATTTCATTGCTTCAATAACCAAAACAGTGTCTCCTTTTTTAACAGCATCGCCGGGGTTTACATTAACTGATAAAACCAAACCTTGTAAAGGTGCTTCAATCAGTTCAGCATCATCCGCTTCAGTTACTACAGGAGATGCCGGAGTTGCAACTGTTTCTTGGTTAACTGTATCTTCTGCTAATTCTTCCACTTTGACAATATATTCTTTGTCACCTACTGCTACACGATATGTTTTCATTATTCCTCCTAGACCGATTATTACAATATAAATTCATTCAATAATTTGATTTGTTTTGCGAAAACAACTAGATTTCCAGTTGAAATTTCGATTTGAAATGTTTGTTTAATTTGTCTTTAAATTAATAATCTAACAATCTCTATTTTTAATATATTATTCAATTTTGAATATACATTATAAATTTACTTCGTTCGTTCTACCGATACGACTTTGACATCGCCGTCGATTTCATTTTTCGCTAAACAGGAAGCCGTCAGCATTGCTACCAGCCGTTCCTCTTCATCCTCAGTTGACGATATTGCAACTGCATGATTTTGAGCACCTGCTGCTACAGGTTTTTTTGCGTTTTTATCCCTATCTTGAAAAGGAATAAATTTTAAAAGAGTAATAATAATTGATAATAACAATAGAAGTAAAAATACAATCAGCATTGAGAATAAGGAAACTATTACTCCCTCTCCAATACTATATTTCTCCAGAATTATAATTAAAGTATTCATTTGTTCTCTCCTTGAGCTGTCGGCAGAACCATGCGAAACGCAATAGGTTCAGCAGAATTTACAGGCTTTGTTTGACTTGTTTTATTGGAAGTTGCGAAAACTCGATCAGATTGCAACTCAACTTTCAAATCAGAATCCGCATTGATAGAGTTCAAGTAGAAGTTTCTCACAGGTTCCGGGAAAATCGTATAAGCAACGACTTCTTCCTCTTCAGGTTCCCTGCCTAATAATTTTTGCAGTGTTTTTTTGTCAGTTTCATAGACAAACGGCAAATCTTCCGGTGAAACAGCTTCTTTTATTTCCGATTGTTGCATTATCTGATCAACAATATCTTGATTCAATTCACCCGGTGCGCGTCCATACAGCCCCTGAACATAATCTTTAATTTCATTCGGTACAATTTTGTAACGTTCGCCGAGCAAAACATTGAAAACAGCCTGTGTTCCGACCATTTGAGATAAAGGTGTAACTAAAGGCGGATAACCCATATCTTCTCTAACTTTAGGTATTTCCTCTAGAACTTCACTTAATCTATCTGATGATTTTTGTTGCTCTAATTGACTTAACAGATTTGATAACATACCGCCGGGAACCTGATATTTCAAAATTTTCGGATTGGGAATCAAGGAACGAACACGCAGATCACCCGATTTGATGTATTTATCAACAATTAGATTTGCTAATTCATAAGCTTCATCCAAAGCATCCAGATTCAATTCAGTTTCTCTTCCTGCTAACTTGGCAGCTTCAAGTAATGTCTCATCAGCTAAATGAGATGTTCCTCCCGAGAAAGGTGAGATACAACCGTCTACTACATCGATACCGGCTTTAATCGCCTGCTCCATCACTAAAGATGTTGCATTGCCGGTAGTATGAGAATGCATATTTAAAGGAAGATCCGTAGCTTGTTTAATTGCCGAAACCAAATCGTATGCTGTTTGCGGTGTTATTATCCCTGCCATATCTTTAATGCAAATTGAATCGGCACCCATATCTTCATAGGTTTTTACCAGTTTCACATAATAATCATTGTCGTGAACAGGACTAACCGTATAAGCAATCGCCGCTTGTAAATGACCACCATGTTTTTTAGTGAATTTAAATGCATTTTTTACATTATTCGGATCGTTCAAAGCATCAAATATTCTTAAAATATCAATACCGTTTTCTATCGTTAAACGAATAAAACGTTCCAGAGTATCATTGTCATAATGACGATAGCCTACAACGTTTTGCCCTCTAAGTAACATTGATAATTTGGTATTGGGAGTTGCTTTATTAATCTCTCTAAGATTCTCCCAAGCACTTTGGTTTAAAAAACGGTAAGCCGAATCAAATGTAGCTCCACCCCATACTTCCAGTGAATAAAAACCCACTTTATCCAAAGCACCGGCTATAGCAAGAATATCTTCTCGTTTCATACGTGTTGCTAAAATTGATTGATTACCATCACGCACGGTAACATCCTGAATTCCTAGTTTATTCATTTTGACCTCTTTACTAGATTTATCGAAATTGTTGATCGATAAATTGCCTAAAAGACTCCATTGTGGATTATAACATCAAATAATCAAGCTTGCTACTTCTTAATCATATCTCTAAACATTTTCCTTGTTAATTTTTATACCAAATTCTCATGCTATAAGATCTTTATTTAATTTTATTAATATCATGAAAATGTTAATACATTTAATTTCTCATACTATGGATTGGTGCGGGAATCCGACCGCCACGTTCAATTAAGCGTGTCGAACCGTGTAGATTTATATTCATAATCGGGGCTTCTCCCCATAAACCGCCATAAACGACCTTATCACCTGCAACCTTTCCCGGAACCGGAATAATTCGCACTGCAGTTGTCTTATTATTGAACACTCCGATGGCCATCTCATCGGCAATAATTCCCGAAATTGTTGCAGTCGGTGTATCCCCCGGAATTGCAACCATATCTAGCCCGACAGAGCACACGCAAGTCATCGCTTCAAGCTTTTCCAGACTAAGTGCTTCTGCTTCGACCGCTGCAATCATGCCCTCATCTTCACTAACCGGAATAAATGCACCCGAAAGACCTCCTACATGAGATGAAGCCATAGTACCGCCTTTCTTTACAGCATCATTCAACATAGCCAAAGCTGCTGTTGTTCCCCAAGCTCCACAGGTATCTACGCCAATTTCTTCCAAAATACGCGCAATTGAATCTCCGACTACCGGAGTAGGTGCCAAAGATAAATCTATTGTACCGAATGGTACATTCAAGCGTTTGGCCGCCTGTTCTGCAACTAATTGGCCCACTCTCGTCACTTTAAATGCCGTCCGCTTAATGGTTTCTGCCACTATATCCATCGATTGACCTGGAACTTCTTTTAAAGCAGCTAAAATTACCCCCGGACCACTAACTCCGACATTAATAGCACATTCCGGTTCACCTACTCCGGTAAAAGCACCTGCCATAAACGGATTGTCATCCGGAGCGTTGGCAAAAACAACCAACTTAGCACAACCATAAGCATCTGTATCCTTGGTTAACTCTGCACATTCTTTGATTATTTTTCCCATTAAAGCTACTGCGTCCATATTTATTCCGGACTTAGTCGAAGCAAGATTAATCGAAGCACAAACCTGGTCTGTTTCCGCTAAAGCCTGCGGTATTGAGTTAAGCAATTTTAAATCTGAATCGGTAAAACCTTTCTGTACCAAAGCCGAAAAACCGCCGATAAAATTAACGCCAATCGCTTTGGAAGCTTTGTCCAATGCTTTGGCAAAACAAACATAATTATCGGTGGAAGAAGCACCGGCAACCAGTGAAATCGGCGTAACAGAAATTCGTTTATGGATAATCGGTACACCGAACTCACGGCTGATCTGATCTGCAATATCCACAAGATGCTCAGCCCGTTTTGTGATTTTATCATATATTTTCAGACAAGCTGTTTCAGCAGATTCGGCAGCACAATCCAACAAATTAATTCCCATAGTAATTGTTCGCACATCAAGATGCTGATTGCGAAACATATTTATGGTTTCTAAAATTTCAAAATTTTCAAACATAATTCACCACATTGACCACTTAAATGCGTTGCATTGCATTAAAAATATCTTTATGCTGGATCCGAATTTCTAAATTCATTTCTTGCCCTAAAACCTTGAGCTCTTCCCTGATATTTTCAAAAGTATATGTACTTTTAATCGTATCTACCAACATAATCATCGTGAACATATCTTTAAGAATTGTTTGAGAAATGTCTGAAATATTTATATTTAATTTTGCTAAAACTGCAGTTACACCGGCAATGATACCCACCCTATCTTTTCCGAGAACTGTCACAACAGCGTTATATTTTACCGATTGACTCATTTCTTACCTCTTGATTTTCTAAGCTATAACAAATTGTCCGCTTGTACTATGTGAAATCATTTTTGATTTTCATTTTTAAATAGCTATAATAAAAACATCTTATAACCGATTATTAAAAATATCTAACCGTACAATTATTTAAATAAGATTGCCATGAGGTCACCATGAAAACAAAAAAAGTACAAAGAATTTTAATTCTGATTTTAGCAATTATTATGATTGCCGGAACAATTGTATCTATATTCAGATTTGGTTTATAGACGTGCTTCAAGTCTTTCTCTAACTGCAGCTAAAAACTCTTCAGTATTTACTTTTTGCAGATTATCGCCTTCAGCTACACCGATCAAATCACCGGTCATGATTCCGTCTTCGATTGTTGCGATTGATGCTTCACATAATAATTTACCAAAACGTTCCAATTCCGGTAATTTATCAAGTTCACCACGTTTTTCCAAAGCACCGCCCCACGCAAAAATTGTTGCCATAGGGTTGGTTGAAGTTTTTTCTCCATCACGATATCTATAATAATGCTTGGTCACAGTTCCATGAGCAGCTTCATACTCACATGTGCCGTCCGGTGCCATTAAAACAGAACTCATCATCGCCAAGCTGCCGAAGGCGGCAGAAACCATATCGCTCATTACATCACCGTCATAGTTTTTGCATGCCCAGATATAGCCGCCTTCCGATCTGATAACTCTGGCTACTGCATCATCAATTAAAGTATAGAAATATTCAATTCCTGCTTCGGCAAATGCCGCTTGATATTCTTTCTCGAATATATTTTGGAAAATTTCTTTAAAGGTACCGTCATAGGTTTTCGAAATAGTATCTTTAGTTGAAAACCAAAGATCCTGTTTAGAAGCCAAGGCAAAACGGAAACAACTATGAGCATATTTATCAATTGATTCTTCAAGATTATGCATACCTTGAATCACCGCTTTTCCCGGAAGTTTTTGGACTAATTTAGATTTTACATCACCGGAATCGCCGACAAAAGTCAAAATTGCCGTGCCTGATTCAGTAGTGCGAAGTTCGGTATTTTTATAAACATCACCATAAGCATGACGTGCAATTGTAATCGGTTTTTTCCATGGCTTTACGACCGGAGAAATATTATTCACCATAATCGGTGTACGGAAAATTGTACCGTCCAAAAGTCCTCTGAGAGTTGCATTTGGACTTGGATGCAAATGTTTCAAATTATATTCTTCTTGGCGTTGTGCATTTGCCGTTATGGTGGCACATTTAACACCTACACCATATCTTTTACAAGCCAGAGCTGCATCCACGGTAATTTGATCATCAGTTCTGTCACGCTCGGTTAAAGACAAATCGTAATATTCACTTTTCAGATCGACAAACGGTAAAATCAACTGATCTTTAATCATTTGCCAAATTATTCTTGTCATCTCATCGCCATCTATTTCAACAAGCGGTGTTGTCATCCTGATTTTTTGCATACACTATTACTCCCGATTCAATGTTTTTTTTATATTTAAAAACTTTATATATTTATTATTCATGATTAAAATGGTTTTTACAAAAAATATGTATTAAATTTAATCACTATTCCCGATTTGGTTAGTTTTTAGAAAAAAGAAAATTTATATTTGTTCATTATTACAGATTACATTAATTTTTTAGAGCTGTGGAATTTTTATTTACCGGTCTGAAAAAGTAAGCAAATGTGGGAAAGTTGAAAAAAGGAATGGCTTTTTGAGTCATTCCTTTCTAAATACAAATCGTATAATAAGTTTAGAAATCATTATCTGAGCATACCCGGAGATTTAAGTTGTTGCTTCCGTCTGAAATTGTTTTTCTCGTCTCTTTATGATTTCTTTTACAAGATCATCCATCTCTTCGTCAAAGACATATTCAGAAACGACACCTGTGCTAATATCAAAATATAAGCCCAGTAATTTAAGTGTTCCGGCATTGACCTTTTCCGCAACAAAATCGTAGGTCATCAGATTGTCAAGCTGTTGAACCATATTTAATTTCTCTAGCTTCTCTAACTGTTCAGCTTCAGATAATTCAGAATACTTTTCCTTGACACAATCTCGGATCAAAATGCTCTGTCTAATCCATTCTGACGTGTACGGTAATTTTGTTTCATAGTCCTGAACATGCATCATAGCTGCACAACCGCCACAATTGGAGTGACCACAGACAACAATGTTCTCCACTCCTAACACTTTAACAGCATATTCAATTGCTGATATGACGGAAGGATGGTTATCGGGCTCTTTTTCGCGTGGTACGATATTCGCAATATTTCGGATGTGAAAAATTTCACCCGGATCAGCTTGTAAAATCTTTTCCACATCAATGCGCGAATCGGAGCAAGTGATAAATAACGTATGCGGATTTTGTGATGCTACAATTTTATCGTATTTTTCTCTGTTAATATCGTATTCAGTCTCTTTAAATCGTTTTAATCGTGTGCTCAGATCCATATTTAGCTCCTTTCAGATCCTTACATATTAATATCGAATCATTTCTATCTGCCTATAAAATGTAGACGATTGCATAAATCTTATCATATACATATCGTTAAAATCTATATAAGATACAAAATAAATTGAATTTAAATAAAATAAAATTAAATTTAATCTTATCCTGCAATTTTCACAACATCGCAACTTATGCAAAAAATGTTGGCAAAAGCCCTTTTGATTTCACTAATCGTTTTTTGATTTGTCAAATCTGCATCAATCCGGTGCAA
Source organism: Clostridiaceae bacterium (assembly GCA_012838135.1). Lineage (GTDB taxonomy): Bacteria > Bacillota > Clostridia > Saccharofermentanales > DTU023 > UBA5436. The sequence goes on along the minus strand of DUPV01000048.1, from coordinate 76,185 downwards.
TCCTTTTAAGATTTATTGTTGCTATTCAGTCTCTAAAAACAGATAATTATTATAATAGAAAGTTTTTGTTAAATGAAGATTAGGAAAATTGATCTAAAAGTAAGAAAAAGAGGATTTGATAACAATGGGAAAATTGTATTTAGTGCCGGTTCCGATTGGAAATTTTGCTGATATTACATACAGAGCAATTGAAATCCTGAAATATGTTGATTTTATCTTAGCGGAAGACACCAGAATTTCAGGGTTATTATTAGCAGAATACGAAATAAAAACTCCTCTAATCAGTTATCATCAGCATAATGAACAAAGTAGAATTAAAACAATTATTAGTAAGCTTGAATCTGGTGAGAACATTGCTTTGATTTCGGATGCCGGTATGCCCTGTATTTCTGATCCGGGTTCAATTATAGTAAAAAATCTTATTGCAAAAAATATAGAAGTTGTTGCTTTGCCCGGTGCAAATGCTGCTTTAACCTGTCTTGCCGCATCAGGTCTAAATACCGATTACTTTACTTTTTTCGGTTTTTTGCCGGTTAAAGGTAAAGAACGTTCTAAGCAAATAAAAATAATAACAAACCATCAATTTTCAATTATTCTCTATGAAGCACCTCATCGCATTTTGAAAACACTTGAAGATTTGATTGAACAAGGACTTGGCAAAAGAAGAATTGCTGTGGGACGTGAACTTACCAAAAAACATGAAACTTATGTCCGGGGTACAGTTGATAATGTTTATCGGCATTATCAACAAGAAAATCCGCGTGGTGAGTTTGTTCTGGTTTTGGAGGGACAAGCAGAGTTTTTAGCCGAAAACAGTCAGCCACAAGCGGATCTTCAAGCGGAAATTGAACATCAGGCGATTATTGACTTGGAACAGCTATTGGCAGGCGGAATGAAAATGAAATCTGCTGTATATTTTTTATCGGCTAAATATAAAATAAATAAAAACAAGTTATACCAAATTGCACTTGAATTTAAAAAAAATTAATTTGCACAATTACAATTTGCAAATATCAATTAAATTCAATTTCAATTTGAGTTGTAATGAGCTGAAAATTGCGCTATTCTCACCATAAAAACGACAAAATGCAAGGTTAATTCAAACCATCAATAAAAAAAGAGCTGACTCAATTGAGCAGCTCCTTCAATTTAATTTTAATAATTGTTTGATACTATTCTTGATCTATTGCACCAACCGGGCATACTGCAGCACAAGCACCACAATCTATACATGCGTCCGGATCAATAACATATATAGTATCACCAGCGGAGATACAGCTTACCGGACACTCATCTGCACAAGCACCACACATGATGCATTGATCTGAAATTACATGAGCCATTTAGTTTTCCTCCTTACGCTTAACACGTTTATATTTTAACAAACTCTATCTCTTGAAACAAGTAGAAATCAAAAGATTAGCTTTGTCTAATTTAAAGATTTAATACATATTGTGCTTTTAATGAAATCCGGCAATTCTTCGGCTTCCCATTTCATTCGCAATATCATCCCACGTAATTCCCATATTTTCGATAGCTACTGTAAGGTGATAAAGGACATCTGCAGTTTCATGAATAATCGCGTCCTTTTCTTTATCTTTGAGTGCAAGAATCAGTTCGATAGTTTCTTCACCGATTTTGCGCGCAATGTAATCATCACCTTTATCTTGTAAATAATTAGTATAAGATGCAACTACAGGATTCTTACGACGATCTTCTACCATACGATATAGATTTTGTAAAATATTTTCTACCATATTATTCTCCGTTTTATAATTATTATTATTTTTCAGAAGATAATTTACCAGTAAACAAATTATCTTCCGGCAGATTAATCTATGATTATTTTGGGTATTCTCTGATTAATGCCACATAAGATTTCATAAGAAATCGTACCGGCTTGCTCGGCTAAATCGTCCAAATCTCGATAAATACCATTATGATCCTGACCGAATATCAAGACTTCATCACCAATTGTTGTCTGTGGTAAATCCGTTAAATCAAGCATTGTACGATCCATACAGATACGTCCGATTATAGGCACAGTCTTTCCTTTAATTATAACAGTCCCGGTATTTGAAAGATGGCGATCAAGACCATCTGCATAACCGGTTTCAATTGTACCGATCAGAGTATTTCTTTGTGTAGTATATGTTTGACCATATCCGACCGTTTCATTGACTGACGTTCGATGAATACTTGATATTTTCGAGAAAAAACTCATCACCGGTTTTAGTTGTAACTTTTCTTTAATCTCTGAATTAGGACACCAACCGTACATTGCAATTCCTAAGCGCACATAGTCAAGAGCAACCTCAGGTAAGAAAATTGCTGCGGCACTGTTGGAACAATGCTTAATTTTGAATATTATGTTTTTCGTCGCTAATTTTTTAATAATTTTTTGGAAACGATTGAATTGTACTTGCGTGAAATCTTTTTGCGGTTCGTCTGCAACAGCAAAATGGGTAAATATACCCTCCAAATCCAAATTGTCATTTTCCGCTAATTTAATTACGGAAGTAACCAGTTCAGATGAGATCATCTCTTTTACCGGAAAGCCGATCCGATTCATACCGGTATCGATTTTAATATGAATTTTTATCGGATGAGCCAACTTCACAAGATTATTCGCAGTCAGATAAGATTGCAAGTCGTTTAACAAAGCATTCACATCAAATTCCGAAGCCACAGTTTGAGATAATTTTTGTTCAATTAAAATTTCAAGCAAACCTTCGCAATAAGGAGATAAAATCAAGATCGGAGCTGTTATTTCGGCTTGACGCAAAACTACAGCTTCTTCAATCGTGGCCACTGCCAAATATGTACAACCGGCTGTCAAAGCTTGTTCGGCAACCCAAACTGCACCATGACCATATGCATCAGCCTTTACTACAGCCATCTTTTGTGTAGAAACAGGCAAATTCTGAGATATTTGTTTAATATTGTGTTTTAATGCCGCTCCTGACAACTCACACCAACTGCGCTGAGTTTTGAGATCTGTTGAATTTAATTTCATTAAACAAGCACCTTGTTAACATATTCTGACGAAAAAATCCTATTTAAAGCGGAATAATTCAATGAAAAACTTATTTTATCCCCAATTTCCAAGTCTCGATTATATTCCGATATATCAAAAACTGAAATATCAGGTGTTGATCCAATGTAGTCAATACCTTTTTCTTGTGGTGTAATACCGCTGAAATCAACATCTTGTGAGCCAAGCGCTAAAATAATGCGACGTATTATACCGATATCCTCAAATTCCAGGACTTGATCCTGATAATTTTTTCCTATAGGTCCGGTCGGTTGCGAGTTTTTACGTTGATTTTCGATGATTTCACTATTTAAACTAAACACGTCCTGGTGTAAATTTTTGATACGATAGCCGTGAGATGCATCTTTACCCAACAACCATGCTTCGCCTAAGATCAAATGATTCACCTTCGTTGGAAAATCCTCCGAGTCTATCAGAGGAATTGTGCCGGAATTTCCACCTGACACATATTCCAATTCAATACTAAACCTTGATTCAATTTGACTAATCATTGAGGCAAATTCTTGTAATTTTTCTAATGTAGCAATTGAACCGGAAAAAGAATTAAAATCAGTACCGATTCCTCTTAGTTTTACTCCACGTAAATTGAGGATTTGATGAACAGTATTCAATAAATCTTCCGGCAAAATTCCGGCACCCAGATCCCCCAGTTCCACTTGCAGAATAATGCCGTGAACTTTTCTTTCTACAACTGCAGCATCAGATAAAGCAAAAATTGTATCCAATTCAGAATTAAAAGAAATATCCACTTTGTTAACTATCATTCTGGCTTCGGAAATCATCGGAATCCTGGTTAATAAAGTTGAATCAGCATATGGCTTTGACCGGACCAAGTTATCCAAACGGGAATCTGCAAAATTGCGCACCCCCGCTTCCGCCATTAATTTAAGCAAAGGTTCATAGGCACATATGCCTTGAGTAGCATAATGTGCTGTGAGCCCTTTCTCCTCTAGCATATCTCGAATTGTTTTAAGATTATATTTTAATTTTTTGCTTTCAATTGTGACATATGGTAAGGACCTGATGTAACCTTTGCCTTGCATTTCAAACCACCCTACACTTATTTTGATTATATTTTTGTTTTAATTAAATTTAATTGTTTTGATTTTCCTGTTGCTCAGTCTCTTGGTTTTTTGCACCTATATTTTGCTCAACCTCTTGATTATTATGATCTGGATTTTGCTCGAATCTTTGATCAATCGGTTGCTCAAGATTTTGATGTAAATATTGTTGATTGCCTTGATACATATCTTGATACAATCTTTGATTATATGCAACTGTTTCAGGATTTGCCGGCTTGACTGCTGTCGCTTCAGCTTGCTGTTTTTGTAATCTAGCTTTTTTGCGTTTTCGATAAATTGTCAAAATTATAACAATAATCAGTATTAGCGGAATAATAACCGGAGCAGATACCAGAATTCCGATCGCTAACCATTGAAAAAATGACACAACTGAACTGAATACTGAATTCCAACCGCTGCTTACCCAATATTTAAAATCATCCCAAGTCATTGCGGAAAATTCAATTTCTCTCTTGCCGGATATTTGTGCTTGCTTTTGCGAAAATTCGATTGACACATAAGAATAGTCGACTTGCGAATCCCATCTCTTGATTGATCCTTTAAGTAATTCAATATCTTCAGTTAAACGGTCAATTTCACCTTGAATGTAGACCATATCCTCTATCTTTTTTGCATCAAGTAAAAACTCATAATATTTTTCCAATGATTTTTCAGCGGTGTCAAGTCTGATTGTTGCATCATAATAAGCATCAGTAATGTCTTCTGCAATTATCTTTATATAATTGACTATTTCGGTTTCTGAAATTTCATCAACAAATTTATCCAATTTTTCTGCCGGGATACCAAAATCAGCATTTATTCGGAGCATTGTATCTGTTTCATCACGATTCAGATTTGTTGCAAAGCCTTCATATTTTTCAACCAGTTCCAGAACATTTTGATAGCTTACTTCAACATCGTCACAACGCAATTCAATGCTGCCGTTTTTAATCAGTTTTCTCTGACTCGTTGTTGCCTCTTTGCTTCCTATTCCCGGAGAACCGGTCCGCACTTCTTCTGCAAATGATTCTTCCACAGCGTCATATCCGTCATATTCTCTATCATAAGACTCCATCGGAGCCTTTTTATATTCATAGTTCCCTGAATCAGCAACATCTTTTCTTACTGAACTGCCACAGCCCATTACACTTAAAGCTATGCTTAGGATAAAAATTAAATTTAAAATAATACTTATTTTTTTAGTTTTATTAGGAAATTTCGTTTTTCCAGAATAGTTTTTCATTTCTACTCCTCCGCTCGCGAATCTCTTTCTCCAAGATCAAATCTTTAACTTTCATCAGTCTTGTCGTGTTTGCTCTTTCATTCTCTTCCATTTTCATTGTGATTGAACGAATCGTGTCCTCCAAATCAGGAATCATTCTATGTTCCAAAGAATTTACTCTTCGTCTGGTTCTGGCAATTTCAACTGCTAATAGTTGGGTTGTCTTCTCAACGGTTGCAAGTTCTATCATTGCCGGTAATGCTTTGCGTAATATCAAAATAGCATGATCCAATTCTCCCGAAACACCGGAAAAGCCGTAGGGAATATAGGTTGTTGATCTCTTTAGTTCCTTGGATATTTTTTGCGTTTTATCATCAACATCATCTTCGAGCATTGTCTGATCATGAGCAAAAAATTCCGGCACCTGCACGCTCATCAGATTCTTTCTTCTGGCTTGCAGAGTCAAATTATCATAACCTGAATATAATGCCGTTTCAATAACTTGTTCTGGCATGACAGCACGAGCCAAGACCATTGCATGGTTATATTCTCTGAGTAACTTTTCGACTTGCAAGCGCAATTCCTGATTCCGTCTGACTAAGGATATAAATTGCCGCATCAGTTCGTCACGTTTATCTTTGAGCAACTTATGTCCTCGTCTGGCAACATTCAATTGTCCGCGAAGACGCATCAACTCCATTCGATTCGGATTTACTCGCATTACAGCCATTTATTTCTCCAATAATCTTTGGTTAATCTAATTATACTATATTTATTATGGAAATAAACTGCGTTTGTTCATAATTTATTAATAATTTGTTTAATAATTGTTTAATTTTTACCAATTAGGATTTTTTCGGTTTTTCTGTTTTATCCGTTATTCCAGTTTTGTTGAATTGTCAATTCACTGGGTTATAGGTTTAATTTATTCCCGATCTGGAACGTTCAAAGATTTCGTCACGGTAATAACGGGCAATATATTGTTCATCAATTCTGGTCAATTCATTTTTGGGTAAGATAGAAAGTAAATCCCAACCTAATTCCAAGGTTTCTTCAATGCTACGGTTAACAGTAAAACCTTGAGAAATATAATTAGCTTCGAATTCATCAGAAAAACGGGCATAAATACGGTCCATCTCGCTCAAGGCTTCTTCTCCCAAAATAATTTCAAGTTCTTTTGCCTCTTTCCCACGTGAATAAGCCGCAAATAATTGATTCATCGTATCGGCATGGTCAGAGCGAGTTCTGCCCTCCCCAATTGCCTCATCTTTTAATCTTGATAAGGACGGCAATACATCAATCGGCGGTTGAATTGCTTTGTTATGCAAATCACGATTCAGAATAATCTGTCCTTCCGTAATATAACCTGTTAAGTCCGGAATCGGATGCGTTTTATCGTCATCCGGCATGGTCAAAATCGGCATTAGCGTAATTGAACCTTTTTTACCCTTTAAGCGTCCGGCACGCTCATATAATTGAGCCAAGTCAGTATATAAATATCCGGGATAACCGCGTCGTCCGGGTACTTCTTTTTTGGCAGCCGAAACTTCGCGCAAAGCTTCTGCATAATAGGTAATGTCGGTCAGAATGACCAAAACATGCATATCCAATTCAAATGCCAAATACTCTGCCGTTGTCAGGGCAACCCGGGGAGTTGCAATTCTTTCAATAGCCGGGTCATTGGCTAAATTAATGTACATAACCGACCTGGAAATAGCACCTGTTTCACGCAAATCCTCAATAAAGAAATTTGCATCTTCAAATGTTATGCCCATTGCAGCAAAAACAACCGCAAATTTTTCGGAATCATCTAACACCTTAGCTTGTCTGGCAATTTGTGCTGCAAGATTATTATGCGGTAAACCTGATCCGGAAAAAATCGGTAATTTTTGACCACGAACTAAAGTATTTAATCCGTCGATTGCAGAAATTCCGGTTTGAATAAATTCATCCGGATATTCTCTGGCAGCCGGATTCATCGGCAAGCCGTTAGTATCCATGGTGGCAACAGGAATAATTTCCGGTCCGCCATCAATCGGTGTTCCCAAGCCGTCAAAAACCCGACCTAATATATCCGGAGAAACCGGTATTTCCATACCGTGACCAAGAAAGCGAACTTTACTTTGGTCAACATTGATACCTAATGAACTCTCAAAAAGCTGAACCAAAGCATCGTTACCGTTCACTTCCAGAACTTGACAGCGTCTGATTTCTCCGTTTGGTAAAATAATTTCACCGAGCTCAGCATAAGCTACATTTTCTACATTTTGTACCAGCATCAATGGACCGGCAATTTCTTCTATCGTGCGATATTCTTTCGCCATTCTTTTAAACCTCCCGGGGAATACTGTCTGTAATCTCGGAGTGTACTCTTCCGATCAATTCTTGATAGCTTTGCTCGATTTTTTCTTCCGGAATATATTTCATTCTGGCTAACTCATCCCGAACCGGCAAAGTGATAATTTGATTGTAATCTGCATTTTTGCCCAGAGCTTCCACAGCGTTATAATAAAAATTCATTAAACTGTTTAATATATAAAACTGTTTCTTTAATGAAGTATAGGTGTCAATTTCATGAAACGAATTCTGATGCAAAAAGTCTTCTCGGATCGAACGGGCAGCTTCCAATTTCAATCTGTCTAAAAACGAAAGTGAATCATGTCCGACCAATCGCACTATTTCTTGTAATTCAGATTCTTCTTGAAGTAAAGCCATTGCATCTTTACGCAATTTTGACCAAGAAGCAGAAATTTGCTCGTTCATCCAATTGTCAATTTTTTCACTATACAGGGAATAGCTGGATAACCAATTAATTGCCGGGAAATGTCTTTGATATGCCAAAGCTGAATCCAAGCTCCAAAAAACCTGAACTATCCGCAGTGTAGATTGAGCAACCGGATCAGATAAATCACCACCCGGAGGCGAAACTGCTCCGATGGCGGTCAAGACTCCTCTGCGTTGATCGCTGCCTAAGCACTGAACCATGCCGGCTCTTTCGTAGAACTGAGCAAGCCGGGAACCGAGATAAGCCGGATAACCTTCTTCACCCGGCATTTCTTCCAATCGTCCGGACATCTCACGCAACGCCTCCGCCCAACGCGATGTCGAATCCGCCATAATTGACACTGAATAACCCATATCTCTGAAATATTCAGCAATAGTAATTCCGGTATAAATTGAGGCCTCACGCGCGGCAACCGGCATGTCGGAAGTATTAGCAATCAAGATCGTCCTTTCCATCAGCGGACGACCTGAATTTGGATCGTCCAATTCAGGAAATTCATTGAGGACATCGGTCATCTCATTACCACGTTCACCACATCCTATATACACAACAACATCTGCGGCAGCCCATTTTGCCAATTGATGCTGGATAACAGTTTTGCCACTACCGAAAGGACCGGGTACGGCAGCTGTACCGCCTTTGGCGACCGGGAAAAATGTGTCAATTGAACGTTGTCCGGTAATCAGAGGTTCACTAGGTGAAAACTTGCGTTGATACGGACGACCCATACGTACAGGCCATTTTTGCATCAAAGTAATTTCATGTTCTTGTTCTTTTGAGTCAACAATTACAGCTACTGTATCTTCGACTGTAAAGATACCGGTTTTGATATCTTTGATAGTACCGGAAATTTTCGGAGGAACTAATATTTTATGCAGTAAAATCTCGGTTTCCTTGACTTCACCGAGAATATCTCCGGCAACAACTTGATCGCCGATTGTAACCCGCGGCTTGAAACTCCAAGTTTTTGTTCTATCCAGAGCTTTAACCGTTGCACCACGTTTAATGTTAGTACCTTCAATTTTGACCAACTCTTCCAAGGGTCTTTGAATTCCGTCATATATTCGACCGATTAATCCCGGACCTAATTCAACTGAAAGCGGTTCATGTTGTGAAACAACTATTTCACCCGGTGCTAAACCCGCAGTTTCTTCATAAACTTGAATCGACGCCTGATCTCCATGCATTTCAATAATTTCACCGATTAAATTTTTATCGGAAACACGCACAATATCAAACATATTTGCATCTCGCATCCCGTCAGCTACAACTAACGGCCCCGATATTTTGATTATCCGCCCCTGTTCCGTACTACCTTTTGTACTCATAATTGTTGTCCTCTATTATCAGCATAATCTCTAAAATTTCATTAAATATTATTTATAATTGTTTTTCTGTCTCTTATACCTGGTTATTAGTTCTGGTTTATTAATCTTGTAGCAATTTTCAGCTGTTATTGAGCAACTATCTAGGTTATATTATTGTCTTCTTTTAAAATATCTATACCTATAGCTTTCTTCACCAATTCATGCAAATAGTTCATTGCAAATTGTTTATCGCTTCGGCTAGAAGGAATTAAAATAACTGCCGGCTCTAATTTTTCTTTATGATTCTCAAAAATTGCAGGATTTTTTTCAGCTAAATCTTCTGTAACAAAAATTACACCATATTGCATTTTAACTAATTCTTCAAGTTTTTTGTAAGCTTCAATCGGATTATCAGTTATAATTACTGTCATTCCCAGTCCGCGGAAACCCAAGACACTATCGATATCCCCGATGACTGCAACCTTGACTAATTTCATTTTCTAAACTCCTGCATATGGGGGTCGTATTATTTGATAAGCACGTTCATGAGATATTGCATTAAGATTACATGCTCTAATCAAACGAATATTCCTCCGTTCCAATTCTCTAACTAAATAGTAAGCTGCAACTTTTTCAACACCGGAAGAAAAATATTTTGTTTCTTGAATTTTTTGCATCAAACGAGAATCTGCTAATTGGGAAAAGATTGAAGCAGATCCAAGTTCATGGTAATTTATCGCTATTTCGGAAAAATCGCCAAATCCTAACAAATCTATTTTGGTGGCTAATGCTGAATTATCAAAAGAAAATAATTCCAACCATTGCTCTTGACTTATATTTCCTTGTAATAAAATTGAGCGCTGAAAGAACTCTTTACTCAAGCTAAGATTTCTGCAACGTAACAATATTTCTAAATTAATCAAATCTGCTTTCAACAAATAATACTCAGTTAACCACTTTGAATTAATATCAGATAATTTATCGATTAATTCCTGCCATAAAGCTTGATTTACTACTAAGTCAACCCTACTCATGTCATAAGTTTCAAGATAAACTTTTTCTGCCTGTTTGATGGTTGTTTTAAACCATTCCGGCACCTTAAGATCTGTCAAACCGGATTCCGTCATCAATTCAGAATCATTTTTTGAATTCTTTGATAAATTACATATAACAGACAGGATTTGTTGTGGTTCAGTCAAATACGGTCGCATGAATAAATATTCAATATTATTAATTAAAATTGATTCTTGTGCCGGCAAGATCGTCCTTAAAAGGACTTTCAGATTATGAGCATCATTAAATAATAAAAACAATTCAAGCAAAGCATAATCCGGAACTATCGAATATATCAGATCCAAATCAGCTTGTTGCGAATTTATCAAAGCCTCGTCAACAGTTTCACCTAAAAAATTTGCACTTTGCATTAAATTGAGAAAGTCCGATTCGGAATTAGCATTTATTAATTGCTGTAATTGCGACTCATTAAAAAACAGCTTCTCACGTCCGGCCAATAAGCCATATGCATAAAGCCATGATCCGTTAGCATTTTTTTCAAGATTTAGTTGATCAGCAAATTTTTCAGTCATATTTTCAATTATAGTTTTCGCTACTTTTCAATCACATTTTTCAATAATGTTTTGAATTGTATGCTTCAATTATTATTTTAAGTAATTGTTTAAACCTCTTCTTTATCTTGTAATAATTTAAGCTTTTATTAATGAATTCTACCCTTCAGAAAATAATTGGTTCGCCACAATAACCGATAACTTCGCCCGGTTATCCCTGACAATCAAATCAAGACTCAGATTTTCTTCAATTCGATCATGTTTAACAATCAGACCGCCCGATATATCAGCAATCTCACCTGCCGAAAATTCCGGACCCAGTTTTGTCAAAAGCGGTTCTAATAAAACTTGCTCAGCTTTGTTCAAACTTATCGCACCTGATTTAATACTATTCACTTGAATCAATTCAGAATAAAACTTGATTTTTTCTTGGTTCGATTGTGAACTAAACTTATGCAATGCTAAATCGATAACTTCTGCAATCAAGCGTTGTCTTTGTTCCAGTTTTTCTTGACGTAATCGGGTTGCAATCAGACTTTCAGTTCGAATTTGAATTGTTTTTTGTTCAGATTTAATCGCTTGATCTGTCAGCAGATTGATTCTCTCAATCTCCGCTTTTGTTTCCGATCTCTTCTGAGCAAGATACAGATCTGCTTTTTGCCAAATTTGATCTGCTTGATCTTGAGCTTCAGATAAGATTACTTCAATTATTTTATCTATCTTATCCATATATCCTCCGGATTAAGACAAACTGAAAATAGCTAACACTGAAGCCAGCAAAGCAAAAATCGCATATGTTTCAACAACAACCGCCAGAACTATAACTCTTGCATGCTGATCACTGCGTTTTGCTATTAAAGATACACCGGTTTCACATACTTTCGCCTGATGTAGTGCAGAAAGATAGCCGACAATAGTAATAGGTAATGCTGCTGCAATCCATAGTAAACCTTGATACCAGGTAATATCTGCAGAAAAACCGGATTCCATTAAGCCGGACCGAGTCAAAATCAAAAAGAATGACAGCAATCCGTAAATACCTTGTGTCCCGGGCAAAGCTTGTAAAATCAATGCTCTGCCGAATAATTCCGGCTGTTCGCTGAGAACTCCGTTAATTGCCTGTCCTAACCGGCCAACTGCTTTTGCAGAACCTAAACCCGGCAGAAAGGCAGCCAACGCTGCACCTAACAGGGTAAAAAACGGTCCTAATTTATCTAAGACTTCCATAAAAACCTCCAAAAATGTATGTTAATTAATTTACAATTACCTTAATTTAACTTTCTTATCTGATTCAGTTTGAATTAATCAGCTTTGTTTTATTTATCCGATTTTTTATCATTTATTATTCATCTTTATTAATCTTTAAATAATTCGTTTTATAATTTAACGGTTTGAAAAAACGTCCGCCGCCTTCAAAAAACTGTCCGAAAAATTCAACATATTGCAAACGACTTGAATGTACATATGCTGAAAGTCCCGAAAGTGCCAAATTTAAAAGATGACCGCCGACCAAAATAACTACAGCAAAAATCCAACCGATAATCCCGCCTGATACCATATTTGCCAAGAAATTTACAACGGTCGCAATTACGCTGGTAGCGAGTACCAATGCTAAAACTCGGGTATAAGATAGGATATCCCCCAGATAATTAATGACTCCATAAAGTCCGCCAATCCCGGAAATCAAACGAGAAAAAATGTTTTTCTTTGCTCTGCCGGCAAATAAAAATACAATTACAGCACCGGCAATTGCCAACCATTTACCAATTTCAGTTATATTAAATGCAGTAATCTTAAGTGAGGATCCGCCAAACATAAGACCTAATCCGATAATAATGAAAAACCAAGGTACGATATCAAAAAAGATATTCGAAATTTTTCCAAATTTTATTTCATTGATGATTTTCATAACCATACCGCTAAACAGATGAATCACTCCGAAAATCATACTCCAAATCAATAACTTTTGCGGTTCATCCATCGGATTGAACCATAGACAGGGAAAAGCGATTTTATTATCACTCATTAAGGTTAACATATCGCCGAAGAATCCACCGAAAATAAATCCCCATAACGTGGAAGATATACCACACAGAAATAACATACGTACCAGTTTACCGCCTTCAGTCGAAGTATCAATTTTAGCTTTCCAAATCAGGTAAGCACAACCGATCGTTAACAGCAATCCGTAACCGACATCGCTCAACATCATACCGAAAAACATAAAAGTGAAAGGAGCCAAACCCGGTGTCGGGTCAATTTCTCGGGTTGACGGAGCACCGAACATTTCAAGAATGGTTTGAAAAGCCCCGGCAAAAGGTTTGTTTTGCAACAAAATTGGATATTCATCTTCAGGTTTAAGTTCAATTATTTCGACAAAAACTGTAAAATCATCTTCTAAATTTTTCTTTACTTTGCCGGAAACCTTACGCGGAATAAACCCTTCTAAAGAAAAAGTATAAAGAGTATCTGCCGGAATCTTGCTGGCAGAATGATATTCTAAAGTTACTGCATAATAATCAGATAACAGGCAAAAATCTAAACGCCTGGCAGCAATTGATTTAATCTTAGTCTCAAGTTCAACAACTATTCTATCAATTTTATTTATTTTACGTTCGTTAGATCGGTAAATCTGATTCGGTGTACCTTTTTTTCGGATCGGTAAATATTTGAAATCATATTGCTGCAACAATTGGTTAATGGTCAATTCATGCTCGCGCAATGCTATAACTGCTGTCAAATCAAAAGTATCACCCGAATCTAAAGTAAGAATTGCCGTTTCGACTATAGAAAATTCAGTTAACTCCTGTTCCAATTCCGATAGGGCGGATTTTTCCAAGCGACCTAGAAATACTAAAGTACGTTGTGTAGAGGTCTGTTGCAAATCAATTTCTACCTGCCGCCAATCTTGCAAAATATCCTGTTCACGTTGTATTTGTTCTCGTTCAGCAGCCAAGTCTATTTTGCGTTTTTCAGCTGATTTCATCTCATCAAGCAAATCTAAAATTTCACTTTCACGCTTTTTAACTGACAATAAATCATTTATAGATATACGAAAATCTGTCGATTCCTGTGGGACATTAGCGTAATTGGTTTCAAGAGTTTGAATTGCTGAATTTAGGCGAGTTTGATTTTTCAAAATTTCTTCTTCTTGTATTTGCAATGTCAAACGTTGATCAGATATATCAGCTTGTGTCGATAATTCTGACGAGAATTCTGATCCGGAAACGCCTGTTTCAATTAATTCAACTACTCCTTGTTTTTGTAAAAATTGTAAAACGGAAGCTTTCTCTTTAAGCAAACCTAATATTTTGATTTTGTCCATTTCAAGAATTGCCAAGTAAATTCACGATCCCTTCTAAAACTTGATCAGCTGCCTGATTTTTTTCTTCAGAACTGATTTCAGGCAAAGTGAGATTTGCTAAACTTTGCTCTAAGTTCTGATCCGACTTGTTGTCGGCATCGATTTTTGCAGCACGTACCCTTTCTTCCGCCTCGACACGCACTGTTTCAAGCTGCTTTGTCAACTCACGATTTGTATGCTCAATCTTGCTTTTGGCATCTCGCTCCGCTGTCTGAATAATCTGTTCAGCTTGCAGTTCCGCATCTTTTATCTTTTGGACAAAATCTATACTCACATGAACCTCCTCCGGTTTTGAGAAGTATCTTCGCTAATAATAACACAACCTTTATCTAAATAAAAAAACTATTTAAGTTAAATTAATTTAATTTTATCTAATCTTTTGAGCTTTCTAATCTATGAAGAATTAAATCTATCTTGCTTGTGTAAAACATATTATCATCAGCAGTAAAACCTCTTGCTGCAAGTAATAAAAGAAAAATAGCTTGCTACTAAAACAAAAAATCGCTTGTTCATGCGTACTGATAAAAATTCTAAAAACTAAAGCTCATTGCCGGAAAATTACAAACTCGACTTAAAGCCTTAAAATACGTAATTTTCTAACGGCAATTTCGCTAAGTTTTTGATGATTTTTTTCAAGCAAACGCATTCCAAGAGATTTTTTGCTTCTAAGAAGCTATTTTATCCTTTTAACAAGCTATTTTTTGCTGATTACTATTTGGTCTTCTTCTACGTCAATTAATGCCGTATCTCCCTCAGCGATAATATCATCTAACATCGCTTCCGAGAATTTATCTTCAATTGAAGATTGAATCAAACGACGCAACGGTCTGGCACCATATTGCGGTTCATAGCCGTTCTTAACCAGCCAATCTTTAGCCTGATCAGTGACTTCAATTTGGATACCGATATCGGCAATTCTTTTTTCAAGTTGACCCAGCATAATATTCACAATTTGCAATAATGCCTCTTGCGACAACATCGTAAAGAAAATCATTTCATCAATTCTATTTAAGAATTCAGGTGGAAAAGTATTTTTAACTTCTTTCATAATTAATTCTCTGGCTTCTTCATAGCGTCTGCCGCCATATAAATTTTGGTCAATTTGAGCATCGTCCACTTGTTCATCACTTACAGGTGCTGCAAAACCGATTTTTCCGCTGCTGCTTGAAGTTAATAGACGAGCTCCGATATTCGATGTCATTATAATTATTGTATTCTTAAAATCAACCGTACGACCTTGACCGTCGGTTAAACGACCATCTTCCAGAACTTGCAGCAAAACATTAAATACGTCCGGATGAGCTTTTTCAATTTCATCAAATAAGATCACCGTATATGGTCTTCTTCTGACTTTTTCCGTTAGCTGCCCGCCTTCATCATAGCCGACATAACCCGGAGGAGATCCGATCAGCTTTGACACATCGAATTTTTCCATATATTCCGACATATCGATTCTGACCATTGCATTTTCATCACCGAACATCGTATCTGCCAAAGCTTTTGCCAGTTCTGTTTTACCGACACCGGTTGTACCCAGGAAAACGAAAGATCCTGTCGGACGATTCGGATTTTTCAAGCCCAGTCGGCCTCTGCGAATAGCTTTGGCAACTGCGGTCACCGCTTCATCTTGACCGATTACCCGTTTTTTGAGTTCAGCTTCAAGATTTCTCATCTTTTCATGATCATCTTCGGTCAATTTCATTACAGGAATTCCGGTCCAGGCAGCAACAATTTCCGCAATGTCGTCAACTTTTATTTCAGGTCGTTCAGCCGATTCGGCATCATCTTTTTCGGCTTTGGCGACATTAATCTCTTCAGTTAATTTGTTTTCTTCTTTCAGAAGCTCAGCTGCTTGTTCAAACTCTTCATTTTTTACAGCAGTTTCTTTTTCCTGAATAATCTTGGCCAATGCTTCTTCTTTATCTTTCAAATCTTGCGGTTCTTCCGAAACAGCCATTCTGACCTTTGAAGAAGCTTCATCAATTAAATCAATTGCCTTATCCGGTAAAAATCGATCCGTAATGTAGCGACTGGATAACTTAACCGCTTCTTCAATCGCTTGATCAGTGATTACAACTTTGTGATGATCCTCATATTTTTTTCTTAAACCCATTAAAATACGAATTGATTCATCTTCACTCGGTTCATCAATCATAACCGGTTGGAATCTTCTGGCTAATGCAGCATCTTTTTCCAAATTCTTTCTGTATTCATCAATTGTCGTTGCCCCAATCACCTGCATTTCACCTCTTGCCAGCATCGGTTTCAAGATGTTAGAAGCGTCCATTGCACCCTCTGATGCTCCGGCACCGATAATCGTATGTAATTCATCGATAAACAAAATTACATCTCCGGCTTTTACTGCCTCATCAATACCGTTTTTCAGACGTTCTTCAAATTCACCCCTGTATTTTGCACCTGCCAACATACCGGAAAGATCAAGCGAAAAGAGACGTTTGTTTTTCAGAAGATCAGGTACATCATCTGCAGCAATTTTTTGAGCTAAGCCTTCTGCAATAGCCGTTTTTCCTACACCCGGTTCACCAATCAGCACCGGATTGTTTTTGGTTCTGCGGCAAAGAATTTGCATTGAGCGCATAATTTCTTCATCACGACCGATAATGGGATCGAAGCCGTCATTCCTTGCTACTTCCGTAAAATCGATACCAAATTGATCTAAAGTCGGCGTAGAACTATTCTTTGATCCGGCTTGTCCGGATAAACTGTCTTTAGCTGTCAAATCCGGCTCTTCAGGATTATGTGCCAGCTGACCAAAAAGGCTGCCGAAGAAAGAACCGCCAAAACTTTGAATAATCTCGGCATAAAGTTTTTGGATGCTGATATTGGCACTACGGAGAATTCTTACTGCAACACTATCACCTTCTCTTAAAATTCCTAATAATAGATGCTCAGGTTCAACCGCAGGGACATTCCGTGCATTTGCCTCTCTCGCAGCCAAATTCAGAACCTGCTTGGTTCTGGGTGTCATCATTTGGTAAATCTGATCACCGCTGATATTGCTGTCACCGGAGAAATCTTTCGGTTCTTGTTTATTAAATTGATTCAAGACTTCTGTTATATTCTCGACAGTTAAATTATACTTATTCAGAATTTGACCGGCTTTCCCGCCTTCCACCAGAATCCCTTTTAACAAATACTCCGTTCCGATATAATCTATCCCGTAAGATCTTGCTGTTTTATATGCTTCGGTAAGCACTTTACCGGAACGTTCGGATAATTTTATCATCATATCTATTTCCTCCATTTTCAGATATTATTTATTTTTATTTGTCAATTTCAAATTATTTTAAAAAATTTGAAATTTAAAATCGTTTTAAGTTGAAAGTTATTGTTCTTTATTATTGGTTAATTCGGCAAAATATTTTTTGATTAATTTTGCTCTGGCAATATCTCTTTGTTCACTATTTAAGATCTGACCTTCTTTTTTCTGAATTGAACCTACACCGATTAAATAAATCAGGGCTAAAATATCGGTATAATCAGGAAATTCGGCAAAACCTAAAGCACGACCCAAACGTACATCGCTTAGACAATTAAATGCCTCTTCATGTCCAATCAAATATGCATTACTTAAAATTGCTTTAGAGCGATAAACTTTATCTCGTAATTTAATCTGCTCATTTTCATACCAATGCTTTCTTGCTTCACGTTCTTGTTTGATAAAAACACTCAGTATCGTTTTAAACTGATTGACCAAATCCTTATCCGTTTTGCCCAAAGTGATCTGGTTTGAAATTTGCAACATTTGACCTTGTTCAGAACTGCCCTCACCGTAATAACCTCTAACTGTAAAACCCGATCTGCGCAAAGAATCAATCATATACTTTAGTTGATTCAAATGCTCCAAACCAGGAACATGTAACAGAGCAGAAATCCTCAGTCCGGTACCTACATTAGTCGGACAAGCGGTCAAGTAACCGAATTCCTGATCGCAAGCTATTTCCAAAACGCTTTCCAAAGCTACAGCCAAATTCTTCGCTTGTTCAAAAGCCTGATCCGGATCAAAGCCGGCTTTTATAGCTTGAATTCTCAGATGATCTTCATCCAGAATCAGTACACTCAAATCTTCATTCTGATTTATCAACAAAGCTTTATTTTGTTTAGAATTAATCAGTTGCGGGCTGATTAAATGTCTTTCCGCCAGGCTTTGTTTATCAGTCAAATTCAGGCTATTTAATTCAACCAAACGAAAAGATTGCGGATCAAGTCTTTGCACAGCCGTAACAACTTCATTTGTCAATTCGGCAGTTTCTGCACCGTCAAGCAAATGGGGAAACTTATATCCTTTAATATTGCGGGCCAAACGTACTCTCGTACTGATTACTACGTCCTGATCAGAACCGTGTTCTTCGTACCAACTCATATTATTTCCCCTCTCCTTCAGATTCAATTTCAATATTATTTGCTGCATTGCTTTTTTCGGCAGCTGTTAGTTCTTTGATCTTATCTCTGAGCACAGCAGCTTCTTCATATTGTTCTAATTGAATTTTCTCTTTTAACTCAGATTTTAATTGCTCAATTTCCGTGAGAGGTTTCGATTCCGCAACCTCGATATAATCAGGTGCAATTTGAGTGGCATTATGAATATGCCCGCCGTGAATTTGATCCAGCATTGAACAAATTACATCATGAAATGTTGAATAACATTCAGGACAGCCAAACAAACCGGTTGTTTTGAAATCAGCAAATTTCTGACCGCAGGCAGGGCAACAGACGGACTTTTTAATTTTGGTTCCGATAGTTTTCGGTTGACTGCTCAATGTACTAAAAGGAAAATTAAATAATGCTTGACCTAAATAATTAGACATTGGAAAATTCTCAAAACCAAATCCCGATTGAAATAATCCCTGTTTTTGCGCACATTCAGAACAGAGTTGATAGGTTTTCACAACACCATTAATCATTGTTTTAACCGAAATATTAGCTTCATTTTTTAGACATTTCTCACATAACATTATTTTTTCCCTCCTGCATGTTTTTGTTGATACAGTACCAATAAGATATTTACAAAAATATCTGAACGAACTTGATCGACAATCAGATTCGGCACTTTATGCAAAGCTTGATGCGAAACTGCAGATTTGACTATTTTGGAAATTCGCTCATCAATAACATCTTGTTCACTTAAATTATCCAATATTAAATACGCCTTTTGTTGACTGAGACTCTCCGGTATAGATTGTATTTGCTGAGCCAGTTGTTGTTTAGGCGAAGTGAACTCCACTCTCCTGATCGTGATTGATCCTCCGCCGCCGCGTTTGCTCTCTTTGAGATAACCCATACCATTGGTAAATCGCGTCTGGAGAACGTAAGTTATTTGCGAAGGGACACAATTCATTTTTTCCGCCAATTCATTACGGGTAAATTCTGCAATTCCCTCATTCTCATCCAACATTTGCTTTAAAATCGCTTCAATTGAATCACTTATCTTTGACACTATCCTCACTCCTTTGTCACATTGATAATTTAGCAATTATGTATTTTCATATTTAAATTTTGACTTTGACTTTCTTTGACTTTGAAATTATTATAGCACTTTTACAAACATCTTCAAGACTTTAAAATGAACAATTGTGAAATCAAGTTAGTAAAAAATTATCGATAAACAATATACTGCATACTGCAGCTATCATTCAAAATTAGCAAATAATTGTTATAAACCGGAATGATTGCAGTTATTACTCAAAAAACCGAGTCCACTCGAAATCTAATAGTTTGCCTAATTCAATTGCAACTTTAGGAGAAGGGTTTCTATTTCCCAACTCAATTTGTGTATAGTAAGAACGGGAAATTTTTAATGAATTGGCTATATCGGTCTGAGTGTAGCCCGATGTTAAGCGTATTTCCTTTAACCAATCACGCATCTTGTTACTCCTTAATATTATTACTAACTTGACAGGTGACTTATTGTTACTTATTGTATCACGAATTTAAATATTCTTCATCCTAAAATAATAAGGGCTGAGCTAAACCATGTTTTGACTTTTCTAACTTACAACAAATTAATTTCTATAATGATTTAGAATTATAATTAGGCGATAAAATTGATTCTCGGGCATAACAGATAAAAATTTATTCTATCCAGCTTACAACTCATCAACTACTTGTTCCTAAAATATGTTACAATAAGAAACAGTGGCTGTTTGTAACATTGATTTAGTTTAGTTCAGGTGATCTTATGACGGATTTTTCAAATAACCTCAAACAATTACGCAAACAAAATAATCTAACTCAATTAATGTTAGCAAGAGAGCTCGGAATTTCTCGCAGTTTGATTTCACATTATGAAAATGCTGAAAGAACTCCCAGTTTAGCTGTTGCAAGGAAAATCAGCTCTTATTTCAATGTCAGTCTTGACACTCTAATTGGAAACGATTTCTCCGAAAAAGATTTTGAGCAAACCCTTCGTGAAATTCAGAATAGTAATTTGGGAGCGGCTGAAATTAAAAATTCTTATTCTACAGAAAACAATAAATAATAAATTTTTCTTACCTGCAATAAATTAATGTAATCTAAATCGTCTCAAGTTTTAAAATGTTTTTTTTAATGTTACAATTATAAAAAATTAGGAGTAAAGCGTGAAACGAAAATATTGGAAAATCCGTAATATAACTGGCCAAATTCTTATTATTATTTTGCTAGGGTTTGCTCTATTATGGATTAGAAGCAATATTCAACATTTGCAACCTTTGCTTACAATGAAATGGCTGAATTTGATCTTTGCCGGTTTAGCAATTTTATATTTCATATATTGTGTTGGTAGCATCAGTACGATGATTGCCGATCATATAATTCATCCCTATAACCCTGCAGACCCCATAAGTTTGGCTAAATTGGCTAAGGTAGAAAAATATAAACTTGATACCGCTTTGCTAAATCAGATTGCGCAACAAGGAAATATTGTACAAATGATCATTGGTTGGCTTGGTAAACAAAATTATCAACAAGTTGCCAAACATCGCTTAGGTTTGATTTTCGAAAAAAAGACTCCTTTCATTAATCTTAAGTTTCAGAGTAAATACCATCGAATATTCCTGCTTTATCGTCCTCTGTTAAATGTTCTGATTGTCGATAACATTTTATCGGAAACTATAAAATTTATTGAATCAGAAAATATAAAAAAAACAGTTAGCCAAAACAATCTGATTTTGATTACAGACATGAAAAACGAAGAAGAAATTCTTTCTGCCGGAGCCGGAATCGTAAATTATGTCAGTACTGAACAAACTTCTTATCTCTATCCGATTTTTCTCGATATGAGCCATGCCCATCTGTTTTATCCCCAGGACATATCTTTATTTCCGTGGTATAAACGTTTAGCCCGGAAATTTAATTTAATTAGCTTGAAATCTTGGCTGAAGAATAATATTCGGCCAAACTAATCTATGAGCTGTTTATGAACCGGTCCCCTTTACATTTAAACTATGATCCGCTCAGCGGTTTTCATTTAACCCTTCATGTATCCTTTAATAAGTTTGCACTTAATATTTTTTCGGGTAACCAATCTTACAAACACTATGTCATCGAAGGTATTGAACAAAATTGGTCTGGTATTTATTCGATGAATTCCGAACTGAAACAGGCATGTTCAGATTTTTTCTTATTACAAAAAACAGGGCAAAATTCAGCAGAACAATATCAAGCAAAATCACCCGATTGCAAAATGAATCGCAATTTTTCAAATAATATTACCTGTCAACTGTCAGAACAACATCTGACAAAATTGCCGATACATGTGAAACTATCCGAAGATATCTTATCCGGTCGGCAAAATCCGAGAATCGTTTTTTTAAAGCGATTACTAAAGGGCAAAATAAGACCGATACCTATCTTCGTCAAAAATCCCAGGATTTTACCATCACATGTTGCGAGTGGACTCTTTCGCAAGTTCTGGGGAATTTTTCGCACCGGACAAATTGAAAGTTTAGGCTACAATTGGAGTCGACATTTTCCCGGCTATGCAGTGATCAATGATTTACGCAGCATACAGCATCTGAAACAAGTCGCAGCACATGAGGCCGGGCATTTATTCGGACTCGGTGATGCATATGGCGCTTGGTATCGTTTCTTCTGCGCTGCACCGAATACAGAAGATTATATGATGCATTACAATATTCAAGTGCATACTCAGGAAATTGCAATGTTAATTCGTGCTTATGTTAAGAATAAGGCTCAATTTTTTCCTCGCAGATTTAATTTGCGCATTTTTATAAAAGGTATGTATCGAGAATTGAAATTTTATTTCAGTAAAATTTTCAGGCTATTTTATAAAAAACACTAGATTTCTTTCTATATAATTTTTCTCAATATTTTGATCGAAAATTTAAATTATATTTCAGATAATTTTAAGTTAATCCGTAATAAATTATATTTTTTTAACCGACCAATTTTCCACAATAAATTTTTCCGGATTAAATTTCTCAACAAAACTTTTCCAAAGTTTTTCTGCTTTTTCAACAGAGTATTGCTTGTCTAACCAAATAGATTGGGAAGCATATGCTTGATAAAACAGCATTGAAAGCCCATTCTTTATTTCTAATTCTCTTTCAGTTGCCATCTTCAGTAATTTTGTGCGAATCGGATTGTAAACGACATCAAACACTCTCGGTTTTGATTCAATTAAAATATGTTGAATAATCTCTTCAGGCAAGGGAATTTGATCAATTTCGGGGTACATGCCTGCTGAAGTTGTATTAATTAACAAATCTATTTTTTGATCAAATCCAAATATTTCTTCCGGATTATCCAAAAAGCTAATTTGTTGGTCGGTCGCTATGCTTGCAAAAGATCTTGCGGATAATACTTTTACTTTAATCACTTCAGCAAATTCCTGCTTTAATTTATTCAGAGTATTCGCATTTCTGTGGATTAAAGAAATATTGGGAATTTCCAAATCAAGCAAAGTATATAGCGCCGTCCGTGAAGTGTTTCCCGCCCCGATTATCATTGCATGATCAGGTTTCGGCCATTCCGCCAAAGCTAATTCTAATCCCATGCCGTCCGTATTATAACCCAATTCACATGCTACAGTATTAACAACACCCAAAATCCTTGCACTGTCAGAGGTTCCTTGTAAATGGGAAATAATATCTTTTTTATATGGTATTGTGACATTCAAATATTGATATTCTTTCAGAATGGCATCAATTCTTTCGGCAAATACTTCCGGCCGGATTCTGAACTCCTTATATACACCTTGTATACCAGCCTGTTCATACAAATAATTATGAATATCCGGTGAAATTGAATAGTTCAACGGATAGCCAATTATACCTGATTTAATTATGTTTTTTTTATTCATTCAATCCTCCTTTAAATTAAAATTTTAAGTCAAGAATTCTTCACATTTGAGTTCAATCCAAACAGATTTCATGATATAATATTTTAAAGTTTCTGATCATTTCTGAAAAGAGGTTCAAGTGCCCATATTAACTATTTCCAGAGAAGCCGGCAGTTTCGGAGATGAATTCGCTGAACGTTTATCTAATAAAAGTGGATATACTCTAATCGATTTTGATCAAATGATTGAAATATTTCTCAAGCCGATAGCCAGTGAACATGAAAAACAGATGCTCGAAGTAAGTGCCAAGTATTTTTTCGAGCCGATTACTACAGATCAGCAAATGAACTTTAAAGCATATTTGGAAGGCTCAATTCATGATTGGGCTAAAAATAATAATGCAATATTACTGGGTTGTGGAGCGAATTATTTATTAAAAGATCATCCCAGAGCAATTCATTTGCGAACGGTTTCTCCCTTAGAAATTCGTGAACAGCGAATAGAAATTTCTCAGGAACAATATCGCAATTATTTGCAATACAAGGAAAAGAACAAAGAGTTTTCTACATCAATCGATTCTTTACATGAATTAAAATTCATGGAGAAATTCATTCCTGCTGCTCAGATTGCTGATTTAACGCCTGGCGATTTAACTCAAAGAATTGATCGTCAATATCGTCGCTTTGTAAGTACGTTATTCCAAGCTGACGATAATCAATTCGATTCTTTCCACTTAATATTAAATACGGACAAATTGTCTTTAGATGCTTGTTTAAGTGTAGTTAACAGCTTAGTTGAAGATTATGAAATCAATCGCCATTTAGCCAGACAAGGAGATAGCGAGCAGGCAATTCTTCAAAGTACCAATTTGCCTGAATTCAAAAATGAATCAGAAAAAGAATTTGCCAGATTGCTTAATCTATATCAAGTTGAATGGCGTTACGAACCTAAGTTTTTTCCGGTTGAATGGGATGAAGAAAACAGAGTAACCATGGCATTCAGTCCGGACTTCTATCTGCCCAAGTTTGATTTATATTTAGAATTAACCACAATGGATCAACGGTATGTCAGTGCTAAACGAAAAAAACTTAAAAAACTGGAAGAAATATATCCCGGAGTTAATGTTAAAATAATTTATCGGCGAGATTTTCTATCGCTGATTCAACGTTTCGAATAAGGAGTTTTTATGCTGGAAAATCTGGAAAATAATGAAATTTTATTTACCGAACAACAAATCGCAAAAAGAATCATCGAACTCGGACAACAAATTACCCAAGATTATCAGGATTCAAAAAGACCTTTTAGCGTTATCGCAATGCTCAAAGGCTCCACTTATTTTTTAGCAGATCTTACACGTGCAATTAAGCTGCCGCTAAAATTCGATTTTATGGCAATCAGTCAAGTTAAGTCGGCAACAAATATTGTTCAAGTTACCCGTGATATTGAAATTGACATTACAGGAAATGATGTTCTGGTTGTTGAAGAAATAGTCCGTTCCGGACTGACAACTCATTTTATGTTTGAGCATTTAGAAAAATTTAATCCCGCAAGCATCACTCTGGTCGCTATGTTTGCTAATCCGGATCAGTTAATGATCAATCTTCCTCTAAAATATATCGGATTTGAAATTGATTATACCAGACTCGTCGGGTACGGACTTGATTATAAAGAACAATATCGCAATCTCGGCTACATCAAAAAACTGGATGCAACAGATTAGAATTGATGTTTTATAAAAAACTTATTATTATGCGAATCTTATAAGTGATTTTCCGAATTTTTTGAGCAAATAAAAAAGCTTCAGCGAACCTGCCAACTCTTAAATCGTCACTCTCTTACATTAACGGAACTTTTTTTATCCAACTCTTGAACTTACTACATTCCAGGCTATGTTACCATTTTACCAACAGTACTTCAGACGTTTTTTATACATTCTCGTATGCTGTTGAACCCTATGTCTTTATTCAATTGTTTGACTTGCAATCATCTTTCTAACTTAGCATTTACAATACGCAACTTAACATTCATTTTTTATTACTTCTTTAATGATAGTTGTTCAAGCCGGCAATTCATTTATTTAATCATTGTGTTTCTGATCAATCAATGATCCTTCTATGATTTTTCTTAAGATCTATAGTCACAAGGGTGTTAACTAGAATATTTCAATTGGTATCTGATGTTAGATCGAATACTTTACTATTTACTTTCATTATTTTCAGCTATTATTTCATCTAATATTCAACTAGTTAATAGCTTTTAAGTTAATAGTCATGTTTGTTATACCATTTCAGCCTCTTGTACAGACCACCTTTACCTTTAGGTAATTTCGACTCTTCCTTTGCCAGCTAAATGTTCAGTTATCAAGTTACTGCCATCCCGAACCATTTTCATGGTGCTTAGGTTTCCGATCAAGGTTTTTTAGAATTCCCTGAAGCTTGTCTATAGTATATGCATCACTTTGATTTAGGTCAAGGAGTAAATTAGTCTTTTCTTGAAATTTGGATAATTGATTAGAAATATCAAGTTTTCTTGTGCTATTTGAACAATTTTTCTTCCTTCAGAATTGATTTTTAAGGTATTTCATTTAAAAATTTTTCAATTATCGGCAACTCTGCTTGTAACAAACCTTGGATCAAAGTTGCATTTCCTCCACCTTTGAAGTTAAATTTTTCTTCTAATTTTGGAATCATTATTCGCAGATCTTGTGTTTCAGAACATAGAAATAAAAGCTGTTTAGATTGGGCTACTGAAGTTAAAATGCCGGCAAATTCACTTACATGTTCGCTTAAATATTGGCATGCATATTTCCATTCATGTTTGGCAAACTCGGGATTGGTTAATATTATTCTTTTAGTCTTCGGTTGCAGTGTTTGCATGAACAGATCCAACCATGCTTTATTTTTTTTGTTGACTTGAAATTTTAAATCGGAAATTTCAGATTGTTGATTGTGTATTTTTTCCAACAAATTTTCCGGATTGGCAGACATAACCTCACCAACACTTTGCATAACTTGAAGAATGTTTTGAAAATAGTGTAATGCTCTTGCACCGCATAGAGCTGTTAAGCGAACGCCACCTTTATAAGATTCACGTTTAATAATCTTGATTTGACCGATTTCTCCGGTACGAGCAAGGTGTGTACCTGCACATGCACATGTATCATAGCCCGGAATAATTACCAGTCTGATGTTTTGCTCAAGTTGTAATTTGCTCCGATAGGTCCAGGCATCATGTTCTGACTGAGTAATATAACGAATCTCAATTGGAATATTTTCGTAGATAGCTTGATTTGCTTCATTTTCTACTTCTGCTATTTGTTCCCAATTTAGATCTCCGTCAAAATCAAATGTCATCTCGGTTGAATTAATATTAAAGCCTACATTTGTATAGCCATATTCACGATTTACAATACCGGAAAAAATGTGTTCGCCACTATGTTGCTGCATTAAATCATAACGTTTGGCAAAATCGATTTGACCGACGACTGATGTACCTTTTGCCAACAATAGATCAACTTGATGCCAAATTACATCGTCAGACCAAATGGTATCAAAAACCTTTACAACTTGCTTGTTCGGTTTGATCACTTGCAAGATTCCCCGGTCACCCGGTTGACCACCACCTTCCGGATAAAAACAAGTCTGAGACAGGGATAACCAAATCTTATTTTTTTCTTTTCTAACGGCTGTTACTTCTGCTGTAAATTCGCTTTGATATGAATCCAAATAATAAAGTTGCGTAAAATCATCAATCATTCTTTCACCTCATCAGATAATTATTTGTTTTTCTCTAACGTTCCCTCAAGCACAATAACTCCGCCGGGCAAAAGTGAATAAACCGATTTACGATGTCTGACCTTAGATTGTTCAAGAACGGCACCTTTTGCATCATAGATTGATTGCCTGAATCCTTTGAGGTCAATATTGAAAATCTGACAGCTGGATGACATTTCAGAGAAATTTACCAAAACAATAACCCGTCTGTTGCCGGAACCATAGGCATAGGCTGATACATTATCCTGTTTAATACCGGAAGTTAAAGTGTACGGATTCATATCTGAAATCGCTTTACCTATATTGCCATAACAATGCGCATAAGGATTTGTCATCGAATCCGACGTTAAATCAAGATTCAGTAAAGTCGCATCAATTTCATCGCCCATCATGCTTAAAGCTGTTGCAATTACATCGGCCAATCTGATTTCTTCGAAATTCTGATTGGTCTGACGAATCAGTTCGGAACGAGTTGCTGTTCCTCTCCTCGGATCTCTGGGCAATGATTCCGTAAAATTTTTATTGAATTGTTTTAAGTCAGTTAGATTATTGATTCTGCTATCCAAATTGAAATCTGATGCATGATAATCGGCATCAGATAAAATAATATTATCTTTATATTGCATACCGTCCACAAAAATCAAATTTTTCTTTACTTGCGCATATTCCGGTGTCTCCGATAAAATCTGAACAACCCAATTTACATATGATTTACGCTGCCAATCATTTTCTAAAAGTCCATTTTGATCGCCTATTTCAATATATATTTGATTAAAAATATCACTGTAACGGCTTAACGCACCATGTACGGTACGTAATTCCCCGAGCGGTGTGCTCTGTTGACCGAATAAATACTGCATCAAATTTTTTAATTCGCTATCTGATGCTTGAGAGTCAATAAGCAACCAGGGATTAGCGTTAAACGAGTTACAAAGCTCCATGCTTTTTGCTAAATTAGCTTGACCTTGAAGTTTGATTCCCTTTTTATCCTGATAATATGAACTGTAATATTTTTCAGAGGACAACCAACTTTCAGAATGATATTCTTTACTGCCGATTGGAACAAAATCTAAACGCAAAATTGAGCCTTTGGAAAAATCGTCAGATAAATTTGCCAGAATATTTTTTCCTGAATTATCTGCCGCACCGAACCATAAATTATCCAAATAAAGTTTACCGGAACCGTTAAGCTCAATCCGCAACCAGAGTGATTTATCTTCTCTGAGCGAATTCTTGGGAATTACAAAAAAACCTTGATACTTTTCCCAGTCACCGGAAATGTTTTTGTTAAATTGTTCAATTTGCAAGTTTAAGCCCTCAAATGAAAGGTTCAGATTGGCTGAGTCATCAGAGTCGAATTTTGCCCAAAATTCAAAACTAAAAATTGTATTGTTTTTAATATTTGTATATGCGGTATCTTCCAACTTTTGTTGAATAATCAAACCCGCATTTTGCGGAATCTGATGCTCAATAATCTGTTGACTAAACAAGCCTGTAAGTTCATTTTCGGAATTTGATTTTCGGGACAAATCTATTTCAAGAGCCGCTCTGCCTCCATCAGGTGCATTATGATTTAATTGAATCTGCACAGCAGACGGATTACTGATATACCAGTCACCAATCAGAGTTTCTGATTCTTCTATTTTCGGTTGAATAATCGGTGTAGTCGAAATCTGCTCCAGAACTAATAAATCACCATTTTCATATGTTCCTTGTTCCAATTTACTGTCAAGCTTTATAACTAAACCCATAATGGCATATTCAATTCCGCCGTCTAATCCCGTCATCAACAATCTTCCGCTCGGCAATCTTTGCACAAGATTAAATTTGCTCGTGGCAAGATTACTAAAATTTTTCCAGGTTTCTCCGAAATTATCAGAATAAAACGATATACCACGTGAATCAAGCAAGATAAATTGGTTGTTGCTCAATATACTACAAGAAACAAAATGCGGTTTAATTACAATGACTTCCTGATCATCATGGTTTTGCTCAGTATGTTGCAAGGAAAGTTCACTGAGCGTTTCATTATTCAAAGAATCAAATGAATAGCCGTCTTTGCTGAAAACTACCTGTCCTTGATCACCTGCGATCATGACTTGATGGCCTCGTGAAGAAACCGCTTGCCAATTCGCTTTTTGCGGAATATCTAAATATCGATAGTTCTCTCCGTCATATGAATAAAATGCTAAAGAATTGTCCCCGACCAAATAAAACCCGTCGGAATTTGAAGTTACTGCATTAATATTTTGTGAAGTTACAAGTCTTTTAGTGTCGTTTTTTTCCAGATTTCCATATAAAACAAAACCTGCCTCACCAACTGCCATGAATATGGAATTGCCCTGCTCATCAATTCTTGAACTTAAATCCAGCCATTTAATATTTTCTGATGGCTCTGCTCCAATTTCAACATCTGTTTTACCCGTTGATATTGCGAAACTATCTGTTTTACTCGTTGATGTTTCAGTGTCATTAATTTTATTTATCAACGTTTCAGCAACATCTGTTTTATCAGTCGATGTTACAACATCATCTGTTCTACTTGTTGATGCCTCCGTATTTTCCTCTAAGTTGTCTTCCGATTTTGTCAACAAAAACTTGTCATTTATCTGAAAAACCAATTCCCACTTAAGTGAATCGGAAGACTTATAAAAACCGCCATTCTCATCGAGAGCTAAAAACAAGTCATCGAAAACACAAACACCGATTACCTCTTCTTCGCTAGGTAAACGACTTAAAGATGTTGAAGAAAATGAATCTATGCTCAAGATATAGCCCTTGCTCCCGCCCAGAATTACTTTCTCGCCTGATTCGACAATACTCTTCCAGCGAATATTGCTTGGCAAATCCGGCGGTAAGCTTACCGGTTGAAAATCATCAATTTGATCAGATAAATATTGACTGACTTTGCCACTTTTTTTCAAGGCTCTACGCCCTTCGGAATCTGTTGCAAAAACTTCAGCGTTCGCATCGACAAAAAAGTTTTCTGTAAAAATTCGGGTTGTCGGATCGTTAGGCATTGCAACCTTAATAATTTCATCGTTTCCTGAGTCTACTATCAGATTCTGCTTATATACCATAGGTTCAAAAGAATTATTATTTATCAGATTGCCATCATCAACTGCGACAATATCATATCCTAAGCCTTGTACAACCTTACGTGAAGAGTGATCGCTAATTGAAAAGTCAGCTATATTGCCGGATTCAACTCTTTCGGTCGAAAACAAATACAAGATTAATACAGGAAGCAATACAGCTACCAAACAAATAGCCAATACAACAAAATTTCTTTTCTTAATTCTACCATATCTTTGTTTAAACATTCTGCGGATAATTACGCTCCCATTGAAGTTTGTGTTTTGCATAGGGTTTTGCTTTGATAAAAAAGATGATTATTGTGATCAGCGAAAAGAATCCTGTAGCCAATTCAATATAATTTATATAATTTAAGATTTTTTCCGATAAAAACACAGTTAGAACTCCACCGAATAAATTAAATATAACATGCATAATAATTGGCATGATAATGTTTCCGGTATAGTAATATGCAATTCCCAAAAGCAATCCCGGAATAAACGTATATAGCGATTGAACGAAATTCATATGAAATAAACCGAATAATACTGCTTGAAGAAGGACGACCGTGCGTGGTGAATATCGAAAATTGAGTTCACCCAATACAATCCCTCTAAACAAAAGTTCTTCCGCAATCGGCACAATAATTGCAGTTGCAACAATTTGTAAGATTATATTGCTTTCTTTTGAAACAACCAGTTCCGTCAATTCCTGATAATGTTTAAGCTTTTGCTCAATATAAGGTATATACTTGCTTAATTCTTGAAGTAACAAAAGCAAACCTGTAACCATGCCCAATGAACCGACTGCAGCAAGTGACATGCTTGAAACGGATCCCATAGTTAATTTATGCCAACCCAAGCTGCCATTATATTTGTGATTGCGTTTTTTCAGAAACACAATATAAAGCGGTATACAGATTAACCCCATGATAACACAAGCCCAGTTTTGAACATCAGAGGACATGAGAAGATTTATCATTTCTTGTTGTGTTTTTACCGGATTAGTCGCAATTTTGATCGCACTTGCTATAATTCCGCTTAGACTTAATACAATCAGGTGTAATACTAAAAAAGCAAATGAAACGAGCCATATTCGCCAAAACGGAACTTTCTTGTTCAAATTCTGAGTATGTTCCGCATTCTCTATTTGTTGTTTATGGATATAATGAGTCGATCCCATACCAAACGATTGCTGATAATAGACTTGTTGAACTTCGTGCGTTGCCGGCTCCTGAAACTGCGTCTGTTCTTGGAACTTTAATTGTTCCGGCGACTGTGATTGATTTTCCTGTTGCCATTTTTCTTCATTCGTATACATAAACAATTACTTTCTTAATTCATGTTTATTTTTTTGATAATGCTATTCTATATTTTTTTAATTTTTCTGTAGGCAAATAAGATTCTTTTGCAATTCGGATACCTTCCTCACCCATATCCTCTTCCCGATTGATCAATTCGGTTTCAGAAAATTCATTAATTACAGTCAGTTGATTAATCACAGAGTAAAGTCCTTCATAGTCAGGATGTGCTTTTTCAAAATGTATGACCGCTTCCTGACCGTCTGAAATAACCGAACCCATCGAAAAAGCAATTAAATCTGAATTATAATAAATAGCACCGCCACGCACATCTAATTCATCCCAATAATCAAACAAATTGCTAATCGGTTTACAATCACTTGCCAAAGGATCAGAGCAATCAACTTCTTTATCCTGACACCATGTTCTGACCAGCTCAACAGCTTTTTCCTGATCGGATTTTGTCAGAGAAGTATATTCAAATTCTGCATAATCCCGAATGAAGCGATTGACATGATTCCGTTTAGCACGATATTTTTTACCTTTTAAATTTGCCAAATCAGAAGTTCGGTAGATATAATCGCTAAAATCTTCTTCATATGACATTTCCATGTTATATGTTGTAAGTTCCGAGAATAATGCCGTATATGCCTGATCTATAAACATACCCACAAGTGACCAGTTCTCCTGTTCAAAAATCGGTTCAATTTGTTGGAGAATAATATGCAGCTTTTCAGAATTTAATTTGCCTAAAGGTAAAGAAAAATGCGGCTCGGTAAAAATTCCGCCATCCGAAATTAAGCAAAAACAATCTTCGGATATTAAATATCGATATGCGTAACCCACATTCCATGCAAATCTGCTGTTAGGACAAGCATCAGCCAATCTGGTATTGCTCTGTTTAAAATAATGCGTATATAATTCAGCCTGTTCTATCGTGAATGGCTGAAGAGAATGGAAATTCATGAATCCTCCATTATACTGATTGTTGGAAACGATCGTAAAACACGTCAAAAACAGTGTTTAGTTCATCTTTATCGCGTATAGAAGTAAAATATTGTTTATCTTTATCTCTATAAGAGCGCATAATAATCATCTCGGGCACACTGTCAACACCGTCTTCAACTCGATAATGATACATAACTGCATATTCTTTTCTCTTATAGACAAAATTATCAATCAAAGAAATGTAAAATGTCTGTCCGCTACGTTCTTCCACAATAATTCCAAGCATTTCATCGCTCAAGGAATCTGTGCTGCCTTTCCTAACGGAACCTTTTTTTAAACCGCTGCGAGAGTTATTCCTGCCCTTGGTAACAGTCGGTTTTTGGTTAGCATGTGCTGTTTTTTTGTGAAAAACAGACTTTTCCCTTACCGGATAAGACTTGGACTCTACACCTTGTAGAGGTTTTTGCGTTTGATCATCCCTCATCTTCAAAAATTTCTTCTAAAATCTTATCATAAACTTCATAGATTTCTTCGTTTTCTTCGTCTTCCAGGGTTTCAATGTAAATTTCACCGTCCTGCTCGACCACTCGGGCTATTACAAAAACAGGGTCGTCATCAACTGTTACCAGTACATAATAAAGATCATCCTGATAGTCAAATTCATCACCCAGATAAAATTGATAAATCTCATCTGTTTCCGGATCTACAATTTCTATCATCACATCTTCATCAGACTCATCATCTTCATCAAATTCATCATAGTCATCATAGTCATCACCATCGTCGTGATGATTGCAATCATCATGATCGTGTCCGCAAGCACAACCTGAACCGGTTTCAGTATTATAAAAGAATTGTTTATTTCTATACATAAATCCTCCAATTTGTTTAAATTATTTTACTTATGAAAACACCTGACATTTCAAATGTTATCAAAAATGTTTTTAGAATGTTTTTCTAAATAATTTTGCAAAAGAATTTCAGCGGCAACCTGATCGATAATCGCTTTTTTACGTTTAGGGTTAACACCTGTTTGGTTCATAAACTGATGTGCGATTACCGTAGTGTATCGCTCATCATATAGAATCGGCTTTAATCCTGTCACCTTCTCAAGTATTTCAGCAAATTCTCTGGTTAATTGCTCTTTTTCTCCAACTATACCATCGGTACGTTTCGGTAACCCCAGGATTAAATCGGTAATGTCATGGTCCTTGACTATTTCAGCAATTTCAAAAGCAATTTCATCCATTGTTTTTGCTTTATGATTAAGAGTTTTAAATCCTGTAGCTATTAAACCTAAAGGATCACTCATTGCCAAACCTACTTGTACAGTCCCATAATCAATCGCAAGATATCTCTGCATCACAATCACCGTTAGCTATTATGATTGTCGTTCAAGGTTATCTAAATAATCTGTCAAAATAACCTCCAGTAGTTCGTCACGCTCCATTTTACTGATGATTGCTCTTGCTCCTTGATGATTAGTAATATATGTAGGGTCACCGGAGATAAAGTAGCCTACCAATTGATTCTTGGGATTATACCCTTTTTCTTTTAATGCTGCCATAACTTGTGTCATAATATCGGCAGCTTCCGCTTTACGATTTATACCGGTTACAAATTTTGCAGTTTCTTGATTAGCCATTGCATTACCTCTTTTCTTTTCTACTTATCCTATCTACATATAAATATTATAATATCATACAATTCTACCAATTAATTCATCATTTTGCGTATCTAATATTAAAACATTTTTAATTTCTCCGGTTTTGCCCTGGCTTTTTGGAATTAGAGTACGTACATAATGTTGTGTATATCCTCTGATAAATACTTTGGCTTCAATTTCGGTCTCATCTTCAAGCAATACTTCAACTGTTTTATTCATGAATTTTTCAGCATATTCTGCTGCTAAAATATCACCGGCTTCCAACATAGATTGTACTCTATGTTTAACAATATCTTGCGGAACTTGTTCCATTTTAGCAGCCAAAGTATCCGGTCTAAGCGAATAAGGAAATACATGAATTCTACTGAAATTTATTTTTTTGACAAATGCCAAACTCTGTTCAAATTCTGTATCCGTTTCTCCCGGAAACCCCACCATGATATCCGTTGTAATCGCAGGATCAGGATAGATTTCACGCAAAAGTTGAACTCTTGCCGAATATTGCTCGGAATTATATTTTCTATGCATTCTTTTTAACACACTGTCACTTCCGGATTGTAACGAAAGATGAAAGTGTGGGCAAACCTTATCTGCTTGTCGCAAAATATCTAGAAATGATTGTGTAATTGACAAAGGTTCTAATGAACCTAACCTGATTCTAGATAAGCCTGCTACACTGTTTAATTCAAGACAAAGTTCAGCCAAAGCATTGCTACTACGACCTAATTCTCTTTCAAATGAACAAATATGGATACCTGTTAAAACAATTTCTTTATGACCGCTTTCAACCAATCTTTCCGCTTCTTTTAAAATGTTACTTCTGGATCTGCTTCGAATTCGACCCCTTGCTAAAGGAATTGCACAATAAGTACAGAATTCATTACAGCCATCCTGAATTTTAAGCAGGGCTCTGGTATCTGACTGTTGAGAAATAATACCCAATTCTTCATATTCGGTTTCAATACTATTTTTACCCAAAAGCATTTGCTCAGATTGTCTTTGAACAGGAATTGTTTCCATTTCATTGTTATTTCTGTGAAAAGACGTTGGTTCAATTTGCTCTCGATTAAGAATTGGTAATTTATTTAAAATCAGATCAACAATTGAATTTCTCCGGCTTGTTCCGACCGCAATGTCGCAATCTTTTGTAATATCGTATAATTGTGAATAACAACCCATTGCAACAATCAAAGCTCTCGGATTTTGCTTTTTCATTCTGCGGAGAAATTGTCTGGATTTTCGACCTGCTTCAGCAGTTACCGTACAAGTATTCAAAATTCCGACATCGGCATCTTGCATTTTTTCAACTAATTCAAAATTATGCTCTGATAATTGTTGAACCAGTGCTTGAATTTCATAATGATTCGTTTTACAACCTAAGCTATGTATATATAATTTAGGCAAATTATCTCCTTCTGCCTTTACGTCTTTTTTTTACTTTTGAGCGCTTTTTCCCTGAATAAGGATTATATTCATTTTCATTGCTTTTTACGGATGATTTGACCTTTTTCGTTCTGACATACGATTTTGCAGCATTTTTATTGAGTTTATAATGTCGATTGCCTTTGGAATTTATATATTTCATATTATTTGAACTGGCAGTATCATGTTCCAATAAATTAAAATCAATAAAACGGCGATTCGTATCAACTGCTGCAATTTGGACTTTCACTTTTTGGCCTAAGGATAAAACTTCACCGGTATCTCGGTTTATAGCAATGAATTGCTCCGGGTCATATTCATAATATCCGTTTAGATTTCTAAAAAAAACTGCACCCTCAACCAGCGATTCCAATTGTACAAACATACTCGCCGGTGCAAATCCGGAAATTTTTCCGTCAAATACTTCACCGATTCTGTCAGCATAATATTCAGCCGCTTTTTGATCAACTGTATCGCGTTCCGCATCAATCGCTATTCTTTCCGTATCTGAAACATGGTCGCTTATTTGACCAGCACGTTTTAAAGACTCTTTACCTGCTTTATTTTGTCCATCTAACCAGCGTTTCAGACTACGGTGGGTAAAAGTATCCGAATATCTTCTGATCGGTGCCGTAAAATGACAATAATTCTCTGAAGCTAAACCGAAATGGCCCAAGTTTTTCTCACAATAGCGGGCTTTTGCCAGTGAGCGCAACAACATTGTAGAAAGAGTTAAGCCATACGGCTGATCTTTCATTTCTTCAAGTGCTTTTGCCAGTTCTTTTGGTTCCGGGTTATCATAATCAATTTGCAATCTGATATTAAACCGTTTTGCTAAAGCAGCAAAAACATTCAACTTTTCAGAGTCAGGTAGCTCATGCACTCGATAAATTATCGGAATTTTATGTTTTTGTGCTAAATCTCCAACATATTCATTTGCTGCAATCATAAAAGATTCAATTATATGATTAGAATAAAGATCCGGTTCCGGATAAATGTTGGTTGGATTACCGGAATTATCCAAATCAACTTTTATTTCAGGAAATTCAAATTCCAAAGCCCCACGTCTTCTGCGCATTGTTTGCAAAATATCGGTCAATTCCTTCATCAAAAACAATTGATTTCTGAGCCAATCCGGTCGATCCTCACCGACCTCTTCGCCATTCAGAATCGACTGAGTTTCATTGTACGAAGTTCTGACTTTACTGCAAATAACTGAAGGATAAAGTTTGCCTTTAACAACTTTTCCCTGATGATTAATCTCCATTTCCGCCGTGAAAGCAAAACGATCCTGATCCGGATTCAAACTGCAAATTCCATTAGACAATTGTGGCGGATACATCGGGATTACCCGGTCAACCAAATATACACTATTACCTCTTTTGAAAGCTTCCTGATCCAATTCAGATTTGTCTTTAATATAATGCGACACGTCAGCTATATGGACATAAAGCAAATAATTTCCATTTTCCAGCTTTTTTATATCAATTGCATCATCTAAATCTTTTGCATCCTCTCCGTCAATCGTAAGTGTCCGCAAATCACGCAGATCTACTCTGCCTTGATTAATTTCTTCGGCAATCTCCTGTTCCGATATACTATTGCCGAAAGATTTTGCTTGTTCAAGAACTCCGGAAGGAAATTCCAAAGGTAAATTATAATACTTGATTATCCCCAAAATTGCAGTATCCGGATTTCCTTCTTCCCCCAAAACTTCAATCACCGAACCCCAAGGTTCACCGCCGGAATCCGTACCCTTATAATCGCAAACTACTTTCATATTGAACGGGGCACCATTAAGAAATTTTCGAGGTATATTTATTCGCGCACCTAGTTCATCATTTTTACGATCCAATTCAACAATTCCATGCTTGCCGTTTTGGCGTAATACACCCACTAATGCGTTCATTTATTCCTCCTTGACCAAACAATTCACAAATTAGTAAAAACAATTAAGATTATGCCCGTAATTTAATTAGTTTATTTAACTAATAATTATGTTTGTTATTATGTGTTTCCCAGATCATTATAAATAAGTAGTTGTTATAGATTTATTGTTTCTTACTTTTAAAGCAATTAATTTTTATAAATTTGTTGGTTTTCCACTTTTTCTATACTTAAATTTTAAGATTTGCTTACATTTTATTATTTATTTATTTTTGCCCTTAACAGTTAAGTTTTTTTATTTTAACATATAGATATTATGATATTATTAAATAAACTCAAACTATGAATCAAGAATATTAATAAGGTACTATGGATAAAGAAAATCAAAAAAGAAACATTCCGAAAATTTTAGCTTTTGTATTTAGCGGACTGCTAGTTAGCGCAGTCATTATCTTGTTTCTGTTAAATTCACAAAAAACAAAGAATACAGCCGAATTTGTCACACAAGATACTTCCGATTCAATATCCGAAAACAATTTAAATCAGACCGGGCAACAAGGTAAAATTGATCCGACAGATGAACAAGATTCCTCAAACGGTCAACAGCAAAACAATAATCTGGATGACAATACCGTGCACTCGACTATAGATTTATCAAGTATTAATCATGAAAAAAACAAAAAAACTGAAAAAGCTGAAAAAACGATCTCAGAATCTGATTCAGATTCTGAAGATTCCGATACTTCGGATTCTGAAGGTGAAACTACCGAACCTTCAACTTCAGAGAAATCTATATATTCTCTAGCCGACTATAATTATATTGCTCTGACTTTTGACGACGGTCCATACGATGAAGTTGATTTGGAAATTTTAGATTTGTTAAATGAATATAATGCTCATGCCACATTTTTCCTGGTTGGAAGTCGAATAGATTATTATCAGGATACTGTAAAGGCAATCGCAGAACAAGGTTCTGAAATCGCTAATCATTCATTCAATCATCCGGATTTAACAACATTATCGCATGAAGCATTACTTGCAGAAATTAATTTGACAAATGAAAAAATTAAGGAGTATACGGGTATTACTCCTACTATGATCCGTCCACCATATGGTGCCTATAATGATTCCGTTCTGGAAGCTTTGCCATACCCTCATATTATTTGGAATCATGATACTGAAGACTGGCGTTTGCGAAATGCGAATTTAATCAGCAATTCCATAGAAAATACCAGACCCGGATCGGTAATCCTCATGCATTCTTTATTTCCCGAAACACTTGAAGCTTTGAAACAAAGTTTACCTATTTTATACGAACAAAATTATCGTTTTGTCACGGTTTCTGAATTGTATGAGATTTATGAAGTTCCACTAATCCCACACGGAATCCATAATTCACCGGCAGATGAATTAGGTATATATTAATTTAGCAAAGTCATGCGCAAACAGTGTAGCTATTTGATAGGCAGATCTCGCTCCCATCACAGGTACAGCGACTGCAGCAGATCACTGCAATTCACCATAAAAGTATTAAATGAATACTTGTTTTGAAAAACAAAAACCCTTGAAACACTATTGTATCAAGGGTTTTAGTATTGGTGGGAGTTACAGGACTTGAACCTGTGACCCCCTGCTTGTAAGGCAGATGCTCTCCCAGCTGAGCTAAACTCCCATATAATGGTGCCTGGTGTCGGAATCGAACCAACGACACGGGGATTTTCAGTCCCCTGCTCTACCGACTGAGCTAACCAGGCTTAAAGTGCAAACCGGTCACTCATTACAAATGACCGGCTTGATGGCGACGCAGAAGGGGCTCGAACCCTCGACCTCCAGCGTGACAGGCTGGCATTCTAACCAACTGAACTACTGCGCCAAGTCATCATTCATTTTGAATGCTTGAACATATTATCAAAGTGAATTCTTATTGTCAAATTATTTCACAAATAATCTAATCATTAATTTATCTAGAGTGCAAAGTTAAGTTCCAGTCTAAAGAAAATTTGATATAAACTTGTTTTTACAGGGTATTTACATAGACTTTAGTTGATCTGAATGTAAGTTTATGATTATTGACAACCAATAAATATCAGAATTCATCGGCAGCAATTTATATTTTCAAAATTAAAAAAGAGATTAACTTTAATCGAATACATTCCACTATTTAAGTTAATCTCTTTTAAATATATAATTCAACAATAGGAATTATGGCATATGAATACCACCATTAGGTGTTAAATATGTACCTGTTGTATAATCATTGATTATTAAATATTCCATTGCGTCAGCAACACATTTTGGATCACCAATTTTTCCTAGAGGTACTGTTGCAGCTAATGCTTTTAATTCATCTTGATTCACGCCTTTTAAAATATCTGTATCAATCATGCCCGGGCAAATTGCATTCACACGGATGTTTTTACCAGCATATTCTAAAGCTAAAGCACGCGTAAATCCGATAGCAGCTGATTTAGATGCACAATAGTCTGCTTGATTGATCACACCCATTAAACCACCAATAGAGGAGATATTAATAATATTGCCTTCTTCTGCCTCTACCATATAAGGTAAAACCAATCTTGTCATATGCATCATAGAGAATAAGTTAACACCGATTAACCATTCATAATCGCTATGATCTTGTTGATAGAAAGGAGCATTATTGGAAACACCTGCATTGTTTACCAACACATCAATTTTATTGCCAAATTTTTCAATGGCTGCATCTACAACTTTTTTACATTGATCATAATCAGATGCATCTGCTTGTACATACAAACCATCTACGCCCATTTCGCGCAAATCTGCCAAATTCTTTTCACATTCCTTTTTGCTCGTATCGCTGACATAGTTCATAACAACGTTATAACCTATTTCACCGAGACGAAGAACCATTGCTCTGCCTAGTCCTCTCGAACCACCTGTTACAATTGCAACTTTTGTCATAATATCCTCCTAGAATTTAGATATTCTTGTCATAATGAATTATCATTATAATGTAATTTTAACAAGAATTTGTTTTTTCATAAACCTTTACGGAGATTTTTGCTAATATAAATATTATATTTATATTTCACTAAAACTATTTGGGAATAAAGCATAAATAACGATAAAATATCAATCTTGCTAAATCATATTGAAATAATGTTAAACAAGATAACTGCATTTTACATTAAATTATTTGTATCATTTGGTTCTCCCTTCACTCGTCATTGTCTGTAGAATACCGGTAAGAGCTTGTGTTCCGTTTACTTATTGCAGCTAACAAGTCAATAAAAAAGCATTATAATCGTATAAAAAGCAGTTGGATATTCAGCTGAAATTCCATGTTAAAAACTAATATTTTATTGAATTATGGTATACTAACAAAAGTAATATTTTATTTTTTTTAACAGTCGGCAAAACTTTTTTCATGATTAAATTATGTTCGAAGTATTAAGGATTATTCCAGACCAAATGAAATTGTTTCAGGTATATTGATCATACAAAAGTGACAATCCGTTTTTCGAAATTATCTTTTTCGAGATTGAATCTTTAACAGTGACAGTGTTTTATCAAACATAAAACATAACTAATTAAAACATAAAAAATTGTAAAATTGCAGGAGGCACGCAATGAAAAAATTTATCAATGATGTAGAAAATGTCGAAAACGAAATGATAGCCGGTCTCGTAAAAGCATATCCTCAATATCTCAAAAAACTTGATTATAGCAACGTTTTAGTCCGTAAAGATGCAAAAAAAGGCAAAGTAGCAATCGTCAGTGGCGGCGGCAGCGGTCACGAACCGGCACATGCAGGATTTGTCGGATACGGCATGCTCGATGCGGCGGTACCGGGTGCAGTATTTACCTCCCCCACTCCTGATGCAGTATATGAAGCTATCAAAGAAGTTGCCACAGATGAGGGCGTTCTTTTAGTAATTAAAAACTATACCGGTGACGTTATGAACTTCGAAATGGCAAGTGACATGGCTCAGAGCGAAGGTATTAAAGTTAAACAAGTTATTGTTGAAGATGATGTTGCTGTTGAAGACAGTACTTGGACTGTCGGCAGGCGCGGTATTGCCGGAACGATTTTTGTACATAAAATTGCAGGCGCTAAAGCCGAAACCGGTGCTTCACTTGATGAGGTTCAGGCAACAGCCCAAAAAGTATGTGATCAAGTGCGATCCATGGGTGTTGCCATTACTCCATGTACAGTGCCGGCAAACGGTAAACCGGGGTTTGAACTGGCTGAAGATGAGATAGAAATAGGTATCGGGATCCACGGTGAACCGGGTACACATCGTGAAACAATCACACCGGTTAATGAAATTGTTGAGCATTTATTAGAAAAAATCTTAGCGGATTTGGATTATGCCGGAAATGAAGTTGCTGTAATGATTAACGGTTCGGGTGGAACTCCTTTAATGGAGCTATATATTATTATGAATCACGTTGCAGACGTACTGCAAGCAAAAGACGTTAAGATTTATAAG
This sequence comes from Clostridiaceae bacterium, assembly GCA_012838135.1. Taxonomy (GTDB): domain Bacteria; phylum Bacillota; class Clostridia; order Saccharofermentanales; family DTU023; genus UBA5436. Next base: position 33,979 of record DUPV01000048.1, on the reverse strand, counting down.
AGTTTTGTCGGTGAATATATGACTTCAATTGAGATGGAAGGCTTCTCTATCAGCTTACTCAAATTAGATGCTGAAATGAAAGATTTGCTGGATGCAAAAGCAGACACTCCCGCTATCACAGTAATTTAGTTTTCAAAATTATCAGCAAATTATATTTTTATCGGCTGGTAAGTTTTTTAACTGCCGGCAGATAGCTATCAACTAATTATCTTAAGGAAAAGTAACATGAGCGTTAATAAAGAAACCCTATTAGACATTATTGAATGTATGCAAAAAAACATTACCGCAAACAGATCATATCTTTCTGATTTAGATCGTGAAATCGGCGATGGTGACCATGGTATTAATATGGATCGCGGTTTTCAGGAAGTAATGAAAAAGATGGACGAAATGAAAAATCAGGATTTGGCAGGAATCTTGAGAACCACCGGTATGACTTTAGCTTTTAAAGTCGGTGGTGCATCAGGACCCTTGTATGGTACGGCTTTTATGAAAGCAAGCGATGTACTTAAAGGCAAAAATGAAATCGTGATTGAGGATTTGCCTGTTCTTTTGGACGCCGGAATCAGCGGAATTCAAATGCGAGGTAAAGCTGAACAAAATGAAAAAACCATGTTGGATGCATTGATTCCGGCAAAAACTGCCTTAGAAGAAGCTTTGGCCGGCGGCAGCAATTCAGAAAAAGCAATTAAAGCAATGCTTGATGCTTGCGCAGCAGGTGCTGAATATACAAAAACTATAAAAGCAACTAAAGGCAGAGCAAGTTATATCGGTGAGCGGAGTATCGGTCATATGGATCCCGGTGCAGCTTCATCTTTGATCCTATTACAGTCGATTGCCGAAGTTATTCAATAGATTGGAGCAAAAAATGGTAGGTATTTTACTTGTCTCTCATGTTCAAAGTTTGGCAGACGGTGTGAAAGATTTGGCTAAAATGATAGCTCCTGCAGTTCCGATTATATCCGTAGGCGGACTGCCTGACGGAAGTCCCGGTACAGATGTCGAAAGAATATATTCCGGACTAAATGAAGCTGATCAAGGCGACGGTGTCATGATTTTTATGGATCTTGGAAGTGCGGTAATGAGTACGGAAATGGCGTTGGAATTTGAGCCTAATGATAAACATATCATGCAAAATGCTCCGATAGTGGAAGGAACAATTATTGCGGCATCAGCCATTCAAGCCGGAAATACACTTGAAGAAGCTTGCAATTTAGTTGAGAGTCAAAAAAACGTTGATAAGTTTTAGGATTAATTAATTATATTATTAAGATTAGAATCTTTATCCGTATGCATGAATAAGCGATTTCATTACTTTTAGAAAGTGTACATGCTAACATTTGTATCGCATAAGATTTATATCGTGGTCTTGCATTGATGATAAATTATCCTTATAATACTTTGATGTGACATAAAAATCATGAATCAGGATCAGTTCCATAAATTTTTATTACAAGCAATGCCAAGGGCAATATTAATAAACATAGGAGTTTTCGATGGGCGTTTTGACAACAATATTAGCGGTAATAGATATCATTATAGCAATTATTTTAGTAGTTTTAGTAATTTCTCAAGAAGGAAATTCTCAGGGAATGGGGCGTTCTATTCAAGGCGGTTCGGATACTTTCTTCGGAACAGGACAAGCTAAAAGCAAAGAGCAACTGCAAAAAAAATTAACTGCTATTTTTGCTTCTCTTTTTGCAATTCTGACTGTTGTACTTTACTTATTGACCAGATAATTCAGATTAATAAAATCCTTAAGCAAAAAATCGCCTTTTACGGCGATTTTTTTATTCAACTTAATTTTAAATATTTAAGACAATCAGCATAGTCTTGTTCTGCAATTTCAGCACTTTATACTCCTAATTTATTATTTCCGTTATTGTCTGTACCTTTTGGCATAGAACCACGCATCGCTTCAAATAAGTCCTGGTCCTTGAGTGAAATGCTGATTGAATTTGTAAATTGTTCATTGTTTTTGGTTTTTAGTAATAAGCTGATCATGGTTTCAGTAACTGCGGCAGTTTCCAAAGATGAGAAAGCTTTGCGCATTGCCCAAACTGTATTCAATTCTTGAGTTTTCATTAACAGTTCTTCTCTTCTTGTACTTGAACGATTTAAATCAATCGCAGGGAAAATTCTTCTTTCAGCCAACTTGCGATCCAAATACACCTCCATATTACCCGTACCTTTGAATTCCTCAAAAATAACTTCATCCATGCGAGAACCTGTTTCGACAAGTGCCGTAGCAATAATTGTCAGGCTTCCGCCATTTTCAATATTTCTAGCTGCTCCGAAGAAGCGTTTCGGGCCGTATAGTGCACCGGGATCCAAACCACCGGAAAGAGTTCTGCCGGTAGGATTAATTGTTAAGTTATATGCTCTGGACATTCGGGTAATGCTGTCCAATAAGATTACAACATCTTGACCCAATTCTACCAAACGCATTGCTCGTGCTAAGACCAATTCCGTAACCTTAACGTGATTTTCCGGTGTTTTATCAAAAGTGGAATAGACGACTTCACCATTGATTGATCTTTGCATGTCGGTCACTTCTTCCGGACGTTCATCGATCAAGAGTACAAATAATTTTGTTTCAGGATTATTGATACTGATCGCATTTGCAATTTTTTGTAATAGAATTGTCTTGCCTGCTTTAGGCGGCGAAACAATCATACCTCTCTGTCCTTTTCCGATGGGAGATACCAAATCAATCATCCGAGTGGAAAGCTCTTTTGTTTCAGTTTCCAAAGTATATTTTTCATTCGGATAAATCGGAGTCAAACGATCAAAGGATTTTCTATTGTATATTTGATCAGGCGGCAATCCGTTAATTAAATCAATATAAGTTAAAGCACGGTAACGATCAACATCGCGCTGCACCTTACATGGTCCTGACACTTCATCTCCGTCACGCAAATTAAAACGTCTGATAAATTGAGGTGGAACGTAAGCATCATTGCTACTTTGTAAATAATTTTCAACTCTGAGAAAGCCGTAATTGTCAGGCATAATTTCGAGAATCCCGGAAACAGTTTCCAGTTCTTCTTTAGGTTCTTTGGTTGTTTGCTCTTTGGAATTATTAGTTTGAGATTTCTTTAAGTCCTGATCAGAAGAATCTGCCTTTAATTCGATGATTTTTTTATCCGTTGCTTTGGTGCGTCGGGTTCTCGTTCTTTTGTTTGTCTTAGTCTTAATTAATTCGTCATCCGAATCCTCTTTATCTGTAACTTTTGAACTTTTTTCCGATAATTTGTCATCTATCTCATCTAATTTCTCTTCAGATAATGCTTCTTCGTTATCTACAACAAACTCCGCATCACGTTCATATTCTTCAGAAAGATTTTCAGGCAATTCTTCACTTGATTCTTCAGAAGTTTTTCTCTGATCAAACTCAATCGACATTTCTATATTCTTTTGAGCATTATGATTTTCAGTTTTGGCAACAACTTCGTTTTTTTTCCTTCCGGCAATCTTTCTTTTTTCGATTGGATTTTCCGATTCATTTTCAGATATATGTTGATTTGTCGTGCTTTGTTCTATTATAGATTCTGCTTCAGATTCTTCCTCCATTTTTTGCAAGAACTCTAAAATTTGGGCTTTTGTCATGCGGTTAGTCTCTTTCGGAGTGAGCAAACCGGATAGATGAGCAATCTCTATGAGATCTCTCTTGGTTTTACCCTTGAGTTTGGATGGCGACATAAAATTCTCCTCTTGTCGATGTTTGTTTAAAATATTAAATTTGTATATAAAATGATAATTAATTGAATATATTTAGAAAAAATTCAGAGTAGGTTTGAATCATATAATAAATTTTACTTTAGGTCAAGAATTGACGCTTAAATTTTTAGTTTTATGTTAATTAATCTATGAAATATCTGCAATAGTGGTTTAATCTGAATAATTTAACCAATTACGGATCAATTCATAAATCGATAATCCGCAATCGGTTAAAAATTATTAACTGCTGAGGGCATCAAATTTGTCCATAATGTTCAGAGCTAAACCGGTTCCGACAGCTACACATGAAATTGGATCTTCCGCAATCAAAATTTCAACACCTACTTTTGCTTCTAACATCCTATCAATACCGTACAATAATGTTCCACCACCGGTCATCATAATTCCTCTTTGTGAAATGTCTGCCATTAATTCAGGCGGTGTACGCTCCAATACACTGTGAACACCTTCAAAAATCTGATTAACCGGTTCTTCCAGAGCTTCCAACATTTCGGTAGAAGTCAATGTCAATGTTGCCGGCATTCCGGTAATTAAATTTCTACCTCTTACTTCCATACTTAATTCTTCGTCGCGCGGATAAGCACAACCTATGTTGATTTTCAGATCCTCCGCTGTTTGTTCGCCTATCAAGATATTATGTTTGCGTCTGACATATTTAATGATAGCTTGGTCAAATGCATCGCCGGCAACCTTAAGCGATTCTTCAACAACCGGTTGACACATTGAGATAACCGCTATATCCGTAGTTCCCCCACCGATATCCAAAATCATTGAACCATTAGCTTGAGTAATATCAATACCTGCTCCGATTGCTGCGGCTATCGGTTCTCGAATCAGATATACATCTTTTGCACCGGCTCGTCTACATGCATCTTCTACCGCTTTTTGTTCTACTTGTGTAATTACGGTAGGGACACAAACAACTATCGTCGGTTTGAAATATCTTGCTAAAAACCCGGTTGAAACTCTGCTGATAAAAGCTTTGAGCATAACCTCGGTCACTTTAAAATCTGAAATTACGCCATCCTTTAACGGTCGGACAGCTTCAACCATTTCGGGAGTTCTCCCTAACATTAAACTGGCACTTTCGCCAACTGCTAAAACTTTACCTGTACGCGAATTAATTGCTACAACTGAAGGTTCACGGAGTACTATTCCCTTTCCGCGAACATAAATCAGGACACTGGAAGTACCTAAATCAATGCCCATGTTCATACCTAAACCCATGGATATTTACCTCGAAAATCTATCTAAAAACGCATTAGTCTAAATCAAAAACTATCAAAAATAAATCAACTGTATCTCGAAGGAATTATTTCAGAATAGTCAGTGGTTAAATAATACAATATATATATTATTTTCGCAAACAAAATACAAGGCTTAGTCTTAACAATTGTTTAAGGAATTTGTTACTGAATTATTTCAAAATGCTCACCAATTGCAGATTTACAATAGATGAGCATTAATATTACATTTAATTAATGTGAAATTTTTAATTTAGAATTTTCCACCGGATCCGCCGTGGGTTGAGCCGGAAGATGAGGTGCGGGTCCTGGAGCCGCCACCACTGCCGCCACCGGAAGAACTTTCTTTCGGTTTAGCCGTTCGCGAAACATGACTATATAGGTAGAGATCTCGTTGATCGGTTAAAACAAAACTGTTCGCCGCTACATAGTCATCTGCACCGACCTGTCGACGCACTGATTTCAGTTTAGCTTTCATACCGCCGACAATGACAAATGCAACAATTAAACCAACTCCGATTGCAGCAGGCAGCCAATACCAAGCTAACGGTTTTTTCGGCAAATTACCATAATCATACGGTTTGCCTTTAGCAGCTTGCTTTAAATATTGCTCGGATAGATCGACAAATTTATTGAAACCTTTGGCATATTTAGCATCGCTGATATATGACAAAAATTGTTCCGTCATATGTGCTCTGCCGGCATCAGTAAAAGTCTGAATCCCGGAACCGTGAGTAGTAATAAACCAATCCCTATGTTCCATACTGATCAGGAATAATACTCCATCACGATTCGGTCCGATACCATAACCGTTATAATCAAAAAAGTCATCAGCATATTCGGCTGCGGTTTTTCCTTCTAAAGAATAGACCGTAACTATGGCCACATCAGTCTGATATTTCTCACTGATCAAATCCAGCTTATCAAGCAATTTTTCCTCTTCGGAATCATTTAATAGATCTGCATTGTCGACTAATCTCGGCAATAGTCTCTGATCCGGAATTGTCTGAGCCGATGTTTGGATCGGGATTAATAAAACTGTAAAAATCACGCTGATAAATAGAGCTATTGTTTTAAGATGTTTTTTCTGTTTCATAATTATCTCCATTCATAACCTATTTTCAACGTAAAAACAGCCAGGCTGCTGCGTAGGCAAGTGCTGCAGCAATCAAGGCTACCAGACCGAACCATTTCCAGTAAGCTTTTCTATCCAAGGGAAGATCACCGATAAAGCGACCGGTTTGACCGTTCATGGCAAAGGTAAATTGCTCGCCTTGCCAAGAAGTATTCAGAACCCAGACCGGATACAGAACATAGTTCGCTTTGCCGTCGGATAATTGTATATTACTGTTTTCCGTTGCGACTGTTGAATAGCCCGTTACGGTTGATCTGAATTGATTTTCCGTACTTTGGCGCACACGATGATTTGCCCTTTCAATACATTCATCTGCCGGAACATCATAACGATCAGCTAAATAACCTGCTAAAAAACCGGCATGAAAGTTTGTTAATTCAGCAACATTATAAGGTTCAATCGATTCCATTAAATCGTCCGGCATTTGTGAAGATGCATCAACCGGAACACTGCTGAAGGCAATATTCCCGCTACGCAAAATCGAATAATAGCTGGTCTTCGTATAAACGTAATTACTATCACTCCAGGTGCTTGTTTTGGTCGCTTTATATCTGAAATTGGCATCAGCTTTAGTATCGAAAAGCCAAAACGGCACATACATCCCGCGAATTTTATCGATATGATTTTCATCTTTAAACTGCTTAGGCAATAATCGTTTGCCTTTCATATGTTCACGCAAACCCTGTTTCGCCTGTTCTTTGGTCAGCTTGAAAGGAATAATATAATCAGGTCGCATGTCACCGGATATATTACCGGCAATTACCACCGGATTATCACAATAAGGACAACTGGTCGCAGCAGTTGTAAAATCACCTACAATTTGACCGCCACAGGACTGACAAACATAGGCTGCAAAATTGTTAAGTTCGTCTTCCTGCCAATTATTATCTGCTTGCACATTCCAAGTAAAATCATCTTTGGCCGATTCGCTTTGTATCGCTTCTTCATGCTGCAATACGGCATCCATTTCAAACTCTGTATCGCAATAAGGACACTTCATTTTTTGAGCTTGGCTGTCAAAATTTATCGCACCGCCGCAAGAAGGACATTTAAAATCTAATAATTGTGCCATAGTCTACCTCTTATTATCTGCTTATTTATGTGATGTCATTTTCATCAAAAGGATCACCACATTCAGGACAAAACTTGGGTGGGTTTTGCGGATCTTTCGGTTCAAAGCCGCATTTGTCACATTTGTAAAGAGGTGCTCCCTCGGGTTTGGGTTTTCCGCAATTATGGCAGAATTTGCCTTGATTGACTGTGCCGCATGCACATTGCCAGCCTTGCTCCGGTTTCGGGCCGCCACATTCCGTACAGAATTTGCCGCTTGAAACATTGCCGCATTTCGGACACGTCCATGAATCAATCGCAGATTGACCGCCGGTTGCTTGTTGAGGTGCCTGAGCATTTTGTTGATTTTGTTGACCCATCGCAAATAAATCTCCTGCTCGAACACCGCCGGCTTGTTGTGCCATACCGAATCCCATAAAACCGGTCATTGCTCCGCCCTCATTGGCTGCAGCAGCTCTCATCGCATCTGCCTGGGCTCCGACTAAAGTTGCTCCTGCCATTGAAGGATCGCGCATCATACCGGCTCTTTGTGCTTGTTTAATCAATTCAGCATCTTCTTCCGGTAAAGTAATCGGATTCAGAGCAATTGAAACAATTTTCAAACCACGTAGTTCAGACCATTTTTTAGTCAATTCTTCATTCATTAAATCTGCAAGTTTGCCTGCATGACCCGGCAATTCGTTCGGTCTTACTTGCATAGTTGAAATTTCAGCAAAAGCCGGTTGCAATGCGCTGACAAATTCGGTTTTCAATTGACTGTCAATTTGACCTCTTGTGTATTCTGACTGAACATTACCCGTAACATTTGTATAAAATAAAATCGGATCGGAAATTTCATATGAGTAAATACCGGAACATCTTACAGCGACATCAATATCTAAACCGATATTGCGGTCTACAACACGAAACGGAATCGGATTAGGGGTACCGAATTTATTGTCTAAAATCTCTTTGGTATTGAAATAATAAACTCTTTGATCTTTACCCGTATCTCCACCAAAAGTAAAACGTCTGCCTATTGTTTTGAATGTTCCAAGCAAGCTCTGGCCGAATTTACCTGAGAAAATACTTGGTTCGCTGGAAGTATCATATGTATATTCACCCGGTTCCGCACAAACATCAACTACTTTACCTTGATCAACAATAATCATGCATTGACCATCGGCAACCACTATACCTGAACCATTTGAAATAATGTTATCGCTACCCTTGGTATTGGATGAACGATTGCCAATTACTTTTTGACCTTTTCTGACTAAAACATCATTTTCCAAAGATTCACAATAAAAAAACTCTTTCCATTGATCAGCCAGGGTACCCCCTATGGCACCTGCAATTGCTTTTATTAAACCCATTTGTCTCTCCTATTCATGTTTACTAATAATATTATTAATTGAATAAAAACCAGTTGAATAAAACTAAAAAAATATAAGTTTAAGCAACTTTAATATCTATTTATGATATTATCATAAATAAGTATTATTCACCGCAAAAGTTTTTAATTTTACTTTTTTTAGGGATGTATTTTATATCTATCGAGGAAAATGTTTATGGTTTTTTCCAGTTTATTCTTTTTGTATGCTTTTTTACCTTTATGTTTGATTGTTTATCAGATACCTCGATCCTTAAAATTCAAAAATCTTGTCTTATTGGTTTTCTCTCTCTTTTTTTATGCTTGGGGTGAACCGTTCTGGATTATTCAGATGTTGATATCCGGTATTTGGGTTTTTCTGTCAGGTTTAGTCCTGGAACGTTATAAACATGACCCTGCAATACATAAAACTATTTTAACTATCGGTACTGTCGGAGCCTTACTCCCTTTATTTTTTTTCAAATATGCCGGATTTTTCATCCGAATAATCAATGTACTTCCTTTAATCAATATTCCTCTCCCCGGCTGGACAATGCCGATCGGAATATCCTTTTATACATTCCAAATTTTAAGTTATCTGATTGATCTCTACCGAGGTCAATGTAAAGTCCAAAAATTTCTACCGGACTTTTTGCTTTATCAGGCTTTATTCCCACAATTGATCGCCGGTCCGATCGTTCGCTACAGCGATATTGAGCAACAATTGAGAGAACGCAGAATTACAATCAGAGGTCTGGCAGACGGAACCAAAAGATTTATTGTCGGTTTAGCAAAAAAAACTTTGATTGCCAACTACGCCGGTACTTTAGTTGTCCAGACTATCGGCAGTGGAAATTTGAATACACTCTCCGGCATCGAATGTTTCGTCGGAATACTGGCATTCACTATTCAAATTTATTTTGATTTTTCCGGATATTCAGATATGGCAATCGGTTTAGGCCACATGTTCGGTTTTAAATTTAAAGAAAATTTTGATTATCCTTATTATTCAAAATCAGTTACTGAATTCTGGCGCAGATGGCATATTTCACTCGGTACTTTCTTCCGCGACTATGTCTATATTCCTTTAGGCGGGAACAGACATCATAGATTACGTAACGCTTTTATTGTCTGGTTTTTAACCGGCTTTTGGCACGGCGCAGATTGGAATTTTATTTTTTGGGGTTTATATTATTTTGCAATTCTCCAAATCGAAAAATATTTAACCTTAAAATATACGGACAAAATTCCGCGTGCCATCATGTGGATACCGATGAGTATTGTAACGATGCTCGGTTTTGCAATTTTCTATTTTACTTCAATCCCCGATCTTGGAATATTCCTCAGCCGATTATTAACTTTTGCCGGCAATGATTTCATCAATCTGAAAGGTAAATTATTGTTTAATCAAAATTTGGTGTTTTTTATTTTCTCTTGGATTGCATCAATGCCGATTGTGCCGGAAATCAGAAAACGTTTGCCCGGTTTACGAAGTTACAGATTCAGAGCAACAAAATTTTATGTTATCGGATCAACCGTTTCAATTTTATTATTGTTGTTAATCAGTACTGCATCTTTGGTAGGTGACAGCTTTAATCCTTTCCTATATTTCAGGTTTTAACTGTCAATTCAAGCAATGATATTTTAATTAATAGCAATAAAATAATAGTAGAATGAGAATGATTTCCTTAATTTCATGTTTTAAGCGGTTGATCTAAACAGTGGAAATACAATATGCAACAAGATAAAAAGGGTTAAAAATGGAAAATCATAAGTATAGTTTAAATCGCAAGCATTCCCTAACCTCAGTAAGAGAGAACAAATATCAAAAGGCGACAATGGAAACTGATAAATACAGCTTAAATCGTAAGCGTTCTGATATTTCAGCAAATGAAGCAAAACCGCTGAGGAAAAAACCTAATCCGTACAGGCCGCAAGCTAATAAAAATGACGGAATTATTTTTATTAGTTTTTTCATTTTTCTCCTTATTTTCGGGCTGCTTTTTTTGGTCTGGAAAAAACAAGACGTTTCTGAAATGGAAAAAAGAGCTTTGCAACAAAAACCTGAATTAACCTCTGAAAGATTGTTCAGCGGAGAATATGGCAAAGAGGTGGAAGCATATTATGCGGACCAATTTCCAATGCGGAATCAATTTATGGGTTTTTACAAATCGCTGGTTAGCTTAATGAATTCTTTCCCTGGCGGCAAACAAAAAATTCATTTGATTACAGGTTCAAAAAATCAACCAAACGATACACCTGAAGTAAATAATCCTCAAATCAAAAACGAAGACACAAACAATCAAGCCGGCCAAGATGCTAAACTTGCAACAAATCCCGAAACTGCTCAAAATGAAATTGATAATGATAATAGAGATAGCAATAATCTGGAAAAGCTTGTTGAAGAAAAAAATAGAGAAAAGGTTAAAAATCGCGAACTGCAATATAATGATGCAAGTAATATAATTGTTGATGGCAAAGCAATGGAAATATTCGGATATTTTCCGGAAAATGCCGTAGCTTATGCGAATAGAATTAATTATTTACGCGATGTTTTGCCGGATCAAATCAGGTTGATTCATTTAGTGGCGCCACCTGCAATCACTTTTAACGGCTTGGAAGAATTAGAAGACGAAAGCAAGATTGTCTATCAGGCAACTGATCAAATATATCAAGCAGAAAATGATTCGATTATTAAAATTGATGCAATTACAAATATTTCTAAACATGCTGATGAATACATTTACTTTAATACTGATCATCACTGGACAGGTCGCGGTGCATATTATGCATATCAGGCATTTTGTTTTTACACGGGACAAACTGCAACCGCCTTGGAAGATATGGAACTGACCAGGCCGGATTATAAATTTCTTGGCTCTTTATACAGTTTTACCGGCAATAGTCCACTACTCGAAAATTCTAAAGATCAAGCTGAAATCTTTTTACCCAAACATTCAGGTACCAATACAGTATATAGCGATACCAGCATGTCTGACGGAGTCCCGACAATGCTCTTAGATTCGGAAAGCAAAATCGATTCACATTATATTCTTTATTCAGGTGACGATGTCGCTTTAAGTTTAATCAAAAGCGACATTAATAACGGAAAATCTATCCTGGTAATCAAGGATTCTTTTGCAAATGCATTCTTGCCTTATTTAATGGATAATTATGAGAATATATATTCGATAGATCCGAGATATATGACTGATCCAATCTTACCTTTTATCAGCGAAAAGAAAATCAATGATGTATTGGTTCTCAATTCAACTTTCATTACCGGAAATGCAGAATGGCTTAACGGCTTTGATAATATTGTCGGCTATTAAGCTAATTGTAAACTACCTGCCTGAATCCCCTGATTATTATTCAAAAAAGCCCTGTCCGTCCAAGGCACACATCGCGTTCTGCAAGAAACTTGGATTGGATGTAGGCATTGTTGACGATCTGACCAAAAAACAAGTCACACTAAATGCAAATTAGTCTGTCTCTCGCTCCTGCATAATTTGACATTACTGACGGTGAAGAATATAAATAATTTGAATTCTTTAGAAGATATTATATAATATGCGAAAGATCTCAAAGCATCATAAATATACGAGAAAAATGCAGAACCTGCTTAAAAATGTAAACAAGCAAGAAGAAACCTATGGTAAGCTGAGAGAATTGCATTTTTGGGAGATAAGGTTATGAAATATAGCTTAAGTTTGTCAATTTTGTACTATCTCTGCGGTTTTATTTATATGGGTTTCGGCACATATACAGTAGATGTCAACGCAAACAGCCGTGTTAACAGGCTGTTTGTACTTTTAATGAGTTCAACGGGGTCCTGGGCATACTCATACTCCCTCTCAACTTCAGCGCCTACGGCGGAAGCAAGTGCATTTTGGAAATGCCTCTCCGTTTTCGGATGGGGAGTTTTTTACAGTATCCTACTCCACTTTGTACTGCTTCTGACAGAAACTAAAATTCCAATTCGCAAGTGGATTTTGCACACTATAATTTATTTGCCCGCTGTAATAAATATACTTTTGTTTGCGCCCTTCGGATATCTTGGGGCGAAGCAATACCACATGGTGGAATCCGATTTCGGCTGGGTAAATATACTTTCCGGCAACGCGGTGAATATTTGGCTTATCTCATACTACTTGGTCTTTGCGACTACAAGTGTTTTATTACTTATTCGCTGGTGGCTCAGAATTGATCCTCAGGATCCTCAGAAGCGGCTGGCAAGGAATTTCTTAATATCCGTACTGGTTCCCTTCTGTTTGGGAATAGCGACAGAAACTGTGCCCGAACTCCTCGGGATAAAGTATGTTCCCAAATCGGTAATCATATTTATTATCCTGCCCGTGACAATGCTTTCTTTTACATTGAGGAAATCCGGCCTGCTTCTTAAGAGACCTGCGGAAGTATACTTGCCCTTAAAAAGTGGCCAACTCGCAGATGCAGATCGAATGCGCATGTTTCGGACGGTTGCGTCTATATTTACAGCGGGCAGTTCGTTATCGTTTTTCATAGGATATTTTGCCATGAAAAAAACGATTAGAGAAGAAATTTTGATAGCAGCGACTCTATTATCACTTGGAATCTTTGTAAGATCCATACCGCGTATAACGAAAAATCATACCCTTCAGAATACCTTGTTTCTGGCTGCAGGCACCTATAGTTTATTCCTTATAATTTTAAGAAATGTCGATACAGGGGCGGTGACCATATGGTCAATCTATATATTGTTCTTTATGTTTACCGTTATCCTCGACAGTAAAATCCATCTCATGATCTATGCCGGATTGGTAATCTTAATTCAGGTATATTTCTCAGCATTTTACCCGGCAGTTACTGTCACCATCGATATAAATGAGTATATGACAAGAATTGCACTTGTTATTCTTACTTATTTTGCCGTGCGGCGATTGGCAGAAGAATATACTTTAAAGCTGGATGCACATAAAAAGTTAATAAAAGAACAACAAGTGCTGGAAGCTATTTCGACCAATTTTATTACGATTAGCAGTGAGAACGCTAAAGAAAAAGTTGATCAGATGTTAAAAATGTCTGCTGAGATTCTTGAATTTGATTATGCATATTTAATCGGATTCCGCGAGGATGATGACGAGGCAAATGTATTCAGCACATATACGAAAAATTTAGAGAGCAATTCACTTCCCTATCATCCGGGAATGAAAGTTAAAATGGATGACTTGCCCATGGCTAAAATTCTGACTGTCAAGGGTACACCCATGATGTGTGAAAACCTCACAGATAAATCCTTTGATGAATGTGAGGGAACGAGAGATTTTCTCATTTCAAGAGAGATATACTCCTTTTTTGCATATCCGTTGCAACTCGCAGACGGACCGATAGAAGGGATGCTTGTCTTTGAATATTACGACCGGAGTGATAAGAACCTCATCAAAAATCGCTTGAACTTTTTAAACATGCTTGTGAATCTGTTGGGGGATGCAAGAAAGAAGACATTTTACGAGGAAATGCTATATGATGTCGCGTATTTTGATGAAACCACAAAATTAGCGAACAGAAACATGTTAAGAAAAACACTTGAGGAAAGTATTCGTGACAGAAAAGAATCAGGTAAAATAGCACTTTTAAATATTGAACTCGCAAACATCAGGATGATTAAAGATACCTTCGGTTATGATGTAGCCGAGCAAGTAATGTTGAAATCTGCGACAATGCTTAGAAATCTGTTAGAGCCCTCATGTACTATCTCAAGGACAAATGATGGAGAATTTGTCCTTATTTTACCCGATGTAGAAAGCACCGAACAGATAAAAGGCTGCGCTAACAGATTGCTTGCTGCTTTTTCTCATCCCATATCGACTGATCTGGAGATAGAAGCATTATTTGTTGTGCCCCGCATAGGCATATCGGTGTATCCGGATGACGGAAGGGATTTAATGACTTTTTCACAGAGCGTCGATTTGGCAGGCTATGAAGCGGTAAAAAACAATGAAGATATTGTATTCTATTCAGAGCGAATTGGAAGCCATATTGCGGAAAACACCTTGTTCACGAATAAGCTTTTTAAATCGTTGGACAACAAAGAGTTCTTTTTGGAGTTTCAACCTCAGATCAGCTGTGATACGGGAAAAACCGTCGGGGTTGAAGCTTTGCTCAGATGGACGATCGACGACAACAGGAGAGTACCGCCGGATAGATTTATTCCAATACTTGAACAGACGGGATTAATTTATGATGTGGGACTCTGGGTATTGGAGCAGACGCTTCTGGAACATAAGAAACTCATTACAAAGGGATTTCCTCCCCTTCGCTTTTCTATAAACTTATCGGTTGTGCAATTTGAAGATGCAGATTTTATTCTTGATTTTGCAAAAATTATAGAGGAAAGTCAGGTAGATCCGAAATATATCGAGTTGGAGATTACAGAAAGTTTGTTCTCTAAAGACCTTGAAAATGTACTCAAAAAAATATATGAATTGAAAGGATTGGGAGTCCATATTGTTATAGATGATTTCGGCAAAGGTTACTCGACATTAAATCGGTTAAAACAGGTACCTTTTGACAGATTGAAAATAGACAAAGAAATCATAGATTATATTGAAATAGAAGGAAAAGGGGCTCCTTTAACAGAAAATATTATTTCGTTAGCTCGGATTTTCGAAGCGAGTGTTACGGCTGAAGGTGTTGAAACAAAAGGGCAAGCGGATTTACTGAAAAGTATACCTTGCGATGAAATACAAGGATACTATTATTCGAAGCCCCTGCCGCCGGAAGCGCTTGAAGAATTTCTTAAAAACGAAATGATACAGGTATTTTGACTCATTTTAATGTTCTTTAACCGGGTATTACTTGCTGTTTCTGTTTTGGCGGCTATGATGCTCTATTAGCGGACGGTCAATGCAAAAGAGGATTTCTTGCTAGAAGCCTTTGGTGTGGAGTATCTTAACAAGGCATCCGTGAAGCAATATTAAGGACGAAGAAGAAAATGTAAATATATGGAGGCGAGGGGCCCGCCCTAATGGATTAATATTAATTATTATTTATATATTCCACTATCTCTTTAGTGACTTGATCAGCTTTGTCATTATCAACTTGGCATGTACCGGCATTTTTATGTCCGCCGCCACCGTATTTTAGACAAATCTTACCTATATCTATCTGTGACGCTCTATTGATTATGGATTTCCCTATCATTATAGGTGTATTCATACCTCTGAATCCTGTCGTAAGATGTATAGATATTTCTATCTCAGGATACATTGCATATATATAGAACCTGTTGCCCGGATATATTGTTTCAAGATTTCTCTGGTCTACAACAACTACCTTTCCATCTATTGTAGATATTTCTTTAAGCTGCTCTTTGAATTTCTCACTATACTCATTGTATAAATCGACTCTCTCTTTGACGTTAGGCAGTTCCAAAATTGCATCTATATCATTCTCCAGGCAATTATCTATAAGCTCCATCATAAGATAGTAATTAGATATGGTAAAATTGCGGAATCTTCCAAGTCCTGTCCTTGCATCCATCAAAAAACTCAAAAAAACCCAACCTTGAGGGTTCAATATATCTTCTTTTGAAAATTCAGCGGCATCGGCCTTATCCACGTATTCCATTATTTCATCGGAAATACGATTGAGCTTAGGATTCCCTCTACCTCCGAAAAAATCAAACACTACTCTTGCAGCACTTTTTGCTTTTCCGTCTATAATATAGTTTCCTTTTCCGAGAGTCTCTTTATTCCTAATGGTCTCCGATTCATGGTGGTCAAAGACTATCCCTGTCCTATCGTCGTAAGGAAGGTTTGTAGTGATATCTCTATCGCTTAATTCCACCTTGCCGTCTTGTACGTCCTTAGGATGCACAAATCTTATATCATCCAATATTCCTATTTCTTTTAATATCATGGCACATACCAAGCCGTCAAAATCAGAACGTGTTACAAGAGAATACTTATCATATTTAAAAATTTCTTCTTTCATTTAACTCTCCTAGATTATTTGTTTATTTACCATGTAAATTATACAGTAAAATTATATTTGGGTACAAATCGAGGGTATGGGTGTAAGCTTTCAATCACCCCACCCTCCGGGATATGCACTTTTTTTTCCGGCCCACCAGACCAAAACCTCGGGGCCGTAGTTCTCACCAGATTTGACTATGAGTTCATGAGCGACATATATATGGGCGTTTGTACCTTGGCTAGGGTCACCTTCCCCATTTTTAGCCCTTCCGCCTTCCTTATTATAGGCCTGACCGTAAAACTTATACGTTTTATACCCTCCTGCCTTATCATAAACATCCCTTTCAATGAATGTATTGCTTACGATGTCGTAAATAGCTCTCTCCGAGGGCTTTATGCCTGTCGTCAATTCCTGAATTACAAACGCGGTTTGGGCATTTCTCATGGTTGTGGCATCCGCCGCGACCCTGGCCTTTTCTACCAAGCCATTATAAATAGGAATAGCTATCGCTACAAGGACGGCAATGATTGCGACCACGATAAGAACTTCCATTAGGGTAAATCCATTATTCTTTCTGATTTTCACTTTCAATTAACTCCCATATTCTTGTCAGAAAGTTTTACAACTGCATCAACTTAAGTTTATGAAATAAACATTCTTTGTGATTATTTTCCTCTTTATGATATATTACCGTTCATGTAAAACATCGGAGCATAGACCAAAAGGAGTATAAATGCGGCAATAATCGCTATGACGGATATTGCAGCCTTTTTATTAAGCGTTCCCGATCTATATTCTCCTTCCCTTTTGAACATATTCACAGTATATCAAGCTTCTTCTGCGATTGACAAGACAAACAATCCCCTCTTACAATCAAAAATTTTAGCAAAAGTAAAAGGCAGCAAACCTTCTCTCAAAAGCTGCTACCTTATCCGGATCTGGCGGAGAGTGGGGGATTTGAACCCCCGTTACGCTATTAACGTAAACACGATTTCCAATCGTGCGCCTTCAGCCAGCTCGGCCAACTCTCCGTTTATCTTGCATGTATTAGTAAATCAACGAAAATTAGTTTATCACAGGAAATGTTATTTATCAAATATATAAAAACAGATGTTGAAACCATCATAAATAAACTACTCAAACAGGCGTTTCAATGTCTGCGGATTCTCTTTTCGGAAATCCGCAATTATTGCAGAAGTTACCCTGAATATATTTTCTGCAGCTCGGACACTGCCATTGATCTTTTTGATATTGGTTGTATTGCGTTTGTTGTTGGTCTGAAAATCTCATAGAAGAATGATTATTTTCGACAAATTGTGATTTCACAATCTGATTCGGATAAACAGTTTTATTTGAATTATCTAATTGTTCAGGATAATTAGCCGGATACGGCTGATAATATTGCCCGGGATACGAATTTTGATTTTTAAAAACAGTTTGGTTTGAATTATTTATTGGGTTTGGATAATAACATTGCCCCGGATATTGGTTAGGATAATTTCCCGGAAGCGGGTGCGTATTCTGACTTTGTATTGCTTGAGTTTTGGCTTTCTTTTTCTTGCCGCCTTTTTTAAAAGTTGCGACCAATATCAATATTCCGAGCAATAAAAAAATCAAGCCACTCAACAAATTACCTGCTCCGTTATTAATATTTGCAACATTCCAACTCGGTAAAAAAGAAAGATAATAAACTGTTCCCGGAGCCCGAACATTGCTCCCCGTTGCATTGCCGTTTTGTCTGTGAACTCCGGTATGCTTGCCACCTTGCGAATCCGTATACTCGTAATAGATTGCCCATTCATACTGAAGATTCGGATGCTCATCGCGATCCCGCTCTACGATCTCACGTTTAATTTCTCTGGCGCTTGTTTCCTTTCCCAGCAAAGGCACAAATATCTGTATTATAGCTGCTAAAAGAAGAATGAGTGCTACAATTGTCGGTATAATTTTTGTTTTTAAAATACTCGGTTTACTCATAAATATCGGAATCTAGAACGGATGCTTTGACCATCATGTTGATATATATTTAGTAATATAAAATGATACCCTGGCCATTGAAGGTAAACCGTCAATTTTCGCTTCTTCAGTAACATAAACAAGACCGAATAAATATTCTCCTTTATCCAGTTCTAATTTAATGTCTAAAGGTTTAATAAATCCTTTATCATAGAACTCTTCAAAAGCAAATGTTTCAGATTCCAGCGAAAAAGATAATACATCTTTATTTACTTCTGCTTCATAATTGAGCGGTCCCGGACGCATCCCATTCATATCAGCTTCTTCATAATCTAGTATATACCTGACCGGAGTTAAAGAAATTGTAAACTTATTACCTGAAATATGTGTCAGAGTCGTTGCAAAAACAATTTCTTCGGACCAAATATTATCCATTACACCGGATTCAGATTTTTCAGAATAATAGTCTACAGTTAGATAAGATTCCCATTCTCCTACCAGCTGATCTGCTGTATATTTACCCAGATCAATAGTAGTTGATGCGGTCGTTGGCGGGGCAGTCGTAGTTGTCGGAGCGGTTGTTGCTGTTGTTTCATCTGTAGTTTTAGTTGTTGTCTGAGCGGTTGCAGTAGTGCTTTCTTCAGTATTTGCTCCACTTGAGTCACTTCGTGATAAGGTTTCGGAATTTTTATCTGATCCTTGTTCTGATTCTGTAAAAACTACTTTCTTCCAAGTTTTGCTTGCTCTTTCAGAATGTTCCGATTGAGTGTTTTTACTGAATTTTGCACTGTCACCTTTTTCACACGAGACAGAACAAAGTAAAATGAAAACCAAAACAAAACTAATCATTCCTCTAATTACTACCAAAGCTGCTGAGTTCTTTTGTTTCATGTAGTTTCTCCTTACAGGCTAAGATGTTACGTTAATTAGCTACAACGTTGATGATTTTGCCCGGAACATAAATTATTTTTCTGACGGTTTTGTCTCCAAGCCATGTTATAAATTCCGGCATAGCTTTTAATTGCTCCTCAACCTCCGGTTGTTTTGCATCATTGGCTATATTAATTCGCCCTTTTAATTGACCGTTGAACTGAACAGCAATTTCTACTGTATCAGTAATCAAAGCTTTTTCATCATGTTCCGGCCATTTTTCATAGAAAATACTCGTATTTTGATGACCTAAGCTTTCCCATAATTCTTCACTGAAATGAGGAGCAAACGGAGCTAACAGTCTTAAATAGTCGGAAACAGTTTGATAGACTAAGTCCAATTTTACATTCTCTTCTTTGACATAATCCTGCAAAGCATTGAGTAATTCCATTAAACGTGCAATTGATGTATTGAATTGGAATTTATCCGCATCACGTGTAACTTCTTTGATTGTATAGTTTTTGACCCGATTTAATTCTTTTTCAGCTTTAGTCAAGTCTGTGCTGTGCCAAGGATCAAAATTCACATCAGCTGCCCATGTACCTAACAATGATTGATCTTTTTGCTCTATCTGCTCAATCAATTCAGCTACAAAACGTTCAATTCTGCCCATATATTTCGTGATTGCTATTAAAGTATCATCATTCCACGGACCGCCGTCGACATAAGAAAAAGCAAATGCCAGGAACAAACGCAATGTATCGGAACCATATTTATTGATGTAAGCATCGGGTGAAATAGTGTTACCTATAGATTTCGACATTTTTCTGCCATCAGCCCCCAAAATTGTTCCCTGATGGGTCAGGGCTTGGAACGGTTCGTCAAAATCCAGATAACCCATATCGCGCAGTGCTTTAGTTATAAACCTGGAATATAATAAATGCATCGTTGTATGTTCTGCTCCGCCAATATAGTGATCAACCGGACACATCTTATTAACTTTAGTCTTATCAAACATTGTCTGATCATTCTTATTATCGACAAATCTGAATTGATACCAAGACGAACAAACAAAAGTATCCAAAGTATCCGGATCTCTTTTGGCAGGTCCGCCGCAGTTAGGACATGTCGTATTCATAAAGCCTGCATGCTTTGAAAGCGGCGATTCACCGTCAGGTGTGAAATCGACATCATAAGGCAGTTCGACCGGTAAATCAGATTCCGGTACAGGTACCACGCCGCATTGATCACAGTAAACAATCGGAATAGGAGTTCCCCAATAACGTTGGCGGGAAACCAGCCAATCACGTAAACGATAATTTATTTGTTCTTCGGCTAAATTATCCATTGCCAATTCGGCAACTATCTCTTGCATTGCTTCTTCAGAAGTCTTTCCGGTATGATCACCGCTATTGACTAAAATTCCGTATTTAACATAAGGTAATTCGGTATTTTCCGGATCCTCCGGATCTGCGATAACAGGAATAATCGGCAAATCGAACTTAGTACAGAATTCAAAGTCTCTTTCATCATGACCCGGAACAACCATCACGCAGCCTGTTCCGTAACCGGCAATGACATAATCCGAAGTCCAAATTGGAATTTTATGATTATTGATCGGATTAATTGCATATGACCCGGTAAACACACCGGTTTTTTCCAAAACAGTGGATGTACGGTCTATATCACTCATCAAAAGCGTTTTTGCCTGATAAGCTTTGACTTCAGCAGCTTGTTCGGGTGTTGTCAGCAATTCACACAGTTCACTTTCCGGTGCTACAACTAACGCTACCACACCGTACAGCGTATCCACTCTCGTCGTAAATGTTTTAAGTTTTAACTGTTCACCGTTTTCATCGATTAAATCATGATCATTTTGAATTGCTTGAAAAGTTATTTCAGCACCTTCCGAGCGACCGATCCAGTTTGCCTGATTCTTCTTTGTCGTTTCCGGCCAATCTAAATCAGGTAATTTCTCCAGTAATTCTTCAGCATAATCTGTAATCTTGAAAAACCATTGAGTGAGATTTTTCTTGGTTACTATCGTACCGCAACGTTCACAAGTATGGTCTGCTTGAACTTGTTCATTTGCCAAAACCGTATTACAGTGCGGACACCAATTAACCGGTGCTTTTTTTCGATATGCCAAACCTTGTTTGAATAATTGCAAGAATAGATATTGATTCCACCGATAATATTCCGGACGACAAGTTGCCAATTCATGATCCCAATTGAAAAGACCGCCCATTGATTTCAGTTGTTCTTCCATCTTGGTAATATTGGATTCTGTACTGTCTTTGGGATGAATGCCTGTATCAATGGCATAATTTTCCGCCGGTAAACCGAAAGCATCAAAACCCATCGGTTGAAAAACTTCATAACCCTGCATTTTTTTCATACGGGCCCAACTATCAGACAAACCGTAGTTATACCAATGACCTACATGCAAATTTGCACCGGAAGGATATGAAAACATTTCCAGAACATACAGTTTCTGATCAATTCTTGTTTCATCAAATTTTGCAATATTGATTTCATCCCAGTGTTTTTGCCATTTGCGATCTATTTCAGTTGAATAATTCATTTAACACCTCATGTTTACTCGGATTATTTGCTACATGTTTTTTAAATAATATGTTTCTAAATTAAATGCTATTCTAAATTAAATACTAAATATTGAATTATTAAATGCTAATTTAATTAATATATAAAATTCTAATTGATACTGTCATACAGAATACAACTAAAGCTGTATTTTTTCAATCTTCAGAGTTTTATATGCTTGCGCATTTGTTATAAATTAGGAAAGTTCCAAATGCGGCAATCAAACAACTCTTGCTATTATGTTTTAGTCAACAGATATCTGATTAAAGTTAAGATGATAAATTGGGCAGGATATGCAATATAAAAAAAATATTTTTGCCATTTAACCGGTTCGCGCTCTTCTTCTTTAGTAAAACAAAATGGAACGGCAGCAACGGTTAGCCACTGTAAAGAATTATATTTGAATATTGATCCGAGATTCAGCAAACTGCCGATTTGAAAAATTAAATTGACAACTATCAGCAAGATTATTCCCAAAATCCGAGGATGTTTAGGTTTCACAATTAAAACAATATAAAACGCAACCACCGTCAGCAGACCATATATCCCGTATTCCATATCATATTTGATAATTAACCAAGAGGAAATCAACATAAAAATCGAACCTAAAATAAAACCCAGAATCGGCGGCAGCTCAATTCCTCCTAAGTTCACCCTGAAATCATATGGAAGATCATTTTCAGGCATACCGGTCGAACTTATCGGTTGCATTCTTACTAATAAATCATATCCGGAGTTCAACAAAATCTTCAAAGCTATTAGGAAAACCAGGCTGCAACTGAACATAAAAACAATATTGATGAAGGAACGATGAAAATTTAGCCAACCATAGCATTTTATTATTACAAACTCAGAAACTAAAGCGGTGACTAATAATCTGATTAAGTATTTCAACCAATTTTTGCTTTTAGTAAAACCATAAGCTAAAGAAAAAGCAAATAACGGCATTGCCAGTCGCCCTAATCCGCGCATTAAGTCGTAGACAACCGGCGGAATCATATCGAACATAAATAATCCGATATGATCAATTAACATCAGGATTAAAGCTAACCATTTTACCATTATGTGCAATTCCCTCTTTTTTGGCAAATCTTCTTTAAACAGACAAATGTACGTTACCAAAATTATATTAATTCTTATCCGCCAAGTCGAATATAATCTTTCTTTGCAGTTAATTATAAGTATAAAATCTCAATCTTATTATTTTTTTCGAAATTTATTCTCAAAAATTTGCTCTTAAATAAATTATCAACAAACCAAATCCCATAATAATTGTCATCGCTCCTAAACAAAGAGTTTCAACAAAGTTTAAATAATATAAATTAATTGTGCGATACTTCGTATTTATTGCTTGATTTTGATTTAACCATGATGATCCGTTTTCTTTACCGGAAACTTGCTCGAAATCCTGCTCAGATGTCTCAATTGCACTATGTTTAGAGTTTGAGTCAACTTTTTGCATTGCATATTTTTCAGATGAAAATATCTGG
The DNA here is from genome assembly GCA_012838135.1 of Clostridiaceae bacterium. Lineage (GTDB taxonomy): Bacteria > Bacillota > Clostridia > Saccharofermentanales > DTU023 > UBA5436. Next base: position 10,561 of record DUPV01000048.1, on the reverse strand, counting down.
TTAAATCCGAGATATTCTGCTTTAAATGCATTTTTTTCAGTTTGAGAGCCTCGACAGAATAAAAAAAGACAGCGCATAAGTGTAAGTGTTACAAAATGAGGCAATCGCAAAAACTGATCTATAATTTTATTCTGTAAATTAAATATTTGGTACTGAATTATAAAAGTTAAATAAAAAAAAGTGAATGGCCAAAATCCGAAAAACAGAACTATCAACGGTATCAACCAGTAGAGAGTCACCTGCATCAGATAATCATGTAAAGAAATGCTAAACAACTGCCAAACCGGAACAGATTTGATTTCGCCATATAAATTACTTCGCAATACAGCTAAACCTGCCATTGTTCCCTCAGATTTAAAAACATAATTTGCTTGCATAATCGGTGTTGTATAGCGTCTAGTCGGAAAAGCTTGCCACGCAAACATGATTTGGATAACTAATGCAAGCGGTATCGAGATTATACAACTTAAATTTAATAATAAATAGCTGAAACTGGCAATTAAGGATGAAGTTATCAATATCCAAAAATAAGTTAATCCGGACGGATAAGCAGTATATATTTTTCTCAAACCGTAAATATTGGTAAGAATAAATTTGCTTTGTCGGGCAAAATTTAAGATACTGGGCTGATCAGAGGTAATAATTATACTTAGAATTAAACCAATGAACAGAACAAAAGGTAAACTTTGTTCGGGGAAAAGATAATTAAAAACTTGCCAAAAATCCAGGATATTATTCATTAATCCATCAAAGAACGTTCGCCCGCTAATTCAAGCAATAGATCGTCCTGTGCCTGTAAATTCTCATAATAGGCTTTAGTTATCTTAAATGCTTGTTCAAAGTCACCTTCCGATTTAATGATTTCTTCCGCTAAACGTCTGAAAAAGATCCTTTTTTCAGCTTCATTTAGCTGACTTGCTTCTTCACTGTTAGCATAATCTGAGTATGCCTTGACCGAATCCAGCCATGTTTTATCTAAATATTTACCGAACACTTCCTGTAACCTTTTTGTAAGAACCGGAAATCCCTTTGCTATAACAGAAATTTCGACCGGATCAACCGAATAATTATCAGCTATTATAACTTCACTTCCCAATTCATTCGGAATTGCACTTAAAACATTATTTCTAATACAGACATCACAAATCGCCCGATTTATTTCCGAATCTGTCAGAGCAGTAATTACGATAAACGGCTTCACTTTAGCTGAGCAGTAATGATTAGCTACCTCACGCGTAAACCTTGCCTGTAATAAATTTAGTTGTTTAGGATATTTTTTCCCGAGAGCCAAAAAATCTTCGGCAAAATCTTCACTCCACACTGTTACCAAAGCTCCGTCTGCCATCAATGATGAACTGATTTTAGCAGCTGATTTGTTGCCGCCGATTACAAAACATGATTTGTTTTTTAAACTGATGAAAAAAGATCTATATCGCACCGTTGTCTCCTTTAAGTCTGAAATGTGACTCCCCTTCCAGTCTGAAATATAACTCTTAAACATAACAATAATAATTTATACTTAATTATAAATTATTATTAAATGGTTTAGCTATTCAATCTAATTGATTCAAGTATATAATCTTTGAATTTTACCATTGTTTTAAATTAGATTAAGTAAATATAAGATCAAATAAAACTAAATTGCATTATACAATTCTTTGAATTTTGCAATTTGTTTTATTCGGCTACAGTAATAAAGAGCCCTTAACAAAGGGCTCTTTATGTGTGTAAGGTAAGGAGAGAAACTATTTAGATATCTCTATCTGTTTATAATGTTAGCATACGCTAACACCAAAGTCAATATATTTTTTTACATATTCATATGACAAATTTATATGTGGTTTTTTCTCTACAGGAGAATATTTTTTGTTTCTTACTACAACTCAATCACTATAAGTCTCTTGACTCTCTTTTTTCTAAAACATAAAATAAGTTACACTATTGCTAAGCGATTAAACTGAAATAAACTAGAACTAATGCCCCAAGAATAATTCGATAAAAACCGAAAACTTTGAAATCATTTTTCCGGATATAGTTCATTAAGAAACTGATAATCAAATAAGATACAGCAAAAGCAACCAACATTCCTACCAGAAGTGTTGTCCATTCTACCGCTCCCATCAGACTATAATCCATTTTTAGCATTTTCAAAGCAGAAGCACCGAACATCACCGGAATAGCCAGATAGAAAGTAAATTCAGCAGCCAGAGTTCTTGACATACCGATTAAAATACCCCCGAGAATGGTTGCACCGGATCTTGATGTTCCCGGAAATACAGCGGCAATTAATTGAAATATACCGATAATCAGAGCAATTTTATAAGTAATTTGACCTGAACTCACAACCTTAGGCCGACGATTCTTGTTGTAATTTTCAATTATAATAAATGCTATACCAACCAGAATTAACATAATAGCAACCGTCAAATAGTTATAAAAGAGAGCATCAATTTGCTCGTCAAACAATAGGCCGATTATGCCTGCCGGAACACATCCGACCAAAATTTTCAGCCATAAATCAATTATTGATTTATCAACAGTTAGTTGTTTTTTACCTGTAACCGGATTCAGTTTTCTGGGAAAAGGCCAGATTTTTTGCCAAAACAAAAGTACTACTGCTAAAATTGCGCCCAATTGAATTACAACAATAAATAATGATTTAAATTGTTCGGAAAGATTCAAGGTGACAAATTGATCGAAAAGAATCATATGCCCTGTACTGCTGACCGGCAACCATTCCGTTATGCCCTCAATAATTCCGAATAAAATCGCTTTGAAAACTTCTATCCACTGCATATTAACAATACCTCACTATATTTTATCAGCGGCCAATCATTGTTTCTTGTTTACTTTATAAAAATCCTGCTCAGTAACCAACCAAGAATAACTCCAAAGATATTCAATAAATAATCATCGATATCCAAAATTCCCCACACCGTAATCAATTGAACAAACTCAATCAAAAGAATAATTAAACTTCCGGATAAAAAAGTTATTAAAAAGCTTTTTTTGTTCTGACAAAATAAAGGAATAAAAATTCCAAAAGGCATAAATATCAGAATATTCCCCAAAACATTTAACAGAGATGTCAAATTCCGACTAAGCAGAAATGAATTGATAAATAATTTGATCGTTTTAAAAGGAACTAAATTAAAATTACTCGGTTTCTGATTTGCAGTCTGATGAATTGCAGTATAATCATGGGGCAAAAGTCCGGAATCTGCTTTAAACAATAGAATATAGACCAATGCCGCAAGATAAACAACAAACAATGCAACAGCAATTATTTTATGGTTTTTCTTATTTAACATTGGTCTATTATAGCACTAATTAATTTAACTTGGATAACACTGAATATTTAACTTGCCTTTTGGTTTTTCTGTCATATCATGTTAACTGTTTTTTATTTTTATCTATCATTTCTTATCTTATGTTATTTTACATTTTAAAAATTTCTTATATTCTCTTAAAAGTGGCATCTTATACTCCTTCTTTTAATTTCATTCTGCGTAAGACAAAAGTCAGTAAAATAAACACTGCTGCCATCATCAACATTACGATCATATTTTGAAGCATGTAGCCATAGTCAATTTTATTAAGCATATTCGACTGGACATGATAAGCATTGCTGACATCCCAATAGGTCGGAGTAATACTGGATATTTTCAATAAAACTTGATTCAAAAAATCTCGCGTAATAAAGATACCGGTTGTAAACGAGATTGATAATCCCACCATATTCCCAAGAAAAGAACTGCTGTCTTTTTTCGGGTAAAGATGACAAACAAACAATACTAAAGCAGTTATCGCAATCAGATGAACAAAATTAGAAACTATCAAAAATTGACTTGCTTTAATTGTCAGATTATCAAATCCTGTAAATATTAGGGCTATCAGTAACAGTAACAGCCAAATGACAAACATTACCGTAAATGATGCCAAAAATAATTCTTTGGTTCGTTTGCCCTCCGGATAACCACTGACTAATTCACGTTTTTTGATTAGTGGAGATTCCATTACTAAAAAAGAATAACCAATTATCGAAAAACCTAACACAATTAATACATAATTAATTTGACTTATAATGTAAGAAAACATTTTATAACTTTCACTTTGTTGTTTCTCCTGAGAAGCAACTTTCACTGAAGGCATCATAATTTGGTCAACTTCTGAAATAATTCCGGCAATTTTATCCGCAGGGATATTATTGTCATAGAGAATTCGATATTGATTCCAAATATTCAAATAGTTGTTAATTTTATTTTCAAAAGTCACGGCAACCTGTTGATCAAGCATTGAGTTTGTTTGTAAATCAAGTGAATTCGGGTCTTTGGCAAAAGTTTCCGAGAAGTCCTGCGGTATAATTACCAAATAGTCTAAACTTTCATCATAAAATTTGTCTGCGATCACATCACGATCATCCGGCACTTCCACCTGATGATTACCTTGCAGGAGAAATTCCTTGAAATGAGCTGAAAATTCTGATTGCTCATGATCAATCACAGCTACAGCCGCTTCATTCAAAGCAAATTCACCGTTTTGGGCAGCAACTTGACCACCTACAATTGAGATAATCATAATCATGATCATGATATACATGATTGCCATGCCCTTATGTTTGTTTATAATCTGTAAAAATAATTTAAATACTTTCATAGCTGTTTCTCCTTAAACCGAAAATAGTCAAAATCAAAGTTATGCCGATTATCCCTAAAAGGTAAATAACTTGTTGATTGAATCTGATAAAAGTCGGATCGGAATAAAGCATGTACAAACCTCTGGAAACAATGCCGATCGGATTCAATTTATTAAACCAGGGAATGTACTGAGCAATAACTCGCGGCATTCCGTTATACATCATGCCCGAAGCAAAACCGAATACTAACGGTATAGCAATCGATATACCTACTTTTAAACTGGTGTTGAAATTGAATAACGCACCGATAGCAGTTCCGGTCAGTACAGCACTGGTTGTACCAAGTATTAATAATACAATGATTTGTATATAGTTATCACCTAAATTGACACCAAGCAAATTTACATACAAATAAATCACCAAAGTGAAAATGCAATGAATAATCCAGCGCGGAATAAAAACTGCAAAAAACATTTTAGTTTTCGAAATAGGGGTTACAGAATTTCTCAGTCCTACTCCGGACTGATTTGCCGTTACTTCTTCTAAAGTCGATACACCTGCATTAGTCGGAAAGAATGCAATATAAGCAATTGCAGCAAAAAAGTAAATTAAAAGTGGGCTGGTTGTAAGTTCCGTCGTTTCTGACTCTTTGGCAAATATATCAATTGTTTGATCATGCTTTGCCTGAATATCCATTTTTGCCTGTTCCATGATCGCATTAAAGTCTTGTTCACTTAGCTGAGATATACCAAAACTTTCCAGATCAGAGAATTTTTCATCGGCATAGCGATCGCCGATCGCAGTTGTGGTCTTGCGTACACTTTCATATGATTCAAGAAATTGATTGAGCAGACTTGATTTAACTTTACTCAAATCATTATATGCCAATATTTCAACCGGATTATCCGCTTTTACAATTGCATGTACTGTTTGATCTGTCAGTAGCTGATCAGCATTTTCCGTGTCTGTTAACTGATATTTTAAAAAAATATCATCAGATGATGTGTCCTGTAATTCTGTATCCTCTAAAACACCTTCCTCACCGAAATGACTTAGAAATTCAACCAAATTTTCTGCTTCCTGCTGATCAGTAGCAATGATTGCAATTTTAAGCGGATCTTTCGAAAACTCAGCAGTCGGATCTTTGAAATTTCCCAACGCCAGAAAAAACACTGAAATAAACATAAAAGGAAAAATAAAATTCCACATTATATTGGCTTTATTATAAAAATATACTTTAAAAGAATATTTTAATAAGTGTCTAAACATTGTCCTTCAACTCCTTTCCGGTAATTTCTAAGAAGACATCATTCAAAGTCGGCTTTTTACTTGAAACAGAAATCGGTGTCAAGCCATTATCTTCTAATAGATGAAGAATTCCCAAAAGACCGATTCCGCCTTGTTTGGTTTTAATAATCAATCTGCCGTCTTGGTAATCCAGATGCGAAATATCCGAATTGTCTTTTAATTCTTCTAAAAGATGATTAGGTATACCGTATATTTCAAGTTCAATGCTCTCATCCAGAGCAGACATTGAAATTATTTCTGCACTGGTGCCGGTAACCAAAACACTGCCCTTGTCAAGAATCGATAACCTGTCACATAGAATCTCAACTTCTTCCATATAGTGGGTCGTGTAAACAATTGTGGAACCTTGAGCTTGTAAATCTTTGACACCTTCCAAAATACGATTACGCGACTGAGGATCTACAGCTACAGTCGGCTCATCCAAAAAAATTAATTTTGGTTTATGAGCGATCCCACAGGCTAAATTCAATCTGCGCAATAACCCACCTGATAATTTTGAAGGATTAAATTTAGTAAAATCATTCAAACCGGCAAATTCTATCGCTTCTTCAACTAATGCTCGACGCTCTGCCTTATCTTCAACATATAAACCGCAAAAATAATCGATATTGCCATATACCGTCAATTCTTCATATACAGTAGGTTCCTGCGGCACCAATCCAATTTGTTGTTTTAAATCATATGCGGTCGGCTTCATTTTTTGCCCGAAGATTTCTACTTCGCCTTGATCATATTTTAATAAGGACAAAATGCTATTGATCAAGGTCGATTTTCCGGAGCCGTTCGGTCCCAATAAACCGAATATTTCACCTTTATAAATCTCCAGACTTAAATGATCTATTGCTACTAATTCTTTATACCGTTTCACTAAATTATTAACTTTTACTGCCACTTCTCGATTTTTTTTCATTTGTTCACCTCATATTATGTAGTTATGCTATCTTAATTACGCGTATTCCTCTCTGCTTGATACTTTGTTATTCTCCTAAATTTGTTATTATATTCTTATAGTTTATATTTATCAGACTTCACATCCTGATTGGATATTGTCACTTTAAGCAGACTTCATTTAATCAGGTTTAGCTCAAGTCTGAATACAGCTTAAAACATACAGTTAACGTTTCATATTGAGAACTGTCACAATCTGAAATGACAAATGTCATCAACTAATCGGAAACAATTGGAATTGCGGAAATAATCAGAAGTTTAAAAACAATCGAAAAACAGAAATAGTTAAAATTTTTAAATAGTTGAAGTAATGAAAAATTTTATTAATCTGACATTAATAAGTTGTTGTGCAATAATAACCGCTTTGATTGCAAAATTAGATGAATTGATCATTCTATCAATTTTTCTGGCTTTGTTTTTTTATTCAGTTCTGTATTTAATCGGTGAGCATCGTAATCAAAAAATTGCCGGTATTGCTTTGCCTTTAAGTTATCTGTTTTTTCTTGCTTTAATCGGTCTTGATTTTATCTTGCCGGCAACTTTTGCCGGATTACCTTTAATCGTCTACTATTACACGCACTGGGATCAACTTTGGATTTTATTCAGTTGTTTCTTCATTATCGGCGTACCCAATTATAATATGATTGCCTTTAGTTTGATGCTGATTAATTGTGGTTTCTCTATATTTTTAAAGTATTTAACTACTTCATATCTCAGTTTAAGCGAAACATTTATCAATACAGTAGATCAAAATACCGTAACAACTAGAACTTTGCGCCAGCATAATAAATATCTTATGGAACAGCAAGAAGTCGAAAAAGAAAATACCGTATTAGAAGAACGCAATCGAATTGCACGAGAAATTCATGATAATGTCGGACACAAATTAACCAGTGCTCTTGTTCAAATCGGAGCTTTGGAATTTACGATGTCGGAAGCCAAACAATCGGAAATTAAGGCTTTGCACGCAACATTAGATGAAGCAATGGCGCAAGTTCGTGAGAGTGTACATAATTTGCATCGCGAATCAGTTTCAATCGAGAATTCTCTGCATAATTTAATCAGCAATTATAAATTCTGTACAGTTGACTTGAATATTAAAATCGATAATGAACCGGATAACAATATAATCAGGGCTATCATGTCAATCACAAGGGAAGCTTTAGCTAATACGGCCAAACATTCTAATGCAGATTTGATAAAAATCAACTTAAACCAAATCGCAAACAATTACATTTTGTTAATTATCGATAACGGAAAAACTGATAAAATTGATAGTAAGAGTGGTCTCGGTTTACTAAGTATTGAAGAACGAGCAATTCTGCTTGGAGGAATTGCAAACATTTCTACGGAAAACGGTTTTCGAATTTTTGTTCGTCTGCCGATTAATAATACTTAGAAAATCGACATTGAAACAATCAAATTTTTTACTAAATCATAGATGAATTAGATGCAGCGAAATAAATCTTTGCGCTAAGTCATTGTTTAATCAGATAAATTGAAACAAAATTTGTACTAGATTACTATTTAGTCAGATGCATATAAAACAAAATTTTAGCAAGGAATTCTGCATGAAAATAATTATTATTGATGATGATGCATTAGTCTGTGAAAGCCTAGCTACGATTGCTGTACATGGAGCTATTAAACAAGGTACAGAAACGATTGAAGTATTGGCAATTGGACATGACGGCAAAACGGCTGTTGATCTATATAATAAATATCAGCCGGACATAATTTTATTAGATATCAGAATGCCTGAATTAAACGGATTAGAAGCGGGTAAAATTATTTTGGAAAATCATCCTGAAGCTAAAATACTTTATCTGACAACATTTTTAGATGAAGAATATATTGTGCAGGCTTTACGGATTGGAGCCAAGGGTTATCTGATGAAATCCAGTGTAAAAAATGTTTTGCCGGCACTTTATGCAATTGAACGCGGTCAAAGAGTTTTCGGTGATGAAATCATAGAAAAATTACCGCCTTTATTAGACCAGGCAGCTAAAAATAAAACCGATTATCAAGCAAAAAATAATATTTTCTCCAAATTATCAGAAACGGAACATACGATTGTGGAATTGATTGCTGATGGCAAAAATAATCGAGAGATTGCAGAAGCCCTACACTTCAGTGAAGGTACTATTCGCAACTACCTCTCAACCATCTTGGAAAAATTAAATTTAAGAGATCGGACTCAATTAGCAATCACTTATTATAAACAACATTAAAATTGAATACGTCTTAATTGTAGTTAATTACAATTATCACCTGCTTGATTTAAAAACATCAATCCTCTGATTCGTCTTCTTCAGGATCTTCTATCATTTCTCCCGGCAACATCATTGAACTAACTGCAGAATTCGCTCCATAGTTTTCGCCATCACGACGATATGAGTGAAGCAATTCATTCTCAGCGAAAGTAGATAAACCAACATAATAGATGTTTTCTTCTTTAACACCGTCTTGAATTAAAGAACTCGCAATAGCCCTACGCAGATCCAATGTACGTTTACCCTTTTCGTCGGTAAAGATTATTTCTTCATAGTTGGCAAATCCGCCATAAAAGAGTTCCACTACATCATCTTGAATTTCATAATGTTCACGTTCTATATGAGGACCGATACCGACAATAATATTTGCCGGATCAGTTTGATAACGCATTACCATGTTTTTCACAGCTTTCGAAGAAATTTTGGCAAGCGTTCCTTTCCAACCGGAATGAATATTGGCTTGAACTTTTTGCACAGGATCAAATAATAACACCGGAGCACAATCAGCTACTGTTGAACACAGGGCAAAATATCTTTGACTTGTAACCAATGCATCAATGCCCATTGCCCGATGTCCAAAAGGATATTTTCGACCCAGTTCTTTCTCATCAACAATTGAGACCCAATCCGAATGCTCCTGTTCCATAAAATAAAATTGGCTGGGCTCTATTTCCATCGCCTGATAAATTATTTCCAAATTATCTGCAAAACGTTGATTAACTTTTGAACCTTCTGGTCGCATATCTATATCTAAAGTTGTAAAAACATGATTTAAGCCGGCTTGTAAAAGCTCCGGAATCCTGATATAACGTATATTGTCAACAGTAATTATTTCATTTGATTCTGTCATATAATTTCCTTTCATAACGTAGATAATGTAGATCGCCTTGATATAATATTACATACCTGAATAATTCAAATTATATTCAACAGACCGACAAATCTATTTTTGAGTATCTTACGTATTATACCATATTCAAGCATTTTCGGCCTGTAATTAAGAAAATAAAAGATAAGCTTTCAGGTTATGACTCTTCATATATGAATTTAATATATGATGTTACAAAGACACAAGAACCATCAAAAGTACAAGATATGACAGAAATATTTATGAACCGTGAAATTTGTTCAGAAGAAAAAAGTATGAAGTTTTACACTTATTATTTAATAATTTCCCTGGTATCAAAATCCGAGATAATCCAAGATCCAGGATCTTCAAGAAGTAGTTGTGTGAAAGTCTTGTCTGTTATAACATTAATAGTAGGATTATAGGAAACTTGAATAACCTACAACAAATTGATGCAATCTATGTTTAATGTTAAAATATATAAACAAAAATTGTATGATATAATCGCAATATTTGTATATCAAACAGATAATTTATTATTTATTATTT
>DUPV01000047.1 GCA_012838135.1 Clostridiaceae bacterium | reverse complement strand
TCTGCCTAATATAATGTAAAAACCGTCAAAATGCGACCATGGCGGAACTGGCAGACGCGCACGCTTGAGGGGCGTGTGGGAGACCGTGAGGGTTCGATTCCCTCTGGTCGCACCAAAAACCTGCTAAAGTATTCATAGACTTAGCAGGTTTTATTTTTTGTTTACCATTCATAAACGGAGGATAAGTTTTGAGCTTTGAATTTTATAATTCATTTGGTGTTTCATCAAAAGCTTATCAAGCATCTGAAGAGGCATTGCAAGAATGTAAAGATACGCTCAATCAGATTGAACAATTGCGTGAATTCAACCAATTGCGCGTAATCAAAGCGTTTAAAAATGCAAAAATCAGTGCTTCAGATTTTCAATTTAATACCGGATACGGCTACAATGATTGCGGCAGAGACTCAATTGAACAAATTTTTGCAGAACTGTTTGGAGCAGAAAGAGCATTAGTCAGAATGCAATTCAGTTCCGGAACTCATGTTTTGGCCGTGATGCTGAAAGCTATTCTACGCCCTTATGATAAATTTCTTATAGTCAGTGGAGAAGTTTATGACACATTGCATCCAACTTTGGGCATTAAACAGACTACTGATCATTCCAGTTTAAAAGATTTTTTGATTGAGTATGATCAGATTGATTTATTGCCTAACGGAATGATTGATTATTCAAGCTTAAAACAAAGATTAGCCAATCCGGAAGTCTCATATAAAGCAATTTATATTCAACGCTCAAGAGGATATACTTTACGTCCTGCACTGACAAATAAAGATATTGAAAAAATAACTAGGATTGTAAAAAAACTGTCTCGTGCGAGTCTGATTTTGGTAGATAATTGCTATGGTGAATTGGTAGAAGAAGCTGAACCTTTAGAATTTGGTGCTGATTTAATAGCAGGTTCTTTAATCAAAAATCCGGGTGGCGGAATTGCCGTCAGCGGTGGTTATATTGCCGGAAGAGCAGATTTGGTCGAATTATGTGCTGAACAAATGCATGCTCCCGGCGTCGGTGGCGAGATCGGGCCAAGCCTGGGTTTCTCCAGATTAATTGCCCAAGGTATATATATGGCACCGCAAGTAGTCGCTAATGCGTTAAAGGTAGCGATACATGCAGCTGCTTTATTCAAAAATCAGGGTTATGTTGTTGAGCCGTTACCACAAGCAAAAAGAGGCGATATTGTGCAGACGATTATTTTCGGGAATTCACACAACTTAATTTCCTTTTGTGAGGCTGTACAGGCAGCAGCACCTATTGATAGTCAGTTTACTCCGGTACCTTCAGCAATGCCGGGTTATGATTGTGATATAATAATGGCATCGGGTTCTTTTACACAAGGTTCATCAATTGAGTTATCTGCTGATGCACCGTTAAGATCTCCTTATGCAGTATTCTTACAAGGCGGACTTAATTTTGAATATGGCCGTTTAGCCTGTATGATTGCATTAGATAAGATTTGGCAAGAGGCTTAGCGAAATGAAAGCTCGGATACAATATGATGACGTTGAACGTTATCGCAAAATACAACAACGAAAAAAACGGAGCCGAATTATCGGCTTAGTAATTATAATACTGATTATTATGATAATTACGATGTTAATGATCGTGCGTATCTTAAATCACTACAAGCCTGCTCCTCAATTCATGTTTCTCACTGAAAAAGAAATTTCAGATAATTATGAGGTGGAAGCTCTGATTATCAGGGATGAAACCGTGTTCAGATCTCCGGCAGACGGAACTGTTCGCAGTTTATTTGCCGACGGTTCAAAAGTAGCAAAAAATGAAAATTTGGCTTATGTAATTCCCGACCAACAAATTGACGGGTTAAAAGAATTACAAACTATTGAGAATGAAATTATTAACTATCAATACGAATTGATTGAAGGTAACGGCAATGCCGGTGCTAAACAAATCGATTATGAAACTTCCGGTCAAACCCGTGATATTTTAAGCAATGTGTATACAGGACTGATTAACAATAAATTTTCAGATCTGGCTACAGATGAAGCAGCATTAAATTCAGTGCTTAATCTAAGAAACGAACGCCTCCGAGATTACAACTTCAAAGATCCCCGACTGGATGAGCTGTTAAATTATTATCATGAACTCGAAAATGAAATAGGAATGAAGAGTAATATCATTCAAAGTTCACAGTCTGGCATATTTATCCGAACTTATGATGGCTTGGAAGATCGTTTGAATCCTGCCAATATAGATAACTTGACAGCTGAACTGCTGACCGATTATTTAGAAAACGCACCTCAGGGGCGGCTTGAACAAATAAATTCAGCCAAAAAAGATGAGCCGTTATATTGCCTGACAAATTCAATTGAACAGTATTTTGCATTTTTAATTCCTAGCGGAAAGAGTACTAATGTCCAGGTATCATCTACAGTGGATGCAGTCACCAGAGATGGAGTTATTTTAAATGACGGTTTAATAATAAAATCGGAAGAAACTACTGATGGTACAATGATTATCATGCGCTGCAATACCTCATTGGAGCGTTTGTCTGATCGCAGAACAGTTACTATGGATGTTGAATTGAATAAAGAATCAGGTCTCAGAGTACCTTTAAGTGCTTTGGTAGACTTTAAGTCCGGTAATGTAGAAGCAGAGATTATGATTGAAAAGAATGGATATATAGAAAATACTCAAATTAAAATTAAGAAACATAATCAGGATTATGCCTTAATTGAATCATTAGAAAATGCTGAACATCAAATAGGACCTTCAACCATGGTCGTACTGAATCCGAATGATGTTTCAGCAGGAAATTCCGCTACCGGATTACCTTAAAGGAGAACAAATTGTCAGATAAGAGAAAAAATGAACTGTCAATTAATATCAGGACTTTACGTAAAGAAATAGATAAAATAGCCCAAGCCGCTAATCGTAATCCGCAGGATATTACTCTGATTTGTGTAAGCAAAAATTACAGCCTGAAAGATATTTTGTTAGCGAATGAAATCGGAGCAACAGAATTTGGCGAAAATCGTGTTCAGGAATTAACAGAAAAACAAGCCAAATACGCTGAATTGCCTGATGCTGAACAAAAGCAACATCAAATTAATTGGCATTTTATAGGTACACTGCAGAGAAATAAAGTAAAAGACATTGTCGGAAAAGTAAAATTGATTCATTCTGTTCATTCGACAAAATTAATCAAACAAATATCACGAGTATCAGTTGGGTTTAATGTAGTGAGTGAAATTCTCTTACAAGTTAATGTTGCTCAAGAATTGTCCAAACAGGGATTTTTTGTAGACCAACTTGAAACTGCAATCAATTTAGCTATGCAATCACCAAATCTTTGTTTGCGCGGTTTAATGACGATGGCACCATATTTCAGTAACCCAGCCGATGCGGAACCGTTATTTGCCAAAACCAAAGAATTGCTTATAAAGTATCAACCCATCGTCGGTTCACAATTTAATCAGCTCTCAATGGGGATGAGTAATGATTATCAATATGCAATTGCTCAGGGCACAACTCTAATCCGAATAGGCACAAGAATCTTCGGTGTCAGAGATTATAATTAAAACGAAGCCCGAATGATTTGTCAATTTAAAAATCTCTATTAATTTCAATTCGGAAATATTGATATTTTCAAAGTTAACATAGAAACGGTAGGAATCAAAAATTGATCCCTACCGTTAAAGCTCAAATTTACCTTATTCGTTTTTTTGAGTTTAAACTCTTAAAGTATTTTCATTCTGATGATTTTTTTCTTGCTGTTTTAAACTCTACTGAGCTTAAACTTCCGCCAATATAATTTTGTATAATTCGATATAATGTTTCGCAGATTGTTCCCATGAGAAATCACTGTTCATCGCTTGTCTGATTAATTGATTCCATGAATCCGGATAATTGCGATAGGTATCAAGAGCATCTTTGATTGCAAATAAGAATTCATGTGCATTGATATTGCTGAATGAAAAACCTGTACCGCTCCCATCATATTTATTATAAGGAATAACCGTATCTTTCAAGCCACCGGTTTCTCTGACTACTGGCAATGTACCATAACGCATTGCTATCATTTGTCCAAGACCACAAGGTTCAAACATTGAAGGCATTAAGAAAATATCCGCTGAAGCATAAATTCTTCTCGCTAACTCTTCATCAAACAAAATAATTGAACGTACTTTATCCGGATGATACCATTCCAAGTCATGGAAAGCATTTTCATAGAATTCATCACCGGTTCCCAAAATCACGAGCTGAATGTCATCTGAAATTAATTCGTCCGCAATATGCAACAAGAGATCCAATCCTTTTTGTGAGGTCAAACGAGTAATCATTGCCAGCATCGGAACATCTTCCCTTTGCTCTAAGCCGATTTCTTCCTGTAATGCAAGCTTATTCGCTTTCTTGCCGGCTTGGAATGTGTGAATGGTATAATTTTTGACAATTGATTTATCCTCTGCCGGATTATAGCTGTCAACGTCAATGCCGTTCAACACACCGACTACTTTCCAAGATTGAGCACTTAATAGACCATTTAATCCTTCACCATAATAGTCTTGCTTAATTTCTTGGGCGTAGGTTGGAGAAACCGTGGTAACACGATTACTGTATAAAATACCTGCTTTCATGAAGTTCGGCACACCGTCTTTCATTATAGCGTCATCTGTCATATATCGATCTTGTAATTCCATTAAATCTTGAATTCTTTCTCTACCGTGAATTCCCTGGAATTTCAAATTATGAATCGTATAAATACATTGCACACCGGTATGATATCCATGTGCTTTATAATGTGCCTCTAATAGAACCGGAATCATTCCGCTCTGCCAGTCATTCAAATGCAAAATATCAGGCTCAAATTGCATTGGCTCCCCTAAAGCTTCAAGAATAGCGCGTTGAAAAAAACTGAACCTCTCAATGTCGAAAGCATAATCTAAATAAAGAGCCTCATGTCCGAAATAATACTCATTATCAATGAAATAAACCGGCACACCATCTACTTCCATAGTGAAAAGTCCACTGTACATGGTTCTCCAACCAAGTTTATTCATAGACCAACGCATAAACTTGAGTTGATCACCATAGCGATCCTTAATTTGTTTATATAAAGGCAATATTACTCTCGCATCCTGCCCTTGTGCCCGAACAGCTTTAGGTAATGCACCGATTACATCACCCAGCCCGCCTGACTTTGCAAGTGGAACCATTTCGGATGAAACAAATAATATTTTCACACGATCACTCCTTTTCTAATAACTACCGGATAATCCGGCGAACCCTGTAATCTGACACCGGATCTTATTACAGAGTCTTTATCGATAATTACATTTTTGAGCTCTGCACCATCCCTTATTACACTATCCTGCATAATGATGCAGTTGGATATTTTACTATGTTTTCCGACTCTGACACCACGGAAAATTACGCTGTTTTCTACGTTACCGGATATGTCACAACCATCTGAAAGTAAGCTGTTTGAAACATGATTTCCCTTGAGATAACGAGCAGGAGATTCATTTTTTACTTTTGTATAAATTCTGTTTTCAGATTTAAATAATTTTTGTAGAACGTCATTTTCCAATAAACGCATTGAAGCAGAGAAATAAGTAGCTAAAGAGTTTATTCTTAAAGTCATGTCGTTATTCTCATAGCCTCGAATTGTTAATTCTTTGTATTTTTCCAAAATAAATTCCGTGTTGAATACTGACCCGCCTCTTGAAATTGTTTGGGTCAACAGATCCATCAACAATGTTCTGGTTAATACTACAGCACCCAATGACGAGCAGTCACTTGTTCTAACCAACGGATCAATCAGCAGATCAACTAATTTATTATCCTCAAAAGTTAAAGAAATATTTGGTGAACCGAGAGAATCGGCATCATGATTATACATTACTGTAACATCTGCTCCACTTTTTTCATGTTCTTTAACAAATTTCGTGAAATTTATATTGCTGATTAAATTGCTTTCTGCAACTACAACATACATATGGACTGAATGTTTTAAGAAATCATATAATCCGTTTAGATCTTGAGGGTTAGGTGAACGGAAAAAATCTGATTGCATATAAGGCGGAATAATTCTCAAGCCCTGTTGCAAACGATCCAAATCCCAATGCGAACCGGTTCCTAAATGATCCATCAGAGAGCTGTATTTTGTTTCAGCTAAAATACCGATATGTTTAATTCCAGAATTGACCATGCTGGAAAGCATAAAGTCAATTATTCTATATCTACCGCCAAACGGAGTTGCTGCCAAAGCACGTTCATCGTTTAACTCGCCGAGTTTGACACGACCGTTGTCTGCAAGAATAATTCCCATTGCATCAATTAACATACATACCCTCCCTTAAATTATTCCTAAAACTGTACTTTCAAGAACAACATCACATGTTTGTCCTTCTTCAATCGGGAAAAACATTGAATTGCCCTTTATTTTCACATTATCGGCAATTACAAGTCCGCTGCCGAATACGGTTATTCCGTCACTGCAAAATTTTTCATTAACGAAGTCTTCTCGTCCATCTTTAACAGAAATTCCGGCTTCCACATTTTCACCTATTATTGTATCGATACCAACAACACATTTATCAATTTTACTGCCTTTTTTGATTACGGCTCCCGGCATCAGGATCGAGTCTCTGACTTCCGCCCCTTCTTCGACCACTGCACCACTTGAAATAACTGAATGTTTTACATCACCATATATTTCAACACCGTCAGTTAAAATACTATCAACGACTGAAGCGTTTTCTCCGATATAATGTGATGGTTGTAAAGTATTACGGCAATAAATTCTCCACATCGCATCTTGTAAATTGATTTCTTGTGGACGATCTAATAAATCCATATTAGATTCCCAAAGTGAGAAAATTGTGCCGACATCTTTCCAGTAACCGTCAAATGTAAACGCCAGCATTTTTTCTCCATCTGCAAGCATTGCAGGAATGATATTTTGGCCGAAGTCATTTCGCGAATCTGGATTTTTTTCATCAGCGATTAAGTGTGCACGTAGAGTTTTCCAAGTGAAAATATAAACTCCCATTGAAGCTAAATTACTTTTGGGATTTGCCGGTTTTTCTTCAAATTCGATAATATTGCCAGCTTCATCTGTATTCATAATCCCGAAACGAGATGCTTCTTCCCATGGAACTTCTCTGACGGCAATCGTTGCAGCTGCTTCAGCATCAATATGAGCTCGCAGCATTTCACGATAATCTTGTTTATAAATATGATCACCGGAAAGAACTAAGACATAATCCGGATTTTGATTATCAATAAACGTAATATTTTGGTATATTGCATTCGCAGTACCCTTATACCAATCACTTCCTTCCAGACTTTGATATGGAGGCAAAATTGAAAGCCCACCAATATTACGATCTAAGTCCCAAGAATATCCATTCCCGATATACGAATTTAACTCTAATGGAGAATACTGGGTTAATACGCCAACAGTTTCAATTCCGGAATTTGTACAATTACTGAGAGCAAAATCAATAATTCTGTATTTGCTCCCGTAGGGTACAGCCGGTTTTGCAATATATTCCGTCAACACTCCCAGTCTCGAACCCTGTCCGCCTGCTAAAATCATAGCAATCATTTGTTGTTTTGGCATGCAAGCACCTCTTTTCGTTAATTATTTTAGTTATTTACTTTTAGTTCTTTTGCTGATCCTCTTTACGCCACTTAAATAACATACCGCAAAGTGGCGGCATTACAATATCTAAGCGATGTTCAATTTCAAACGGTTCTAATTCAATATCTGACTCATCTCCAGATCCGTCTTCAGACTTATCTTCACAAGATTCATCTTCGGACTCATCTATCAAATTAATCTTATTAATTGATTTATTCGATAATATATTTAATTCCTCTTCTTCTAATTTATCTAATTCATCCAATTCATCCTTAGCGGATTCAGGATAAATTACATGTTCATAAGTTTCATAAATACGCTTATTCTCAAAGCCACCTAAATAATTACTGCCGCCGTATTCCTCATCATCGGAGTTCAAAATCAATTCAAATTTACCTGCTAAAGGCATCGTAAACGTATATTCCGGAATAACACCGGGTGTCATATTAAGTACACAAAGTATTGCTTCATCATGAGCCAAATTAAAACGCAGGAAAGCAAAAACACTGTTTTTTGAATCATCAGCCTGAACCCATTTGAATCCGTGCCAATCGTTGTCCTCTTCCCACAGTGCAGGCGTATCTAGATAGAGATGATTCAGAGTTTTCACATATTTATGAATTTCATTATGGGCCGGATATTCCAGCATAAACCATTCAAGTTCTTCATAATAACGCCACTCTGTGAACGGAGCAAATTCATTGCCCATAAAATTCAATTTTGCTCCAGGATGTGCCATTTGGTATGTGTAAATAGCTCGCAAATTGGCAAATTGCCGCCAATAATCTCCTGCCATCCTGCCGATCAGCGTTCCTTTGCCATGAACAACTTCATCATGTGAAAAAGGCAAGATATATCTTTCCGAGAATGCGTATACCATAGAAAATGTAAAAGCATTATGGTGAAATTCTCTTTGATAATGATCTAAAGAGTTAAAATACAAAGTATCATTCATCCATCCCATGTTCCATTTGAAAATAAAACCGATGCCACCTTGATCTACTCCGGTTGTCATGTAAGGAAATGCGGTTGATTCTTCTGCCATTGTAACAGCTCCCGGGAAATTTTCTCTGACAATAGTGTTTAATTCTTGCAATAAAGAAATGGCTTCAAGATTTTCATTACCGCCATGAATATTGGGAATGTATTCAGAACGCGAATAATCACGGTAAATCATTGAACTTACCGCGTCTACCCTCAATCCATCGAAATGGAATTCATCTAACCAGAAGTAAGCGTTGGATAATAAGAAAGATCGCACTTCACCTTTGGAAAAATCAAAGACTAATGTACCCCAATCCTGATGCTCCCCAAGTAAAGGATCAGCATACTCATACACTGCCTCACCATCAAATTTTGCTAAACCGAAAGCATCTCTTGGGAAATGTGCCGGCACCCAATCCAAGAAAACATGAATGCCCTTTTGATGCATATGATCAACAAAATATTTCAGATCTGCCGGAATTCCATATCTGCTGGTCGCAGCATAAAATCCGGTTACTTGATAACCCCATGATGCATCAAGCGGATATTCGGCTATCGGCATCAATTCAATTGCATTGTAACCCATTTCCAAAACATAATCTGCCAATTGATCGGCAATATCACGATAATTATACACTGAACCATCTTCATAACGGCGCCAAGAACCCAAATGTACTTCATAAATATTCAAGGGATTTAAATCGTATGCATCAACCCTGTTCGCCATATATTCCTGATCTTGCCAGATATAATCATCAGGATCATAAAGAATAGATGCCGTACCGGGTCTGGTTTCAGCATGACGAGCGTACGGATCAGCTTTGAGAATCCATTCATCATTTTGAGTTAAGATGCCGTATTTGTACCTTTCCCATTGTTCTAAATCCGGAATAAATCCAATCCAAATTCCGGTTGCTCCATAAGGTTCCAACTTATTGCGATCTTCTTGCCACTCATTGAAATCACCTACAACACAAACCTTTTTTGCATTAGGAGCCCAGACTGCAAATCGATATCCCTGTTCTCCCTCATTATTAGTTCCGGGTTTGGAGCCTAACATGTTGTAGCTCATATAATTCTTTCCCAAATTAAACAGATAAGCAAGGTTCATTTCCATTTGTGCAATCTCCTATATTAATCATTGAGTACATTATACTATTTTTGTTAAATTACACAAGAATAATTTAATTAAATAATCTCTTTATCTTTGTCTTTATTAAAACTCTACAACGGTCACACCGGAATCTCCTTCACCGATTTCGGCCAGGCGGAAAGCCTTGACCCGTTTATCCTGTTTCAGGGTATTATGTACGGCTTGTCTTAATGCGCCGGTTCCTTTGCCATGAACTATACGAATCACCGGAATATTTGCCAAAACGGCATTGTCGATAAATTCGTCCATTTTATATAAAGCTTCATCGACCGTAGAACCAAGTAATTTCAATTCAGATTCAAACAACATTTTACGTTCACTGATTATTTTTCCGGTTGCATTGCGTTCGGTTCGGGCTAGTTGACCATACACACTTCGAGAATCATTTTGCTTTTTATCTGCAAGACGCAATGAAGCAAGCGGCACATTAATTGTCATTGTACCGCTTTTGAGTGAAACCTCGTCTTTATTATCAGGTTTAGTTAAAGCTTGACCGGTAATATTAAATAAGATTGAATGATAGTATTCACCTACAACAATATCTTCACCGGACAAAGCTTGATCGAATTTACGATTTTTTTGACTATTATACATCTCAATCTCAATTTTTTTAGCGTTTTCCGACAATTGTCGTTCAATCTCCCTTGCTGATTTCTGAACAATTTGTTTTTCATTTGAACTTTGAGCTTGTTTAATTTCAGCCTTCAATTGAGTCAATAATTGCTCAACTTCCAGTCTGGCAGATTGAATGATATCTGCTGCTTCCTGCTGTGCAGCTATAATGGCTTTTTCTTGAGCAGCAACTAACTCTTTACGCTCATTTTCCAAGTTTTGTTTTTGTTCCAGACTTTCTCTTTGCAAACTTCGAATTTCATCTTGCATCGATTGAGCCTTATGATGTGATGCCTCAATCGCAGCCACCAATTCTTCAAACTTGATATTTTCATCAGAAACCAACTGCTTCGCAGCAGAAATAATATCAGCTTTAAGACCGAGTCTTTGAGAAATTTTAAAAGCATTACTGACTCCGGGAACTCCGATTAATAGTTTGTATGTTGGTTTTAAATTAATCTCATCAAATTCACAACATGCATTATTTACCATTTCGGTATTCAGGGCATAACCTTTCAATTCCCGATAATGTGTTGTTGCGACAATATGACAGCCGGCTTGACGCAAATAGTCCAAAATGGCAATTGCTAAAGCGGCTCCTTCTGACGGATCAGTTCCAGCACCAAGTTCATCCGTTAAAACCAAGGTTGATGAGCCGGCTTTCTCGGTAATATGAATTAATTGTTTGAGATGTGAAGAAAAAGTGCTTAAATTTTGTTCAATGCTTTGTTCATCACCTATGTCCGCTAAAACTTGTTTAAAAAAAGATAATTCTGAATTGCTGTCAGCCGGTACATGAAGTCCTGCCATTGCCATTAATACAAATAAACCACAAGTTTTTAAACTGACGGTTTTACCACCGGTATTCGGCCCGGTAATCACCAGAGTATTGAATTTTGTACCTAACTCGAAATAAATCGGCACAACATCTTCAACCGGTATCAACGGATGTCGCGCATTATACAATACAATTCTTCCCTGATCATTGAGTTCGGGAGAAATCGCCTTCATCTTAAAAGATAATTTTGCTTTTGCCTGTACAAAGTCCAGATGTGCCAAAATGTCAGCATTATATTTTAAAACGTCAGCTGATTGAGCAATCCGCTCAGATAGTTCCTGCAGAATTCGATATATTTCATCTCGTTCCGCAATTTCAAGTTCGCGGATTTTATTATTTAATTCAACTACTGTCAGGGGCTCAATGAAAACCGTTGCTCCGGAACCTGATGTATCGTGTACAACTCCGGGAATTTCTGAACGATGTTCGGCTTTCACCGGAACTACATATCTACCACTGCGTATCGTGATAATTGCATCTTGCAGAACGTTGCTTTTACTGCTGACAATCCGATTTAAGTGAATTTTGATATTTTCTTGTGTACTGAGAATTTTGCGGCGAATAGAAAATAATTCAGGTGTTGCACGATCATAAATCTCATCATCACTTGCAATACATTGCCCTAATCTGGCAGCTAAGTTCGGTAAAACATCTAAATGTTGAATCTGCTTAAAAAATATATGATTTTGTTCCTGTTCGAAACGGGAGTCAGGCAATCTTTTTCTGACTAGATCTACAATAGATAAAAACCTGACAAAGCGATTCAATTCCCGTAATTCAAGTACAACACCCGTTTTCGTTTTGTTGATCAACGGTCTGATCTCTTCAAAACCGGATAAAGGAATCTCCGATTCATAGATTAAATATGAAACAAAATCACTTGTTTCAGCCAGTTCATTTTGCATTTGTTCAAAACTTTTTGCCGGCAGTAAAGCAGAACACAGTGTCTTGCCGGGGATAGAAAACGCTTGTTCTGCCAATTGTTCTATTATCTTATTAAATTCTAAAACTTCTAAACTATGTTGCTCAATCATCAATTCTTTAAATCATTAGTTGGCTGTTAATAATACCGGTTAGATTGAAAGCATACTTGCTTTTTTCATATCTTCCGGACTTATTCTCTTCTTGATCTCTAAGCCCTCAAACAAATCGAGGTCGGTCACTTCACCTTGTTTATAAACTACTACACGATTGACTCTATTCTCCATCAACGCTTTTACGGTTTGAATACCGAACATGGATGCCAAATAGCGATCCTGGTAAGTCGGACTTCCACCGCGTTGCAAGTAACCTAAGACAGTCGCTCTGGCTTCTGTTCCGGTGTTACTTTCAATATATTTAGCAATTTCTTCACCACGGGCAGCACCTTCGGCAACCACGACAATATAATGATGTTTCCCACGATTTCGGGCTGATAAAATCTTGCCGATAATATCTTTATCGCGATCAAAAGGCTGCTCGGGAATCAGAATAATTTCTGCACCGGTGGCAATACCTACATGTAAAGCCAAATATCCAGCTTCACGTCCCATAACTTCAATGACCGAACATCTTTCATGAGAAGATGCCGTATCTCGTAATTTATCCACACAGCTAATCGCAGTATTAAGAGCAGAATCAAAGCCGATTGTATATTCCGTACATCCTACATCATTATCTATTGTTGCCGGAATATGGATAATCGGCAGTTCTAATTTTGCCAATTCGCAAGCACCACGCATTGTACCATCACCGCCGACAGTTACCAGTGCATCCAT
Organism: Clostridiaceae bacterium; assembly: GCA_012838135.1. Taxonomy (GTDB): domain Bacteria; phylum Bacillota; class Clostridia; order Saccharofermentanales; family DTU023; genus UBA5436. The sequence goes on along the minus strand of DUPV01000047.1, from coordinate 11,414 downwards.
TCCGAAAACCTGAGTCATTTTGCAAGCTTGTTGCAAACCTTCCGGAGTCACAAAAGTCTTGCTGCGCGCAGTCATTAAAAATGTACCACCTACTCTGGATTTATCGGAGACTGAGCGGGCATCCAATTCAGTAACATCTCCGCGCCATAATCCGTGATAACCTCTGCGAATCCCCATGACTCTAATTCCATAATTTATTGCCGTTCTGGTAACTGAACGGATCACTCCGTTCATCCCGGGAGCATCACCGCCACTTGTTAATATACCTATTGTTTCAATCTTTTTTGCTTGACTCATTTGGCATCTCCTTTATTCTGAATAATTCTCCAGTTGCTACTGATGATTATTTATTGTAAATACTTATAGAAATGATTCTATTATTCACATAAGCAAATTGTATTTATATTCAGTATATAATTTTCCGATAAGCAAATTCTAATATTTCCGTTAAATAATCAAAAAACTCTCTATGCTATATCGCTTGGTTAATTGTTCTAAATAATTCAAATCAAAATACTTCGGTTGTTCAATATTTATTGCTCGCTTGATTTTTGAATTAAATAAATAAACCGGAGTATCTCCTGAAAAGTAATCCAACATCGAAAATAATACTTTGGTTGCTTCTGCATTTAATTCTTGTTCCCATTTAATGCCCAACTTCAAATGATCATCACCTGTTTGAGATACAGATTGGTTGTTCATTGAATCAGATTTATTAATATCTTCGTCTACACAGTTATTTATACTAATTTTCTCATTTGTCCGAGCATTATTGTACAATTTATCAGGTATATCAGCGTTCATGTTCATATTGATTCTGGATAAATAGGATTGCATATTTGGCGGCAATTGCATCAGATCAGGATTTAATTCAATAATTTGATCCGCAATAATATTCGGATTTTGATCATCTCTTATGCTTACCTGTCCGGCAATCAACAGAACTTTATTTTCAACTAATAAAAATCTGACATCGGCAAACAATTTCGGAAATACGACTAATTCGAATGTTCCCTCAAGATCCTCAAGCGTTAGAAAGGCCATTTTCTCATTCGATCTGGTCAACAATTCTTGTTTATCAACGATCAGACCTGCAAGAATAACTTTTTGCCGATCGGTTACGGCTAAAGTCTCTTGCTCAAGCAAATACTCATCCACAGTTTCAGCTTGAACATCCAAGTTTTCTTTCAACATAAGTTTTGAGCTTTGCAAAGTAACCAGGTTATTAATCGCAGCTTGATAATCATCTAGAGGATGACCGCTAATATAAACACCTAAAACCTCTTTTTCCATCGCCAGTCGCCTGCCCAGCGAATATTCTTGTAAAGTCGGTTGATATTTCGGTTCAACAGTCTTATCAACGGATATCACATCAAAATCGAACAAACTCAACTGCCCCGCCATCGATTGTTGTTTTGAGCGTTGAACACTGTTCATAAAATCTTCATGTACAGCCATCAATTGTACTCGCGGTATCTTGAAAACATCCAAAGCGGATGATTTAATTAAACTCTCAACAACTTTTCTATTCACATCATAATCGCTTATTCTTGCGATAAAATCACCGAAAGTTTTGAATTCTCCATGCAGATTACGCTCTTCAATTACTTGAGAAATCGCTTTAATGCCGACATTTTTAATTCCTCCAAGAGCAAATCTGATTCCGTTGTCTTCCGGTTTAAAGCGGGCTTCACTTTTATTAATATCAGGAGGCAAAATCGGAATATTAGCTTTATTGCAAACCCGTATATAATTTGCAGCCTTGTCCAAATTACCCAAGAATGAATTCAACATTGCCGCCATGAATTCTACCGGATAATAATATTTGAGCCAAGCTGTCTGATAAGCTAAAACCGCATAGCCTGCAGCATGAGATTTATTGAATGCATATCCGGCAAAGGCTTGAACTTCTTCAAAAATCTGATCAGCGATTTTTTCTGAAACACCATGCTTAATTGCACCATCAACCGTCTTACCGTTTTCATCCGTTCCGCCATGAATAAACAAATCCTTATATTTTGCCATTTCTTCCGGTTTTTTCTTGGACATGGCGCGTCTGACATTATCAGCTTGTCCCATTGAAAATCCGGCAAGCTCACGCACTATTTGCATAACCTGCTCCTGGTAAACAATGCAACCGTAAGTCATGTTTAAAATCGGAATTAATAGAGGATGATCATAAAAAATAGTCTGCGGATTATGTAAACAGCGAACATATTTTGGAATCTGTTCCATCGGACCCGGACGATATAAAGAAATACCGGCAATAATATCTTCTAAATTTGCCGGTTTCATTTCTTTGATAAAGCTGGTCATACCGGAAGATTCCAATTGGAAAACACCCGCAGTTTCACCGTCACTTAACATTTTATAAACGTTTTCGTCATCGAACGGAATTTGGTCGAAGTCTACATTGATTCCGTGATTTTCCAGAACCATGTCAACCGTATCACGCATTACTGTCAAAGTTCTCAAACCTAAAAAGTCCATTTTGATCAAACCGATATCTTCAATGATATCTTTGTCGAATTGCACTACCACCGACTCATCGTTAAGTGACAAAGGTGCTACTTCAACAATCGGACAATCGGCGATTACCACCCCGGCAGCATGAGTTGATGCATGTCGCGGCATACCTTCAAATTGTCTTGCTAAATCGATAATTTCTTTAGTTTGTTCGTTGTTATCGTAATCGTATTTCAATTCACTGCTTTTCGCCAAAGCATCCTCAATTGTGATATTCAAAATATTGGGAATCATTTTGACAATCCGGCTTGTTTCGGCAAAAGAGACATCCAAAACTCTCGCTACATCACGAATTGATTGGCGGGCAGCCAATGTCCCGAAAGTAATAATTTGACAGACATGATCCGAACCGTACTTCTCAGTTACATATTCAATCAATTCACCGCGTCTTTCATAGCAAAAATCTAAATCAAAGTCCGGCATACTGACTCGCTCCGGATTTAAAAAACGTTCAAACAATAAATTGAATTGCAAGGGATCTATATTGGTTATTTTCAATGCGTAAGCAACCAAAGAACCACCGCCCGAGCCTCTGCCGGGACCGACCATAATATTATTGGCATGAGCAAAACGTACAAAATCCCAGACAATCAGAAAATAATCTACGTAACCCATATTTTCAATTACATCTAATTCTCTGGCCAAACGTTCATAGTATACTTCCGGTGCTTGATCACTTTGCCTGAATTTTAAACGCTCTTCCAGACCTTGTAAAGCTAATTTCCTGATATAATCGACACTGTTTGATCCGTCATCAGGTACAAATTTCGGCAAATGCATTTTGCCGAAAGGAATTTCTACATTGCAGCGTTCGGCAATAACCTGTGTATTCTCAATCACTTCAGGCAGATCAGAAAATACTGCTGCCATTTCTTCCGGTGATTTAATATAAAAATGATCGGTTTCCATACGCAGTCGATCTTCATCTTTTAACTTCTTGCCGGTTTGCATGCAAAGCAACACTTCATGTGCATAAGCGGATTCTTTAGTTGGATAATGACAATCATTGGTTGCAACCATCGGTATGCCGGTTTCACGACTCATACGTATTAGTGCCTGATTATATTCCAGTTGTTCGGGCAAATCATTTGCCTGAACTTCCAAGAAATAATTATCTCGACCGAATAGGCTATCATATTTTAGAGCAACCTGTTTGGCTTCCTCATATCCTCTTTCCAGAAAGGTGCAAGCCAGTTCACTACTGAGACATGCGCTGAGACAAATCAAGCCTTCATGATATTTTTCCAATAAGGCAAAATCAATTCGCGGTCTATAATAAAAGCCTTCTAAAAATCCGCAAGAGACTAATTTCATCAGATTTTTATAACCTTGATTATTTTCGGCTAAAAGTACCAAATGATAAGATTGGTTATCGATACCGCTGATTTTATCCTCACGACCTCTTTTCGCAACATAGACTTCACAACCGATGATCGGTTTAATCCCGTTTGACCGCATAGTGCGATAAAAATCAATAACACCGTACATTACACCATGATCGGTAATTGCACAGGAATCCATCCCCAATTCAAGAAGACGGGGAGCCAAATCAGTAATCCGATTAGCCCCGTCTAATAAACTATACTCCGTATGTAGATGTAAATGCGTAAATTTCATCTGATAAAAGATTATTTTAAGCAATTATGCCAAACAACAAACCGTTTTATTCGTGTTTGTTCTTTTGTAAAATCAATTAAACTAGTTATTTAGGCATCTAATAATTCTTCAATATATTCAGCTATTGCCGAACTGTATTTTTCTAAATCAGCTTTTGCTTCAGCTTCAGATTCTGTATAGAATCCCGCGTAGACTTTAATTTTCGGTTCTGTGCCGGAAGGTCTTACGGCAAACCAGTCTAAATCATCGCCGACTTCATATAACAGAACATTACTTTGCGGTAAATTTGCTGTCTTTGTTTCACCACTTGCAACATCAGTTATTTCATTAGTTTGAAAGTCTTTAATTGACGTAATCGGAACTCCGCTGATACCTTTGGATTTTTCAGTCCGTAGAATATCCATAGCATTTTTAATTTGTTCCGCGCCTTTCATACCGGTTCGTTCGATCGAAATTGTTTTTTCTGCACCATAACCATAATGTTCATATAGTTCTATCAGATTGTCGTAGAGAGTCTTACCCTGTTCGGCAGCCACAGCAGCCATCTCTGCAATTAACATCGCTGCAACAACCGCATCTTTATCTCTTACTTTAGTTCCTGCCAGATAACCGATACTTTCTTCAAAACCGAATTGGAAATGCTCATCGCCATTCTCATCACGATTGAGAATTTGTTCTGCAATGTTTTTGAAACCGGTCAGAACTTCAGTTAAGTCAGCATCATAAGCTTTGGCAATCCTGCGCGTCAATTTTGTTGATACAACGGTAGTCACACAGAATGATTTTTCCGGCAGAGTTCCATTCTTAGTTTTTTCACTTAAGATATATTCCATAAGCAACAGACCTATTTGATTGCCGGTTAAAACAATAAAATCACCTTCTTTGGTTCTGACTGCTACGCCGGTACGATCTGCATCCGGATCTGTTGCAATCAGCAGATCTGCATTTTCTTTTTCGGCTAATTCAATTCCCAAAGTCATCGCAGCTCTTTCTTCCGGATTCGGATACGGTGCTGACGGGAAATCACCATCCGGTTTAGCCTGTTCTTCAACAACCTTTATATTCTCAAAACCTAAACTGCCTAAAACACGCATTACCGGTTTATATCCTGTGCCATATAAAGGTGTGTAAACAATTGCCAAGTCTTTTTGCCTTTTACATGCTTCCGGATTGATTGCAAGATCCAGCAGCATATCATTATAAATCAAGTCGAATTCTTCGCTCATTTCGTTCCATAATTCGGATTGTTTAGCTTCTGCTAAAGGTAATACGGCATCAATAATTTCAGTAAAGTCATCACGTTCATTCATTTTTTGCAAAACAGCGTCTGCATCCTCAGCTCCCAGTTGACCGCCGTCTTCACCGTAAGCTTTAAAGCCGTTGTACATTTTGGGATTATGGCTGGCAGTAATCATAACTCCGCCTGCACAATTAAAATGTCTGACTGCAAATGACAACATCGGTGTGGGGCGCAATTCATCAGAGAGCACCACTCTAATGCCGTAAGTGACAAATATTCTTGCTACCAGTTCAGCAAATTCAGGTGAAAAATGACGTGAATCATAAGAAATAGCAAGCCCTCTTGCACAGAAATCTTCGCCGCGCTCTTTATAGTAGCGGGCGAAACCGTCAGCTGCTCTGCCAACCGTATAGATATTCATGCGGTTGGTCCCTGCGCCTAGAACACCTCTTAAACCGGCTGTGCCGAATGATAAGTCTTGATAAAAGCGATCCTCGATTTCGGCAAGATTATTTTTGATTGATTGCAACTCGTCCTTTGTATTTTGGTCGAAATTCGGATTGTTTAACCAAGCTTCATATTTGCTTTGAGCATTACTCATGCTGTACCTCCTGAAAATATTATTGTTTCTGTTTCAAATTTTAAAATGTCATTGTTTTATTAATGTCAATATTAATTTGAAGAATTATTATTACTTATTATAGCATTTAATTTCGAACATTTTGTATGATTATTTTAAATTAAACCTTTAATGTTTTTAGTTTGTTGGCTCCGGTAACTCTTGAGTTTTGATCCGCAAATAAACTCCATAAAATCACAACTCAAAATCATTTTTGTTTTAATTCTCCACGCAAAATCATCAAATAATCTCTGAGATCGGCTGCTTCTTCGAAGGCCAGATTGGCAGCTGCCTCTCGCATTCTCTTTTCATTATAGGCAATCATTGTTTTAATTTCCGCTGCACTCAGATCCGATATTTCAGATTCGGTTAAATAGTCGGTTGTCGGTTCACTTACTCTCAATTGCTCGGTTTCAGCTAAATCATATGCTGTATCAATAATCTGAAGAACCTGTTTTTGAATTGTTCGTGGTATAATTCCATTTTTACGGTTAAATTCACTTTGAATTTCTCTTCGGCGATTGGTTTCCTGAATAGCCTGATACATTGATTCGGTAACATTATCAGCATACATTATTATCCTGCCGCGTTCATTACGGGCAGCTCTGCCGATTATTTGAATTAATGATGTTGTAGAGCGTAAAAAACCTTCTTTGTCTGCATCTAAAATTGCAATCAATGAAACTTCAGGCAAATCAAGACCTTCTCTTAATAAATTAATTCCGACTAAGACATCAAATTTACCTTCGCGCAATTCTTTGAGAATTTGTAAACGTTCAACAGTTTTGATATCCGAATGTAAATATTTTACTTTAAATCCTTCTCCCACCAAATATTCACTCAGCTCTTCTGCCATTCTTTTAGTTAAAGTCAAAATCAATGTCCGTTCATTTACTTTAATATTTTCTTCTATTTCATAGATTAAATCAGCAATTTGATCTTCGACCGGTCGAATATCTATAATCGGATCAAGTAAGCCGGTCGGACGATTAATCTGTTCTATATATGCCGTTGAATGGGTCGCTTCATATTTTGACGGAGTAGCACTGACAAATATCGTTTGACCCATACGTTTTTCAAATTCTGAGAATTTTAAAGGTCTGTTGTCCAGAGCAGAAGGTAATCTGAAACCGTAATCAACCAAAGATAGCTTTCTCGAGCGGTCTCCATTGTACATTGCACCGATTTGCGGTACTGTTACATGTGATTCATCAATCATTAGCAAATAATCTTCCGGGAAAAAATCGAGCAAGGTGTAAGGTGGTTCTTCCGGTTCTCGACCGTCAAAATGGCGGGAATAATTTTCTATCCCTTTACAGATTCCGGTTTCCAGCAAGAGTTCCATGTCATATCTGGTACGTTGTTCAAGTCTGTAGGCTTCCACTATTTTACCTGCACTGTTCAACTCTTCCAATCTCGTTTCAAGTTCAGCCAAAATATCACTTACCGCACGTTTCGTATTTTCTCCGGTCGTTGTATAATGGCTGGCAGGATATATTTGCTGATAGTTCCTGCCTTGAATACTGCGTGCTGTAACAGCATCAATTTCAGTGATGCGCTCAATTTCGTCACCGAAAAACTCAACTCTGGTAATCACATTTTCCGATGATGCCGGGAAAATATCAATCACATCACCTCTCACTCGGAAATTGCCGCGTTTTAATTCAAAATCATTTCTCAGGTATTGAATGTTAACTAATTCCTCGATTACATCTTTCATCGATTTTTGTTGACCCGGTCGCAAATGCACCATCATTTTTTTATAGGAATCAGGTGAACCCAATCCATAAATGCAGGAAACCGAAGCTACCACAATAACATCTCTGCGTTCAAATAAAGACGCGGTCGCCGAATGTCTTAAACGATCAATTTCATCATTGATTGAAGAATCTTTTTCAATATAAGTATCACTTGCCGGTAAATAGGCTTCAGGTTGGTAATAGTCATAATAGGAAACAAAATACTCAACTGCATTATCAGGAAATAATGCTTTAAATTCGGCAGCTAATTGTCCGGCTAAAGTCTTGTTGTGAGCAATGACCAAAGTCGGTCTTTGTGTACGCTCAATTACGTTAGCCATGGTAAAAGTCTTACCTGAACCGGTAACACCGACTAACGTCTGAGCCCGGTCACCTGCTTCAAGCCCTTTCACTATTTTTGCAATAGCCGTCGGCTGATCACCTTTCGGTTTGTAATCAGATGCAATTTTGAATAGTTTTTTTTGCATTATTAAAATGAATTCTTTACCATTCCGTCAATTCGAACGGTTGTTGCATCGGCTGAATCAAATTAAGATCTTCGAGTTTCATTCGTACTTTTTTGAAGTCTTCCCACATTTCAAGTCTTTTACTTGGATTGCGCAGTAAATATGCCGGGTGAAAAGTGGGCATTATATAGTAGCCGCTCTCTTCAATCCATTGACCTCTGACTTTAGAAATAGGATCATTCAGATTTGTAAAATATTTGTAAGCAGTCGCACCGACAAGTACAATAACTTTCGGTTTAACCAGGGTAAACTGTGCACTCAATAAACGCTTACAGGCTTGTGCTTCCTCTTCAGTCGGCACACGATTACCCGGAGGTCGGCATTTAACAATATTACAAATATGAAAGTCTTTACCGGTAAACTCTTGAGCTTGCAGCAAACTGTCTAACAGCTTTCCCGACCTGCCGACAAAAGGTATGCCTTGTCGATCCTCTTCTGCTCCCGGCCCTTCACCGATCAGCATTAACGGGGCAGTTAAATTTCCGCGAAAGACTACAATGTTATTACGTGTTTTATATAATTCACAGTTTTTACATGATTGACATGCTTGTAAAAATCCCTGCCATGCTTGCGGTAAATCTTCAAAACTTAATCCTGCGTCCGTCATTATTATCCCTTTGCTAGTTCGCATTATCTTTTTGTTTTAAAATATCTGCACGCACCGCCTCTACAGCCACTCTGATCGCAAGCTCGGTATCATGTTGGTGCGAATCGGATAAATCGCGTCTGGCTCTCTCTTGATTCCAGACCACATTTAAGACACAGGCAGCTCGGGCACCAAGAATTTGACTTACGATAAATAGTGTCGAACTTTCCATTTCCGAAGCTAAGCAATTAGCTTTAAACCAGGCTTGCCATTTATCTTCCAGTTCGTAACCGATCGGCATTCTGCCCGGACTATGTTGACCGTAAAATGAATCTTTGCAATGCACAATTCCTGTATGATATTTTACATCAAGTTTTTTAGCCGTTTGAACCAAACTGCAGGTAAAATCAAAATCGGCAACTGCCGGAAATTCTTTCGGAACATATTCATCCGGGGTACCGTCCATCCTGATTGCTCCGGTTGCGATAACAATATCGCCACCCATCACATCTAATTTGATACCTCCGCAAGTACCAATTCGCAGAAAATTTGTCACACCGGTTTGGAACAGTTCTTCTATAGCTATTGCTGTTGAAGGTCCACCCATTCCGGTTGACATAACTAAAACATTTTCACCTGCTAACTGTCCGTGCCATGTCGTATATTCTCGATTTCGACCGATAAATTTAGGATTTTCCAAAAATTGAGCTATTTTTTCTACTCGTGCCGGATCACCGGGAAGCAGAGCATATTTCGCCTGATGTGAATCATCCAATTGAATATGGTACAGTTTTGCCATTGAACCCTCCAACCTATGAACTATGTTTAAGTATGTCATTAAAGTATATAGTTTAATATTCCAAAGATTAGTCAAGATCTTTGAATGAAATAAAGATATCTATTCCAGGTTAGCAGAACCGAAACTATCGGGCAATAATTCGGCTAATGTTCTCTCGAGATAATTATTCTCCGAACGGACAATCAAAACAATCATATCCGGATCAGCAAACTCATTTAAAACCTGACGACATATACCGCATGGAAAAGCATAGTTGAATTCTTGATCCTCTTTAGCATTTTTGTTATCTTTTGAACCGGCAGGATAACCATAAACCGCAATCGCAATAAATCTTTTAGCTCCTTCTGAAACAGCTTTTATTGCAGCCGCTCTTTCGGCGCAAATTGTTGCACCATACGAAGCATTCTCAACATTACATCCGGTAAAAATTTTTTGATCGGCACACAGGATTGCAGCCCCTACCCGAAAATTCGAATATGGTGAATAACTATTTTCACTGGCTTTAATCGCTTCTTTTATTAATTGTTTCTTTTTGTTTATATTCATTTAATAACAGGATCAGATTTTTACGCTCCAACCGGCAGGTCCTGGTTGTCTACCCCACTGAATACCTGTCAGATTATCATATAAACTTTGTGAAACAGGACCGATTTGATTGTTATTAATAATCATTTTCTTATCTTTATACATTAATTCACCAACCGGGGAAATAACTGCTGCAGTACCTGTTCCGAAAACTTCTTGTAATTTACCGTTATCATAGGCAGCAACTACTTCATCGATCGATATTTTTCTCTCTTCAACTGCAGCATCTTGTGCACGCAATAATTCTAAGACTGATTTTCGGGTAATGCCGGAAAGAATCGATCCGTTAAGTTTAGGCGTAATAATCACATCATCAATTACAAAGAAAATATTCATAGCTCCGACTTCTTCAATATATTTTCTTTCAATGCCGTCCAGCCATAAAACCTGGGAATAACCTTTCTTCTCCGCTTCCGCCTGACCGATTAAGCTGACCGCATAATTACCGCCGGTTTTCGCTTCACCCATTCCGCCGGGAACGGCACGTACATATTTTTCTTCAACATAGATTTTGACCGGATCAAGCCCTGAAGCATAATAAGGTCCGCTCGGACTTAAAATGATCATGAATTTATAGGATTCACTGACATGTACACCCAAAAATTCTTCATCGGCAATAATAAACGGTCTGATATATAATGATGAGTCTGATTGATGAGGCACCCAGTCGCGCTCGATATCTATCAACTTAGTGAGAGCTTCCAGAGCCAGTTCCTCATCAAATCTTGGTATACACAATCTGTCGCATGATAAATTCATTCGTGTAAAATTTTCTTGAGGTCTGAACAACAAAATTTCATCTTCAGCTGAACGGTATGCTTTCAAGCCTTCAAAAACAGTTTGACCATAGTGGAATGTCAAGCAAGAGGGATCTACACTGATCGATTGGTAAGGAACTATCCGCGGATCATGCCAGCCTTTGCCCTCCGTATAATCCATAAGAAACATATGATCGGTGAAATAATTACCGAAACCTAATTTGCTTTCATCTTTAATCTTTTCTTTCAGGTTTTCACTTAATGTAATTTTAATTTCCATATTTACTCCTGTCGAATATTTAATTCTCTTGCATATTTATTATTCCGCGAAACAACCACGTGCTTCTTCTTTACTGATTAGGTGGAAACCTTTCTCTTGCAGAACAGTTTTAATCAGACGAATATGGTCCATGTTTTT
>DUPV01000046.1 GCA_012838135.1 Clostridiaceae bacterium | reverse complement strand
TTGCAATCCTGATTTTTATCATAATCATGTTTATAGCAAGCATTTTAATCTCAAACTTTAGTGTAGCAAGTTCGATTGAAGAAGAATATAAGAATATAGGAGTTCTGAAAGCTGTCGGATTAAAAAACCGCTCTTTCAACTTGGTCTATATCTTTTCATATATTTCGGCAATGCTTCTGGGGTTGATTGCAGGATTATTGCTTTCGGTACCTTTATACAGTATGATTACCCCTTATTTATTTGATGTTACAAGTATGCTTCCCCACAATCAGATTGTGATCTTACCAACTCTAATCGGATTCTTTGTTTTCACGCTGATAATGCTTGTATTTCTATTAATCCAATTAAGGAAAGTTGGCAAAATTGTCCCGGCAAAAGCTTTAAGGGAGGGAAAACAAGCCAATTATTCATCTTCCGGAGTAAAGCTGAAATTATCAAAACCTGTATTGAACCTAAAGTTATCAATCAAGCAATTTACATCTGCGGCAAAGAGCTATATCGGTACAATTTTTGTGGTAGCGTTCTTGTTTTTCTTTGTATTAGTTAGTCTTTCGCTTACTACAGTGATGACTCCGGATCGCATGATGTCAGAATTTTGGGGATTTGATTGGGATCTGATTACTATCTATGATAGTCAAGAACAATATGAAGAAAACAATCAGGCAATCAGAAAAATAATTGAAGAAGATGTTGAAATTAATGATTCATATATTGTTTATCAATCACTGGTATCAACACTTGAGCAAAAAGTCGGAGCTTTCATTCTCAAAGCAGAAGATATGGATCAAATGACCAGTATTTTGGCAGGACGTGCTCCTCAAGGCGATGCGGAAGTCGCTATCACCAAGATTTTAGCTGATAATGCCCAAATCCAAATTGGTGATTCCATAGAAGTTAAATATAATGATAATACGGCCGATTTTGTTGTAACAGGCTTGTTCCAAACCATTAATCAAGCAGGACAGGCGATGACATTTGCGGATTCAGTTATTGAAAAATTAGCAATTAGTGATAAAAATTTATATACACAAGAATACTATATAATTGACAATCAAGATAAAGGAAAAGATATTGCAAAAAATATCAATGAACAACTACCGGACATCGAAGTTGAAAATGTTGTGGAAATGTGGGAATCTTATGGATTGATGGCCGCGGGATTTGACTATCTTGCAATATTGATCTTAGCACTGTCCATAGTATTTGCAATTATCAGCAGTTTTCTCTTAGCCGAAAAAATATTTTCCAAAGAAGAGTCAGATTTTGGTGTATTAAAAGCTATCGGAATCAAGGTCAGCTCAATCAGACGAATCTTTTCCTTACGCTTTATCGTCATCGGCTTGATCGGACTAGTGCTAGGTTCTTTGTTATTCTTACTTACCGGAAATTCCGTATTAAGCAGCTTGTCGGTTTTAATGGGTATCAGTCAAATGCAAGTTATTTTACCAAAAACTTTAGTTATCATAACAAGTCTTTTATTAGTCTTCGCATTCTGGTTAGTTGCCCATTTTGTCTCAAGAAAAGTCAAAAAATTAGATGTCAGAAACCTGATTAATGAAATTTGAACAACGAAGATTCATAGAAGATTCATAGCGGTTTAAATTTGGACATAAAGGTGCCAATATGTTATTTTAGTATAGATAACAAACTGCCCTAATAAAAGTGCGTGCGGGTATATAAATTAAGTGTGGAAACACAAAGTAATATAAGTAGTAATAGAGTCATATTAAGATTAATTTACTGTTTAAGATAAATTCACCGTTCAATTTGCTGAAAAGAATAATACTAAATAAGGAGAAGAGGAATGGTTGGCAAAAGAAATACTTTCATTAACAGTATTGTATGGATACTATTAATCGTATTACTATGCACGAATCTTTTATCTGTGCATGTACAGGCAGCGGAAACAACTGCAGAAGGCTTTGAATATGTCGAAGAAAATGGCACTATTAAAATTACCGGTTACACTGGAACAAATACAGATGTAGATATTCCTGAAAAAATCAATGGAAAACCAGTAACGTCAATAGGAATGCGTGCATTTGAGGAAAAAGGACTCACGAGCATTACGATTCCGAACAATATTACTGAAATTGCGGATTTTGCTTTTAGTAGTAATCAGCTCACCAGTGTAACAATTCCGAACAGTGTTACTAGAATTGCGGGTTGTACTTTTAGTAGTAATCGGCTTACTAGTGTAACAATTCCGAACAGTGTTACTCAAATTGCGTATTATGCTTTTGGAGATAATCAGCTTACCAGTGTAACAATCCCGGATTCCGTGCTCTATTTAGCAGGCTTTAATGGAAATAAACTTACAGATATAACAATCCCTAATAGTGTTACTGAAATAGGATGGGCTGCTTTTGCAAATAATCAGCTCACCAATGTAACAATCCCTGACAGTGTTACTGAAATTGCGGATTTGGCTTTTGAGTCTAATCAACTCACCAGTGTCATAATCCCGAGCTCTGTGACAACGATAAGAGATAGAGCGTTTTTTAATAATAAATTATCAGAAATAAATATTCCTGCCTCCGTTACATTAATACATGCAGATGCCTTTTCTAACAACAAATTGCTTAGTGTAAATCTTCCTGATTCTTTAAAAGCAATAGGAATGGGTGCATTTAAGAATAATTTAATAAGCAAAGTTAAAATTCCAAGCTCTATAGAAGAAATATATGGGGCCATAGGAATGGGAGCAGCGGTTCCATCCATAATGAATCCGACAGATGCCCAAGTTCTTGAATACTGTTTTGATCCCGGAGTAACTTTAATTGAAGATGTTCCTGCACCAAATGAACCTATACCGGACGAAACGCCAGCACCGAGCGAAGCGAAACCAACCGAACCGACAACGACTCCAACTACGGCACCAACTACTACACCAGCTCCAGCTGAACCGGTTGAGATTGAAATGGTTGAAGCGACAGTTGGTTGGACTACAGGTTCAGATCAACCTGCTGTCTTTACCTCAAATGCTGAATTTGCTGATTTCTTGCATGTAACAATAGATGGAAATATAGTAGCTGCAGAAAATTACGAAGTGAAAGAAGGCTCAACAATTGTCAGTTTTAAGCCGAGGTTCCTGGCGGCTTTATCTCCCGACTCATATCCGGTAGAAATTGTCTCAAAAACAGGTGTAGCAAAGGGTGTACTTGAAATAAAAGCGCAAGTTACTCCTGAACCGGTAAATGTAACCCCAACAACCCAACCGACCCAATCAACGGAGACTCTACCGAGAACGGGAGAAAACAGCGGACTTTATCTATGGATGGTTCTGGTCTTCTTATCTGCTAGCGGTTTATTATATGTAGCACGTAAGAAGAAAGTATCAAAACAATAGAGACTAACTAATAACGAACATATCTAATTGTTGATACACCTAGTGTTCATTTGCTAAAAAGAATAATACTAAATAAGGAGATGGGGAATGGTTGGCAAAAGAAATACTTTCATTAACAGTATCGTATGGATACTATTAATCGTATTACTATGCACGAATCTTTTATCTGTGCATGTGCAGGCAGCGGAAACAACAGAAGAAGGCTTTGAATATATCGAAGAAGCGGAAACAACAGAAGAAGGCTTTGTATATGTCGAAGAAAATGACACTATTACAATTATCGGTTATAGCGGCACAAATAAGGATGTAGAAATTCCGGAAAAAATCAATGGAAAACCCGTAACAGTAATAGAAAGGCTTGCATTTGCGGAAAAAGGACTCACAAGTGTAATAATCCCGAACAGTCTTACTAGAATTGAGGAATATACATTTTCAGACAATCAGCTCACCAGTGTAACAATTCCGAACGGTGTTACTAGAATTGAGGAATATGCTTTTAAAAATAATCAGCTCACCAGTGTAACAATCCCGGATTCCGTGATCTACTTATCAGGGTTTAACGACAATCGACTTACCAGTATCACAATCCCGAGCTCTGTGAAAACATTTGGGAATTATGCATTTTCAAACAATCAGCTTACCAGTGTTACAATTCCTAGTAGTGTAGAGGGGATCTCGACATGGGCATTTTATAACAATCAACTTACAACCGTTACTATACCTGAAAGTGTAACAGCGATTGGAATGTATTCATTTACGGAAAATCCCATAACCAATGTCTCTATTCCGGATGGTATTCCTATACTTGCTGTACCATTTGGGTTTACTGTAGACCCAACTATGGAACAAATTCTTGAAGCTTGTTTTGATCCAGGTGTAACTTTAATTGAAGATGTTCCTGCACCAAATGAACCCATACCGGACGAAACACCTGCACCGAGCGAATCAAAACCAACCGAACCGACAACGACTCCAACTACGGCACCAACTACGACACCAGCTCCAGCTGAACCGGTTGAGATAGAAATGGTTGAAGCGACAGTTGGTTGGACTACAGGTTCAGATCAACCTGCTGTCTTTACCTCAAATGCTGAATTTGCTGATTTCTTGCATGTAACAGTAGATGGAAATATAGTCGATGCAGAAAATTACGAAGTGAAAGAGGGCTCAACAATTATCAGTTTTAAGCCGAGGTTCCTGGCAGCTTTATCTGCCGGCTCATATCCGGTAGAAATTGTCTCAAAAACAGGTGTAGCGAAGGGTGTACTTGAAATAAAAGCGCAAGTTACTCCTGAACCGGTAAATGTAACCCCAACAACCCAACCGACCCAATCAACGGAGACTCTACCGAGAACGGGAGAAAACAGCGGACTTTATCTATGGTTGGCTCTGGTTTTCTTATCTGCTAGCGGTTTATTATATGCAGCACGTAAAAAGAAAGTATCAAAACAGTAGAGACTAACTAATAGCAAACAATATTTAAATTTATGAAAAACACCACTGGAGTATAAAAATCCGGTGGTGTTTTTCCTTTTGAGATAGTGCTTCCGCGCACTATCTATTAATAACGATTTTTTAGATATATAATGTAATATACTATTTGGGATAATTGTATTTTTGCAATGCACACTTTTTAAGCTTGTGCAGTGATTTTACGGTATGACCTTAAATAGTGTGCAAGTTCTCGGATTAAATCGACTTTACCGCACACTTTCTAAATTTGTCCGGGAATTGGGAATTTAAGTAGTATTTAATGTAAGCAACCTGATAGTACTTTTGTGTTTCGGAGATATGTGCATGTTTTTTTCAAATATGTTATATAAGTACAAGGAATATCTAACGATAAACATCTCGCCTATGTCCTATATCTACAACAAAAACAACTATTGTTTCATATTCAATTGAACAGATAACTCTATAATCATCGATTCTGTATCGCCATAAGCCGGATAAAATACCGGTTAGAGCAGATCCGATTTCTTTGGGATCTTCTAAGTTAGATATTTCTTCAAGTTTAGCAAGAATCCTGATTGCCGAAGATTTGTCTATTTTATTAAAGGCTTTAAAAGCCCTTGGTGAAAACTGAATCTTCCAAGCCATAGGTTTCCTTCACTTGCTCAATAGAATGAGTTTCTAATTTTCCGGCTCTGTAGTCAGAAACATCTTGCAAAATATCGTATTCATACTCCAGTTGATCTAAACCTGATTCAATCAGTTGTCTTAAATAAAAGGCTTTTGAGCGCCCGGTACGTTCTTCACTAAAAGCCAGTGACTTCTTTTATTAAACATTTTTTATAATTCTACCAATAACAAATCTATCAATTTTTCTTTCAATATATGTTATTGGTAGAATTATAGATTTTACGGATTTTTCTGGCAAAAATTATGATTGTATGATAGGTTATGGTCAATCGTGCCAGCAAATGATTTTAATTGATGAATTGCAGGATAAATGAAAGTCAATTACAGTATGGTCAGTGTAACCCGCAATTCAAAAATCGAATTAAATCCGAAGTTAATCGAATTAAATTAATGAATCGAATCAAATCGAATTGAATTCAATTAAAAAGGCTTGACACAAATGAGACGGGCATATCAAAATCTTTTGACAGAAAAAAGAACAGAGAGAGGTTCTGTCACTTTCAAGTGTTCAAAAAAAGTAAATCAGTTATTTCAGGATTACCCACAGAACTTATTGTTAGGTGGGTGTTTTTTGCATTGGCATAATAGGATTGCTAATGCACATGACATCGATTTTTGTTGTCGGTAGATATTTACGGAAAATATGCATGGAACTTTGTGGGAGGAAATTAGGATGAACAAACAAAGAAAGATGAAAACTATATTGATTGTGTTGGTGCTGCTTATGGCATTATGTATACAAGTCTATCAGCCGGTACTGGCAGAGGAGGCGGTATCAGCAGAAGAAGGAACAGAGAATCCCGAATCAAAAGCAGCAGATGATAATAATCTGGAAAACGAAACCTCGGAAGATGAACAGATTGATGGCGATTTAGACGAAAGTTTTGCAGTTATCTCTGAAGACGAAATGGAGACAAATGAAGGTGCTGAAGCTGTAGAATCAGCTGAAAACAACCTGGAAGACGAAATTGAGAATGAGCCTGCAACCTTGAATGGTGAACAGGTTGCCGGCGATTTAGACGAAAATTCTGCTATTTCCTCTGAAGACGAAAAAACAGATGTTGTTTCAGAGAAAAGCGGAGCAGACAAGGATATGCAGGAAACAGCACCTATACAGTTGATGGCATTACTCTCCAAGGGAGTAGAAAATAATGAAGAAGTAGAAATCAACGAAACAAATTTCCCGGATGCTAATTTCAGAGAGAGTGTAAAGCATTATGACACGGATAATAGCGGCGGATTATCAAAGGAAGAATTAACTGCTGAGACCGCTATGTTCTATGAGAATGCAGGGATTGTTAACTTTAAAGGGATAGAGCACTTTACTGCGTTGGAATACTTGTTTTGTAAAAACAACTACCAACTCACCTCACTAGATGTCAGCAATAACACTGCGTTGAAATACTTGGATTGCCGAGATAGTGGCTTGACCTCACTAGATGTCAGCAACAACACTGCGTTGGAAGAGCTCTGGTGTTTAGGTAATCCATTAACCTCTCTTGATGTCAGCAGTTGTGCTGCGTTGATAAAGTTGTTTTGTTGGAATACCCTACTGACTTCTCTTGATGTCAGCAACAACACTGCGTTGAAAGAATTGAGTTGTGATGGAAACCAACTTACCTCACTTGATGTCAGCAAAAACACTGCGCTGGAAAAATTGAATTGCGGCAATAACCCCTTCACCTCACTTGATATCAGCAACAACACAGTGTTAAAAGAGTTAATGTGCAACAAAAATCAACTAACCTCACTTGATATCAGCCAGAACACTGCGTTGCAACGTTTGGAGTGTAATGAAGGTAAACTTACCTCACTCGATGTCAGTGGCAATACTACGTTGAAAAGATTATCATGTAATAAGGGCGAACTTACTATAATTAATGCTAGAAACTGTACTGCGTTGGAAGACTTGAATTGCCGTAACAACCAACTTACCTCTCTTGATGTCAACGGATGTACTGCGTTGGAAGACTTGAATTGCCGTAACAACCAACTTACCTCTCTTGATGTGAGCAACTGCAAAGCGCTGAGACGCTTGCGTTGCCATGATAACCAGCTTGCCTCACTTGATGTCAGCGGCTGTACTGCGTTGGAATCCTTAGTTTGCAATAACAACCAACTTACCTCTCTTGATGTCAGCGGCTGTACTAAGTTGAAATTGTTATATTGCGAAAAGAACCAACTTACCTCTCTTGATCTCAGCGATTGTACTATGTTGAAATATTTAACAGCCTTCAATCAAATCCCTTCGACTCCTTTGTTTTCTACCTTAGATAATAACGCCTATAAATTCGACCTGTCCAATCTTTTTGATGATGAGGATAAGATTGCAAATATTTCTGACGTGAGACAATTTACAGATTATGGCGTCATTGCCCTGCCGGAAAGTGCAAGTTATGACTCTGCAACCGGAATATTAACGGTTGATGCAAAGGAAAAAATAAAAACCATTATCTATCTTTATGATATAAAGAAAGTTAATTCCAATGAAAAAATATCTGTTATAGTTAATTTAACCTATGGATATGATGTAACTCTAAATCTTAACAATGGTGACCCGCTAATTGTAATTCCTATGAAAGAAGAGATCACCTACGCTTTGCCTGAATTCGATAAAAATGATTTCACTGTCCCGACCGGTATGAAGTTCAAAGCATGGGAAGTGAATGGGGTTGAGAAAAAGCCAGGTGACCAGATCAAGATTACTGAGCAAATCGAGATAAAGGCTATTTGGGAATCTGTGCCCACTGAACCTGAACCGATCGAGCCGGTTGAGTATAAAATGCTTCCGGAGACAGTTGTTTGGACTATAGGCTCAGATCAACCTGCCGTCTTTACATCTGATGCTGAATTTGCTGATTTCTTGCAAGTAACAGTAGATGATAAGGTAGTTGACAAGGCAGATTACGAAGTGAAAGAAGGCTCAACAATTGTCAGCTTTAAGCCGAAGTTCCTGGCGACTTTATCTGTTGGCAAACATCCGGTAGAAATTGTTTCTGATAAGGGCAGGGCAAAGGGTGTACTTGAAATAAAAGCGCAAGTTACTCCTGAATCGGTAAAGGTAACTCCAACAACCCAACCGACCCAATCAACGGAGACTCTACCGAGAACGGGAGAAAACAGCGGACTTTATCTATGGATGGTTCTGGTCTTCTTATCTGCTAGCGGTTTATTATATGTAGCACGTAAGAAAAAGTATCAAAACAATAGAGACTAACTAATAACGAACAATATCTAATTACTGATACACCACCGGAGGATTAAAAATTCCGGTGGTGTTTTAATATACAAGAAGCTAAAGAATCTTAAAATTTATCTAAAATATTTCTTTTAGATCTTTTTCTCTGTTCAATTCCAACTTCTATAATTTAAAATTTGAAATCCCAATAGCATGTCTCAATGAATTCATGAGGAAATCAATATCGGAATAATTATTGTATTAAGAAATAGCTGTAAGTTAGTAATTATTTAACATGTTTTTCAGATGTTCAGTTATCTTGAAAAAAATGCAGATTATTTCGTTTATTTTAGTTGCATAAGAGATGGAAATAGGCTAAAATGCAATTTAAGTGGAGGAAAGTAGCGAGTTTATCACACTAAGTGGTGGGAAGTGGTAAATTTAGTTGCTTAGTGAACGTCAATGGCACGCTATACACATACAGTTGATAAAAAAGGTCGTGTTATTGTACCGGCAAGATTAAGAGAAAATCTTGACGGCGTTCTTTTCGTAACCCTAAGTTTAGATGAAAATTATCTATCGGCTTATACTCCTGAACAATTTAATTTGATACGCGAACAAATATCCAGCCTATCCGGTACGGATCCTGATGTTCGTCTTTTAAAAAGAGCAATCATCGGTGAAGCGATTGAATGTCAATTTGATTCTCAAGGCAGAATCAGTCTGACGGACAATCTATGGCAATGGATAGGCGTTGAAGCGGGTGAAGAAATATGTTTCATCGATATGTATGACAAAGTAGATATTTGTTCAAAGGAATTCTACGAAAAATCATTGGCGGATATCAGCTCATTGAGTGATTTGGATTTAACAAGATTCAATGTTCAAGGGCTCTGATTATCATATACCTGTTCTCTATACAGAAGTGTTGGAGACATTGTTGATTAAGCCAAATGGCATTTATGTAGATTGTACTGCCGGAGGTGGCGGTCATAGCTCAGGGATTTTAAAACGACTTTCTCCCCCAGGGGTATTGATTTCAATAGATCAAGATCCGGCAGCCTTAACAACCACAAAACTGAAACTTGAAAGTTTAAATCAAAATAATGCTCAATTTATCTTGGTAAATGCTCAATTTTCGCATTTAAGAGAAATCTTAAACAATTTGAAAATTACTAAAGTTGATGGTGTTTTAGCAGATTTAGGTGTATCTTCACATCAAATCGATACTGCCGAACGTGGCTTTTCATTTCAAAAAGATGGAACTCTGGACATGAGAATGGATCCTGCCAATCCTGTAAATGCTGCGGATATTGTGAATAATTCGAATGCAGAAGAGCTAATCTATATTTTTCGTGTGTATGGTGAGGAAAAATTTGCTCAGAGAATAGTCGCAGCTATTATAGCCGAACGCGAGATCAAACCGTTCAGATCGACTTTTGATCTGGTAAATCTGATTAAAAAAGTTGTTCCTGCAAAAAGCAAACGAGAAAAACATCCTGCGAAAAGAATTTTTCAAGCTTTAAGAATCGCAGTTAATCAAGAATTAAAAGAATTGGAAGAGTTATTGAATGTTTTGCCGCAATGCGTTAAGTCCGGTGGGAGAATTGATTTGATTTCTTTTCATTCTTTGGAAGACAGATTGATCAAGCATAGATTTCAAGAGTGGGAAAATCCCTGTACTTGTCCTCAGGATTTTCCGATTTGTATTTGCGGTAATGTGCCATTAGGTAAGATGATTGGCAGAAGAGGAATTACTGCTACGGCTGAAGAGATAGCTGAGAATAGTAGAGCACGTAGTGCAAGATTGCGAGTATTTGAAATGATTTGAACTAATTGTATATGAAATGAGACAATTATGAGTAATCGTCAAGCTACTAACTTAATATATAGATATCAAAAACTAAACAGTCATTATTACATTAATAATGGATCTACTGCAGTTCCTAAAATTCCTCACGAAATGCCGCCTGAATGGCGTAAAGAAGAATTTGAACGCGAGCAGCGCAAACGTAGAATTGAAGAGCGAAAAATTGCACTTCGCATGCGTTCAATTTATCGTGCAGTAGGGATAGAACGTTCAAAAAGCATTGTCAGTATTTTAGCTATAGTTTTAATTGTTGCCGGTTTATTTGCTTTTGTAATGGTTCGCCAATCTCAAATTGTTGAACAAAATTTTTCCAACACAAGATTAGCAAATGAAGTTAATCAATTGAACGCAACTAATTCTGATAATTATGAGAAATTATTATCCGGTATAGATTTAAATACTATCGAACAACAAGCATATCAAATGCATGGTCTAAGAAAACCTGCACAATCACAAAGAATTCATATGGCATTACCTGAAATTGATAGAGTCGTGCGTTATAACAATGATGGAACGGAAATTAAGTTTGAGTCTGAGATGGATACAATAACATTCGATGCTACCCAGATTGAAATGTATATGAAGAACCTTAGGTTGCAGGAATAATTGAGATGAGTGATAGACCGGATAGAAGAAAATCTCAATATGAAGCTAAAGACAATTATCAAGGGACAAGAAGAAACAGATCTTCAGATCAAAGTTCTCAAGTCATTAATTCAAGTCGTCACGATATAATCTATAAGAAACCGCAAAATCAACCAAATGGCAAAATAAATAATAATGACATAATGTATAGTCAAAAAGCAAAAAAGCGAACAGATTTTTTTAAACAAAATTCTAACATACATAAAGATGTCAACACAACATACAGAAGCCCGAGAAAACTATTTACTAAAAAGAATAATAAGAACAAAATCAAATTTGCTGGCAGCAGTAACGATAATCAAAAAAACAATAATAACGGTAATGAGAATAAGCGAATAAAATCTGAAAGGAACAACTCAAAATATAAGAGAATCCCTTATAAGATACGTATTAATCGAATTGCAATTGTTATAGTTTCCACTTTGATATTATTTGTAATTATCTATCTGTCAACTGTGCTATATGATGTTCAGATCAATAAGCATGATAAAATGTCAAAAAAAGCAAACGATCAGTATTATCAAAAAATACAGACAATGCCGAGGCGTGGGGATATTTATGATCGAAACGGTAAAATATTAGCGACTACAACTAATATCTATCGAGTAGGTATTACACCGAAGCATGTTTATTCTTTAATCAATACTCAAACGGAAGCTGAAATAGCCCAAAGTATCGCCGGTGTTTTAAATATTGATGCTGATACGGTAAAGGCTGAATTGGAAAAAAAAGATCAAACATATATTCAATTAGCAAAAGATGTACCACAAGAAAAAGCGGAACGTTTAGATCAATATTTAAGTATCAATAAAATCGGTGGTGTCCGACTTGATGCTGAGCCTAAACGAATCTTTTTCAATGACAATATAGGAAGCCAGATTATTGGATTTGCCAGTTTGAATGGCGGTGTTTTGGAAGGCAGATTGGGTATTGAATACGAACTGGATAGTATTCTATCCGGACAGGCGGGTTTCTCTTTTGGAGCCAGAGATAATTATGCCAATTCGGGTTTGTTACCTTTTTCAGAATCTACCGAGCAACCGACTAAGGATGGTTATAATGTAACGCTGACACTTGATTATCAGATAACCAAACAATTACAGGATTATCTTGAACGAGCACTGATTTCGCTTGACGCAAAAAATGCAGGTATGGGGTTGATAATGGATGTACAGACGGCAGAAATTCTGGCTCTGGCTTCCTATCCTTTTTTTTCCAGTTCCGACCCCACGGCGGAAGTGCCCGGAATTAAATATAAAGAAGAATGGGATCCAAGCAATCAGGAGACAATTAATTACTTGATGGAAGATGTGTGGCGAAATAAAGCTGTTTCTGATTTATTTGAGGTAGGTTCCACATTCAAGATTTTTACAGCAGCAATGGGAATTGAAGAAAATGTTACTTATGAAGATAAATATTATAGTGATGAGCCAATTGATGTTTTAGATTATACGATTAGCTGTTTTTCCGGTGAAGGACATGGTACGGAAACTCTGGAAGAAGCCTTCACCAGATCATGTAATCCGCCCTTTGTCCAAATAGCTTTAGATTTGGGAGTGGAAAAATATTATAAATATGTTGATGCATTCGGTTTTAATCAAACTTCCGGTATTCAATTACCGGGTGAAGCGGTAAATTTAATTCATAAAGATCCGTCATTGATTGATCTGGCAACCTTGTCATTTGGTGAACAATCCAGTTTTAATTTGATAAGTTATTCAAAAGGATTGGCTGCCATAGTCAATGGTGGCAACTTGATGACACCGACAATTATCAAAAATATCAGTGATCAACAAGGTCGAACTGTAAAAACTTATGAACCGCAAATTGAACGCCGGGTAATTTCAGAAAACACATCACAGCGAATGAATAAAATGTTGCAAAAAAATGATGTTATGCAAGGAATTAACAAAATTAGTTCCGGTTATTCCTTAGGTGGAAAAACTTCGACATCGGTTGATGAAACAACCGATGAACTCACAATGTCATATGTCAGTTTTGCACCGATGGATAATCCGCGTATTATGACAATCATAGTCACACAAAATATTGGGAAAAAAGATTCCTATAGTACAGATTTAATCAGTCCTGTTTCCGGGCTGACGAATTGGGTTCTTGATTATCTGAATATTGAGAGAAATTACACAGACAATCAGCTGCAAATTATGCAAGAAACAGTTGCAATGCCGGATATTTACGGTCAAACTTTGGAGGAAGCAACATATAACTTAAACTATGACTCGATTATCGTTAAACCCGGTGTGAAAGGCATGAGACCGGATGAAAAAATTTGGGCATTTGTACCGAAAATCGGAACCGCTTTACACAATGGATCAACGATTTTTGTTTATCCGCAAGCAGAAATAGCTGAAGATTTAGTGGCTGTTCCTGATTTTACGGGTAAAAATTTTAATGAATGTATGTTAGCTGCTGAAAGTGCCGGAATAATCGTTCAATTTGAAGGTGATTTTGCCGGATTGGCGATTAGCCAATCTATCCCTTCAGAAGGGGATATCAAAGTAAAGGACCCGGCTGAAATGATTTCGCCCGAAACTGATCAAACTGATTTGATGGAAATAGATGAAACTTCAGAATCGCGAATGGAAGAAGAAACAGAAGGCTCAACTGACAATAATCAAGGTGAGGAAAAAATGACTGATGAGGATCAGAATATAAATTATGTGCAAAGAGGCAGTGTAGTCAAAGTTGTACTCGGATCCACGTCTTCGGAATATTGAGGAGGGAATATGGCCAGATTTATACCAGCCCAATTGCAAACATGGACTGACGGGTTATTATTACAGACACCTGAAGCACAAAAACATAGTGAAAGATTTTATCGCGGTATCTCAACGGATACGAGAACCTTGCGCTCGGGAGAGGCTTTTTTGGCATTAATAGGTGAAAATTTTGACGGCCATAAGTTTGTGGATCAAGCGATTGCCAGAGGTTGTAAAATGCTGATTCTGAATGAAAAGAGCGAACAGGCAATGCAGCTCTATTATGACTTGCGTCAGGGTAAGGATATACCGGATTTACTTTTGGTTCAGGATACCTTAAAAGCTTATCAAAAAATAGCGGAGGGATATCGGACAACCTTACTTGCACCGGTGATCGGGATTACCGGCAGTGTCGGAAAAACGACTACCAGGAGAATGGTTGGGGCAATTTTAGGTACCCAGATGAAACTGCATCAAACTTCAAATAATGAAAATAA
>DUPV01000003.1 GCA_012838135.1 Clostridiaceae bacterium | reverse complement strand
TTTTCCGAAGATGATTTATATCAGGCCCTTGCAGAATATTCAAGACGTGATCGAAGATACGGTGATGCAAAATGAAAACTCGTGTGATCACAGCTCTTATTTTCGGAATAATAATGGGAATATTTATTATTCCCGGATTTTGGTCGGTACATTTTACCTTGCCTTTGTTAATCGTGATCGGGATTTTAGCTTCCGAAGAATTCTCGGCTGTGTTACGCAATATTAATCTGAATATCAGCAGGATTAATTTAATGCTGTATAATCTGGCCTTTGTACCGGGATTTGTTTATCTTTTGGTAAACGGTTATAAAGTCTATTCTCCTCAGGCGGTCAGAGTAAAAGCAATCGGGCTTAGTCCGAACGTATTAACAGAGATTGACGGAATTCTATTGGGCAAATTGTTATTAATTTACTCAGTTGTGATTCTGCTTTTGAGTTTGCATAGTTTATTTAAGCCTTTATTCAGACAAGGTGCAAACGGTTTACGCCAAGGGGTTTTAAATATTGCGGCAGGTTTGTATGTTTCATTACCATTATTTGCCGGGTTTTTATTGCTTTATATTTTACCTGCAGGCTGGTATTTATTTGTGCTTGCCATTACGACACCCTGGGTATGTGATTCGGCGGCTTTATATTGTGGCATGCTCTGGGGCAAGAAAAAACTTGCTCCTTTAATCAGTCCGAATAAAACTCTTGCCGGTTTTTATGGTGGGATAATTGGTACAGTTGTGATGTATATTCTAATACTTGTGTTTTTAATACCAAGTTTATTCAGAATAGAATATGACTTTCTTACTTTGCTCTATGTGACTGTTGTAGCAATTATCATTGCAATTCTGACACAATTAGGCGACCTTTTAGCATCTGCAATCAAAAGGACTTGCGGGATTAAAGATTTTTCGAATTTAATGCCGGGTCATGGTGGCATTATGGATCGTTTTGACAGCACATATTTTACTTTTATCAGCATTTTGACAATTGCTTTACTGGTCTGTTTTTTCTAGTATTGACACATGGAAATTAATCAAAAACAAAAAATAGTTATTCTAGGCTCAACCGGATCAATCGGACAACAAACTCTCAACGTTTGCCGAAGATTAAATTTTGAAATTGCAGGCCTTTCTTGTTTTAATAATATTGAAATACTATTGAAACAGATTGAAGAATTTATGCCGGAGAAAGTGGCAGTTGCAAATCTTGATTCGGCTATTGAATTAACCGAACGCCTTAAGAAGATGCCGCATATAAAAACAGAAATTCTCTATGGTGATCAGGGTAATGTCGAATTAGCAAAGAGTGCGTGTGATAAAATCGTTATTGCAATAATAGGTTTTGCCGCTTTAAAACCTTTGCTGGCTGCAATTGAAGCTAAACACACGATTGCTTTGGCAAATAAAGAAACTCTGGTTTCTACCGGAAAAATTGTTTTAGAGCAAGCAAAAAAACACGATGCAAAAATTTACCCGGTGGATAGTGAAACTTCTGCCATATGGCAATGTCTTGCCGGTAAAACAGAAGCAAGTGAAGAGATTAAGCAAGTGTGGTTAACCGCTTCCGGTGGTCCTTTTCGCACCTATAGTAAAGAACAATTTTATTCAATAACAGTCGAAGATGCTTTAAAACATCCGGTATGGTCCATGGGTCAAAAGATCACAATTGATTCGGCTTCAATGATGAATAAGGGATTAGAGTTAATAGAAATCAGTCGACTGTTTAATTTAACCGGAAATCAAATAAAAGTTATAATTCATCCACAAAGTATCATTCATTCAATGGTAGAATACTTGGACGGATCAGTATTAGCCCAGATGAGCCTGCCGAATATGGAATTACCGATTCAATATGCTTTGACTTATGATAAGAGATTGCCGATGCCTGATAAACCAAAATTAGATTTAGCCGAGCTTGGTCAGTTAACTTTTGAAGCGCCGGATATGGAGCGTTTCCCCGCTCTGCGCTTGGCATATGAAGCCCAAGCTGAAGACGGTGCAATGCCGGCGGTTCTCAATGCTGCCAATGAAATTGCTGTGCGGGCTTTTATCAAAAGAATAATTTCATTTTTAGATATTTCAGCGATGGTTGAATCTACTATGCAGAAATTTCGTCATCATTCTTTATATCACAGTTCAACACTGAATGATATTTTAGCCGCAGATCAATGGGCGAGAGAGTATACTGAACAGATTATTGCTCAATTCAGATAATGGAAAAGGTAATTAAATGACAATAGTAGGAGTATTGGTTGGTTTATTAATAATCGGTCTGATGATGTTGGTGCATGAAGCCGGACATTTTTTTGCCGGCAAAGCACTGAAATTCAAAATAATTGAATTTTCAATTTTTATGGGTCCGAGAATTTTCACAACGGAAAAAAACGGAATAAAATATAGCTTTAAATTATTACCGATCGGAGCATCAGTTCAATTTGCGGGTGAATATCAAGATGATGAAACCATTGGATCTGAATCAATTGATCCTAATGATCCCGGTTTGTTTTTTAATAGACCTCGTTGGGCGAGAGCAATTGTTGTTGCAATGGGTCCGGCAGCAAATTTTTTGACAGCTTTTTTGGCTTCAATCATTATGTTCTCGGCCTTCGGTGTTGCAATTCCGGTAGCGGCTGAACCGCCGGAGAATTCGCTTGCAGCCGAACAAGGTTTGTCTGCAGGAGATAAAATTATTCGAATTAACGGTCAACGGGTTCGTACCGGAGCTGACTATTCTGTTGCCAGATCTTTTATCAATCCGCAGGAAACAATTTTTTTGGAAATTATTAAACCGGACGGCAAACAGGAAACGCTTGAATTGAAACCGAGAACCCAAGCTAATTATCGTTTGGGAATTGTCCAGGGCATTACCGGTAAAAACGAAAATGTAGTTTTACATGTTGAGCCGGATTCCAATCATGGCAATCCGGTACTTGAGGTTGGTGATAAAATTTTATCTGTTAACGGTATTCCTTTTTCTGACAGAGCGGCAACTGACCTTGTTTTTCAATCAAAAGGTGAAACTCTGCATCTAACTTTGCTGCGTGATGGGAAAGAGATTGCGGTAGATACTAAAACAACGCTTTATCACGATCCGGTTAATGACGGAATTTACTTTACGGAATCTCGGGCATTTGGTGACATTGTATATCAAGCAATTCAATATCCGTGGTCAATTATCAAATCAACAATTCGAGGCATCACGATGATAATTGACGGTTCGATGAAATTTTCCGAAGGATTTACCGGTCCGGTTGGTATCGTTAAAATCTTCGACGATGTGGTACAAGAAAGTCCTAATATCAGATTGATGATTGAACAGTTGTTATTTTATTTCATATTGATTTCTGTGGCTATCGGCTTTACCAATTTATTGCCAATACCGCCTTTAGACGGTCATCATTTATTGATTTTGGCAATAGAGGGCATCAGAGGTAAAGATTTGCCGCAAAGATTCAAACATATCGTTACGGCAATCGGTATGATTTTAATCCTGATTTTAGCCGGATTCATAATTTATTTTGATTTGCGAAAAATATTTTAATTGGATATTGAGTATAAAATGAATTTTACCAGAAAAGATACCAAAAAGTTGTGGTTAAAAGATGTAGCTATAGGCGGCAATGCACCGATTGTTGTTCAGTCAATGAATAATACCGATACCAGAGATGTTGAAGCAACACTGAAACAAATAGAAGATTTGGCAACTGCGGGTTGTGAGGTTACGCGGGTTGCAGTTCCGGATTCGATAGCTGCTGATGCTCTCAGATCTATAGTTGAACGTTCACCTCTGCCGGTTATTGCAGATATTCATTTTCAAGCTAAACTGGCTTTATTAGCCTTGGCAAGTGGTGTTGCCGGATTGAGAATTAATCCGGGTAATATAGGATCTGAACAGGGAGTCAAAGAAATTGCATTAAAAGCTTTAGAAAAAGGAATTCCGATTCGAATTGGCGTCAATTCCGGCTCTTTAGATCCGGAAATTCGTGACAAGATGGGTGGTGTGAACGCTGATTCTATGGTTGCTTCGGTTTTAAAATTTTGTAAAATGCTGGAAAAATATGATTTTCATGATATTTGTGTTTCAGTAAAAGCTTCAGATCCTAAATTGACGATTGACAGTTATCGCAAATTGTCACAAGAAATAGATTATCCGTTACATTTGGGTATTACTGAAGCCGGTACACCCAGAGAAGGCATTGTACGTTCGGCAGTCGGAATCGGTACTCTATTAGCAGAAGGAATCGGTGATACAATCAGAGTTTCTCTGACGGCTGATCCTGTTCTGGAAGTAGAAACTGCTTATTCTATTCTTAAATCTTTAGGATTAAGATCAAAAGGTGCTCTGCTGATATCTTGTCCAACTTGCGGCAGAACTGAGGTTGACCTGCAAGTCTTGGCTGAACGAGTTGAAATTCTATTAGCCGAAGTCAAAGAACCGATCAAAGTAGCTGTGATGGGTTGTCCGGTAAACGGACCGGGAGAAGCGAGAGATGCCGATTGTGGAATTGCCGGCGGCAGAGATATTTATTTAATTTTCCGTGACGGTGAGATCGTAAAAAAAGTTAATCAAGAAAATGCTTTTAATGCTTTGATGCATGAAATAGAAATTGCTCGCAATAAATATCTACAGGAATTGCAGAACGAAGATTAAAACTGATAGATAGTTTATTGAAGGATATTATCCGGAGAGGTTATTGCTTGAAACAAAGTTTAGCAGATGTTTTCTCATATTTAAAAATAGAGTTTTCAGAACAAGATTCAGCATATTTTTTACAACATTCTTTGTATGCCGATGAACTTGAAAAAAAACGAAATGATTCTGAAATTTCAAATTCGGCTGAAGATTTTTTCGCACAAATTGAAATGAACAATATGGTATGCAATGCTAAAGGTGCATTGTGTATTACAATCTCTGTGCCACGAATTTTATCTGCTGAACAAATTCTGTTTTTAGAAAATAAACTTGAACAATCTTATTCGATTCCACAGGTCATAATCAAACAAATTCCGCGAACTGAAGTTTCTCTTACTGAGCAAAAACTTTTTTTATTGAGTGCTGAACCATGGATTAAAAAGCATGCAGATTTAACTGACCATTTGGCAGGGCGTTTGCTGGCTAAAGGTGAATTGACCGTCAAAGATAATAATCCGATTTGGCAACTGGACTCGGCTCATCTTGATATTGTTCAAGAAAACGGAAATAATTGGCTGGATGATTTTTGGCAATCATATGGTTGTATTTCTTGTGAATTTGATCTGGAAGCGGTTGAATCGGAATTTTCAACCGAAGAAAAAATTGAAATAACTGAACAGCTTTTTAATGATGCAATTGTTGAAGCGACTGAATTATATAATCATGAAATAGAACATATAAAAAAGTTTCAAAATAATAAGAAAAAAGCAGAAACTTCAAAGTTAACCCAAAATACTTACCGTCGCAAACATCGTAAATCAGATAAAATACTGTGGGGTAAAACAGGACCACCGATTCCCTTGATCAAAATCAATGAGATCAATAATGAAACAGATCGGGCAATGTTTGAAGGTCAGGTCTTTATGTTTGAAACTAAAATAACCCGTAATAACAGATTATTAGTTAAGTTTGCGATTACTGATTTAACTACTTCGATTTCCTGTACAATTTTTGCTGATCCGGAAGCTGAGGATGAGCTTACCGAAATTATTAAAGATAAGTATATCAGGGTCACGGCAGGAATCTATTATGATGATCGATATGAGAAAGATTTTGTCGGTAAAGTCACTTGTATTGAAAAAGCACAAAAACCTGAAACACGTAAAGATAATTCTCCGAAAAAAAGAGTTGAATTACACATACACTCAAAAATGTCGGCAAAAGATGGAACAATCAATCCGAAGGACATTGTCAAAACAGCTTTTGACTTTGGACATTCTGCAGTTGCGATTACAGATCATGGTGTGATGCAGGGCTTCCCTGAAATTTGCAATATGGCAGAAAAATTACAACGTGACGGCAAGCCGTTCAAAGTAATTTACGGAGTTGAAGGTTATCTTTTAGATGACGGATTTGAGTGTATTGCTTATGAAGTTGAAGGTAAAGATTTGTCAGAAGGATTTGTCGTTATCAAAATCCATACAACCACCGCCGAACCTGAAAGCAATGCTATTAGATTCATAGAAGCTCTCAAGCTTAGACCTGTTAATTTGTCAAAGCATGAATTTGAAATCGTTGATAAATTTGAATATTTTATTGATGCGGATTCAAATCCACTTGAACCGGCTAATGTAAACAATCATGCTGTGCCGAAAGTTGAACAGAGCATAGCTCCTACGGGTTCCGAATTAGATGTCATGCGAAAACTGGAGATGTTTTTAGGATGTTTACCGGTAATAGCGGTAGATGCATTAAAGCAACTCAATTATTTACGGTATGCCGGTTTCAATGTTGCCGGTACAGAACCGCGGATCAAATTTAATCCGCCTTTAATTGAATTCGGTTTATTAGCTCACGCAATTAGCAAGAAATTATCAAAAAAACCACAATATTTAATTGAGATGGACACCGATGATTTATATTCGATAGCACAGATTTTTCCTAAACTTATTGCCGAAAGTGGAATAACAGATCTGATTGAATTGAACAATTTGGTTGATTGGCAATCTTTCGAACAATTGAAAGAGAAACACAAGAAAACCAATCATATTGTGCTTTTAGCAAAAGATTTATTAGGTCTGTATAATTTATATCGTCTCTGTTCAGATTCACACTTAAAATATTTTTATTATTCACCGAGAATTCCCCGCTCCGTACTCAATTATTACGGAGCGGGGATCATTAAGGGAATGGCATGTGTTGACGGAGAAATATTTGATGCGATTCTGCAATTATTTAATGAGTGTCAGGGAGATTTTGAATTAACCAGGCAAAAGCTTCATAATTCTGATTTGCTTAAACTCGCAAATCAATATGATTATTTGGAAATTCAACCTTTAACCAATAATAGTTTTTTAATGCGCGATGCAAATACTTATGTTCAATCAACAATTGATTTGCAAAATCTTAATAAACTGGTTATTGAACTGGGCGAAATTACTGATAAGTTGGTTTGTGCTACTTGTGATGCTCATTTTTTAAATCCGGAAGATGCTATATATCGGAAAATTCTAATGACAAATATGAATTTTGAAGATATGGAAGAGATGGCTGATTTATATTTCCGAACTACTGATGAGATGCTCGATGAATTTTCTTATTTGGGAGAAGAGTTAGCATATCAAGTTGTAGTAGAAAATCCAAACCTAATAGCTGATACGGTCGATGAAGGAATCAGACCATTCCCCAAAGGTTCTTTTCCGCCCTTGATTAAATCTGCTGACGAAAATGTCAAAAAATTAACGATGGAAGAGGCTTATCGAGTTTATGGATACAATGGAGTTCTACCGGAAATTGTTGAAAAGAGAATTAATCATGAGCTAAATTCAATTATTGATAACGGCTTTGCCGTAATGTACTATATTGCGCATTGTGTAGTAAAAAAATCTAATCAAGACGGTTTTTTGGTTGGTTCACGCGGTTCTGTCGGCTCTTCTTTAGTAGCGACATTTTGCGGTATTACCGAGGTTAATCCTTTACAGCCGCATTATGTATGCCCTAAATGTAAATATGCGGAATTTGATAATAGCGGTAATTACGGTTCAGGATTTGATTTGCCACAAAAAAAATGTCCGCATTGTGGTACGGATATGAAGCGTGACGGTCAAGATATTCCGTTTGAGACCTTTCTCGGTTTTGCCGGTGATAAGCAACCGGATATCGATCTCAATTTTTCCGGTTTTTATCAAGCGAAAGCTCATCAATTTATCGAAGAAATGTTCGGGGCATCCCAGACTTTCAGAGCAGGAACGATCAGCAGTTATGCTGAGCGCAACTCTGCAGGAATGGTTCTGAAATATTACGAAGAAAATGAAATGCCGGTTAGTTCAACTGAAGTTACACGTTTAGCCCAGGGTCTACAAGGTGTCAAGGCAACTACAGGGCAACATCCCGGCGGTATCGTCATTGTGCCGAAAGAAAGAGATATCTTCGATTTCACACCGATTCAATATCCGGCTAATAAGAAAGAGTCCGGTGTTATTACTACGCATTTTGATTTTCATTCCTTGGATGAAACGATATTAAAATTGGATATCCTGGGTCATGATGATCCTTCGATGCTTAAGGTTCTGAGTGATATGACAGGTATTAACGCTACGGAAATTCCGATTCCGGATGAAAAGGTGATGTCTTTATTTTATAGTACAGAGGCTCTGGGCATTCCGGATGAGGACTCTACAATTAAGAGTGCAACGATCGGACTGCCTGAACTTGGAACAATGTTGGTTAGGAATATGATTGCCGAGACTAAACCGACGAAATTTTATGACTTGGTACAGATTTCAGGTTTGTCTCATGGAACAGATGTTTGGACGGGAAATGCTCAAGAATTAATTCGCAATGGAACTTGTACAATCGATGAGGTTATTGGCTGTCGTGACAGTATTATGACTTATTTGATCTATCGTGGATTACCTAAAAAAAGTTCTTTTGATATTATGGAGAGAGTTCGTAAGGGTAGAGGATTGTCACAAGAACAAGAAGCTTTAATGTTGGAACATAATATTCCGCAATGGTATATTGATAGTTGTAAAAAAATTAAATATATGTTCCCCAAAGCACATGCTGTAGCATACATAGTATCTGCTTTACGTATAGCCTGGTACAAAGTCTATTATCCTGAAGCATATTATTGTGCTTATTTTACAATACGAGCAGATGAATTTTCCAGTGAGGAATTATGTTTGCCGGCAAATGAAATACGTATCAAGCGGGCGGAACAGAGGAATAATTGGAATCAATTGACACCGCAAGAGCAAAAACGTCATTTCTATTTGGAATTAGTTGAAGAGATGCAACAAAGAGGAATTGATTTCTTACCGATAGATCTTAAAGAATCCAATGCAACTGAATTTTATTCACCGTCAAAAGGAAAAATCAGACCACCATTCAATGCTATACCAAATATTAGCGAAACGCTTAGCAATCAAATTGTCAAAGCGAGAGAAACCGGTGGCGATTTCAAAAACCGAGAAGATCTGGCACGCCGAGCGGAACTTGGTGCGGCTTCAATTGAATCTTTGGCAAAATCCGGTGTTTTGGATAATTTGGCGGAATCAGCACAGATTGATTTCTTTTCAATGTTTTCAGAATAGTGAGGCAAGTATCAAACAAGAGATTAGTAAAAATTTTATAAGAGTTTTTTTGTTGGATTCAACACTTGAATTTGATGAGGAATATACATATTTACCCTTAGAAGGAGCAGATCATTTTTTAGGACAGTTGGTTGAAGTTCCTTTCGGTCGAGGTAATTCTTTGCGCAGAGCAATCATTTCGAATGAGGATAATCAGAGTAAATTCAAGCAAATTAAACGAATTGCAAAAGTTTTAATACAAGAACCGGTTTATCTGCCGGATCAAATTGAATTGGCAAAGGAAATGAAGCGCAGATATTTTTGTTCAATCGGTCAAGCCCTTAAAACAATCAGTCCGCCTACAGTTTTTGGTGTCGGCAGACGAAGTGCCAGAGCATGTCGTTTAGTCGATCGTATTACAGCAGAAGATATGTTAGGTGAAGATTTGCTGAGCAGTTTACAACAACAGCGAGTTGTAGAAATGTTGCTCCAGGTAGAAACGGCATTTGTCCAGGAAATAACTCAAGCTTGTCAAGTAACGCCTTCTGTTCTTAAAACCTTAGAAAAAAAAGGTATTATCAAAATATTTAACAAGAAAACGGATCGCAAATTAGAACAACCGGAAATCTGGCCTGAAGCGGAAGTGGAACACTTGAATCGGGATCAAATGAATGCTGTACAGGGAATTCTTGATTTGGCACTCGATAAATCAACATATAAGATTCAGCAAATAGTGACCGGTCGAACAAACGCTGAATCAGACATAGGTTCTAACACAAAAGTCAGTACAAAATTAAATACTGCGGCGAATAGCACAAAGAAATTTACTGTTCAGCAAGACCCGAAATTTCCTAAATTGAAAGAAGCTTTATTATTTGGTATCACCGGTAGCGGAAAAACTGAAGTGTATTTACGAATTTCAGAACAAATAATTAAACATGGCAAAACAGTCATTATTTTAGTTCCGGAAATTTCACTGACGCCATTGATGATCAGCAGATTTACAAAAAAGTTCGGAGATAATATTGCCGTTTTACATAGTAGATTAAGTGCAACACAACGTTATGAGCAGTGGCAACGCATATTGCGTCAGGATAAAAAAATTGTGGTCGGAGCACGTTCCGCCATTTTTGCTCCCTTAAAAAATATAGGATTGATTATTATTGATGAAGAGCAGGAAAATTCATATTGTTCAGAAAGCACACCTCGATATAATGCACATGAAATAGCAAGAATCAGGGCGATTCAACATAATGCATTACTTTTATTGGGATCTGCAACACCTGCTGTTGAAACTTTTTACCGCAGTCAAATCGGAAAATCTGTCAGATTTGAATTGCCGCAGCGGGCAAAACCGGCTGCTTTGCCAAAAGTTCATCTTTGTCAAATGAAATATGAAATTGCCAGACCTGACTTTGATGGAGTGTTCAGCAAAAAATTGATTAACAATCTTCAAGCTACTTTTGCCGATGGCGGTCAGGCTATGTTATTTTTAAATCGCAGAGGATTGACCTCAGCTTTACAATGTAAAATTTGCGGTTTTGTTGTGAAATGCGATAATTGTGAAGTGCCGATGACAAGACATTTGAACCAATATTACAAGTCGAAAGACAGGTTAATATGTCACTATTGCGGTAAGATTATACCTGTCATTACAACTTGCCCTCTTTGCGGAAGCAGCACAATGGAAAGCTCAGGACTCGGTACGCAAAGAGTAGAGCAGGCCTTTGAAAAACTGTTTCCTGAATATAAGGCTTTGCGAATGGATTTTGATACAACAATCGGTACTGATACTCATCAAAGAATTTTATCTGAATTTGGCAGGCAAAAAGCTGATTGTCTGATCGGAACACAGATGATTGCCAAGGGGCATGACTTTCCTAATGTGAGAACAGTCGGAATTCTGGCTGTGGATTCGATGCTCAATACCGGTAATTTCAAATCGGAAGAACGTGCTTTTCAATTAATTACTCAAGCTGCCGGCAGGTCAGGCAGATCTGAGATTCAAGGTGATGTATTTATTCAAGGTTATGATTTGAACAATTTTGTAATCCAAAGTGCTGCAGAACAAGATTATGCCAGTTTCTATGAAGCGGAAATAGAATTTAGAATGCGAGCAAAATTTGCTCCGTTCGGAAATATTGGATTAGCTTTGTTTCAGGGACTGAATGAAACAAATGTTAAAGCGGAAGCGGAAGCCATGTATCACTATTTACAAAACATAATAAGAGCAAATAATCATTTTTTTAGCAATACAATGGTTTACACAGCTGCACCTGCACCGATTCCACGCTTGCGCAGAAAATATCGTTACCGTTTGATTGTCAAAAGCGATAAAATTATAAAAATTGCTCAATTATTTTCTTTAGAATCAAGACGGAAAAAGTCGAAAGGCGTAAATCGCAGCCTGGATATCAATCCTGAACACATGTTATAATCATGTTTGCAATAAAAGAAGGAAGTTGAAATATGGCATTAAGAAATATTGTGAAAGTAAATACAGAAGCTGAATCTGTTTTATATAAAAAAACCAGAATGGTTGAAAAGTTTGATGAAAAACTGAAACAGTTGGCAGAGGATATGATTGAAACCATGCATGAGGCAAACGGAGTAGGACTGGCGGCTCCTCAAGTCGGTCTTTTGAAAAGAATGTTTGTGATGAATGTAGATCCTGAAGAAGGTGATTTGGTTATTATCAATCCTGAAATTAGTGAAATGGAAGGCGAAAGGATTGCTTATGAAGGGTGTTTATCTTACCCGCAAATGTTCGGTAGAATAAAACGTCCATTTAAATTAAAATTGAAATACAATGATTTAAATGGTGCAGTAAAAGAAATGGAAGCTGAAGGTTTAAAAGCCAGATGTATTTGTCATGAAGCGGATCATTTGGATGGCATCATGTTTACCGAAAAAGTTATTGGTGATTTAGTACATGAATCCCAGTTGGCTGACAATGCAGATAATACTGACGAAGAGCTTTATTAATTCTTGACTGACATTATGGATGTTAATTTACATGTAAACATCGTCTTAAAGCAGACATGATGCTCATAAAGGCTGGGGAAATTTTACAAATAACAAGTAAAAAATAAATTATAAATTTTAAAGTATCAAGATAATGATTGAGGAAAACAATTTGGACGAAGTTTTAGCAGCTAGCAAAAAGAAAAGAATTATTTTTGTGGGAACACCGGATTTTGCAGTTCCGGCATTAACTGCTTTGGTTGAACAAGGCTTTAAAATTGTTGCTGTTATCAGCCAGCCTAACCGGCCGCAAGGACGTAAACAAAAGATAGTGCCGACCCCCGTTGCTAAAACAGCAGATAAATATAATTTATTATTATTACAGCCTGAATCAATCAATCAACCGCAAATTATTCAAATTATAACTTCTCTGCAACCCGATCTAATTATTACGGCTGCCTATGGTCAAATCTTGCGCCAAAGTGTTCTTGATATTCCTCAATTCGGTTGTGTTAATATTCACGCATCGCTTTTACCTTTATACAGAGGGGCAGCACCGGTCAATGCAGCAATTATCGACGGACGAACCGAAACCGGAATTACGATTATGCAAATGGACCAGGGATGTGATACCGGTAATATTCTTCTGCAAAACAAAATACCAATTGAACATGATGCAACTGCAGGTTCATTATTTGCTGAACTGGCTGAATTAGGTGCAGATACAATTATTGATTTCCTTCCGGAATTTTTTGCCGGAAATATTATTCCTATAGTCCAGGATGAGCAAAATGCCAGCTATGCTCCGAAAATGTCGCGTAAAACAGGCAAAATAAATTGGCAGGACAGTGCTGTAACAATTGAGCGTCTGATCAGAGGAACTCAACCATGGCCGGGTTGCTATACTTATTATAATGGTCAACGCATGAAAATTTTTGCCGCAGAAGTTATTTTACAAGATAGTGTACATGCTAAGCCCGGGGAGTTGTTGTCTTGTGATGGTGGCTTAATTATTCAATGTGGTGCAGATGCGATAAAATTAAAAGAAATTCAGATTGCTTCCGGCAGACAGATGAGTACTGAGATTTGTTCTCATAATTATCTACCCGGAACAATATTAGGAAAAAACAAAGAAAAAAAGGGTGGATAATATGTGGTATGACATGTGGTATTGGTTTTTATTAATTCCTTTATTACTTTTCAGTCTTTTTACTCAATTTAGAGTTAAAAGCACATTTAAAAAATATAATCAAATTGCAACAAAAAATGGTTTAACCGGAGCTCAAGCAGCAAGCATGATTTTAAATATGCACAATTTAGTTAATGTTCGAATCGAAGGCGTCAGCGGTGAATTAACCGACCATTATGATCCGCGATCGAACGTTTTGCGTTTGTCAGATTCAACCAGAGATGTCAATTCAATTGCTGCCATAGGAGTAGCTGCACATGAAGCAGGGCATGCAATTCAAGACGGAGTCAATTACGTACCGAATAAAATCAGAGCTTCTCTGGTACCGGCTGCCAGAATCGGCTCATCATCCGGACCCTATTTGGCGATAATCGGAGTTGGAATCAGTTATTCAATCGAATTTGGCATGACACTTGCATATATCGGTTTAGCACTATACGTTTTTGCTTTTTTGTTTTATCTCGTAACTTTGCCTGTTGAATTTAATGCCAGCAGCAGAGCGATTAAAATTTTAAATACGAGTGGCATTCTCACATCTGATGAACTTAAGGGTGCGAAAAAAGTTCTGAACGCTGCGGCCATGACTTATGTCGCGTCAACAGTATCTGCTCTATTCTCACTTTTAAGAATAGCTTTAATAGTCTTAGGTGGCAGAAGACGCGATTAGTAAAAATAATTCATGACAACATTTGATTACCCGAGATCTACGGCAATAAAAGCATTATCTTTTATCTTAGATAAAGATAAATTCTCTAATGATGTTTTGAATCAACTATTAGTTGATCCAAAACTATCAAATCTTGATCGTAAATTTGTGACTGCGATGGTTTACGGTGTTCTGGATTATTTGCCCTTAATTGATCAGATTATCAGTAATGCCTCCCAACGAGCTTTAGCTCAAATTGATTCTGACGTTTTAAATATTTTGAGAATTGGTGTGTGGCAACTTAAATTTGCCGATAAGGTACCGCAATCTTCTGCAGTTGATGAAAGTGTTAAATTGGCAATACGTTTTAATAAGCGTTCTGCCGGCAGTTTTATTAATGCCGTTTTGCGAAATGTTATTCGCAATCCGTTGCAGCTAAACAAAAAACAAGAACATCTGAAATATGGCATGACCTCGGAATTATATGGCATGTACAAAAAATGGTTCGGTGAAGAAGATGCCCGATCGATATGCAACAGTTATTTAGCTGCCGATTCGCAACTGACAGTCTTGTTTAGAGGTTCGATTACTGAAAGACAAAATTGGCTTTCTCAAATAAATGCGATCGGTATTTCTGTAAAGCCGGGTATTTTAGTAAATAATTCATTTATTTTGCAAAATTTACCGACCGGTATTCAGGATTTGCCGGGCTATCAACAAGGTTTATTTTATGTACAAGATGAATCTTCAATGCTGGTGGCAGAAGTGATGCAAGTCCAAAAAAATCAGATGATCTTAGATGCTTGTGCCGGATTAGGCGGAAAGACTTTTGCCTTGTTGAATCAAAATCCGCATTTGAAAATAACGGCCTTAGAGCCGAATCAGGAACGTTATCAAGGTTTATCGGATAATATCGACCGACTTAAAATTTATCAAATAAAAAATTTAAAAACCGATTTACAAAGTTTTGTTCAAACTGTCACAACTTCCAAGAGGCAGTTTGATCAGATTATTTTAGACGTTCCTTGTAGTGGTTTAGGTGTATTAAAAACCAAGCCTGAAATTAAACTAAGTCTGAGTTATGTGAAATTACAGGAATTTCCTGCAATTCAGATTGATTTATTAAATCATGCTGCAAAATTAGTAAGTTCAACAGGAAATTTGCTTTACAGTACATGTACAATCAATCCTGCCGAAAATGAGCAATTGATTGCTGAGTTTTTGGAAAGTAAAATCGGACGACAGTTTTCAGTTGTTGATATATCATATGTTTTAAATAAAATAAAGCCGAAATATAAAGCAGAAATAAAAGCCGGACTTAGTGATTATGGTTTAAGTATCAGACCGGATAAAATTCCGGTCGACGGTTTTTTTATCAGTTATCTAAAAAGAATCTAAAATGAATATCCCAATTTGTCTGAAAAGCAAATATAATAAATACAAACTAACTAAATCCTTTTAAAAGCGATAGAGCGATAGAATGAACGAACAAAACAAAAGAAAAATATTTTATGATTATGACTATGCTGACTTAATTGTTTTAGCGGAAAAATATAATTGGCCAAAATTCCGGGTAAAACAATTATTGGAATGGCAAGCTAAAAGTGTACAGTCAACATCTGAAATGACTAATATTTCTAAAGATCTGCGAACACTACTTGATCTGGAGATGACCTGGCCTGCTTTAAAGATTTTCAAAGTAGAACACTCAAAAATTGAACCGGTTAATAAATATCTGTTTCAATTGCATGATGGCAATATTATTGAAACAGTTTCAATGCATTATAATTATGGACATTCAGTCTGTTTAACAACTCAAGTCGGTTGCAAAATGGGTTGTAGTTTTTGTGCTTCTGCTATGCTGGGTTTTCAGCGTAATCTGACAGCCGGAGAAATGCTTGCCCAGATTACGATGATTGCCCATACTGAAAAAATGCATGTAAGTCATGCTGTTTTGATGGGAATCGGTGAAGCTTTGGATAACTACGACCAAACAATTAAATTCTTGCACAGACTGCGCTCTGAACATGGTTTTACTCTGAGTATGCGCAATATTACTTTATCCACTTGCGGGTTGGTACCGGAAATTAAAAAATTAGCGAATGAAAAATTACCTGTAACTTTAGCAATTTCTCTGCATTCCGCAGATCAAAATACAAGAAATACTCTGATGCCGATAGCCAAACATTATCCGATCGAAGAGATTGTTGCAGCAGCAGATTACTATTTTAGCAAAACAGGTCGCAGAGTAACCTATGAATATACTTTATTTGATAAAATTAATGACCAACCACTGCATGCTGAACAATTGGCTAAATTATTAAGGGGTAAGCCGGTTCATGTTAATTTAATTCCGGCAAATGAAGTAGACGGATCAAAATGGAGCAGTTCGAAAAAAGGTGCAATTGAAAAATTTTTACAAATATTACGCAATAACGAAATTAATGCCACAATAAGATATTCTGTCGGTCAAGATATCACTGCAGCATGCGGTCAATTGAGAAGACAAAGCATACAAAATAATTAATAAAGCTTAATTTGGTGTTGGCGAGTTGTAAAATGAAATGAAATTTAAAAGGCTCGCAACAATTCTGTACAATGTTATTGGAAAAATACGAACAAAGGAGAATCGTTTTGAGCCAAATACATTGTATCAGGAAAAGGAAACCAGG
>DUPV01000045.1 GCA_012838135.1 Clostridiaceae bacterium | reverse complement strand
ATTTTCTTTTGCGTTTAACGCTTGGCTTTTCATAGTGTTCGCGTTTACGAACTTCAGCGAGAACACCAGATCTTGCACAAGAGCGTTTGAAACGTCTCAGAGCACTGTCTAGGGATTCGTTCTCTTTCACCCTAATTTCTGTCATTAAACTTTCTCACTCCCCTCGCAGTGGTTTATAAATTAAGTATAGCCGGTACTTTGGCAGTCCGTATCTATTCTTTCAGTTTTTGTATTTCATAAATATTTGTCCTTTAAGACCGAAACTCAAAAACGTACTATTTATAATATCAACATCTTAAAAAGTTTACAAGTATTCAAGAAATATTGATTGCATCGGTAAAATGTAAAAAAAATTGGTTTTGATTATTTTTAAGGAGTTACAAATCATTTTGCTTCATCAATTGATAATTTATTGATACATTCAGCATCAGACCTAACATGAAATAATTGACAACCATCGAACTGCCACCACTGCTGATGTATGGCAAAGGGATACCCGTAATTGGTAAAACACCGACGTTCATGCCGATATTTTCAATAAAATGAAATCCCTGAACGGCCACTAAACCCATCATCATATAGGAAGATGCTAAATCATATTCCGCCATTTTGATTGCAACATAAATCGTTCTGAGTAAGAAAATCACAATTAAGATAATAAGCAAAGTTGTTCCGATAAAACCGGTATATTCAGAAATAGCTGAAAAAACAAAATCCGACTCTTTAACCGGTACAGGAATATCAACACCCCCGTCACGACCGGTAAGTCCGCCGGAAGCAACGGCTTTCAAAGATTGCTCAATATGATAATTTGAATTGGGGTCATGTCCCGGGAAAAGAAAACTCATAATCCTGTTTTTTTGATATTCATCCAGATAATAATTCCAAGCAAGCGGTATCGCAATAATACCGGTTGCACTCCCGGCGATAATATAACGCCATTTCAAGCCGAAGACAAATATCATTATTAAAATCATTAAGAAAATTACAAAAAACGTACCGAAGTCAGGTTCCATTGCAATCAGTAGCATAGGTACAGCTGAAATGCAAATAATATAAAGAGAACCGCGCAGCATACTGATTTCTTCTTTTTTGATTTTTGCCAAGTATATACTCACCAACATTGCTATTCCAACCTTTGCCAATTCAGAAGGTTGAAATGTGCCAAAGATAGGAAAACGAATCCAGCTATCAGCTCCGGTCAGATCATACATCGAAAAACCATCAATATGTACGATAACAAGCAAGATAACGCTAACAAAATAAGTAATATATCCAATTAATCCTACA
The DNA here is from genome assembly GCA_012838135.1 of Clostridiaceae bacterium. GTDB lineage: Bacteria > Bacillota > Clostridia > Saccharofermentanales > DTU023 > UBA5436. Next base: position 4,649 of record DUPV01000045.1, on the reverse strand, counting down.
ACCGGCAAATCTGCCAGAGAAATCAATAATGCCAAAAGAATACCAATCATTACCGCACCGATTTGTTTGATTAAATTCCCCGGATATTCACCTGCCCCGTAACCGGCCTGAAAGACTGAATTTAACACATAGATACCGATAATTGTCATTAATAAGACAGGAATGATCAACCAATAATCTAAAAGCTTAAAATATGATTCGGTTTTTGATTTTAATTGTTGACGTTTATGCACTTTTTCCCCTCTTTTTAAATTTGCTTAATTGAATCATTACTAAAAAATATCAATTACTCAATTTCCGAAGTTTTGTTTGTAATGTGCTTTTCATTTGATGAATTAATCGTATTAAGCAGGACAAAATCACTTTTGCGTTCTAATTCCGAGGATTCCGAATCCGTAATACCGTCATCTACCGCTTTATTTTTAATCAATTGGCGGCGAGAAATAAATACAAGTATTGCTATGCCCAATAAAACCAATACTAAAGAAAGCGCCTGCGATGCACGAATGGTTGTGTTACCAATGAATAATGAATCTGTGCGTAAACCTTCTACACCAAATCGAACTAATCCGTAAAGGATAAAATACCAAGCCATTGTTTCGCCATGTTTCTTAGAATTTTTTCTAATTTGGTACAAAACTATAAAAATTATAATGTTCGCAATGCTTTCATATAAAAATGTCGGATGAACCGGAGATAACGGAGCATACTTATCACCATACTGTGAAAGATATTGATATGTTTGTTCACTATACATGCCCCAAGGTAAATTTGTGTTAGTTCCGAAAGCTTCTTGATTAAAGAAGTTGCCCCAACGACCGATTGCATGACCTAAAGGAACATAGACAGCCAAAAAATCAATCAGATGAATCAAATTAATTTTCTTATATTTTGCTGTAAGAATCACGCCGAGAATACCGCCGATCAAACCTCCGTAAAAAGCCAGTCCACCTTGTCTGGTCTGAAATATTTTCATTAAATCATCCGAGAATTCATCCCATGAAAAAATTACATAATAAAGTCTTGCTCCGATTATTGCCAAAATCATAATCCAGAGAAAAGTATCAACGATATGATCACTTTTTATGTCATATTTGGGTGCCTGCTTAACAGCAAGCAAAAAACAAACCAAAAATGCGACAGCAATGATAAGACCATACCAATATATATTGATTTCCCGATCACCCAAATTAAAAGAAAAAGCAACTCGATTAACCGGCAATGAATATATGCCCAAACCGGGAAATGAAACATGTAGTGTTTCCATGTTAACCTCCATGAGTTTTATATAAAATATAACTTAATAATATAATAAAACATTCTTTACAATATGGCAGAAAATTTTTAAAATTCTTTCTGTTCATGCATTTTTCTTACTGTATTCAAATCGGAAAAAATACGCTTTTTCATGGCATCAACCGATTTAAAAATCATCTCGTCACGCACAAAATCCAATAAAACTACCGTAACTTTTTTATTATATAGATCTATGTTCTTATTATAAATATAGGTTTCAACTTTAATCTGATTATCTTTACTGACTGTCGGATTAGTGCCGATTGATGTGATGGCAGGTAAAGTCTGATTTTGCAATTTTACTTGTGAAGCGTAAACTCCGAATCGCGGTTTTACCAAATCGGCATCGAAAATAATATTCAAAGTCGGAAATCCAAGTGTTCTGCCCAGTTTTTTGCCATGGACAACCTCGCCTTGAATACGGTAAGCATAACCCAAACATTGATTGGCCTGCTTGATGTTGCCTTGCTCTATAAATTCTCTGATTAGTGTCGAGGAAATTTTGCATTTACCTATTTTTACATCACCTACAACAAGCAAATCGATTCCGGTTTGCTTCGTCCATTGTTCTAATAATTCCACATTCCCCTGCCCATTATGGCCAAAACGAGCATCTTTACCAACAATTAAAGCTTGCATGCCAAAATCTTTTAATAAATACTTATGAAAAAAATCGGTTGCCGATATCATTTTTACTTGATCAATCATCGGTGCCAAAATTGTTTCCTGCACATTGAGTTCAGCTATTCTTGCCAAACGTCCTTCGGCTTTTTGAATTAGACCGGAAAATCTGAAATGATCGTTAAAATTGCTATTGGGATGATCACCAAAAGTGAATACTGTCGGAATTAAATCTCTGGAGTGACTAATCGCAATCAATTCTTTGATTAATTTTTGATGACCTAAATGAACACCGTCAAAAAAACCTAAAGCAATTGCCCGAGGTCGATTAGTCACTTGAAATGGAAAATCCCGATATATTTTCACTTTACACCTTATCTGCCAATACTCGCTGATATTGAACTTGATTTGATTTATTCAGACTCACTATAGCCAACAATTTATTATTATATAGCAATTGGATTAAGGATGCTGAATCAATTTTATTAAAATTATTCAATTCAAATTTTTGTCCATAAATAACTTTTTCAGCTTCAGTTAAATTCAAATGGTATTGAGGAAAATCGGATAAAGCTTTTTCAATCGGATAAAAATATTTTTGCTTAATTTCACTGCGCATTTTACTTTGATCTGAAGCAAATTCTTCTTTTTTCTGAAATAACTCAGCTAAAGTTATCGAGCTTTGACCCAATTCGAGATTTCCGCATTTTTGTCTGGATAAAGATTTTGCATATGCATAACATTTAGCTTTTCTGCCCAAATCATCAATCCATGTCCTGATATAAGTTCCTTTGGAACAAGAAATTGTCGCTGCACAGATCCACTGTTCGTCCTGCATTGTAATTTTTGAAAGCTCAACTTGATATATTTTTATCTTCCTTGCTTGTCTAATAATTTTCTGACCATCTCTGGCATACTTATAGAGAGGCTTACCGGCAATTTTAATCGCAGAATACATCGGCGGTATCTGTTCAATCTCGCCGGTCAAATCAGATTGAACAATATCTTGCAATGTTCGATCCAGTTCACCCGATTCAACACGTTGTTGCAATTCTGTTGCATCAACTAAATCGACGATTTTTCCGGTCTTGTCCAAAGTATCAGTAGCTGCACCTAAAACAAATTCAACATAATAAGTTCTATCGGCAGCCTCCAGATATCGAGCAAGTTTTGTATAACGACCAAATAATACCGGCAGCATACCGGTTGCAAAGGGATCAAGTGTCCCGCAATGTCCGATTTTTTTAATGCCGGTCAAAGCCCTTAAGCGGGAAATAACTCCGAAAGATGTGATATCTGCTTGTTTGTCGATCAATAGTAAACCGTTGAATTCTGTTTTATTTTGCACAGATCATTAACTCCGCTTGTTTTAGCAAATCAGTTTCAATTTGATGCAAGTCATAAGAACCCTTAAACGTAATTCCGGCAGCCCGGGCATGACCGCCGCCACCATATTTTCTTGCCAAGTCACTCACATCGATTGCTTGATTTGAACGCAAATTAACTCTGATTTCATCATCTGATATTTCTCTGATTAAAATTGCTAAATCAATATTTTCCACATCACGCATCTGAGAACACAAGCCCTCAAGATCGTCTTGTGTTGCATGATATTTGTCTAAAAACTCCTGTTTGGCCACAAACCAAATAATATTGCCATTTTGATTGATTTCGGCATTGGCAAAAACCTCACCAATTAAACGTAATTGGTTTAACGGTTTTTCTCCGAAAAGCTTATCGCTGATCAGGTCGATCGCAAGACCTTTCTTCATCAAAGCTGCACATATTTCAAAGGTTCTGATTCCGGAATTAGCATAGCGCAAACCACCTGTATCACCGTAAATTCCACCCATTAATGATGTAGCAACAGAACCGGATAAACTGAATTTTTTGCCGGCATGGAGAAAAAGTTCAGCAATCATTTCGGAAACCGAAGAGCGATCCGATTCCAGCCAGACAGTTATAGTTGAATCTGAACCGAAATTTCGGCGGAATTCATTTTCCGATTGTGTTTGGGTTTGATGATGATCAATAATTAAAATAGGTACATCACTGAATTTTGCTAAAATGGCTTTTCTCTGATTGAGACGCTCAATTTCATGATGGTCGAGCAAGATAATCAAATCCGGTTTTTGAATTGTGTCCAAAATTTCTTCCGTATAAATGTTAATCGGATAATCGGTAATAATAAAATCTAAATAAGCAGGAATTTCTTCATCGACCATAATCACGGACTTGATACCCGATTGTTCAATTCCGCGAGCTAAACCAACCGCCGAGCCTATTGCATCTGCATCAGCTCTGACATGTGGTAAGATAAGAATGTGCTGTATCGAAAGATCGTACAGCACATTAAAAACATTATTGATTGAGCCGATTTTTTTCATATTCCTACGTTATTATTCTGATTCCCGATTCTATAAAATATTTATTGCAATTCACTTGGTTATACTTTTGATTTCCGCCGAAGATTGTCTTTGGCAATAACTTCATCAATAATTTTTGACATTCGATTTCCTTCGGCAATCGAATTATCATATTTGAATCTGATTTCCGGTACATTGCGCAGACGAATTTCTTGACCTATCCGGTAACGAATGAATTTTTTTGCACTTTCCATTACATTTAATGTAGTTTTTATTTGTTCTCCATTGCCTAAAGCACTGACATAAATTGTAGCATATGAAAGATCACGTGTTACTTCAACTGCGGTTACTGTTGTGAAATCAGGT
>DUPV01000044.1 GCA_012838135.1 Clostridiaceae bacterium | reverse complement strand
GGCTGCAGCCTGATGAAAACAAATAACATTGTACAGAATTGAATTTCAGTTTAAGTTGCAATTAACGTTATCCCTCTTGAGATGAGGAAATTTCTTGCCTCTCCACATCCGTCATGGAAAGTATTATTGATGTCTTCACATATTAAGGGTATACCCTGAGCAATCAGAGCTTTAGCGACAGGTAAATCGGTAATCTTAACTTTCATTCCCGAATAATAGGGAAATAAATTATCCTCAAATTCTTTTGTATATGTGCTGAAAACTGTGGCATCTTCATAATTCTCGCTGAATCCGATTAAATATGCATTATCAAATCCAAGTGTCTCGGCTGACATCTTGAACATTTCATCTGCTTTCTCTGTAGCGTTTTCTCTATTAACTGAAATAAAATTGGTAGAAATTTGTTCAAGCACTTCCTGTTCTCTGGCAAACCTTTTGTATGCTTCTACCTTTGAAGCGTATTCGGCTGTAAGATATCGTACGGCAAAGTATGAAAGTAAAATAATAGCAACTCTTGATATATATTCATTCCCATCGATGGTGACAGAAACTTCCGGATAGAGTATCCAGAAAACAATTTGAATTACTACCATCAATATAGTAAAGACAGCAGCATGAATTTTACTATCAAGGACAACAGTGAACAGAAGAAACAAAATATATATCGACCATATCGTTAATGCTCCTGTATCAGTGTTTGCCTTCATAAAATAAAAAATGCTTAATGTGCTTACTGTTTGGAACAAAGCATTCTGAATAGCATGCTTTTTTGTTATATGCGGTATAATCCTTACAATTATTCCGGATAATAATAAAATCCCAGCAAGAAAAAGTTCATCTGTCAACGGTTTATTTATACCGAAATATCTAACTAAAAAGGTTATTGCAGCACCAATTGTAAATACAGTTGCTACCGTTTCAAACAAGCGTAGTCTCTCTTCTTCCAGCAGTTCTTTGGATTCCCGAGACACTGTTTTTTCTCTGCTTTTTTCGACGAGCAGATTGATTTTTTTCAATGTCGAAAACAGCGATATCACGGGAACCATCATAAATATAACGGTCAACTGGGGACGAGAGGTTATCCCGAGAAGGTCGGGTATGGTCTCAGTTGATACTCCCATGAAGAGGGGGAACATTGCGGATATTAAGAAATATGTTGCCTGCCGCTTCAGAGGATCAGCAGGATCAATTTTTATCCGCCAGCGAATAATCAAGATAAGAATTCCAGTCGTAAAAACAGAGTAGTATACGATAAACCAAATATCACCCATATTGAGGGGTAGTGTGTTTACCCAACCGAAATCACTTTGCACCAATCGGAATTGTTTTGGTCCAAGAAATCCGAAGGGTGCAAACAGGATTATATTTATAAGAGCGGGCACATAGATTACCGCAAGCCTGACCCACTTGTTTAATCGGCGCTTAACTTTGGTCAGAATCAGCACAAAGCGAAACATAACGCTGTAAAAAACTCCCCAGCCAAAAACGGAGACGCATCTCCAAAATGCACTCGCTTCAGCTGTAGGTGCCGAGGTAGAAAGAGAGAATGCAAAAGACCAAATAGCCAATGTACTTGTCATGAAAACAAACAGCCTGTTAACATTGCTTTTTACATTATCAGCTGCTATATATGCACCGAAAATCATATAAAAACAACCGCAAATATAAAAGATTATTGATAAGATGAGACTGTATTTCACGATCCAAACCTCCAACGTAAAGCCTGTCGTTTCTCCCCTATCGCAAATTTCCGCAGCTTTTTCCGATTTCCAAGTATTATTTTGTTTCTCTCATATTGGCGATGGCAAGTTTTACTTGGCAGGGGAGACAGGATTCGAACCCGCAACCGACGGTTTTGGAGACCGTTGCTCTACCGTTGAGCCACTCCCCTATAAATACAAATATAAATCAGCATTTTTTT
>DUPV01000043.1 GCA_012838135.1 Clostridiaceae bacterium | reverse complement strand
TTTTGGCAAACATCTGGGGAATAGTTTCATCAAATAATGATTCCAGATAATGATCACTATCGATAAAATCATAATTTAATTTATCCGCTAAAAGCTTCCCGATTGTAGTTTTGCCACTGCCCGGCATCCCGATTATTACGTAGTTCATTTTGCCATACTCCGCTTACAACACTCCGAACTTTGAATCATTTTTAATGAAGATATTATCCTCTGACGGACCACCACTTAGAAATATAAATCATTCTAAGTTAAGAATAATAATTAATGATTTACCAACATTACGAATTAAAATCATGCTGATTCAAGATAAGTTTAGCCGAGTTGAAGCAAATTGCAAATGGTAATTTGCAGATCTTGTTTCAACTGCGCTAATCCGGATGTGTTATTATATTATTTAGTAATAATTTTTTTATAATTATTATAAAATGATTTGGCAAAATTCTTATAAACTCAATAATTCAGAAAAGTGAGATAGTAGATATGGAAGACAAACAATCAAATATTACAACAGGTAAAATTCATTTATATGCAGGTGACGGTAAAGGCAAAACCACTGCGGCTGTGGGTTTAGCCGTAAGAGCTGCAGGCTATGGTTTGCGAATGATGTTTATTCAATTTCTGAAATTCGGAGATTCTTCGGAGCTCAAGATTTTACAGAATCTGCCAAATGTAAAAGTTCTCAGCGGGATGCCGACCCGGAAGTTTACTTTTGTTATGAATGAAGAAGAAAAAGCCGAAACCAAAGCTTGGTGTGAGTCACATCTGGTACAAGGAATTTCTGCGGCCGATGAGAATGAGATTGATTTGCTGATTCTGGATGAAGCATTGGGTGCGATCAGTGCCGGTATGCTGTCGGAACAAGTTTTGTTGGATTTTCTTAAGACAAAACCGGAAAATCTGGAAGTTGTCTTAACCGGACGCGATCCTTCGCCGGCTTTGATTGATATTGCAGATTATTATTCTGAAATATGTGCGGTAAAGCATCCCTACAATACGGAAAAATTAATGGCCAGACCGGGAATCGAATACTGAGGCTGATTTGATCCGAAAATAAAAAATAACAATTAGAAAATAACGGGAAATACAATGCAAAAATTTCATGAACTGCCATATCAAAGACCGGATATGAATGAATTAAAAACAGAATTTTATTCAATCAAAGAGTTATTTGAAAACTCAGATAATGCAAATCAACAATTAATTTGTATCCAACGTTTGGAATCGATCAAAAGCCATTTCGGCACGATGCAAACTATAGCGAGTATTCGCCATACAATTGATACCAGAGATGAATTTTATGATCGGGAAATTGAATTTTTTGATGAGAACTCTCCGCTCTTTGAAGAGATGTCGAATCAATTTGATCAGGCTGTGGTTAAATCTCCATTCCGAGCTGAACTTGAGGATAAACTCGGCAAACAGTATTTCAATTTAATCGATGTGAAGTTAAAAACTTTCAAACCGGAAATTATGCCGGACTTAATTGAAGAAAATAAACTGTCTACGGAATATTCCAAATTAGTTGCTTCGGCAGAAGTGGAATTTGAGGGACAAACCTATACTTTAGCTCAGCTGACACCTTTCCGTCAGGATCAGGATCGGGCAAGACGCAAAGCTGCAACTGCTGCCTATTACGGATTTTATGCCGACAATCAGGAGCAACTGGATCGCATCTATGATGATTTGGTCAAAGTCAGAACGAAAATTGCCAGGACTTTAGGTTATGAGAATTTCATCGAATTGGCCTATTACCGCTTGTCGAGAACAGATTATAATGCTGCTGATGTCGCCAAATATCGCGATCAGGTCTATACGGAAATCGTGCCGCTGGTCAGCAAGCTGAAACAACGTCAACAAGCCAGATTGGGTTTATCTGATTTGAAGCATTATGATGAATCTTTGAATTTCAATACCGGGAATCCGTTGCCGCAGGGCGATTCGGATTTTATCGTTGATCAGGCAAAAACCATGTATCAAGAGCTTTCACCTGAAACGGACGAGTTTTTCAATTTCATGCTGGATTATGAATTGATGGATTTGTTAGCCAAACCGGGCAAAGAAGCCGGCGGCTATTGCACCTTAATTCAAGATTACAAAGCACCGTTTATTTTTGCTAATTTTAACGGTACCCAGGGCGATATTGAAGTAATGACGCATGAAACGGGTCATGCTTTCCAATGTTTCCAAAGTCGTGACATTTTCCCGTCGGATTTGATTTGGTCAACTTTAGAAGCCGCAGAAATTCACTCAATGAGCATGGAGTTTTTAACTTGGCCGTGGATGCATTTATTTTTCGAAGAACAAACCGATAAATTCAAGTTTTCCCATTTAAGCGGTTCAATTGAATTCATTCCCTACGGCGTGGCGGTCGATGAATATCAACACTGGGTTTATGCCAATCCTGAGGCAACACCTGCGGAACGCAATGCAATGTGGCGTGAAATCGAGCAGAAATATCAGCCGCATCTGGATTTTGACGGCGATGAGTTTTTGGAAAACGGCGGCAAATGGATGCGCCAGCTCCATATTTTCGGTGATCCGATGTATTACATCGACTACACTCTAGCTCAAGTTTGTGCTTTCCAATTCTTACTCAAGAGTCTGGCCGATCCGGAAAATGCCTGGACAGATTATCTGAGATTATGTCAAACCGGCGGCAGCAAACCTTTCCTGGAATTACTGGAAGTTGCCAATCTGGAGAATCCGTTTATCGCAGGAAGTCTTGCCAAAGTCATGCCGCAGCTGGAGGAAATCCTCGATTCATTTGACGATCAGAATATGTAGTTTGGGAGGGGTCAGGCATCAAAAGTTATTCTAACTTGTGCTTTGATTCCTGAGAATTAAAGAAAAAAGAATGAAGCTAATATAAACACAATTGAGAAACAATTAAGCTGATAAAAATTAAATGCAAATATAAAACAGTATTAATCTAACTGAGAAACTACGAAGCTGATTAAACTAAATAAAAAATAGAATTAATTTAACTGAGAGTAACCAGATAATTAAAATCATATTAAATAGAAAGAGTTAAAAATATGCCGGGAGTAAATTTTCAAAAAATATTAATCTTGGATTGCGGTTCACCTTATGCACAAATTATTGCCAGACGGGTCAGAGATCTGAACGTCTATTCCGAAGTCAAGCCGTACACGCTTGCGCTTGATAAATTGCAAACGGAAAACTATCAGGCAGTGATTCTGATCGGTTCATCCTATGAGAAACCGAATTCGCAAGTTCAACAAAAATTGACCAAAGCCATCTCTGATATTCTCACTCTGGAATTGCCGGTCCTAGCAATTTGTCTGGATGAAAATCTGATCACGGCTGATCAGGTGAAGAACATTTATGTCATTTCCGAAGTTCCTGCATTTAAACAAACAGATTCGGAAAAACAGCTCTTGCAGGATTTTTTATTCAATAAAGCGAAACTGAAAGGCGACTGGCTGATCGATGATTTTATCAAAAACAAAGTTGCCGAGATCAAGTCAGAAGTCGGCGACAGCAAGGTAATCATGGGCTTATCCGGCGGTGTCGATTCCTCGGTTGCTGCAGTCCTGGTTCATCAGGCGATCGGCAAACAGCTCTATTGCATTTTTGTCGATCATGGTCTAATGCGAAAAAATGAAGGCGATCAGGTTGAGCAAATGTTCCGCAAGCAATTTGATATGAATTTCATTCGGGTTAATGCCGAAGACAGATTCCTCGGCAAACTGGCAAATGTCGTGGATGCCGAGCAAAAAAGAA
>DUPV01000042.1 GCA_012838135.1 Clostridiaceae bacterium | reverse complement strand
CTGGTTTCCTTTTCCTGATACAATGTATTTGGCTCAAAACGATTCTCCTTTGTTCGTATTTTTCCAATAACATTGTACAGAATTGTTGCGAGCCTTTTAAATTTCATTTCATTTTACAACTCGCCCAAAATAGATTTAAATTCAAAACTGAAAACCAGACCACTATTTCGCATTTTAGTTTTCCTCCTTGCGGGAAACATCTTGGGCTTTTTCATCGTCTTGCCCACTTCTTCCATTAGTTAGCGAATCATGCTCTTTAACATAATGCAGAAAAACATCGGTTAAGGTAGGTAAATATACCGAAAAGTTTTTTATTTGAACGCCTGCAGTAATGATTTTCTGTAAAAAATTATTGGGTACAATATTGTTCAAATCGATAATCAAAGAGATTTTATCTTCATTCGCCAGCAAATCATGCTCCACATTAAAATCAGATTCAATTTGCCTGAGCACTTGCTTTAATTGTTCGCGATTCAGATTCGTTGCTTCTAAACGATATTTGTCTTGACTCATTTCAGCCTGAACATCAGCTAATGAACCATTAATTAAAATATCGCCCTTATCAATCAAGGTTATATCATCACAAAACTCTTCAACATACCCCATTTGATGTGAAGAAAAAATTACCAATTTGTTTTCCTTAATTGCATCTCTGATCGCATCCTTAAACAGTTCCGCATTTACCGGATCCAATCCGCTAAAAGGTTCGTCTAAGATAATCATTTCCGGGTTATTAAGGAAAGCCTGAATTATCTGGATCTTTTGCTGATTACCCTTGGATAAAACTTCCAATTTTTTATTGGCATATTCCGACAATTCAAAACGCTCAAGCCATGCTTCGGCTGATTTCTTGCTCTCCGTTTTTTTGCCGCCTCTAAGTTGACCGAAATAGATCAATTGTTCAAGAATCGGCTCTTTGGCGTACATGCCTCTTTCTTCCGGCAAATAACCTATTTTCAGTTCACGCGGTTTGAAAGGTTTATCATCTAATATAATTTCACCGCTATCCGGTTTGAAAATATCCATAATACAACGAATCGAGGTTGTTTTACCCGAACCGTTACGACCTAAGAAACCCATCGCCCGTCCTGAATTAACTTCAAAAGAAACATCATGCAACACATGAACCTTGCCAAATGATTTGTTAATATTATTTAATTGTAATTTCATATTATCCCTTTGAAAAATTGTAAATAATCTCTTATATAAACTTCAAATAATAACTCCTGCTACACACCCGGTTATTTTAGCATATATTCTCCATTATGCTCCGCAATAAATATTAAAACATAAAATTCATGTAAATTATTTACTGATCAAAGATCGCCAATACAATAATTCCGGTAATTGCCAAACCTATTGAAGTATAATGTTTCCAAGATAATTTTTCTTTAAGGAAAATTCTGCCCCAGATTACAGTCAACAAGCAATAACAGGAAATGATCGGCGCTGCCGCAATCGGATTTGCGCCGATTGCATAAATGTAAGCAACCTGACCGCCGGTTTCAAAAATTGAAGCAATCAGTTTCGGTTTATCAGATTTTGTCAGTTTAAATTCACCGCGAATTAAAAGCACAAGAAATACGATCAAGCCTGTACTAAAGAAAGTAAATTCATAAGCCACATTAGCTTGGGCTTCATCCAAAGTTTCTAAAATAAGACTGTCAGCGAAAGTTCCTCCGGCATCAATCAGACTGTAGACAACCGGTAAAGCAATTGCCAGAAGACTCTTATGATATTTCATATTCGATGCTTTTTGACGTTCTGCTCTCGCCACCTCATCTTCAGTGTACTCGGCAACACTTAATCCGATGATGCCCATTAAGGTAAATCCTACTCCGATTAATATTGCTCCCTCGGGTCTGACACCCATTAACATATAAAACACAACAACTAATGCACCCGAAGTATTACAGATCGGAGAAGAAACCGACAATTCAATATATCTTAAACCGAAATATCCAATTGCCATTGAAACAATATATAAAGCTGAAACCGGCAAATATGCCCAAATCACCTGCCAGGAAAAGATTACATCATTAAAAACCACTTCATATCCGGCATGCAGACCCATAATCAGTCCGACAGCCATCACCATTTTTAACGGAGAATTTTTTTCTGATTTATCCTGACAGCCCAGTTTAGAAAATAAATCTGAACCGCTCCACAAGAAAAGAGCTAATAACGATAAAACCAACCACATCTGAACAACCAACTTTTTCTTAATTAACAATTAATTTTAAATAATAATTCCGATCGCAAAAAATAATTGCTATTATCAATTAATTGAAACCGCAATTAGTATACCTTTGTAAATGTTGCATTTGCAACGTTTCTCAATTCGACATATCATATATAATAAATTCAACTTTAACAGAACATAAGAAAAACAAGGGAGCTGCGATATGAGCGATCAAATTATTAATAAAGATATGTTAATCGGTGATATTTTAAGAATAGATATTCGATTGGCGCCAGTATTTATGAGCATGGGAATGCATTGTCTGGGATGCCCCGCTTCACAATTCGAATCAGTAGAACAAGCCTGTGCCGTACATGGCCAAGATGTTGACTTCATCGTTGAAACATTAAGAACCAATTATCAAAGATTTCAAGAATTAGATAAAGCAAAAGCTGAACAGGCTGAAACTGCTGAAACTGAATAAAATAGTTGTCACCCTTTCCTGTTTTATTTAATTTGCTAATTGATATTTTACTAAGTGAAATATCAATTATAATTTTTCAGGTTCAGCATAGTCCGTACCAAAAGTATCGACTGTTATTTGTTTGATTCTTTGATCTTGATTCGGCCTATCCTGCATGTTACGAGGTGTGTTGGCAATCTCATCCACAATATCCATGCCATCCAGTACTTTACCAAAAGATGCATATTGACCATCCAGATGCGGTGAGTCTTGATGCATGATAAAAAACTGACTGCCGGCTGAATTCGGCGACATGGCTCTTGCCATAGACAGAACGCCCCGGGTATGTTTTAAATCATTCACAAAACGGTTTATTGAAAATTCACCGGCAATTGAATAGCCGGGACCGCCCATGCCTGTTCCGTCAGGACAACCGCCTTGAATCATGAATCCCGGAATTACTCTATGAAAAATACAACCGGCATAAAAACCCTTTTTAATTAAAGAAATAAAATTATTTACCGTATTCGGAGCAATTTCCGGATAAAGCTCGGCTGTAATTACTCCTCCATTTTCCATTTCTATTGTTACAACAGGATTTTGTTTTTCTGACATTAAAATTCTCCTTAAAAATTATTTGTGACATTTATTTGATATCAATTTGAATTTCTTATTAAGTCACCGGATTCCTGCACTTGATTATAAAACAAAAACACTAATAGCTAAAGTTTTACTTTTTTCTGTAAAATGCTTGTCTATTGCAACTTAAATTGAAATTAAATTCCGGACAACGTTATTCGTTTTCAGCAGGCTGTTCGTCAATTGCAATTTAAAACGAAAAGCAGTTTCAGCATTTTACATCTCTCCCCTGTCTATTCGTCAATCCTTCCTTGTCAAAAGGCAAATAAACACTTATTATATACACACCACTAGGGTGGGGTGGTAAAATATGAATAATTTTACAAACTATTCACTATATATGGAAATTAATATTAGAAAAGATATAAGAAGTCCAATATGAAAGATAAATTTACGATAACAGGAATTACTTGTTCAGCTTGTTCGCAAGCTGTTGATCGAGCTGTCAATAAACTTGATGGCGTAACTGAAGTCAGCGTCAACTTATTAACCAATTCAATGCAAGTCAGTTTTGATAATAATATAATTAATTCGGAACAAATTATTCAGGCAGTACAAGATGCGGGCTATGATGCAATTCCGGATAGTCAAGCTCTCAGCTCGCCTAATCAAAATACTGAAATCAACATAAATCCATTAGAGGCTCAATTGGCACAAGAGCAGCAAAGTCTTAAAAAGAGATTTTTTGTTTCATTAATCTTTTTGGTACCTCTGATGTATATCGCAATGGCTCCGATGCTAGGCCTGCCTGCTTTAACCATATTTGAAGGTCCGGAAAATTCAATTGTTTTTGCATTTAGTCAAATGCTCCTGACTTTGCCCGTCATGATTATCAATCACAAATATTTCGCTAACGGTTTCAAAACTTTGATTAAAAGACGGCCTAATATGGACTCACTGATCGCCTTAGGCTCATCTGCCGCTTTTATTTACGGAATTTTTGTTATATATCGTTTGGCTTATGCCTTAGGTCACAATCAACCGGCAGTTATTCAACATTATGCACATTCGCTTTATTTCGAATCGGCAGCCATGATTTTGACCTTAATCACTTTGGGTAAATTCCTGGAAGCGAAATCAAAAGGCAAAACTACCGATGCAATAAGGAAGTTAATGGATTTAAGTCCTAAAACCGCAATTCGATTAGAAGATGATAAAGAAATTGAAATTCCGATTGAGCAAGTTAAAGTAGGTGACATTTTAATCGTTAAACCCGGTTCTTCCGTACCGGTAGACGGCAGAATCATCAGCGGACAAGGATCTTTCGATCAATCTGCAATTACGGGTGAATCTATGCCGGTCGAAAAGGGTCCTGATCAAGAAATAATCGGTTCAACTATTTTGAAACTCGGTTCAATCACTATGCGTGCAGAAAAAGTCGGCAATGATACAACAATTGCCAAAATAATCCAGTTGGTCCAAGATGCAAATGCAACGAAAGCTCCGATCGCACAATTGGCAGATAAAGTAGCCGGTGTTTTTGTGCCGGTCGTTATCGGTATTGCCACTCTTGCAACTGTCATCTGGTTGCTTAGCGGTCAATCTTTCGAATTTGCTCTGACTATCGGAATTTCCGTATTAATTATTTCCTGTCCTTGTGCTTTAGGTCTGGCAACTCCGGTCGCGATCATGGTAGGCACAGGCAAAGGTGCAAGCAACGGCATTTTAATCAAATCGGCTGAAGCATTGGAAACTTTACATGAAATTGATTCAATTATTCTGGATAAGACCGGAACGATCACTGACGGAAAACCTGTGGTCACAGATATTGTTTTACTTTCAGATCTTAGACAAAATGAGTTTTTGCAAATAGCAGCTTCTTTGGAAGCCCCCTCGGAACATCCGCTCAGTTTGGCTATTCTGGAGTATGCAGCCGCTAGCGGAATAAAAATTTTGCCGGTCGATAACTTCTTCAACACATTGGGCAAGGGCATCGAGGCAACAATTAATGGAAAACGCCATATCGCCGGAAATCAAACATTTATGCTCGAGAATGGTGTTGATATTTCGCCTACAGAAAAAATTTTTGTTGAATTATCGCAAGCCGGAAAAACCGTACTTTATTTTGCTGAGGAAAATCAACTACTCGGAATTATTGCAGTTGCCGATCCGATCAAACCTAATTCCAAGCAAGCAATTGAAATGCTACATAAATTAGGTGTTAAAATCTACATGCTGACCGGTGATAATCAAAGAACAGCAGAAGCCATCGGCAGAGAATTAGGTTTGGATCAAGTTATTGCCGAAGTTTTACCCCAGGAAAAAGAAAAAAAGGTTCGTCAAATTAAGCAACAAGGCAGTAAGGTTGCCATGGTCGGTGACGGTATCAACGATGCTCCCGCTTTGGCACGAGCCGATGTCGGAATCGCAATCGGTGCAGGCACGGATATTGCAATTGAAGCTGCTGATATCGTATTGATGAAATCTGATTTGCTCGATGTTGTTAACAGCATTGAACTCAGTAAACGTACCATTCATAATATTAAACAGAATTTATTTTGGGCTTTTTTCTACAATATTATTCTAATCCCTGTGGCAGCAGGAGTACTTTATTTACCGTTCAGCATTGTTTTGAATCCGATGATCGCTTCGGCATCTATGTCTTTATCTTCGGTTTTTGTCGTAACCAATGCCTTGAGGTTAAATCGCTTTAAACCGCTGATTCAAGTCGATGCGAGGGAAGCAAATCAAACTGATAAATCAGATTATTCAGATATTCTGGTTAAATCGATAAACTTAGATAATGCGGTTAAGTCTGCAGATTCAGCAATTCAATTTGAGACAGCTATTACAAATATTTATCATATAAATAATGCAAACGATACAAAAAAAGGAGATTCAAAAATCATGAAAAAAATCATCAAAATTGAAGGTATGTTTTGTCCTCATTGTTCAGGCAGAGTAGAAAAAGTATTAAATCAAATTGACGGTGTATCTGCAACGGTAGATTTAGAGAATAAACAGGCAAAAGTTAAATCAAATCAAGATATCGACAATCAAATTTTGATCGACACGATCACGGATGCCGGTTATCAAGTAGTGGAAATTATTGAATAAGAAGAAGATAATACTGCTTGTATTTATTTGTCTTTAACAGTACAAACAATACAGGCAGTACAATCAATACAATAAATAACCATTTACTATTTGGTTAATTTTTTGCCAAAATAGATTTAAAATAATTAAAATGATAATTGAGGTATAGGTATGCAAGCTGATCCCCAAAAGGTATTAAATCGGTTGAAAACTGCTCGCGGTCAAATTGACGGCATAATTCGCATGGTTGAAGAAAATCAATATTGCATTGATATTTCAAATCAAATTTTGGCAGCTCAAGCTGTTTTGCAATCAACTAATAAGATGATTTTGCATGCTCATTTAGATCACTGTGTCAGACAATCATTCGCCAACGAAAAAGATCGTGATGAAAAACTAGCCGAAATTCAAAC
Organism: Clostridiaceae bacterium; assembly: GCA_012838135.1. Classification (GTDB taxonomy): domain Bacteria; phylum Bacillota; class Clostridia; order Saccharofermentanales; family DTU023; genus UBA5436. Next base: position 98,513 of record DUPV01000042.1, on the reverse strand, counting down.
CATAATTGACAAGTTGTTGAAATAAAAATTACCTTTCTTAAAATTTTAACTGAACCTTACAAACTTCCTCAGGATGTTCTATTACCGTGTTGATAGCATCTGCAACTTGCTCAAAGTTAAAAGAATGAGTAACTAAATCAGAATTTATACCTTTATTCTCTTCAAAGAAATTAATAACTTCCGGGAAGCGATTGTTTGACAGTCTGGAACCTATAACCTCCAGCTCTTTCATCGTAAAAAGTACTTGTGGTATTTCAGATGGATCTTTTCTTGTGCCCAGAATAACAACTCTTCCTGCAGGCGCTGCCAATTTCATCGCTTCAACCGGCGAACTTACAGAACAAACTGTATCAACTATCACACTGGGTTTTCTCTGACAATAACTCAAAATATTTTCTGCCAAATTGTTTTGCGACACATTTAAAACAAAATCTGCACCCATCTTTTTAGCTCTAATTAAGCGACTTTCCAGCAAATCTGTCATCAATACCACTGCACCTCGAGATTTTGCTATTTGCATAGCAGTAATTCCGATCGGACCGCTACCCATTACTACAACAAAATCCTTATTGTTAATGCGAGCCTGATGATTTATTTCAGATCCTATAGAATATGGCTCTACCAAAGCAGCTTCTGCTTCATCATTGTAAAAACGCAGAACATGGCAGTTATCTTCTTTACTTAAGTAGTATTCTGAAAAACCTCCATCTCTATGTACTCCGGAGACTTCAAGAAATTCACATACATTATGGTGTCCACCGGTACACGCATCACATTTTCCACAACTATTAACAGGATCAACCGCAACAATATCTCCAATTGATACGTTGGTTACATCTGATCCGACTTCAACCACTCTTCCGCAAAATTCATGACCAATAATTCTTGGATATGTGGCTAATGAGTTAGTGCCGTTAAAAATGGCAACATCACTTCCGCATATTCCGCCTGCAATAACTTTAATTAAAACATCCGTATTTTCTTTAATCACCGGCTTTGGTATATCCACAATAGAAATTTCAAATGGTTTTGTAACTAATACTGCTTTCATCTTATCCCTTATTCTTTCTAATTTAATAATTTTTCTAAAATAGATGGAGCAAACCCTCTCAGGAGCTCCGTCCCCGGAACTTTATATCAATCCTCTACACTGTTAAATTATGATTTCTCGACTTAACATTCTTATTATTGTTTGCCTAAAGTTATTTTTGTTCAGAACCGACTACTGCAAAAGCTCTAATCGGACATCCTGTTCCATCTTTTAAATTTAACGGAACTCCAAAATAAAAAGATCTATATGGTAATTTATCTATATTGGCTAAGCACTCCGTAATTAAAACTTCATTTTCTAACAAGACATTATGAGCCGGATATTCTCTTGTTAACATAGTTTTAGTTGCGTCGATAGCTAATGTATCACATCCCACCATTTTGACACCTTTTTCGACCAAATACTCGGCAGCCTCTTTTGATAAGCCCGGCCAATCATCAAGGAATCTTTTTTGATCAGATAAATCATTGAAATATTTACCCCAACCGAAATAAAATAATACTATATCTCCTTCTTTTATAGGATCATCTTCTTGTTCTTGACTCTTTATTTGTTCAACGGTAATCAGTGTTTCTGAAGTCGATTCAGGAAATAACAACCTGACACATGAACCAATAAAATTATCTATACTATATTCTTCTATTGATTTTCCTCCTTCAGTTTTATCAAAAAAATGAAGACTGGCATCCACATGTGTGCCGCAATGTTCGCCTCCTACAATCATATTAAAATTAGTGGCATCACCGAATTGTTTTGAAGTCCATACATTTAATGAAAACGGGGGATGGGAAAAATATCTCGGCATTCTTCTTTGAATTTGATTTGATAAATCAATTATTTCATATTTGTTTTCGAAACCCTTAAAAATCATGATTCTCTCTTTCTAGAAATATTGTGAAAAATAGCAACAGGAACTATTACTATTCCCTTAGTAATTCCGTGATATTGCAGATTACAGTAGCAACTTGACAGTTTCCTTCACAAATAAGTGTTTCGTGGCCAAATTTCATTTTATTAAACAAAATATAACTGATAATGCATAGAAAAACATCAATTATGTGATCCGGCACAACATCGTATTCAAGATATCTTGCTATAAAGTTTTTAAGAAAAACAGTTAATTAATTTCCTGCATCTTTATATTGACTTCAATGACATCACCTTTGCCATCAATGTCTTTGAGGATCTGTCTGTCACTTGCCGTACGGGAATTGTTTGCCCCTTCAAGCAACATAGAACAACGCAATGGTTTAACGCTGCCTAAGTTATAATCATCCCGTAAAGCAAAAAATTCAGATTCGAGTTCAAAAACCAGTAAGTTGTTATAGATTGTCGCATCATATTCTATCGGACCTTGCCTGATTTGTGTTGAATCCAATACTTGCTCATCATGGATGATTGAAATCGGCGTGAGATACATTTTATAATTATTTTCTGTTGCTTTGCCAAATTCAACCCGGCATTCAATTTTTGATTCCCATTCTCTGGCCAATGTTCCCTGCAAAATATTCTTATTGCGTATGATGATTAAAGACATCTCCCATTTACTGACAATTTCATAATCGGGTGTGGTAGGTTGTGGTTGAATTGTAGTTGGTGTAGTTGGCGGCGAAGTTGTTTCAGCCGGTGATGTTGCAGGAATAGTTGTCGCACTTGGTTCAGTCGTTACTTCCGTAGTAGTGCCGGAAGTGAAAACAACCGTATTATACCGTTTTTTTTGTTCAGTCGAACTACTGTTATCAATTCTTGAGAAATCAGCATTTTGCTGATTTCTCCCTAATTGTGTCTGTTTATTGCAACCAATATTGGCTGCAGACAAACAGACAATCAAAAATAAGAAGATAAAACTGCGCAAAATGCTGTTTGCATTATTAATCCTGCAAAAATTTAATCGTATACTTTTAGCAAAATTCATAATAGGCCTATACTAATTACCTCAAAACAATTATTAATTGTTTTGAAAATATTATCTGATTCAATTTGTTACTATATCCAATAGTTGTATCATCCTTTTAGAGTTTTTAACTATCATATCTTTTTTAGAATATTCAGCCATTAATCATCAGTGGGTAGGTATTTCATCAATAAACATTTCGTAGGACATTTCATTAATCGGTGTTATTACACCGTTGGAGTATTTTAAGACTTTCCATAGTGTTCCCGGTTGATTGGGTACTTCAAAGGTCTGAACTCCGGTTGATGTATAAGCCGTGATCTTCGCACCTGAATTCCCCAATCCGGACGACGTACCCAACTGATCACCGTCATAATAACTGTTAGTAAAGTCATGAACGTAGACGATATATTCTCCTGGTAGCTCTTTTTCTATGGTGATGGTCTCAGGACCATAACTCCATGTATCATCAACATCTAATGCATAATGAATATCATCAGCGGACGGATAAATTTTATCGTCCCAAAAGACATGACCGTATTCAGCTCCGTTCATTCCCGGACCTTTCATATGCAAATCCAAGTCATATGGTTGTTCACCCCAACTCAGAACAAATCTTGCTTGTTCCGAAGTGATGTTCGGACTTAGAATCAGATTTTGATTATCGGAATTAGTATCCGCTACTGAAACTACTTCAGTCTCATTCTCTATGTAACCTTCTTTATTACCGACCATTCTATAGTTGCCTTGCGGTAAGTCAATCGAATATCTTCCTTCCGCATCAACATTTATTTCTTGGACTTGTGAGTCTCCGGAGAAGAATGTGAGTTTCACATCTGTTAAGCCTGCTCCGTCAACCGCATCAATAACTTGTCCGGATACCGTACCCGCAGCTGCTGACTCCGGAGTCATCAATATATCCGGTAAAGCTACTGTTTTTCCCTCACCTATTGTAGTGAATTGGGTGACCTCTTCATCGTTGTAACCTTCTGCACTAAAGACAAATTCATACGATCCGGGCATTAAAGTTTCAGAATATTTACCATTTCTATAAGTTCCCGATATATCCGGCACATCATAGGCTGTAGCTACAACATTGAATTCTGCAATCGGTTCACGGGTATTGGCATCTAAGACATTTGCCGTAACTAAATCTGTCTTGACAGCATCAGCTTGAACCGCCAACGCAGCATTAACTACCGGAATTGCCCTTCCATCGTAATCCGGTGCAAATGTATCCGTTTCTTCCATCAAAATTCTCTTGACCTGATCAGATGTATATTCAGGATTGGCAGCATATATTAACGAGGCTACACCTGCTGCATTCGGTGCTGCCATTGATGTACCCGACATCAAGCCATATTCATGATATGGCAGAGTGTTGAAAATATCTGTTCCGGGAGCTGCTACATCGACTATTTCTCCGTAGTTACTAAAATAAGACAGCTCGTAGCCTGCAACGGCCGGATATTTTGTATCGCTAAACGAATCGGTTGACACTTTTGTGTTTTCGATAGAAGCAACGATCAACGTATGTCGCTTGCCGGCTTCTGTGCCGATTAAGCTGCGATTACAAGCATATTGTGACGAGTCTTTAGTATCATTACCTGCCGCTTTAACTAACAAAAAGTCATAACCTAATTCTTCCAGTCGCGTACATACTTCACCATAACCGTCCGTTTCCATTTGTTCCCAGGGATTTGCACCCGGTATCGACGTATTTATACGCCCTATACTGTAATTAATCACACGGCAATCTTGACTTGCAAGCGTGACAACTGAAACATGAAATTCAAATGTACTCATTTCAGGTTCATACGAGGTGTAATAAAGAATTTCACGCGTTGCCGGATCCACTAAAAAATGCCAGTGATGGAAAAAGAACATTTCACAATCCTGATTAACTCCGGCAACACCCAGACCGTTATTGGTTATAGCTCCGATCGTGCCGGTAACGTGGGTGCCATGCCTCAAAAGACCCATATAATCCTCACCCGGTTCATTCGTTCCCTTTGCCCGATAACGCACTAAGTCTTCCATATTTCGAATGTTCAGTGAAGGATGTATGTACACATTCTCAACCGGAATCTGCAAGTCTTCGTGGTCGTATTGTACACTGCCGTCAATGACACCGGCTTTAATATGTCCAAATTCCGGACCTTCTTCATAAGCTTGCGGAACACGCATTACTTCAAGTCCCCAATTGTTGCCCTCAGGATTTGTCAAATCCCAGCTATCCAAAAGACTATCATTTGGATAACTCGAGCCTTCAATTTTGTGAACCATATTAAATATTGCAATTTCAACTTCCGGCTCTGCCGAAATATTTTCTTGCAATTGATTCAAATCAATATTCGGATCTGAAAAACGCAATTGATATTCGTTGATTATCGGAATTTCACCAACTATTTCCGCACCGTATTTCCGGGCAATATTCTCGATATCAGACCTGGTCGCATTTGCCTTAAGTAAGACTAATAATTCATTGGCGATGATTGATGAACCCTGGTCGAGTTCTTGTTTTGCTCCTTCTTCATAAGGTGAAGAAAAACCGACATGTCTGGTCAAAACTATTTTTTCCGGTTTTGAATTGCCGAACAGCGTTTTTGTGTATAGATAAAGTGTATTATTTCCTGCTTTCAAAGGTAAATTTCTCAAATTTATTGTTTTCTTAAACAAACCTCCTGTACCGGTAACAGGTAAGTACGAATTCAGATCATCCGGATTCTCGGGATTGAGCGTATAAAAGACTTCTCTGACTCCTTGATTACATTTGACTTCAACATTATATTCGGCAAGTTGTTCAGCGGCTGTTGCCGGATTATCTTCACTTTCATAACTGATTTTTCTGGGAAAAAGCAAGAATGCTAAAACTGCTAAAATAACTGCCACAGCACTTAAACTGATAATTAAGCCCAAACGTTTTTTCTTTTTCGGCGGCTGTTGACCGGGCATTGGTTGCATCGGCTGCATATAAGGTTGCTGAGCCTGCTGCATTGGTTGCATCGGTTGCACATAAGGTTGTTGAGCCTGTTGCATTGGTTGCTGCATCGGTTGCACATAAGGTTGTTGAGCCGGCTGTACAGGTTGTTGCATTGGTTCCTGAGCCGGAGGAGTACCATAATAATCCGGTGCTTGTTGAATCGGCTGTTGTCCCAACGGTTGCTCGACATTTTGAGATCCCGGAGGTTGCTGCTGTGCCGGAGGGTACGGATATGTATCCCCGCTCGTCGGTTGTTGCCCCACAGGTTCCGGAGTTGACGGTTGTTGGTCTGAAGAATCAATATAACCGGATGACTCAGAATTCTCAGGAAATTGCGGAGAATCATTCGAATCGGCATCTTGTGAAAGCAATTGATTGCCGCAGTTGGAACAAAAGACCGCATTCGGTTCATTTTCAAAATTACAATTATTACACTTCATTGCATTACTCCTATTTTTATTTTATCAGGAGCAGGAAAAGATCGTTTTTTCCGCTTCTGATTGCTGTAATTAATGCCCTGTTTAATATTAAGATAATAAATTCCAAATTCCGTTTGCCCATGAGTGTTAACTGAAATTTTCCACTCGGTATTTTCAGAACTCTGTTTTTTAATATGTTTTTCAATATGTCGGTTTGTTGCTTTGTTTTTTAAAATACTTTAATTAAAGAATTTTCAAATATGTTTAAGTACATTTGTATTATATTACAAATCTATAAACTGTAAAAGTGCTTATTTTCAGATAAATTTACAAACATTTATCAATGCTAAATGTCGTCATTATGTCGTTACTAAAAGACAGCCGATTAATCATTTTACCCGGCCTTATCGAGCAATACCTTCAAACAGCGATTAAAACCAGTTACAAAGAACTGGTGTTGAAATCTAATTGAACAATGCGGTTTTCTCACTTTTTGCAATAAAATTGTGTGGCCATCAAATGAAAGCACATGTAATATTTTAATGCTGAAGTTTGAAAATCAATTACTTTTGAAAATATAATATAATGACATATATATTATTATGTTAAATATAGTAAAATATATAAAAATACTTTTAAATAATTATAACGTTATTAACATATCGAAAGTGAACAATAATATGACCATTGAGAAATTTACTAAACATAAATTATTAAAGAAAAAAATTATTTTAATTATCACACTTTGCTTAATCTTTGTTTTGCCGGGCTGTAACCCAAAGAATTCGGAATCCAAAGATGCCCTTCAATCAAATACAGAACTGAATGGACAACCTGCTTCGCAAAACCAATCAAATGATTCTTCTGTAGATTTTAAACGAGATACAATATCACTTGAGATTTTAGCAGAAAAGGCAAATCAGGATTTATCAGCTTCTTTTACCATCGGTATGATTGGCGATGTTTTATTTCATGATTGGCTGATTTTAGGCGGTTTACAAGAGGACGGCACCTATGATTATCCTTATATTTACGAATATCTGGAGCCGGATGTTAATAATCTTGATTTTGCAATGTTTAATATGGAGGGTACCTTAGCCGGACCTCCCTATACCGGATATCCTATCTTTTCCGCACCGTCTGAATTGGCTAATTCCATGGCGGAAAAAGGCTTTGATCTGGCTACTACTGCCAGTAATCACAGTGTCGATCGCGGTGTGGAAGGAATGTACGCCACAATCGAATCATTGCGCAGTGCCGGCCTGGAAAATCTGGGAACACGTAAAGAGGGTGATCCGCCATATTTTTCTACAGAGTTAAATGGAATAAAAGTTGCAATCAGTACAGCCACCTACACTACACCGAAAATTGACGGAATGGTCAGTTTAAACGGTATCCCGGTTCCGGCAGAAGTCGAACATCTGATTGATACATTCAGTTTGGAAGAAGCCTATATGTACGATGATATGGCAAAACTTCAGCAACGTGCCCGCACTATGCGAGAAGCCGGAAATGAAGTAGTAATTTTCATCATGCATTGGGGAACTGAATATAGTTTACAGGAAGATTGGTATCAAGGACTCTATGCTCAGGCTTTAGCCGATGCTGGAGTTGATATGGTTTTCGGGATGCACCCCCATGTTGTTGAACCGATTAAAACCATCAAATCCGAAGACGGCAAGCACAATATGTTAGTTTATTATTCTCTCGGCAATTCTGTTTCCGATCAATCTTACTATACTGCAGACATGATGGGTCATTGCCAAGACGGCTTAATGGGCATTGTGACTTTTGATCGGGATAAGGAAGGCTCAATCAGTATCAGTGAATGCGGTTATATGGCTACCTATTGTCATATGATCAAAATTGCTGAGAATGCAACACAGAGTCAAGTTATTCCGGTTAAAAGAGCTTTAGATAACCCTGAGGCTTATGGGATTTATGACATTTCTTTAATTCAAGGTTCAGCGGAACGGACTTCTAATATCATGAGCAATAATTCAATCGAAGGGCTTGAATTTAAGGAATATGAGTCGGTACCGGTTTTCTAAAATGAATCTACAGATTAATTTTAGAATTGTGTTTAACCCGGAATATCATTTTCAATGAAAAACCTCGACATAAGAATTTTTATTTGCTTTTCAATTCAGAATAATCAATACTTGGTATGGTCGATTTTTTAATTGTTTCAACCATCGACTAATTTAGATTGGATTGGATTTTATATGAAATATTTTATTAGCGAAACAAACGATACCGCCTACAACGTTGCTTTAGAAGATTATGCTTTCAATAATTTAACCGATGTTGATGAGATTTTTATGCTTTGGATTAATGAACCCTCAATTATCATCGGTAAAAATCAAAATGCTTTGGCTGAAATCAACAGTGATTTTGTCAAAGAGAATAATATCCGAGTCATTCGTCGCATATCCGGCGGCGGTGCAGTATATCATGACTTAAACAATTTGAATTATACTTTGATCGCTCCGCGCCAAAACGAAAATGCTTTTGACTTCAAAGCCTTTTCCCAACCGGTTATTCGCACTCTGGCAAAACTGGGAATTTCAGCTACATTCAGCGGTCGCAACGATATAGAAATAGACGGACAAAAGTTCTGTGGCAATGCTCAAGCCTATTCCAAAGACCGAATTCTCCACCACGGCTGCCTGATGTTTGATGTAGATGTTTCAGTTTTAAGCAATGCTTTAAATGTAAAAGAAAACAAAATCGTATCCAAGGGAATCAAATCCGTGCGCAGTCGTGTCACTAATATCAAACAACATCTGACTCAGGAAATGACCGTTGATGATTTCAAACAGGCTTTATTTGATGAAATGAAGACTACCCGTCCTGACCTCGAACCTTATATTTTAAGCGAAGCTGATCAGGAAGCAATCCGGAAACTTGCAATCAAAAAAGCAAGTTGGGATTGGAATTACGGCAAAGCTCCGGCTTATGATTTGCGTAAAGATCTTAAATATTCTTTCGGCAATATTGAGGTGCTATTGGAAACTTCAAATTCAATCCTCAAGCAAGTTACATTTTATGGCGACTTCTTCGGTATTCGTGATGTTGCCGAATTAGCAGAAGAATTGAAAGGCTTAACTCTGGAAGAATCAGCAATTAAAACCAAAATTGAATCTCTAACCCATCCTGTTTCTGACTACTTCTCCGGATTAACTAATCAGGAATTCTGTGAATTGTTATTGCCGTAAATTCAGAACCATGATGAAAAATTGCTGTTAACAGTAGTTTTTCATCATCTGCTTTAGAATTGATATCCGACAAGTGCAAAACAAACTATTTTAGTAAACTTTTAGTAAATTAAATCAAGATCTGCTTGATACCACACATCATCAATCATATAAAATATTGTTTTCGGCAGATTTTCAGTATCTTCTAAATAAAGAGAAAATCCGTATTTCCATGATTTATCAGTTAAATCATCATCTTGATAAACCGGCAATGCTTTGTATATCCCCGAATCAAATTTTATTCTTACGGATGTTATTTTTTCCCCAAGATTTTGATCGATATATTGAGCATTGAAAAATACTAAATTACTGGTGATGGTTGTTTCCATGTTTATCTGAAGCTTATCTGTCGATGTCGCTTTTGAAAATTCGGCAACTTCTGAATCAGCCAATTTTTTAGCCAAAATATCCGGGCTTGTTTGTAAAAGATAATCCATATTTCTCTCAACAAGTTCAATTGCAACAAAATCCGGTTTTACCGACTCAACCAAATCATATCGAAATGGCAAAGAACGTGAATAATGAGCTACTCCAAAACTGTTAGACACAAGATCGATCCAGGCATTCGCAAAACTATCCCGAAACATCAGCAGACTTTTTTGTTGCTCGGAACGCGATTCAATTTCTATATCTTCATAGGTTCGCAATGGTCTGGTATATACGAATTTTTGTTCATAATCTTCAAAAATCACCTGATTATCATTAACTTGAATTGCAGGATATAACATATTGCTCAGATCTCCCTGCCAACCGTCCGTTAGCAACGGTTTTTGATATTTAATTCTTTGCTCCTCTAAAGAAAAATAATCCATTAAAGCATTGTATCCATAATAGGCTCCTAATTTGGTCCAATGTGAATCTTCTAGATGATAAATTGGCAGATCTTCATTTTTTTTTGCATCAAGCAAAATTTGTTTCATATCGACCATTGAAGGATACATTTTTTGTAAGCGATCTAAATCTGATATATTATCTAACGGTTTATATCTGTCAGGCATGAATTCCGGATAAATTGTTGCTTTATTCGGGATAATAAAAACACCTAATTTGATTCCCTGCAACAAAAGATATTCTTCCTGCAACTTCAGGCTTTCAGCTATTCTCGCTATATCGTAATCACTTAAGTCAGGTGCATTGAGATATTGGCGCAGTGTAGGTTCAAAATAATACATGCCTGATTTTCCGACGACAACCCGCTGATTACCGCTGGTTTGAAAAACATGATCTAATAAACTGTTATATGCTGTTACCATGATAGAGCGAAATGGGAAATGATCGTTCCACCAATCATCAAATTGTGCCCCCGTTTCACTATCAAGCTTTTTTTCAGGAAAAGGTCTAAGCGGTTCTTTCGAATAATTCGGGCTGTCTAAACCAAAAACAAAAGAAATTGCCGGAATAAACATTGAAATTATAATTACAATAATTAGAATGTTTTTGAATAATTCTCCGTTTTGTCTGTTTTTTGTAGTTTTTTCTTGCATAAATCTTATGTTTCAATTATTAAAATCTAAAATAAATAAACGGATTGTAACCCGAAGCCGATAATGTTAACAAGCACATAACCCATATAGCTAATAGTGCCGGTGCTTGAATATAGGGCGATACTTTTTTTGCTATTCGGGATGGGATTTGAGTAAAACCGACAATTCCCGCACACAAAATCAAAATAAACCAGGGATTCAATAAAATTGATATTGCAATAGAAGCTTCAGGCAAGGTAATGGCCAAAGGATTAAACATAATGCCGATCAGTTTTACCGCTTCAGCCAAAGTTTCTGCTCTGAAAAACACAAAGCCAACCATTACAATCACTATGGTATATATATGCTGTAAGATGTTCGGCCATTTTTTTGTATTTAGCAGATAACGTTCAAGCATTATGAAAAACCATTGCCACAAGCCCCAAATTACAAAATTCCAACTCGCACCATGCCACAATCCGGTACAAAAGAACACAAAAAAGTAATTAAATATTACTCTTCCCGTACTTCTTCGGCTACCACCCAGAGGTATATAAAGATACTCTTTAAACCATGTAGATAAGCTGATATGCCAACGACGCCAAAAATCTTGAATACTGTTTGAAGTCAACGGATATTCAAAGTTTTCTTTAAATTCAAAACCGAAGATCCGCCCTAAGCCGATCGCCATATCCGAATATCCGGAAAAATCAAAATAGATTTGCAACAGATATGTTATGGCTGCTAACCAAGATGTTGCAAAAGACCAAGCATTGTTCTGATAAAGATAATCCACCACCATTGCCATTTGATTGGCAATTAAAACTTTTTTGCCAAGACCGATAATAAATCTTTGAAATCCCGAAACTACATGATTTTTTGTGACGATCCGTTCATGAATTTGAAGGGCAATATCATGATATCTAACTATCGGTCCTGCAATTAATTGCGGAAAAAATGTGATATATAAGAGTAAATCGGCAAAGTTTTTTTGTAATTCAGTTTCTTTGCGATATACATCAAACATATAACTCATCGTTTGAAAAGTGTAAAAACTGATTCCGATAGGCAGCAAAACCTTTGGTGCAATGATTTTCAATCCTGTGAGATCATTAATAATTTTTATAACAAAACCTGTATATTTGAAATATCCTAACAATAACAGATTAAAAATGATCATGATTACCAAGCCAAGCTTTTTATGCTTGCCTATTAATAGATAAGCTAAACAGTAATTCACGAAAGCACTAAAAATCATGAGGAAAACATAAATCGGTTCACCCCATGCATAAAAGATTAAACTCATGACAAGCAAGATATAATTTCTGATTCGACCGCGTGTGACAACAACTAGAAGAAGCGTAACAGGAAGAAAAAGAAATAAAAAACTGACACTGCTAAAAACCATTACTTCAATTGTTTTCTAATTCAAAGAAGATTTATCATCATAAATAATCGTTTCTCTGAAACTTATCATTTACTATTGGCCAAACTGCCCTATATACGAAATATTTGTCACTTCATCGTTCATTGCAATAATAACTAAATGCACCTTGTCACTTATCCAGGTCATTTGCCCAACCTCGTCTTGATCAGGCTCGCCATAAACTGCAATGACCTCATCTGCATTTGAGCCAATCTTTATTCCATCGGGAGTAGCAATGGTGTCATCCGTAATAAATATCCCGACTATAACTTCTTTTTCATCAAGTTTAGCGGTATTCACTTCAAATCCATCGTATACATAGACAACATCATTACCGACAAATACACATGATGGAGCCTCATATTGTGAATCAGCTTGACCCAATTGTTCAATGACCGGAGCCGCCTCATCACCTGCTTTAAAAGCAACATCATTATATTCGAAGATAAATTTATCTTCTTGAGAATCAATAGAATCTTGTTCATCTTGACCATCTTCATTAATAATTTTAGTAATTAATGAAGGTTGACTAACTACTTCTTCTACCGTTTCCGATTCTGTTTCAACATTGTTGGTATCAGCAGAGTCTTCCATTGAATTATTTTCAGATTCTGATACGTAATCTGATTCAGCTTGATTTTTTGTTGCAGATTTTGTGTTATTTTCTACTTCTTGCGAATCTTTGCTTGCATTTTCTGAATTGCCGCAACCAACAAGAGTTAGTGCTGCCAACATTACTATCAAAATAATAATCCTTAATCTATAAAAGTATTTTTGTTTGATCATTTTTGCACTTTACTACCTTACTAAAAAAATTAATATTATTTTATTCTATGATGTCGCCGGTTCCGGTGTAGGTTCCGGTGTTGGTTCCGATGTAGGTTCCGGTGTAGGTTCCGGTGTTGGTTCCGGTGTAGGTTCCGGTGTTGGTTCCGATGTAGGTTCCAATGATGGTTCTGATGTCGATTCTGTTGTGGTTGGCGTAGTTACCAGCGGTGTAGTTGTCGTCTGAGTCGGTTCCGGTTTAGCCTTAACTATTACCGTTATATTTGCGGTAGCAGTTGCACCATCATTATCTTTTGCTGAATATGTAACCACATATGATCCGACTTTATTTATATTTAGTTTAGATATGTCTGCCGTAACTATCAATGTTCCGTCTTCAGGGTCAGTTGCGGATGCATTTTTAGCAAAATCATAATTCTCACCTTGAATAAGTGTAATTTCACGATTCGTTATTTTAATTACAGGAGGCTTATTTACTCTGGTACCTACCAATACAATTTCATTCGTAGGTTTTTGGATAACTTTACTATCTACAAGTTCCTTTGCTATTTCTTTACCATCACGATAGGTAACTGAATAGGTAAATAGTTTTAAACCCTTTTTACCGGTTTGTGTGACTTTCCGCTCACCTTTCAGTAATATACCATCATTTTTTTCCTCAACTACATAATCAATTTCTTGTTCTTCATTTTCTATTCTATTAATCTCACTATGTTCGTCAGCCCAGTGAACCAGGTCTCCGGCACGTTCTTGTACAACACTTAAAGAAACATCAAAGTAACCCCATAAAGGATCACTAACTACGTCTCTGCCTAACTGAACCATGGTCCAAGAGTGAGATCCGCTATCAGAATTCATACCATAAGTTCCAATACCTGCTCGGGTCAACAAAGCCTGATTTGTAAAGCGGAAAATATAGCAATCACCGGTTCTGCTAGTCAGTCCCGTAATTGCACCTCCAATCAAATCTGTACGATTTGGTTGAGCTCTATAAGATAAATTGTTGTTTATCCAATTATAAATTCTATAGGCTTTAGTGTATGCATCCATGTCTCCATTGATTATTTGCGATAAAACACCATCTGCTAATGAATCCAAATTCCCTGAGCCGGTTGAACCTAGCGGTTCATAAGGTTTGCGTATTTTTATTGTAATTCTTGCAATTTTAGTAGTTTGATTGCCGGAAGCATCGGTTGCCTTATATGTAACTACGTAGGTTCCTTCTTTCGAAGTATCTAACCTTGATTTGTCAATCGTTACTTTGGGATTTGGATCGAGATTATCAGTTGCATATACCCCAGCTAACAAATCTCGACTTTCACCCGGTATATAAGTTAAATCAGCTACTCCATGCAATACCGGCGGAATTTCATCTTTAAGTATATTTACATAAGAAGAAATATCCGTTGTATTACCACCTTCATCCGTTAAACGTACTTTGACAGGAAAACGTCCGGACTTATTAAACGCCGGTTTTTCTAAATATGTAACTGTCACATCAGTTGCATCAATAATATTAGTAACAAAGGCATTCGCATTGGGTGCAACTCCAACAAATGTATCCTTTTCTACAGCAGTTCCTTGAGGTGCAATTGTATCCATCACTACAAGATAAGAAATGATTTCTTCACCATCTATTTCAAAAAGCACTTCAAACTTTCCGACATGATTAAATCTGAATGAATTCAAATCCGATATCACTTTAAGAGTTTCTACGTCTGTATTGTCATGCAAAAATTCACTTAAAGATAACGGTTCAGATCTTCCGGCTTCCACAACAACTTGATCTGCCAAACTAACAAACTTGACATTTGCTTCAGCTTCTACTTTATTTTTACCCAGATCTTCACATTGAATTTTGATTGTTTGAGGATCTTCGTTTTGCGGGTCCGGTTCAATCAAAAACCTAAAAGTTAATTCTGTCGCATCTTCTGCTTTTTCAACAAAATCCTCAGGTTCAAGAATTCTTCCCAGCGGAACAACCAGATCTTTCAAAACCAGAATCGGTTTAATCGTATCTTGAACAATTAATTTTGTACTGTATACTTCTGTTTCAATCATTATCTGCAAATCGTATTCACCGGGAACGGAAAGATTTACATGATCTACCTGACCTGTAAATCCTATGGTCAAATCAGGAGCTTCTTCAGTTAGAAAGCTATTGACATCCAGTTCTTCAATACCGGCTTCAACAATCAGTTCTTCCTTAACCATACCACGATAAAGATCGGTCTTTACGCTTTTTGCCGTTGTCGAATTAGTTGTTTCTTTATGGGTTTCAGATTCATTTGTTTTTTTAGATTCCGATGCAATTTTATTATTTAAACTGTGATTCTTGAAAGCAATCACGGATCCCAAGATAATTGTTCCGATTAGTATAGCGCCAATAATAATAAAAAGCTTTTTTTGATGGGAGGTAGATAGGAATATAATTTTGTCTTTAATCTTTTTTATAATTTTTTTCACGCAAAAATACTTTCTATTTCTATTTTTTAATTTGCAAACAATTGGAATTTATCAAGTATTGAATATTGTAATATTACATTGGCATACCAAATATATCGATAATTTCTCAACTAGTCAACCTAATTAAATCAACTAAAAACAGCTTGTCCAAAACAAATAATGTAATTATTCATCGATCAATATCGTTAGAATAATCGCAGGAAACTTCAAACTATAACATTATCTGTTGCTCACCGGATGTGTGAATTGGGTGGATGTACCTGCAGTATTTACCATGGCCATTGCAGCTGCAATGGCCAATTTGAGAGTTTCTTCATTACTCTGTTTTGTTTGCAGCCCTAATGCAAAAGCTGTAATCATCGAATCGCCGGCACCAACCGGACTTTTTGCTTATATATCAATCAGTTCAAGAAAATATTTTTGCTCAGCACTTGCGGAAAAAGTACCTTTTGCAGTTTTCTATCAGTATTAACTCATTTATTATTTCGTGCTTTACTTGTTCGCAAACTAATCAATCAGTTTAACCATATTGGTTAAAGTTCCAATTTGTTCGATTTCAAACTCCATTATGTCTCCGGACTTGAGGTATTGGGGTGGATTCATCGCAACACCGACACCGGCCGGCGTTCCGGTCATAATAATGTCTCCGGGAAGTAAAGTCAGTCCTTTCGATAAATCCGCAAGCAATGTCGGAATATCAAAAATAAATTCTTTAGTATTAGATTTTTGTCTGATCTCACCATTAATTTTTGCTGATATATTTAGCATCGGAGGGAATGGGATCGCATCCTGACTCACTATCCACGGACCCAACGGTAAGGAATTATCCAGACTTTTGCCTCTGAACCATTGTCCTCGCTGATTTTGCAAATCTCTTGCTGAAATGTCATTGCTGATGGTATAACCGAAAATATAATCAGCAGCCTGAGCCGGTTCAATATCACAACCTGCTTTACCGATAATCAATGCCAACTCAACTTCATAATCCAATCTTCGTGCCAATTCCTTGCGTATAACAACCGGCTCTTGATCAGCTAACAGATAATTGGTCGCTTTGCTGAAATAAATCGGATATTGTGGCAATTCAGGTGATACCTCACTTGTAAATTGCGAAACTTCTAAAGCATGATCTTTATAATTCTTGCCGACACAAAAGATATTCCTTATCGGATATTTAATCGGGGCAAGCAATTTTACTGAATCCAAAGAAATTGCTTTATCAACTAAATCAGGCAAAACTGAATTGATCTGATAATTCAAGGTAGTACCAAATTGCTGAATAAAAGATAATAAATCACTTGGTACATCTTTCATGTCAGCAATTGACCCTGATTCCATACTCAAATCTTCTTCTGTACTTGAATTGACATTTAATTGTTCAAAAACATCAAACATTGAAAAAATTAAATTGTCAGCATTCATTACGCCATAATCAGCTTTGTCCTGATGTAAATAAGAAATAAATTTCATAGCTTTCACCTCATATAATTGCTATATACGAATTACTTGGTATTCGTAATCTAAATGTATTTTTATCACCATTGATAAAAAATTATTCATTTTATTATATCATCTATTAGCTACAATGAGACATTCTCAGAAAACTTTCAAAATGATTTATGATATATTAAATCTGTTTATACTTTATAACAAGGATAATAAATAATTTGAAGGTATGATCAAATGAAATGAGGTAAAAATCATGGATTGGCAGAAGCTTGAAACATATTTTCGTTCATTGGATCGTTCTTTATTTGTTGAAAATGAATTAAAAAAACATGCTAGTTTAGACGAGCCTTTGCCTATAGGCTTCGGGCAAACGATTTCACAACCCAGCCTTGTGCTGGAAATGACACGGCTGCTGGAACCGGAAAATGACAGTAAAGTATTGGAGATTGGAACCGGTTCAGGTTTCCAGACAGCTCTTCTGGCAAAAATGTCAGCGGAAGTTTATACAGTGGAAAGAATTGAGCAATTGGCAGAAAAAGCCAAGCAGAGATTAAATGCCTTAAATTTTTCGAATATTTATTATAAGATCGGAGATGGCAGCACCGGCTGGCAAGAATGTGCTCCCTATGACAGGATTATGGTAACTGCGGCAGCAGGTCTTTTGCCCGACGAATTGGTTGATCAATTGGCAACCGGTGGCAGGATGGTTATTCCAATCGGTCCGCCACATTTGCAGGAACTTAAACTTATTACCAAGACTGATACCGGCGAAATTAACCTTAAAACAGTAGAGTTGGTCAGATTTGTCGAACTTAAAGGGCAGTACGGCTGGACGGAATGACAAAAATCGGAAATAATTCAGAGATCAGGGATTGGAGAGTAAAGAAGCAGGAACCTGCACAAAATAAAGTGTTTACGATACCTGAAAATATCGTGTCTACTTTTAAAAATGGAAATTACGGAAAAATACCAAATATGTCTACAACCAAAAACGACATTTGAAAGAAAAAGCTTTAGGTGTCTACCAATAAAAACAAAAAAACATTTTATTATTGAAAAACTGCTTAGCTTTTTCGAAAAATATTTCGGACTGGTATGAAACTAATAAAAGGTTATTCGATGAAAAGACGCAAGAAAAAAATTTCAGAATTTACTTCATTTTTGGAAAATCTGCCCGAGGATGAAGTGACAACCGTCAATCACTTTTTTCAAAATTTTTCAAAACACTGTGCTCTGAACAAAAAAGGCACGGAATTGTTGCGTAAAGATTTCGAAAATGCATTGTTACATTATCATTCCGTCGGCACTCCCTTGGAGAAAGCTCTTGAACTGTTGAGTATTGAAAATCTCGGCGGCTTCTATATACGTCCGCCAATTCTCTGGTACACCCTGGATGATGCTGCCAAAATATATCCGTTATCCATGAAACCGGGACAAATGGAAATGTTTCGTCTGTCCGTCTATTTGAAAGATAATGTTATCCCTGAACTGCTGCAAATGGCTCTGAACTTTACAATTAAACGCTTTCCGAGTTTTGCTACAACAGTCAAAAAAGGCTTTTTCTGGCACTATCTTGATACCGCGAAGCGACGTTATAATGTAAAACCGGAAACAGGACCTCCGTGTAAGCCGCTGAATATCTCCCGCAGTGCATCTCAAACATTCCGTGTCATTTGGTATCAAAATCGCATCAGTGTAGAATTTTTCCATATCCTTACTGACGGATCAGGCGGCATGCAATTTCTCAAAGCACTGACAGCGGAGTATTTACGTTTGTGTGGAGTAATCAGTGATGAAGAAGGAATCATGAAACGCAATGATTTACCCACAGCAGAAGAGATTGCCAATGAGTTTTTTCGTACGGAAACCACAGAAAAAGGCAATGGATTTATGGATATGCCGGCCACTCAAATGAGCGGTAAGCTCTCAAAAATTAAGCCTTGCCAAGTACTTCATTTCCGGATGGATGCCACTTCCCTCAAAAAAGCGGCCAATGAACACGAGGCAACCATAACAGCTTATGTGTTGTCAAAAATATTTCTGGCGACTAAAGCGGCAACGGATGAGCTGGACGGAACGATCAACATTCAGGTTCCGGTCAATATGCGAAAGTATTATCCTTCTCAGACTGTGCGAAATTTCTCACTTTATTGCGGAATCAGATTTCCTATGACAGAAATCACAGACAGCCCCGAGTTAATCCGGCAAATCACGGAACAGTTGAAAATAAAGGGCTCTCGGGAAGCAATGGGAGAAATGATGAATTCCACCAGAAAAATAGTAAGTATGCTGCGCTTTATACCGCTTGTCATTAAATCACCGGTGGCAAAGGCTATCTATGGTTTTCTCAGTGATGGAATTTTCAGCACGAGACTTTCCAATATGGGAGTAGTAACCATGCCGCAGGAATACGCTGACCATATTCAGAGCATGGACTTTCTCCTCGGTCCTGCCGTGTTAAACAGAGCAACCTGTACCATAATCACCTTCGGCAACACAGCCACACTTTCAATTACTAAAATGACAAACGATCCGTCATTTGAAGAAGCTCTGTTCCGCTTTTTTTGCGAGGACGGAATCATGCCCGAAGTAGAAGGAAGTTCACTCTATGGAAATTAAAAATATCTATCCGACAGTCGAAAAACGCAATCTGTTTCAGCAAAATTTAATAACTTACAGCAAATGGGGTTTTATCTTTGCCGGTATGATTTGTACGATAATCAATCTTTTCACCCGCGGACAAGCCTGGAGCATTGTTGTAATGTGGTCAATGTGGCTTGTCTGGTCACAGCTCATTTCTCCTGACATGGTAGAATACAACCGGATCAGCCAAACCATCAAGTTCATCATAAATTCTTGTGTTCTTCTCGGACTCATTGACGTTTTTCTGGCTCCCGGCTGGTCAGTAAAGGTTATTGTCATCATTTGCTTCTCAGCCTTGATCTTGGTTTCTGTCCTCTTTTTCACTGATTTTGAAACACAAAGACAAAACATGTTTCCGATGTTGAATTTTTGCACGCTCAGCCTTGTGGCTGCGATTGTCGGACTCCTTGTAGAACAGAGTGACGATACTTATTGGACTTTTGTCGTAATGGGATCCCTTGCCTTTTTATTGTTACTCGCCTTCATTATCCTGCTCGGAAAAGATTTTCTGATTGAAATTAAAAAGCGGTTCAGCTCGAAATAATCGCAGAAGATTATGTATTGTTTTTATCCTTTAGTAATTCGTAGAATAAGACTGATCAGTTTTTCTCTTTAGCAGCAGACTTACGCCTATAACACTGCACACCACGCACACACCTAAGCCAATGCCTATCTGCTTGTTACGCTGAGCCTTTGCAAGTTTCTGCAGATCACTCATACTTTGAGCAAACCCACCCATGCTGGAAAATGCCATTTGACCTTCATAGCTGTCATCGGCCAGATTGTAAATACCTTCAGCCTTATCGGTTTTTATTTTCACGGTTTTTGTCATAATCCCGAGGACTCCGTAGACCAGTCCTGCCACTGCCACAATCAACAGTATGATTGCAATAATCTTGCGCATAATTGATACCTCCTCGTATTTTTGAATTCTATCAGACACAAAACGGTCTGTTCCTGACATAACGGCCTTCTATACCGCAATTTTGTCAGCGTCATTACGCTCCGATTTCTGTTAATTATCTTAAACCAAAACTGAGACCTGTTTGTATGCTTTAAGCATACAAATGAGATTCATTATTCGTCCGTAATCCCGGTATCAAGAATTAGTAACTATAACCGGCACGAGAAATCTTGTATCTTTTCAAAAGAAATTTCTCTATACACTGGCTGAGTTTGACTTGCACACTTTTTAAGTTTAAGAATACTCCGGTACGCTGAAAGCGCCAATCCGGGTAGGAGGAAATCATCTGTACAGCTTGAGGAAATAATTTTTACACGCTTTTCAGTGTGGCGAAGCCACCGTTCCGGAGATGGAAACCATCGTTTCCGAAACAGTGCCACTCACTACAGACCGTAGATGACTTTTTTCTTCTGAAAGATGAAGATATCGTTCGTTTGTTTTTCATATAAATAAGGATAGAAAAGATCTAGTAATATTTGAATTTCACAACATTATCTCTTATTAATCATTTTCAGGGATTAAGAAAAATTTAATTCCATCTTGATTTTTAAATCTAACAAAAGCTTGTTCCCACTGAGTTAAAGGTAATTTGACGTCTACCAATTTTTCTAATTTTATCAAACCGGAACTCATCATGTATAGGGCCTTTTTCCAGCTGTGATTTCTTGACGCCATAGCTCCTCTGAAATTCAATTCTTTATAACAAATTTTTTCTATATCAAACAAAATCTTTTTACCAGGCAAACCAATTTGTACAAAATAACCACGTTTTTTTATCATTTGAAGACCGTTATCTATTGCTGCTTCTGAACCGGAGCATTCAAGAACAACATCTACTCCTCTCAAATTAGTTGCTTTATCTATAATATTTTGTAAATTTTCTTTTTGAACATTGACTATATAATCTGCACCAAATTCATCTTTGGCAAGTTTCAAACGAGTTTCATCACTATCTATCCCGGTAATTATTGTTGTTGCACCTTCAGCCTTTGCAATTTGTAAAGCCATTAAGCCAATTGCTCCCGGGCCAGTAATTAACACTACATCACCAGCCCTTATATAACACATATCATATATAGCATGACATACACACGCTAAAGGCTCTGTTAATGCTGCGAGATCTAAAGATATATTATCAGGAATTTTGTGAACTCTTTTTGCCGGTATTACAGCATAACTTGCAAACCCACCATTAAACCAATATCCAAAACTTTTTCGTTCCGGGCATATATTGGTATAACCATCATTACAACAATCACAATTTTCACAAAAACAATCTCCGGCTTCAGAAACAACCCTATCACCTACTTTGAAATCTTTTACATTTTCTCCGACTTCAACAATAACACCAGAAAATTCATGTCCGGTTATTACAGGTGGTTTTATCGATATTGCAATATCAGATTGATAAATATGCAAATCTGAACCACAAATTCCACATTGATGAATTTTAATTTTTACATGATCTTTTTTACATTCAGGTTCCGGAACATCTCTAATCTCCATATTGCCAGGACCATAATCATACTTTACTAATGCCTTCATTAATATTCACCTTCCTACACACGTGGACTCGCCTATTCCGTTGTTTGTTAGTTTAAAACTGTTTCATCCTATGAGGATATTCTTGCCTTATCACGGACTATTTGTTCTGCATTCATGCAAATGCCTTCATATTATTAATCCAACATTGCTTTTGCATTATTTAACGTTTGTGTGTACGAATCAATAAAGCCGTCATTAACATTAACCAGAGGTGGATAGTCATATAGATTATAAAAATCAAATTCATCTGATTCTTTATCAGCGTATGCTTTTTTGAATACATCACTCTGTTCCAATGCATCCATATATTTCTGCTCCACAGGTTTATCTAAAACTGGAATCAGATCTCTTGTAGAGCTATCAAAAATGTTTACATTGGAATCTGTCGTAGTGATTAAAATAGGCTGCCCATCTCCCGGAGAGAGCGAATTAATCATTGACCATGGTCCACGAACCGCCGCAGTCATGATTGAAACTTTATCAAATCCTTTGTTTTTTAAATTATTGTATGATTTTCTAATCACAGCTTCAGATGCCCTTTTAGAAATATCCTTCGCTTGTTCTTCATCCATACCATTAGCAATTAATTCTTTGCAGACTGCATCATCAAGATAACCACCCATAAAGACTACATAACCGGTTTTCTTTCCCTTTTGAATGATTTCTGCAAATAATTCATGTTGAGTTACAGAAAAATTCAAAGTCATACAAAGTCTATAACCACGATCAATCAATTGTTTTGCGGCCTCAACAGAATGGGGAACAGCAGGTAATTTGAACACTATATTAGGGTCTTCAACACCTAATTCAATTTTAAACTTGTCCCACCAATAATCTGCTTGTTTTACCATCGCCTCAGTATTTTTTAAATTGAGTGGCGAAACTTGAACACAAACAAACCCATATTCTCCGTCTGTTAGCTCATAAATTGGTCTTAAGGCTTTGGCTGATTGACCTCCGATTTTAACAAAAACCATCGATGCGAAATCTTCAGCGCTGATACCCGGATTTTCGATTTTAATAGAGGACATTACCCGATTAAATTCATGAGGATAATCATTTTCATATAAAATAATTTTTGCAGGATTTGTTGTAACCCATCTTGCTCCGCGTCTTAAACCAAAATCTAATCTATATGCTAAATCATGCCCATATACAGTTTTTAATTTTCCCTCATCAAAACCTTCACTAATTTTTCGTGTTTGACTGTTCTTTACTGCTTCAATTTCTTTATTAGTTATATCTAAAAGTTTTTTGCCTCCATATATTTTCACTTTTTCTAAATAAACTGAAATTACGTGATTTAAATCTGATTCTTGCAAAATGCCTTCAGAAATTGCTGGTTTAAGTTTCCAATTATACAGATAAGAATTCATATCTATTGCCAGATCAGCAATAAGCTCTGCATAATCAAATGCTAAATCTGTGTCGCTATTCAGTTTCTTTTCAATTTCCCCCAATTCTTTCATAGCGATATTTAAGAAATTTTCAGGATTATCACCAAAAAACATTTTTTCTCTTAGTTCAAGTTTTAGACTATACATCTCGTTCTCCTTTTTTATAAAATAAATAATTTAGTGAATAAAATATCCTCCATTAACATCTATCGTAAATCCTGTAATATAACTGGATAGATCACTCGCTAGAAAATAAACTGAATTCGCCACATCTTCTGCAGTGCCCAATCTTCCAAGAGGGATTCCTGTTGTTTCGTCAGATCTTGAAGCTGTCATGTCTGTTAATATAAACCCTGGAGACACCGCATTAACCGTAATTCCGAACTTTGCAGCATATCTGGCATATGCTTTAGTTAATGCAAGAACACCGCCTTTGGCTGCTGAATAATTTACACCGGCTTTCCATCCGCCAAGTTGACCTGCCTGAGAAGATAAGTTAATTATCCTGCCACAATCGCTTTTTTTCATATATGGCAAAACTGCTTGTGAACATAGATGCACTCCTCTCAAATCTATATCAAGCAAATGATCCCACGCTTCAACTGTTAATTCTGGAATAGAAGTGCTATCTAGAATGCCTGCATTATTAACTAAAATATCAATTCTTCCATATTTTTCATAAATTAATTCAATATTTTCAGAAATTGATTCAGGACTGCTAACATCTAATTTCACAGCCGAAGTAGCATAACCTTTCTCATTTAATTTTTCTGAAGATTTCAGTCCTTGATCATAATTAATATCAGCAATTACACTTGTTGCTCCAAATTCGCAAAGAATTTTTGCAACTGCTAAACCTATACCCCGTGCTCCTCCTGTTACAATGGCTACACGTTGATCTAATCTGCCTATACTCACCCCAGCCTCCTTGAAATTAAATCAATCAAGTCTATTAGTTATTGTTTTATCGAAAAGAATTGAAATCTAAGAACCTAAATATGCTTCTTTTACTTCCGGGTTATACATCAACTCAGAACTCTTACCACTAAAACTTACATATCCCACTTCTAGAACATATGTGTTATCACTGATCGCCATAGCCATATTTGCATTTTGTTCGACCAGAACAATCGGTGTATTTGTTTCCTTTTTTATCTTCAAAATAATATCAAAAACTTCCTCAACAATAACTGGAGCTAGTCCAAGTGAAGGTTCATCCAACATTAATAATTTCGGATGTCCCATTAGCCCTCTGGCTATTGCTAACATTTGTTGTTCACCGCCTGAAAGAGTACCGCCTAATTGCTTCATTCTGTCATTTAATTGAGGAAACATTTCATGCACCATTTCAAGATCTTCTCGCAAACGTTTTTTATCGGTTTTTAATGCATAAGCACCCATTTCAAGATTTTCTGCTACTGTAAGATCATAAAATATTCTTCGTCCCTCAGGAACATAAATGATTCCTCGCTTGACAATATCATGTGAAGGTAAATTTGTAATATCCTCACCATTAAAAATAATTGATCCGGATTTAGTCTCAACCAAGCTAACAATCGTTTGCATTAAGGTAGATTTGCCGGCTCCATTAGTACCTATCACAGAAACAATTTCATCTGACTTAACTTCGAAAGATACATCATGAATAGCTTGGACTTGGTCATAGAATACATTAATATTTTTTACTTCAAGCATCGACTTCACCCTGTTCTTTCTTCTTTCTATATGATGATCCTAAATACGCATCAATAACAGAATCATCGTTTTGAATTTCCTTCGGGCCTGCTTCAGCAATTTTTTTGCCAAAATTTAAAACCGTTATTGTATTACTTATATCCATAACTACATCCATATTATGTTCAATTAGCAATAACGTAATTCCATTATTATTAATTTGTTTTAATAAATTAACAAAATCAGCTCTTTCAGATGGATTCAATCCTGCTGCCGGTTCGTCCAATAAAATCAACTTAGGATTAGATATCAGTGCTCTGCCTAACTCCAAAACTTTTTGATTTCCATAGGCAAGGTTCTCCACTTTTTCATCCTTTATTCGATATAATCCTAAAAAATTTAGGATTTCTATAGCTTTTTCTTTAATGATAAGTTCTTCTTTTTTGGCTTTAGATATATTAACTATAAAATCTACAATATGACTTGGGTAATTTCTATGAATACCTATCATTATATTTTCTAGAGCTGTCATACCTGAAAACAATCTAATATTCTGAAACGTACGACTTAATCCCATTCTTGAAATAAGATGTGGCTTGCTTTTAACTAAATCTTGATCTTGATAAAGAACACTGCCACTATCCGGTATTAATTCTCCAGCAATCATATTCAGAGTCGTTGTTTTTCCTGAACCATTTGGTCCGATCAGAGCATGGATCGATTTTTCCTCAACAGAAAATGATAAGTCATTAACTGCTACTAAACCACCAAACGATTTCGTTAAATTTTTGATTTGCAATAATGTCTTATTCATTTGATTCTCCTAGTGAATTTTTATTTAAACCAAACAATTTTCTCACAAATGGCAGATCTTTTATAGACACTAAACCATAGGGTAAAACCAAAATGATAATTAGGATAATAACACTGAAGACTAACCAGTAGTACTCTTTCAAAAATCTTAAAATTTCCGGCAGTATTGTAATTATAGATCCACCAATAATACTACCCGGTACAGAACCTATTCCGCCAAGCATTAACATCATCAAAAATCTGGTTGACATATCAAAAGTATAATCTGAGGGATCGATATAACCCATAAGATGGGCATAAAAAGAACCAGCAACACAAGTAAACACTGAACAGAGAATAAATGAATTTAATTTTACTTTTGAAATATCGATCCCTACACTTGCCAAGGCTGTATCATCGTTAAGAACTGCTTTGAATTCACGCCCCCATCTGCCTTTAACAATTCTGATCGCTATCCACGCCATCAAACAAACTACTGCAACCAAGAAAAAATACATTCTCCGTGGAGTATTTAATTCAAAACCGAACAATGATAATGAAGGTATGCCCAGTACTCCTTGAGTTCCTCCGGTTATGTTTACCATATTTGTGAGTAAGAGTCTCATAATTTCACCAAAACCGATTGTCGTTAAGGTTAGATATATCCCCTTTATTCTCAAACTCGGATATCCAAGCACATATCCAATAATTATTCCAACAATAATCGATGCAATCAGTCCTAACCAACAATTAACACCTAGCTTGGTTGTTAACAATGCAGAAGTATATGATCCTGCTGCAAAAATGCCGGCCATTCCTAAGTTTACCTGTCCTGTTAATCCAGTAATAAAATTAAGCCCGATTACTGCAATAATATTTACTAATGCTTGATCCAATAATGTTACATAATAATTATTTTTCACAAAAATCGGCAAAACTAATGCGATTATTAAACTAATAATTATTGGTGCAATCTTTTTAATCTTTTGCATTTTTAACCCCATTTATAACCAAAGTTACTAACTTCTCTTCTGTTGATTCTTGCCTAATAATCCTGTTGGTTTCATCAATAAAAATATAATCAAAGCAACGAAAGCAACAACATCTTTATAAATCGCAGGTCCTATCATAAGGTACATATTTTCAATGATCCCTATTACCAGACCACCAACTATTGATCCGCCTATTGTTCCAAATCCCCCAACAACACCCGCAGCGAAACCTTTCAAAGAGATACTATTAGCCATATTAATATCTACATTAAAAATTGGTGCAACCAAAATACCGATTATCGCACAAATAATTGCACTATATGCAACAGTAATAATAATATTTCTGTTCACATTTATTCCCATCAGGGCAGCTGCTTTTTGATCAGAAGCAACACACCGCATGGCTTTCCCTAATTTTGTTTTTTGGAAAAGAATAGCTTGCACCACTAAAAAAATAACAGAAATAATTACAATCCAAATATAAACTTCAGGAAAAACAATTCCGCCTATTTTTACTGTATCACTTAAAAATCCTTCAATTCTAAAAGCAGACGCACCCCAAATTATTCTACAAAGTTCAATAATGATTTTTCCCAACATTACTGTGCCTAAAACAACAAATAAATTATTGGGTAAATGTCTGAGTGGATTAAAAATTCCTTTTGCCACCAATGCACCAAAAATTCCCATAACTACTAGAGACAATAACATTGCAGGTATATAATGCATGTTGAATTGACGGATCATCGTTCCGCCAAAAACAAATCCGCCTAAAGTGATCCATTGACCATGACTAAAATTAACCAAGCCTGATGCTTGATAGATAACAGAATACTCAATAGCTACTAAGGTGTATATACAACCGAACGCTATACCGCTTACTAATAATTGTAAAAAACTTTCCATAGTAATTATCTTTCGTTAAATATTATTAGCTATGTGCTTTACACACATAGCTAATACTGGTACTCCAGAAATATATACATTACTCATCAACATCAAATTTGACAATTTCCTTCATAACAGGAACTTTATTTTCTAACACAACAACAGTAACCTCGTGAACCATTTCACCCTTTGCATTGCAATTTACTGCTGACATAACACCATTAAAGTCTTTAGTTTCACTTAGAGCTTGGCGTACTGCATCATGATCAGTACTTCCTGCACGCTCAATTGCATCAGCAAGAATATAAATCCCTTGATAATATGTGGTACTGAATAATTCAGGAACAATTCCATATTCTTCGTCACAAGCAGCAACATATGCTTTCATTTCAGGTGTATCTTTTTCTACTGAGAAATCAGCTACTGAATAAGCGCCTTCAATATCAGCTGCATCAACTAAATTCAAGAAATCTTGATTTGTATAAGTAGGACCTGAAACAACAGGAATACCCGGTAATAATTCTTTTAATTGACGAGCTACAACGGCACATTCCGGAGCATGAGTCCAAATTATAATTGTATCAACACCGGCATCTTTTAATTTCATGATTTGACCAGTCATATCTTTATCACCGGTATTATGTCCTTCTGCAACATATTCAAGACCGGCTGTATCAAGATAACTTTCAATAGCGCCTTTCGCTCCCATGCCATAGTCATCATTATTGAACAAGATACCGATCTTCTTTGCATTCAATGTTTCTATAGCAAATTTCGCTGCAGTTTGACCCACCAAACGATCTGAAGCACGAATTCTGAATAAATATTCATTACCTTCATCAGCCAAACCCGGATTTGTCGAACCTACCAAAATCGGAATGCCATTTTCTTTAGCAATACCCATAACTGCTTTTGTATTTCCTGATTTTTGAGGTCCCAATTGTGCAACAATGTTTGAATTCATTAATTTATTAGTAGCATTAACTGCAACATTTGCCAAGTTTTGATCATCTTCAATCATCAGTTCCAAAGGTCTGCCTAAAACACCACCTTTTGCATTGATTTCCTTAACAGCTAATTCAACACCTTGTTTTGTTCTTTCACCATCTAAAGGTGAAGAACCTGTCATTGCTGTACATACTCCAACTATGATCGGTTCACCGGAAGCTTCTTTTTTATCTGATTCTTCTACAGCTTTTTTGTCTTCTGAAGCCTCAGATTTCTCTGCAACTTCTTTTTTTTCTGCAGATTCTTTTTCTTCTACAGCTTCCTTTTCAGCTGCCTCTGTTTCCTTTTCTTTTTTCGCAGTGTCATCACTTTTTTTGTTACAAGCAGAAATTAAAGTAAATAACATTACGATTGAACAAAATATTGCTACCCCTTTTAGCATCTGTTTAATTGATTTTTTCATCAACCTTTCTCCTTTCAAATCGTTTTTTGTGATTTAAAAAATTTTCAAAGACCTAATTCTAGATCTAATTTAAAACCTAATGGTTTTTTTGATTTTTGAGACGATAACTAAGCAAAATATTATGTTTTGCATATTTCAAATGGTTTATCATCAGTTTTTCTGCTAAATCTGCATTGTGAGATTTTATAGCATTTAAAATTGCTTGATGCTCTTCAGCAGCTGTAATAGCTAAACCTCTTTTTTGCGCTACATATAATGAATATTTACCTATGTCATATATACTTGCTTCATATGCATTAAACATTTGACTCAACACTTTATTATCGGCAATCTTTAACAAATTACTATGGAAGGAAGTTTCTGTTTCATAATCTATATTGCCATTCTCAAGTTGCATTTTCATTTTATCAATACATTTTTGAAGATTTGCAATCTCTTCTTCTGTAGCTTTTTCGGCTGCTCTTCTAACAATAAATCGCTCTAATAATTCTCTTACGTCCAATAAATCTATTAAAGATTTATATTCAACATCTGTAATTTCTTCAAAATGAATCATATTTTCTGTAATATTCATTTTTTTAAAAACTCTTTTACGACCTTTTTGTTCTAAATAACCTATGTTTTCTAAATTCTCTATCGCTTCACGAATTACTGTTCGACTAACTCCATACTCATCGGCTAACTTTCTTTCAGAAGGAAGTTCATCTCCCTCTAAATAACTACCTAAATGAAATGCATTTATAAGTCCTATACTGACTTTTTCAGATAGTTTTGGTTTATTTATTCTTCTACTAGTCATTTTAGCCACATACTTATCTGATTTTCCCATCCTCAAAGATTAATTGCATCTCTGTGTTGATTTATACCTAAGCTTAATAAGCTTAATAATTAATAAAACCTTGTTAATGCGAGACTTTATATTAAACGTTGATTTATACCTAAGCTTAACAATTAATAAAACCATTAATCAACAATATAAACAAATAAACTCCTTTTTTTTTAAAATTATATAGCATATGCAACAAGTTTTGTTGTGGGTTTCGCACAATAATAACTTAATTTAATTTACAAAGTGCACATTATCTGTTTTGCTTTGGTTTTTTTAAGACCAAAAAACTACCCGGAACATTTTAATCCCGAGTAGTTTCTTATATGCAAATGAGCATTAGATTCTTAAATCTACATATTCCAATGCACAAACAATTAGGCTTTAAACTCCTAAAGTGCTGCGTCTGAGAATTTCACCATCGGTGAAATTGTTGGTCGGCGTGTAGCCGGCAATCGGTGCAATTCTTTCATGATAGAGATCAATAAACCAATCTGCTTGCGGGAAGAAATCATCTTCCAATTCGTAAGCAGGTGTAATCCAGTTACGTGAACCTAAGATTTGAACCGGTGCATCGAGATAATCAAATGCCAGGTTTTGAATATTTTGTGCCAAATCATTGAGATAAGAACCTCTGGCAGTAGCGTCTCCCGCTACAATGATTTTTCCGGTTTTCTTAACTGATTCAATAACCATCTCATAATTAAACGGTACCAGTGTTCTGGCATCAATAATTTCAGCTGAAATTCCATATTCTTCTTGCAATTTATCAGCAGCTTCTAATGCACGATACAACGTAGCACCGACTGTCAAGAATGTTACATCGCTACCTGTTCTGCGCATTGCAGGTTCGCCAATGGTAACCTCGAACGGTTCGGCCGGAACTCCTTCTTTAACAAATTGTTCGCCGACATCGTACAGTCTTTGACTTTCAAAAACGATTACCGGATCGGTACCGTTGAGAGCTGATGTCAATAGACCTTTTACATCATATGGAGTTGCCGGGAAGACAACTTTAATGCCCGGAATGTGTGCTACCAGCGAGGTCCAGTCTTGTGAGTGTTGTGCACCGTATTTGGAACCGACTGAAACACGGATAACGACCGGCATTTTGAGATAGCCGCCGGACATGGCTTGCCATTTCGGTAATTGGTTAAATACTTCGTCACCGGCACGGCCCAGGAAGTCACAATACATCAATTCAACTAAAGCACGACCGCCGGCCATTGCATAACCGATGCCTGAACCGATAATTGCCGCCTCGGAAATTGGCGAGTTGAAGAAACGATGATACGGAACAGCTTCTGTTAGACCGCGATAAGCAGCATATGCACCGCCCCAATCACGTAGGTCTTCTCCGTAAGCAATCAGGGTTGGATCTTCATAGAATTTTTCAATAACTGCTTCGAAAATTCCGTCACGGAACTGATAACGTCTATTCGGTGTCAGAAGTTTGCCGTTTTCATCATAAGCATAACGCTCACGACGAGCAATTTGTTTGACTCTGACATTTTCTTTTAATTCTTCTCTGGTTTGCAGCATGTCGGGTTCCGCATCCGAGAATGATGCAACTTTTTGATTAGAGAACATTAAATCTTCAATTGCTCTCGGTTCTGCTTGCAGATCCATACGCGGTGAGATGACCGGATCAATCGCTAATTTAACTGATTGAATAATTTTACCCACAACATATTCATCAATTGCATCGATTTCTGCTTGTGTTGCAACGCCTGCTTCAATCAGTTGCTCCGGATATGTTTTGAGCGGATCATGAGCTCTCCATGCATCTTTTTCTTCTTCAGTTCTGTAAGAGTCTGCGTCAGACGGTGAGTGACCGGAGAATCTGTAAGTAATCAATTCTAAGAAAATCGGTCCTTCTTTATCTTCGATATTTTTCATTTTACGTTTATAAGCATCAATAACTGCTAGCGGATTATTACCGTCAACAGCCTCTGTATGCATTTGTCTCGGATTGCAAGCTGCACCGATCCGTGCAGGATTACCATATCCCATGGTCTCGCCCTTTGTTTGTCCGCCCATGCCGTAATGATTGTTATTAATATTGAAGATTAAAGGCAAGCCACCTTTCATATCACCTTCCCATAGGGTTTCATATTGATCCATGGTTGCCATAGCCAGAGCTTCCCAAACCGGACCGCAACCCATGGAACCATCACCGAAGTTACCGATTACGATACCGGGTTGACGATTTACTTTTTTGTATAAAGCTGCACCTAAAGCGATATCTGCTGAACCGCCAACAATAGCATTGTTGGGGTAAATTCCGAGCGGTGTAAAATAACTGTGCATTGAGCCGCCAAGACCTTGATTAAACCCGGTCTCTTTTGCGAAAATTTCTGCTAATATGCCATACAGAATATAGCTGGTTGCTAATTCTTTAATCGATTCTTCATCTTCGCGAATGGATTCGATTGCTTTAAGCTGTTTACCATCCATAAAGGATTCCATGATTTCCATCAATTCCGCATCATCTAATTTACGAATAGCGGAAAACGCTTTAGCCAAAACTTCACCATGGCTGCGATGTGAACCGAAGATATAATCATTTTTGTCTAAATAGAAAGCTTGTCCTACAGCTGCAGCTTCTTGACCGATTGATAAATGGGCCGGTCCCGGATTGTTATACTCCATACCTTGATATGAATTGGTAGTCTTGATAGACATCAGCATTTCTTCGAATTCACGAATCAAACGCATATCGCGGTAGATGCCCATAAATTCTTCTTTGGTAAAATTGTCTTTTTCATCTTTAACTGTTTTTTGATACTGATTTACCGGAATGTCTTGTAGCTCAATCATGCGTGGTGCACGAGCTTCTTCCGGATTAATAGGTAATGATTTTGTCATGATCTTCTCCTTGGTTAAAAATTACTGTTTCTTTTTCCTTTAATAAATTATTTAATTGTTCTCATCCCATTAAATTTAAACACTAAACTTCTTTTGCTTTTATTTTATTTTTATCTTAACAAGTTCTACGAATTTAAATATTAAATTCTCCGCTTTATAATGCAAAAATCGCTTCGCGAATGACTTCACCGACTGTCGGATGCGGGAAGATAAATTCTTTTATTTCATTGAGTGTCATCTGTTTTTCAATCATCATGCCCAAAGGAGTGACTAGTTCCGATGCATAGCTGCCCAACATGTGAGCTCCGATCAAATAATTACGTTTGTTATCGACCAATAATTTGATCACACCGTTGCCTCCTTCAACTTCTGCAACATAGCGACCGCTATATGCCAGAGGAAGAGTTAAGGCTCTGTAATCTAAATCTTTGGCTTTGGCACTTTCTTCAGATTCACCGACAAAGCACATTTCAGGATTAGTATATAAAACTGAAGGCATCGCCTCATAGCGCATTACATCTTTTTTGCCGAGAATTGTATTAATTGCAACTTCTGCTTCACGATATGCCGCATGTGCCAGCATCCATTTGCCGTTGACATCACCAATTGCATAAACATTCGGAATATTAGTTAACATTTGTTCATCAACTTTAATATTGGCACGATCACATTCAACACCGATATTCTCTAAGCCGATATCCGCTGAAACAGCACGTCTGCCGATTGAAATCAAACAATAATCCGCGTCGATTTTTTCTTTTTTGCCCTCGAATTCATATTCAACATAATTATCACCAAAAGCTGTAACCGTTGAATTTAATTTGAATTCCAAACCCTTGGCTTCAAAATTCTTTTGCAGCAATTTTCCCAATTCAGCATCAACTGTGCCGGCAATATGATCAAGCATTTCAATTACAGTAACCTTCGTACCTACTGTTTGGAAATAACTTGCCATTTCCAAGCCGATGACACCGCCGCCAACAATTACCATTTTTTCCGGAATAACTTCAAGGTCCAAAATTTCGCGACTGGTTAAAACAAAGCCT
Organism: Clostridiaceae bacterium; assembly: GCA_012838135.1. Classification (GTDB taxonomy): domain Bacteria; phylum Bacillota; class Clostridia; order Saccharofermentanales; family DTU023; genus UBA5436. The sequence continues at coordinate 64,273 of DUPV01000042.1, read as the reverse complement.
TTTTCTAAACCTGCTTGCAAACCGTCAATCGGTGGTTTTACAACTTCTGAACCTGAAGCGATAATCAGATTTTTGCCTTGATATTCTTTACCGTCAGCTTCAACTGTAATCACACCGCTTTGGCGGCTTTTAATTGTGGCTTTAGCCTCAACAACTTCAACTTTATTGCGCTTCATAGTCATTGCCACGCCACTGACCAACTTTTTAACAACTTTATTTTTGCGTTTGATAACTTTCACTTGGTCGATTTTCGCATTTTCTGCCGTAACACCGTAATCAGATCCGTCAGCTGCATGTTCATAAATTTTTGCTGAATTCAATAGTGCTTTAGACGGAACACACCCTTCATTTAAACAAACTCCGCCGAGATTTCTTTTTTCAAACAGACAGGCTTTTAAACCGTTTTCACCGGCTCTTTGGGCTGCTAAATAGCCACCGGGACCGCCACCTATTATTAATACATCGTACATATATTATTGTCCTCTATTTTCCTTTTTTAATACTCCATGGATAAAAATCCGTTAGATTGATTGTTGCTTCTTAATTAAATCATTCCTCCACTGTCCGTTAAGCTTCATCATGATCCCATCAGGAACAAATCAAAGTTTTCCAAGGTTTGAATCAAGGCTTGTAAAAATAGTGAGCCCGGTGCTCCGTCAAGGGCTCTATGATCTATCGTTAAAGATATGGTCATTGCCGGATATAACTCGATTCCGCCGTCTTTGCCGCTGCGTACTTTCTCATAGGTTGAAGATACCCCTACTATGCATGTTTCAGGCGGATTGATTACCGGCGTGAAACTTTCTACGCCTGATCTGCCCATATTTGTTATCGTAATTGTGCTGCCTGATATCTTGTCGGGATTGATTGATCCCTCATTACATTGGATTGCCAAGTCTCTTGCCTCAGCCGAAATTTGACTGATTGATTTCAGATCTGCATTTCTCACAACCGGAACCATTAAGCCACGTGGAGTGTCTACTGCTACGCCCAAATGAACTCGATTGAAATGGCGGAAGATATTTTCTTCTGCTAAATAATGAGCATTACAATCCGGATACTTTTTAACTGTGCGCGATACAGCATAAAGGATTATGTCGTTGATCGTCGGTATTCTGTCTAAAATTGCTAAACCGAGTTTCTCGTCCATTCCCCTCTCTTTTAAATCTTTCAGACGGTTTCTCCATGCCAAAATATTGCTTGCATCAAAAGAAGCATTTAAGGTAAGCTGTGCCATTTCAGACAGTGAGGCATGCATTGAACGAGCGATAACTTTGCGAATATTCGTAATTTTATCATCTGTGTATTCAGTTTCATCAAGACTGAGTACTGCTTGATCTATCAACGCAGCTCCCTCGAGACTTTGCAATTCAGGTAATTTTGCCAAATCTTCAACGCGTACTGCTCCGCCTATTCCGCTACCTGCTACACCGGCTGCATAATCATGACCTGCTGCTGTTGTTGCTACCAAACCGGCATCTATTGCAGCTTCTACGTCTCTTTCAATAATTCTGCCTTTAGGACCGGTTGCCGCTGTCATCCGTAAATCTACATTATGTTTTGCTGCCAAACCTTTCGCTCTGGGACTTATCGGATGTTCACCATCAAGACTCGGTGCAGTTGCTGCGGTTGTTGCTACCGGTGCTGCTTCAGCTTTGGTTGTAACTTCCGGTACCGAGGCTGCTGCTTCTGTCTTGGCAACACCTGCTCCCGCTCCATCTGCAGTTGCTCCTTCAGGAATAAACTCTTCCCAGGATTCGCCTGCTTCACCTATTACTAAAACATTCAATAAACAAGGTACATCATCACCTTCTTCAAAGAATACTGCGATTATTTCACCGTCGGACGGCGCTTCCTCATCAAATGTCGCTTTGTCTGTTTCATAAGTAAAAAGCTTGTCGCCGGCGCTTACTTTGTCACCTTTTGCCACATGCCATTCCCCTATGATACAGCTTTCTACTGATTGCCCTTGTCTTGGCATTATTACTGGTACTGCCATTTCTGTGCCCCCTTATTGCTTAAAATTCTCACTATGTTCTCTATACTTCTAAATTTAATACTTCTAACTTCTAAAATTAAATTATTTATAATGCTATATCTGATTTCTCTTTGAGATCATAATCATATACAGATTGTAATCCCGATTTATAAACTATATTAATTATTCTTACATCGCTCCGTTAAATCTTTTCTAAAAACTACACTTCCATAACCCCATAACCCTTTTATATATGGAATTATGGAGTAAGTACTTCTATTCCCAACTTCTCAAACTGTTGCAAATTCTTCTGTTTTGCTCGTTCGTCCGTAACTAAATAATCAATGGCTTGTAAATCTGAAACTTGTGAAAAGGCTGTATGCCCGATTTTTGAATGATCCGCTGCTATAATTGCAAGTGAAGCTCGCGTCAACATTTGGTTGCAGAGCTCCGCAACTTCGTGATGATATGTAGTAATTCCGTTATCAATATCTATTCCGTCTGCAGAAAGAATTGCTTTATCGACCTGATATTTATTCAATTGATGCATTGTATCATCACCATACGTAAACATATATTGATAATTCAGAAGTCCGCCTAATAAAATAACTTCAATATCTTTATCTTCAGCAAAAATTTCTGAAATTTGAATTGAATGAGTAATTATGCGTAAATTCCTTTTTTGTCTCAATTCTAAAGCGATATAATAACAAGTGCTGCCTGAGTTTATAATAATATTATCTCCGTCACGAACTAATTTTGCTACAATCTCCGCCATTTGCAGTTTTTCATTCTTGCGTTCTCCAAGACGTTCCGATGCATTAAGAGCATAATAATTTCTGACAGTTTGAATTGCCCCGCCATGAACCCTCTGCAAGATGCCGGAATTTTCCAATTCTGCCAAATCACTCCGAATTGTCACTTCAGAAGTTGATAACTGTTCACTTAAATCGGACACTCTGACATTACCGTCAAGTTTTAATTTTTGGATAATTTGCTGACGACGCTCCGCCTGTGAAAAATGTTTAAAATTTTGTGACATATATTGGCCTTCATACCAAATCATAAATAGGATTTGGTTTTTATTTACTTTGTTTTGTTTTCGATAATTCGAAATTGACTTTGCTTTCTCTTTCGATTTGCTTTCGTTTATTTTACGCAATCGTTTTTGCTTTGTCAAGCTTTTCTGTTAATCAGATTGATTACAAACAACCATATTTGCCATTATTTTTAATTCTTAAGAACAATTTAATTGTTCATCTGCAGGAATCAACATAAATTTGCAGCCATCTTTCTGTTCAAACCTGTTAAATGCTGTTTCCCATTCTTCCAGTGGCAACTCCACGTTAGCTAATGGTTCGAGATTTACTTTTCCTTGTTTCATTAACTTCAGCGCTGTTCGCCAACTATGTTTTCTCGAACCTAAAGATCCGCTAAAATGCAATTCTTTATAACAAACTTTTTCGATATCAAAAGTAATCTTTTTGCCGGGAAGTCCTATTTGTACAAAATAACCACGTTTCTTAATAGCTTGCAAAGCAGAGTCTATTGCCGGAGCAGCCCCTGAACATTCAAGAACAACATCCGCACCATATCCGCCTGTTATAGAATTAACAAATTCTATTAAATCATTCTCTTGCACATTCAAGACATAATCAGCCCCTAACTCTTTTGCCATTTCTAAACGTTCCAGATCATGAGTTAGACCGCTGACTACAACTATTGCACCCTCAGCCTTAGCAATTTGCATTGCCATTAATCCGATCGCTCCCGGGCCCGATACCAAAACGATATCTCCGGCTCTGATCACACTTAAATCATAAATCGCATGACAGACACAAGCCAAAGGTTCCGTCATTGCTGCTGCCGTAAATGAAATACCTTCAGGAATTTTATGTACACGACCTGCCGGAACGACGGTATAATCTGTAAAAATCCCATCGTACCAATATCCCAGAGTGCGTCTTTCATTACATAGATTGTAATAACCTTCAGTACAATAATCACATACTCCGCAAAAACTAAATGCTGTTTCTGATACTACTCTATCACCAACTTCAAAATCTTTAACATTTTTTCCGATTTCAGCAATAACTCCTGAGAACTCATGTCCTACAATAACAGGTGGATTTACTGGAATAGCAATATCGCTATGATAAATATGGAGATCAGAACCACATATTCCGGCTTTTTTTACCTTGATTTTGATTTGATCATCACCGCAAACAGGCTCCGGAACATCTCTTATTTCCATATTACCCGGTCCTGCAGCATATTTTACTAAAGCTTTCATTCACTAATACTCCTTCCGATTATTTTATTTCATTATCAAATGTTCTCTTACATTAATTTTATAATACTTTATTCGCTTTTAACAGAGGCTTTTCCTACTTTCAAAGGGATTATTGCAAGAAACTTAAAACCATTAATAATTTCACCAAGTGAAGTTTTTTTGAGTTATTTAAGCACCCGTTTTAATCTTACCTTTCTAATTGTTTTTGTAAGCTATTAAAAAAGCGCAGATAACTATCTAAGTATCTGCGCTTTTTTAACTATAAAAAGTGCTCTTTGCAACATCTGCAAAAGTCAGTTAAAACTCATTTTATTTACTATAATAATTCACTTTATTTTCTTTTCAACAACTCTATAGCAGCTTCCTTGATTGCATTCGGATTCAATTTGTATTTTTCGAACAAATCATCGTAATCACCACATTCTGCGTGTTGATCTTTCATTCCTACAAATCCTTGAGGTACCGGCTTGTTTGCTACTAAAACTTCTGCTACTGCACTTCCCAGGCCACCGATAATGTTATGTTCTTCAACTGACAAAATAGCGCCTGTTTCATTTGCCGCCTCTATGATAGCTTGTTCGTCTATTGGTTTGATGGAGAACATATCCAACACTCTTGCTTCAATGCCCATCTCGCTTAAAAGCTTTGCTGCTTCCAAACTCTCGCCGGTCATAACACCACAGGAGATTATTGTTAAATCTTCTCCTTCGCGAACTTTTTTGGCCTTACCAATTTCAAACTGCTCACCTTCTGAGTATACGGGCTTAGCTTCGCCTCTGGACAAACGAACATATACAGGGCCGTAATGATTAATGCAATATTGCACTAGCCAATCAACCAAAACACCATCTGATGCGACTAAAACTTCAACATTGGGAAGAGATCGCATCACGGCAATATCTTCTAATGCATGGTGGGTCGGTCCGTCATAAGAATCCGATAAACCTCCGTATCCTCCCATCATTTTCATATTGAGCTTTGAATAAGATGCAAAAGTTCTTGCAGCTAACAAACCGTTTGTTGTTAAAAAAACCGCAAAAGTATTTGTAAAGGGAATTTTACCTTCTTTGGCAAAACCGGCACTCATTGCAACCATATTTTCTTCTGCTATCCCTACATTGAAAAATCTTTCAGGATATTTATCTCCAAAAATTTTCGATTTTGTTGAACCCGATACATCAGAGTCCAATACGACAACACGTTCATCTGAACCATATTTCAACAATGCTTCGCCATAATAATCTCTTAATGCTTTGCCCATCTATTTGCCTCCTAATTCTTTCAATGCCTGTTCATAGAAATCATCACCGATCGGATTACCGTGCCAAGCACTCTTGCCTTCCATAAACGACACGCCTTTGCCTTTAACGGTATTAGCCATAATCATAACAGGTTGATCTTTCACTGTTTTGGCTTCATCTATTTTATCGCATAAGTCTGCAATGTCATGCCCATCAGCTTCAAACACTTTCATACCGAACGACTCAAAACGTTCACGTAAATTATCCAGCGGCATAATTTCATCTCTTGTGCCGTCCAGTTGAACACCATTATTATCGAGAATGCAAATTAAATTGTCTGTTTTAAACTTACTAGCACTCATCATCGCTTCCCAAACTGCACCTTCATTAAGTTCACCATCACCTAAAATTGCATAAACATATGAATCATTTTTATCCAACTTTAAACTACAAGCAACACCCACTGCAGCAGGTAATCCAATTCCTAAAGGTCCGGAAGTTAGTTCAATACCGGGTGTCGAATTCATACAAGGATGTCCTTGCAAAATAGAATTGATCTGACGGAAAGATGCAAATTCTTCTTCCGGGAAAAAGCCAAGTTTGCCTAGTATCAAATATTGCATCGGAGCTGCATGCCCTTTTGTCATAATAATACGGTCTCTTTCCTCCCAAGCAGGATTAGTCGGATCTAATTTTGCTTTCTCATACATCAGGGTTACTAAAATCTCACATACGGATAAAGATCCACCGGGATGTCCCGTCTGCTTATCATGCAACATTTTAATCAAGTCAATCCTTAAGTCATTACAAATTTTTTCTAACTCAGTAATTCGTTCTTTTGTTATACTCATACCAAAACCTAGAATATCCTTTCTGCACAAACTTATTGTTGAAAAACTTTAGAAGTTTATTTCTAACTACTTAATAATATACTCTATATTTATTATAATTCAAAATTATTTGATTTTTAAATTATGTTAAACAATACATATTTAATCATGAAATGAATTTGATTATTAAAAAAGTCGTTAGAAAAAACCTGTTTTTTCTAACGACTTTGATAAAATTTCCAAGGGATAATATGCTTGACCAGTTTTTTAATATTATCTCGAGCTAATATCTCAAGATAATGTCTGAAAACAATAATCTCCCATATTCAAGTAATTCCTCATCGTTCAATAATAATTTAACCGTACATTAAATGAGTTAGAAGAATTGGTGCATCCTCTTCGTTTTCTATTAAAAGCTCTGCATCAACAATATCTGCTCCTTTTAATATCGACGAAAGTCCAACTAATTGTGAAAGCTTACTTCTTAAATTATATTTATCGCCTTCATCTGTAGTTAACCATACATTTCCTTTACAATTGTCTAATGCAGCTATAAATGCATCTATGTTCACTTTTTTAATTTTTATTTTCTTCATATTTTACCTCAACTTTCTATCACAATATTTAATACTGATTATCTTGCAACATCCTTTTAAATCTCACGTAAATCCACTACTATTTTAAACGTTTTGTTAAAAACAATCAAATGTATGATTTGATTCTCTTTTCTTCTTTATACCCTGGAAGGTACTCTACTATAGGAGATCAGGATTCAATTAACCACAAATATTCATTTTTGTCCAATTTTATTTTAAAATAAATATATTCAACAACATTTTAAGTGGATTATGTTAAACTATGTAACATATGAACAATTATTTGTTAAGTTTCTTAACTCATTTTATATTTAATTATCAGACTTTATGTGAGGAGAGCAAATAGTATGACACAATTCACTTTTACCAGTCATCTTGAAATACAAGATAACAATGCCGGTCAGGCACTGCCAGTTACCGGTAAGCAAGAAATTGTGAACTAGATCAGCTATGTTCGTCTATACAGTCATTAGTTTATTGTTCAGGATTTTTGTTCTGGTCGGTCTCGGTTTTCTTTTAAAAAAAATCAACATGATTGATGATAAAGTCCAACAAGGTTTAACCAATCTTCTGATAAATGTGGCTTTGCCTGCAAGCCTTCTCTCTTCTTCTTCGAATTCTTTTGAACCGGAAATGGCAAATGAAATAGCTATGACCGCAATTGTGTCTATACTATATTTCGTACTTTCTTCTCTTATTTTTACATTTGTCTTGCGAAAATTGCCATTTAAAATGAGTAGGGATAAACAAAACATCTTCATTGCTCTGGTTATCTATAGTAACATCTCTTTCATGGGATATCCGATAGTAGCAAATCTGCTCGGACCCAAAGCAACAATTCTTGCCGTAATTCATAGTTTGATTTGGAATCTTTATTTCTTCACTGTAGGAGTATCTACCATAAAAGGAGAGAATGCGGTAAGTATTATCTCAATCATAAAAAAACCGGTAACTCTAAGTGCACTGCTTACGTTAATAATATACTTTTTACCTATAAGCCTACCGGCTGTCATTTATATGGTCCTAAATGATATCGGCGGTATGACTACGCCGATTTCAATGATGCTGATCGGTGTAACTTTAGGTGGCATTAAGCTCAGCAAATCATTGTTTCGGGATTCAGCAAATATTCTGGCTGCAGTATTTCGCCTTTTGATTATTCCGATTTCGGCAATCTTTCTGTTCAAAGTTTTTAAGGTTCCTGAATTAGTCTCTCAAACTATTGTTTTGATGTTGGCAATGCCCAGTGGATCAATGGTTGCCATCCATGCATCCCTTTTTGATAAGGAAGCCGAGTTCGCCACACGCGGTGTATCACTCAATACTACCTTGTTTGCTTTAACCTTCCCTTTAATTTTATTTTTGATGAATTTATAATCAATCTGTAAGTGGATTTTTTTGCCTGAATGCTCGTTTTTCAAACATTATCTTTCTTATAAGCTTATGGGCATTATCTCTTCTGCCTTCATTTCTACAATAAATATTGTATAATGTTATTCGGTAGTTAATTCAATAATTTTCATGGTTTAATGGAGAATAGCATTGATATACTACCGGGGATTCGGGGGAATTTTACTATTAAAAAAGAATATCACCAAGAGTTTTTAGATCAACTTGTTTAGATTCAATCTGTTTTATCTCCCCGTCAGTAATTATCAAGGTATCGAATAAAAGCATGAGGTTAAAATGTATAAATTAACAAATAAGGAAAAATTTGAAGTAATACGAATAGTCTTACAGTCTTCGGATATTATAATGTCAATGGTAGAATCTTCAAAAGACATAAAAGTTCTTGAACAGAAAGGTTCTGCAAATTATGTAACAAAGATTGATTATGATGTTCAAGAATATATTGAAAAACACATCTTAAATCTATTTCCCGATCATCACTTTTTAGGTGAAGAAGATGATCAGCACAAATTTGATAAAGCTAAGCCTTGCTGGATTCTGGATCCGGTTGACGGAACCAAAAATTTAATTTTAGATGTGCATCATTCATCTACATCTTTGGCTTTTTGGAATGGCGAAGAATTAAATTTTGCTATAATCTACGACCCTTTCTCAGATGAATTATATGAAGCAAGCAGGAATGAAGGATCTTATTTGATCAATAATGCAAAACAACAAATAATTACAGTTAAAGAGTTTCAAAATTTGCATAAAATGAAGTTAACCATTAACAATATTTCTGATTTAAAACATGCTATAGTCGCTTTTGGCTCAAGTCCTTACGATCGTGGTACAGAATTAGACTATAAAGTTATGTTTCAGGTTCTATATGACATTTTTAAAAATACAGAAGATATACGACGTTATGGTTCAGCAGCTTTGGATTTGGCATATTTGGCTGCAAATCGACATCATGTTTTTTTGGAAGCGAAACTCAGACCATGGGATTTTGCTGCAGGAATTTTGATTGTTGAAGAATCAGGTGGCATTGTAACAAATTTTCACAATCAACCGGTCAATATTTTCAAAGCTAGTTCCATTCTCAGTGCAAATCCAACATTGCACAAACTCATATTACCTTTGATTGAAAAGCTATGCTAGAATTAATCACTGTTTTTAAATAGAATTTGATACAATTTTGCAATTTATGCGAGATATTCGCGTAGAAAATCAGCTGCAAAAAATCAAGAATAATTTTAATAAAAGTCATTAGCCGAGGCACACACACTCTCTGCTGACATTGTCGCATATTGTTTTATTTAATGAGCTGTCCACAAATACTACAACATTAGGAGGAATATCTATGGCAAAAGTGTTTTTTACAGACTTTCGAACCGTAAATCAAGAAAATGTTTTAGCAAAATTGAAAAGACTGGTACATACTGCCGGTATTGAAACAATTAATTTCAATAAAAAGTTTACTGCCATTAAAATCCATTTTGGAGAACCGGGCAATGTAGCTTATCTGCGTCCGAATTATATCAAAACCATTGCAGATTACATCAAAGAACTTGGAGGTGTTCCCTTTCTTACAGATTGTAATACGCTTTACATCGGTCGACGCAAGAATGCAATAGAGCATATCTCCTCAGCTTATGAAAACGGATTCAATCCTTTTGCTACCGGTTGTCATGTTTTAATCGGCGATGGCCTCAAAGGAACAGATGACGTAAATGTTCCAATTAATGGCAAACATGTTAAAGAAGCAAAGATCGGTAGAGGTATTATGGATGCTGATATTTTTCTATCCATAACACATTTTAAAGGTCATCGAATGACCGGATTTGGAGGGGCTCTCAAAAATATCGGTATGGGATGCGGTTCTCGTGGAGGTAAAATGGAAATGCATTACGCCGGTAAACCGCGTGTCAATCCTGAAAAATGTGTGAGTTGCGGTACCTGTTACAGGAATTGTGCATTCAGAGCAATTTCTTTTGTTGATAAGAAGGCATTTATTAATACCGATATTTGTGTCGGTTGCGGACGCTGTATCGGAAGTTGCAATTATGATGCAATCCAGCCAATTAACAATAATAGCAATGTCATTTTAAATGAAAGAATAGCAGAATATGCTTATGCTGTTGTGAAAGACCGGCCGCATTTTCATATTAGTTTAGTCATGGATGTTTCTCCCCTTTGTGACTGCCTTGCCGAAAACGATGTTGCAATCGTTCCTGACATAGGAATGCTTGCTTCTTTTGATCCTGTATCTTTAGATCAGGCATGTGTAGACTTAGTCAATGCCGCCCCCGTCGTTGAAAACAGCCTGTTAGGAGAAAGTGAAAATCTGCATAATGATCATTTTACCAATCTGTTTCCCGATACTGATTGGGAATCCTGCTTGAGTCATGCTGAAGTAATCGGTCTGGGTGAAAGAAGTTATGACTTAGTGAAAATCTGATTTAAAATGACATCGTTATGATCGTGAACCCCTCCATCCGTGTCAGGATTTTGGGGTTCGCTACATGTAAAAATTTCCCGGAAACTATAAGATTTACTTAATTATTTACTATCCCCATAAATCACGTAAAAATTTAACAGAATCAGAAGCTGCCTTGTCTAATGATTTTTCAGATGTATCAGCAACAATATCTCGCCAGACTGAAATATCCTGACCTACTTTTCCGCCTCTTACAACAAATGGTTCCATAACAATTGATCCGTTATAACCGATTTCTTTCAGGGCTTTTCCCATTTCTTCCCAAGGCATTCTGCTTCCTTGATATGGCGGTTTTCTATTCGCTTCTCCTACATGAAAGTTTCCCAAGTGAGATCCGGCTTTTATGATCGGCTCTGTCATTGACTCTTCTTCAATATTCATATGGAATGTGTCCAGCATGATCTTAACATTCGGTTTATCTACTTTTTTAACGTAATCCATACCTTCTTCGCATGTATTAATCATATAACCTTCAAAGCGATTCAAAACCTCCATGTTTAAGGTAATTTCATATTCGGCAGCTATATCCGCTAATTGTTTCATTCGCTCAATACTTCTTGCTTTGTCTGCTTCTTTGTCAAATCCGGCCTTGAAATCTACCGGCCAATAAGAGTATAGGGCACCACCTATTGAATAAATACCTGCTGTTGCCATTTTCTCAAAGCAATCTTTCCAGAAATCAAATGCTTTTTCAACTAATTTTTCATCTTCAGATGCTAAATTGTGTTCGGGTCTTGGACCATATCCACCAGTAAAAAGAATGTTTTCAGCTTCGGCAATTTTTCGTGCTTCCTTAAAGTATTCCAACTTTTTCGTATGAAAATCTCCACAAGCTACTTCGAGAATATCAAAACCTAATTTTTTAACTTTTGAGATATAGTTGCAGAAATCTCCTCCCCATTCTTTTTCCCAATACGCATAATAAATTCCATATTTCATTGTTTTTCTCCTCGCAAGAAATCTCTATTTAATTGAATGCTATATTTACTAAACTAGTTTATCTTTTCTAAAATAACAAGTCGAATATACAAATAAATTATTTGGATTTTCTTTAAGAATAGTATGCTCCTTTAAATCCGGCTATCATCATTAAATGGCTGTATTGTTATCTACTTTCTAGTTTTTGGATTGAAAAACTTAAACCTGTTTCTTCATGTTAAGTTTCTTTCGTTTCTTGCGCTTTGAAATCAGCCATATTATCAAAAATATAATTGCTAAGCCCAGATAAGTTAAGCTGAGAGCGGGATTTGCATTGATTGTAAGTTCTTTCGCATGGATTAAACCGAAAAAGGAGAATATTGTCGCTACCAGAAAGAAAGCTGATGTTTTGAGCCAATTGTGATCGATAAGCAGATATAGAATTGATGCATATAAAATTGCAATGGTCATGGCACCTTGAGCAAGTGTAATAAAACCTTCCGCATAGCCTGCTTCTGCCAATTTTGACACGATAATTGCTGATGAACCATCACTTGTACTCATTAAGCCATCAGCAGTTTGTTCAATAATTAAATCTGAGCTGTTTTCTGAAAAATTGACCATCACATTCATTACTGAAAATATCTTATTATTAACCAGCTCAAAAAGCGGAATCGCAACGCCTAGCATCATCGCACCGTAATAACGTTTGCGTCCGGTCGCAAATGCTCCCGCACCGGATACTATTCCGATATAGACCAGCATAACCAACGAAGCGCTGACTGGAATTAACGAAGTGACTACAGCAACTAATCCGGTCAAACATAAGACTAAATGTGCTGTGCCGGAAAATAGCGGATAACTTGATCCGGCTTCTGCTTTTTTCCAAGCAGGATGTCCCCAATAATAATTTAAAAGAAACGGACTGCCTAATAATGAACCTATTAAATTACTCAAAGAAAGACCTACCAAGGCTGTGCGTGCCGGATATATTTCTTTGCTTTCTTCAGCTTGTGCAAATGCTTGCATATCTGCGGTTAATTCAGCAAGCAAATACGCTAAAATTAACGGTAAATAATTTAATGCAATTTGCAATGCTTCATTTGTGAGAATACCAAATTGAAAACTAGGTAAATAGAAATTCAGGTTTGCAAAAGATTCCCTCAGATTATCAACATGCATTGCTCCACTTATCCATGCAATAATTGTACCGATACCGATGGCTATTAAAGCAGGAGAACCGAATTTCGGTTTTATTTCTCCGAAATAAAAAGTAAATAATATAAATAGTGTAGGTATTATCACCCAAGGAGTTGTAAAGGCTTCTCCCATTGGGGAAAGAATCATCCAGGTCAAAGCTCCGCCTACTGTAGCACCCATTAGAGCTTCTCGTGGAATAAATTTAAAAACAGAGCTGAAAACCAATGATAAGATCAGCTGCAAGACAGAATATATCAGCGAAACTCCAACCGCTACCGACCAAGCAAATGTCGAATCCCGGCTGGCAAAATATGTAGGCAACATAACTGCATTCAGCCAGACAAAGAGTGTCGTTCCCGAAATGCCACCGAATAAAGCTGTTATATCCTTGTTTTGTGTTTTTTTACCTAAATTTCTGGCAAATAATGTATTGAATAAAGAAAAAATGAATACCGTAAAGCCGGTTGCCGCCACAACTTTTCCAAAAACCAGTTGTTTTGACATATTTAAGACACCGGTCAAAATCGGAACAGCTATGATGATTTTGCTAAAACTATCAAAAAATGTACCTAGCCCGGCATCAATATCCCCTTTTTTATACCAAGGTATTTTTATTTCCTTATTCATCAACAATTTCGTCTAAAGGAATCATATCTTCACCGAAACCGCTATTAATAGCATCTTCGATTGTTTTTAAATCTTCAACCTCATTTGGTCCTTCGACTTGAATCAAAATTTTTGATCCTTGTTTGATCCCTGCACCCAATAGCATCAATACGCTTTTCGGATTTATGTGTTTGTCGCCAAATACAAATTTAAGATTCGAATCCAATTTAGCACATAATTGTGAAAGTTCTGTTGCCGGTCTCAAGTGTAAACCTGTTTTGTTTCTTATATAAATTGTTGATTCAACCATGTTTGTCTCCTGTCTTAATATGAAATTAATATTTAAAAAGATAATGCTTATTATACATGATTATCTTTATTATCTTTTCAGATTATTTAATATTTATAATTAATAATAGATCATATACTTCTATCGCGGCAATTCCGTTGGTGATTCCATATATGAAAGTTCCCGTAACTATTAATAACCGGTTTCTTTTCAACAATCACTTTTTGTAGATATACTAAATCATTTTTTAAAATATACTATATTTTCGAATAGAATTATTATATATTGTATTATATTAAATTGTTTTTTGATAGCCATTGTCTATTTTTGTTTTATTCTTTCAAAATCAATTGTAACTCATATTTGATTTTATCTTATAACTTACCTCTTTATTCTGCTAATAAAAACGATCATCAAATTCAGAAATTTTATTTAATCAATGTTATTGGCAGTTTTGAATTTCATCATGTTGTCGTTACGTGTTTGCTTGGCTATTAACATATATTCTTATTCTCTTTTGGATGCTCTATTGTTATGAGTTATACAATTTTTTAAAGATAGAATAATTTATTATTTATGTCAGGTCTTTAATAAATAGTTTAATTAATATAGTAAATCATTCGTTAAGTAAAACTTGTTAAATGATATAATTATAATGAAATAAGGCTCTGTTAACTAAAGATGAATTTTTAAGTTAACAGAACATAACATTATTCTAGGAGGTATCTTTATGGACGTTTTATCTGCTATAAAAAAAAGAAGCAGCTGTCGTGATTTTAAAAAAACACAAATAAAAAATGAAGAATTAGATTGTCTGGTTAATGCCGCATTAGCCTCACCAACGGCAATTAATTTGCAAGATTTAAAGATAAACGTCATTCAAGACAAAAATCTGATTCATAATATTTCTCAAGAATGTTTTCGTTTGATGAACGAAAAGACAAAACAAAGAATGCAAGAAAGAAATGCAGACAACATTTTTTATAATGCTCCAACTATCTTTGTCTTGAGTTCACCTAAAACTGTTTATTCAGAGATGAATGCAGGCATTGTTGCACAAAGTCTTTGTTTAGCATCAGAATCTCTCGGTCTTGGTTCATGCATTATAGGTATGGCTGCACCTGCTTTTGCTGAAACCAACCCCAACAATCTTAAAAACCGTTTAGATATGGCTGATGATGAATATTTCTGTCTCTCAGTTGCTGTCGGTTATGCAAATTCAAAAAAATCGCCGCATGAACTTAATCGTAAGCAAATAAGAGAATTTTATTAGAATATTTTATCTGCACGGATTCTAGCATGTTCAGCAAGTAATTAATAAGATACTTAAAATCGGGGAGGCCCCCAGTCATTGATTACATGTCGGGCGTACATAAAAGCAATAGTGCAAATTTATTACTTACACTATTGCTTTTTAAATTCCTTATATTAAAAATCTATATTTGAAAATATTTATCTAAAAATGACCTGTTCAACAAGTATTTTTATATCTTTATAATATATAATCAATAATCTCCGGATTTACAAAATTCACTTTTTAAGATTGTTATCACTTCTGACCAATTAAGCAAGTTGCTTTTGTCTGATTGTTTTTATCATTTTAAATACATTTTATAAAGCATTGTCTGCAACAGCGAAATCAAAAAGAGTATTCAGCAAAAAGAACATTTGTTTTTATTTGTTATAGTTAAATATAAAAAACGATTATAGAATATTAATATAATTCACAATATTATTTTTCAGATAAAATATCTATAAGCCTACTTAATTCATCATTATTATTATAGGGAATTATTATTTGTCCCTTGCCTGCATTATCTTTTAGCTTAACTCTGGTTCCCAATGATTTCGAAAGATCTGTTTCAATTTTTTTGATACTTAATTGATACTCAATGTCCTTTTCTTTTTTGGGTTTAGACTTAGTAACAGGTTCATTCAATTTCTTTACATAGGCTTCCGTTTCTCTAACACTTAAATCATTTTCAACAATTAATTTGCATGTGTTTATTTGATCCTCAGTCTCAGTAAGAGATAATAAACACCTGGCATGTCCTGCTGAAATATTTGCAGAAGCCAATTCATTTAGAACTTCTTCCGGCAAATTTTTTAAACGAAGAGTATTAGCTACAGCTGATCTGCTTTTGCCTAAAGTCTTGGCTAATTCTTCTTGCGTCATATTATATTGACTCATTAAATCATGAAATGCATTTGTTTCTTCTACAGGATTTAAATTTTCTCTTTGAATGTTTTCAATAATTGAATGTTGAAGAATCAGATGATCTTCAACATCTCTAATTATTGCCGGTACAGTTTTTAAACCGGCAATTCTGGCAGCTCGCCAGCGTCTTTCGCCGGCAATAATCTTATAATGATCCGGGCTTTCTTTAAAGGTAACAATTATTGGTTGAAGGATGCCATGTTGTTTAATCGATTGAGCAAGTTCTTCTAGTTTTTCTTGATCAAATTTATATCTTGGCTGATCTTTATTAGGGCTGATCTCTTCTATATCTAATTCAATTATTTTTTCTACACTTTTTGAGGCTTGTTGAAATTGTTTTTCAGTTTGGCCTAATAAAGCTCCTAAACCTTTACCTAGTCCTGTCTGTTTTTTATTTACCGCTGACATTAATTCTCTCCTATATCTGTCTTGATTCTAATCTGAAAATAAAGCAAATATGTACAACATACTTTCTGATCGTTTTTTAATTATTTTTTCCTGTCATCCGAATAAGTCGCGAGGTTTATTTTTAACTCTTTTAACTACTTCTTTAGCCAGTGCTTTATAACTTCTGGCTCCTTTAGACCATTTATCATGTTCTTGAATCGGTAAACCGAAACTTGGTGCCTCACTTAATCTGACATTTCGAGGTATTACAGTATCAAAAACTAAATCACTGAAGAAATTATTTATTTCGTTTGTTACTTGGTGTGATAATTGTGTTCTGGTATCAAACATCGTGACTAAAACACCTAACACAAATAATTCAGGATTCAAATTTTCATGAATCATTCCGATAGTATCAAGCAATTGACTCAACCCCTCTAATGCATAATATTCAGCTTGAATTGGTATTATTAAAGAATCTGATGCAGTTAGAGCATTTACTGTTAACAGTCCCAAAGAAGGAGGGCAATCAATAATAATAATTTCGTATTCTTGCTTTATTGGTTCCAAGGCTTGTTTAAGAATTGTTTCACGTGAAACAATTGAAACCATTTCGACTTCAGCACCTGCTAAATCAATATTTGAAGGTATAACATCTAAATTCTTTCTAACATTTTTTAATACTATTTCTTCAATCGGTTTTTGGTTGATAATAGTATCATAAATCGTTGCTTCTTGTGTGTTTTTATCAAAACCAAAACTCGAAGTTGTATTTCCCTGGGGATCAAGATCAATTAACAATGTTTTCTGTTTAATTCTAGCTAGATTATCTGCCAGATTTACAGCTGTAGTTGTTTTGCCAACACCACCTTTTTGATTTACTATTGAAATAATCATAAAATGCTCCTAAAGAATTAATTGCTGATTTAGGTAAAATTTCTTCATTTATTCTAACCAACATATATAATTTTAGCAGAATTCATTTCTATTATCTTTAAAATAATTGGCAAACACGAATAAAACTTAGAAAATCTCAATCAATATTCGATATTAATCTCTAATTCTTGAATACTCATGCGAAAATTAATTGTGTTAAAACATTGTTTACATTCAAAGATAAAATAAAAAATGTTGTTTAACTCTCTTAGAAAAACAAAATTCGTCTTTTTCAGTAAATATTATTGATAAAAATTATAACTCTCTCTTTTTTTGCATTAATTGTTTCACGTGAAACAAAAACCACTCCAAAGATATTATTGGAGTGGTAAAATGATTATCTATTAACTGATGACTCTGTAGCAATCAGATTGCCAGACTTTTATTTAATGCACGATTGCCATTATTCATTTATTGGTCTAAATTGGCATATCTGGCATTTTCTTTAATGAATTCTCTACGGGGCTCGACTTGATCTCCCATTAATAAGGAAAAGGTTTTGTCAGCTTCTCTAGCCTCACCAACTGTTATTTGAATTAAATGTCTTGTTTCAGGATTCATAGTTGTTTCCCAAAGTTGTTCTGCTTGCATTTCGCCTAAACCCTTAAAACGTTGTATCCTCGGGTTTTCCCAACCTTTTTCCTCTTTGATTCTGTCAACTGATTCTTCGTCATAAGCATATTCTTCTTCTTGACCATGGAAAACTCGATAAAGGGGAGCACTTGCAAGATATACATGCCCACCTTCTACCAGAGGTCTCATAAAACGATAAAAGAAAGTTAACAATAAAGTTCTGATATGTGAACCGTCAACATCAGCATCTGCCATAATAATAATCTTATTGTATCTAATTTTTGAAATATCAAAGTCTGCACCGATTCCGGCCCCTATTGCTAAGACAATCGGTAAGAGTTTTTCATTATCATAAACTCGATCAATTGTTGCTTTTTCAACATTTAACATTTTACCCCAAAGTGCCAATATAGCTTGATATTTTCTTTCGCGTCCCTGCTTTGCAGATCCTCCGGCTGAGTCTCCTTCAACAATGAATAATTCGCAAAATGTCGGATCTTTTTCTTGACAATCTGCTAGTTTGCCGGGCAACGCATTTGACTCTAAAACCGTTTTTCTTCTGGTTAATTCTCTGGCTTTACGTGCAGCTTCTCTGGCTCTTGATGCTGAAATACATTTATCAATTATCCTCTTTCCTACAGACGGATTTTCCTCTAAATAAATCGCTAATTGCTCATTCACAGCACTTTCAACTACTGTACGAACCTCTGCATTACCTAATTTTGTTTTAGTTTGTCCTTCAAATTGCGGTTCACCCATTTTTATAGAGATGATTGCACTAATACCTTCTCTGGTATCTTCTCCTGTTAAATTTTCATCAGATTCTTTCAGATAATTATATTTTCGAGCATAATCATTAATTGTTTTAGTTAAAGCTGAACGGAAGCCGGTGAGATGGGTTCCTCCTTCAAGTGTGGCTATATTATTACAATATGAATATACATTTTCCACATATGTATCATTATATTGAATTACAACTTCTACAAAAATATCCTCTTTTTCAACTGAAAAATATATTGGATCATCAATTAAAGTAGTTTTATGTTGATTTAAATAATCTACAAAAGAAATAATACCGCCTTCATAATGGAAGATTAATTCTCTAGCCGGCGTTTGTCTCTCATCGCGCAAGATAAATTTCACTTGATTATTGAGGAAAGCCATCTCGCGATAACGATTAATCATCAAATCAAAATCAACTTTATCGATTGGAAATATTTCGGGGTCCGGCTTAAAATGTGTTATTGTTCCGTTCTTATCTGTAGTACCGATAACTTTTAATTCAGAAACTGTTTCGCCTTTTTCAAAACGAATCTTATGAATTTTTTGATCACGATGAACCTCAACTTCCATCCATGAAGAAAGTGCATTAACAACAGCAGCTCCTACGCCGTGTAAACCACCGGATACATTATAAGCTCCTCCACCAAATTTTCCTCCTGCATGAAGAATTGTATGGACAACCTCAACCGTAGGGATTCCGGTTTGAGGTTGAATACCTACCGGAATACCGATTCCATTATCTTCAACACGAATTGATTCATCGGGATAAACTGTTATATATATTTTATCACAACGTCCTGCTAAAGCTTCATCTACAGAATTTGCAACAATTTCATAGATCAAATGGTGTAGGCCGCGAGGAGTTGTATCTCCAATATACATACCGGGACGTTTTCGTACAGCTTCTAAGCCTTCCAAAACTTGGATATCTTCATCATCATAATCTGATGTATTTTTTGTATTGTAGTTATTGATTTTTATCGCTTCTCTTTTATCTTCTTGAAAATCATCTAAAAGGGCTTTGGGATTATTAGCCAAATTTTTTAATTCATCAGAATGTTCATCGAAATTATCCATATCGCCATCGTCTAAATTCTCAGCTGCAGAGCTGTTATCAGCATCTGCTTCTGCACGATCTAACAATTCCGAAAAAGCTCTATCCGGGTTAGCACGACTATTAGATTCATCATTTGCAAAAAAGATTTTATGTTTAATCATTAGTTATCAAAACCTTTAGGACCTTTCTTCTTTCTTATAATATATCTATCTCAATAATATTTTTCATATATATAATCAAAAAATTTTTATTTATCCTGTCGAATTAAGATATATCTGTATTATTCATTCAAACTACTCATTAAACATTCAGTTTATTATTAATCTTGTTAATTCGTTATATATCACATAAAAAGAATTACACATAAACTAATATGGCAAGCACAAATTTTTTACTAAAAAGAACTTATGTTT
Organism: Clostridiaceae bacterium; assembly: GCA_012838135.1. GTDB lineage: Bacteria > Bacillota > Clostridia > Saccharofermentanales > DTU023 > UBA5436. The sequence continues at coordinate 44,066 of DUPV01000042.1, read as the reverse complement.
GTTTTTGATATGAACGTGCCACTATTGTTTTTGCAGAAATAGGTGAGAGATAAACTCTATCAAGAGTTACAATAAAAGATCTCGGTAATTCAGGTGATACAATATCTAACTTGCCAAGTTGCTCTTGCTTACTCAAAAATTTATTTGTATCTGTTCCGTATGTCGTAGTCTGATCTATATCAAAAATTCCCACAACCCATTTATCGGAAAGAGTATACTCGCCTCCAATATGAATGTACAATTCGGCCTCCGCTCGATAGTTATTAAAATTATTCAATTAGATAACTATAAAAATTTTTTCTTATCTTTGTTTCTTTTAATTAATGTTTATAAAAATTATTATGAGTTATATTATAACAAATATTGACGTTTAACGGTACCTTCATGAACCTTGAAGAAGTTGATATATGAGTAGTTTAAGTTATTTTCAATATCGTTTTTCAATTTGTTTTTGGGCTTGTTTAGATTTGATAAATTTTGTTCATCTGATATCTCAGTTGAATTAATTTCAAAAACTTCATCTTTCTGTTTACTTAAATTATCTGATAATGCCTTTTTATCTGATAATTCTTCTTTATCCGATAATTTTCCTTTATATTCCGGATAAATTTGTCCTAAGTCGGTACAGGTAATGAAAACTTGATTATCCTCAAATGCAGAAAGCAAATGAGTTCTTCTTTTGTCATCCAATTCAGACATTACATCATCTAAGAGAAGGACCGGTTTTTGATTTGTTTCATTTTCGATGATTTGCAATTCCGCCAATTTTAATGCTAATACTGCAGATCTTTGTTGTCCCTGTGAGCCGCGTTCTTTGAGTAAATTATTATCAACAATTAATTCCAGATCATCTCGATGCGAACCACTTCCGGTACTTCCACGTTGAATATCATCTTCTTGTTGACGTTCAAAACGATACATTAAACCTTCATAAATTTGATTAGTATCAAGTTTTGGGTCTATCCCGGCAACAGTTTTATAATTGATTTTAAGCTTTTCTTTGCCTTCAGATATTTTTTCTAAAGCTTTTATTGCAAATTCTTCAATTTGTAAAACATATTTATGTCTTGTACTGATAATTTGCGCTGATATTTTAGCTAAATGTTCTGTCCAAATTGTTAATTGTAGTAAATTAAAATTATAGATTTCAGGATCATAAGTCGCACTGTTCATTCTTTTATCAAGTTGCATATCTCTTAATATTTTTAATAAATTATTTCTTTGTTTGAGATACTGTTGATAAAGTTGTAAATTTCTAAAATATAACGGTTTTATCTGCGATATTAATAAATCCAAAAAACGCCTTCTGCCTGCAGGACCTTCTTTAATTAACATCACATCTTCCGGTGCAAAAATAACTGCATGAAAAAGACCGATTAAGGAACTAATTTTTTCCTGCTTAAAACCACAATAATATATATTTCTTTCAATCACCGGATTTTTTTTATATTCTATTCGAATTTCTTCAGTTAATGACTTTTTCAGACATAGTGATTGTTCCATATTCTTCTCTTTGCTTTCTGTATAATTCAACTCTGGATTATCAATCGCAGACTTATCACTAATTAGCAATCTCTCAACAAATACAGATTTATCTTCAATAATTACTTTGTCCTCAAAAGCGGATTTATCTGACTCAAATTGGATTTCTACTTGATAAAAATCAGCACCGTCTTTGATTAAATCATTATCCTTACCTGTGCGATGGGAACGGGCACAAGTACACAAATAAATTGCCTCGAGGATATTTGTTTTGCCTTGAGCATTCTGTCCGACAAATACATTCGTTCCTGAAGCAATTTCTATGGTCTGTTCCGTATAGTTACGAAAGTTTTTTAATTTAATTTGTTTAACTCTCATCTACGATAGAAAGATCTTTTATTATCTGCGCAAGGGGAGTACCAGATAAAGAAATTGTTCTCCCTCCACAGGTTTTATCAAACAAGGTCCGAATGTTCCGGAAAATTCAAGATATATACTTTCAACCGGAATATTACGCAAAGCATCCAAAAAGTATTTCGGATTATAATCCGCGTCAATATTTTCACCTTCTAAATCAATCAGTATTTCTTCATGAACCTCACCCAAGTCCGTTTGTGATGAAATAATCAAAGTCTCTTTATCTGAATTTTCAACTGTCACCGGAAATCGTCTTTGTTCGACGTTAATTACCAACGAAGCTCGATCAATCGCGTTTAACATATCTTTAGTTCTTAACTTAACCTGACTCATTACTTCATTCGGTACAACTTTATTATAGTCCATATATTCACCCTGCAATAATCTTGAAACAAGCTTCACTGAACCTGTATCAAATAATATATGATTATGTGAAGGATAAATTTTAACCGGATTATCAGTCGGATCCAGAATTCCCGAAACTTCTTGCATTGCTTTTGCAGGAACAATAAAAGACATTGCAGGCAATTCTTCTTTGAATTCTTCACGTCTAATAGCTAAACGAAAGCCATCTATTGCAATCAATTCAAGCCTGTTATTATCCGCAACCACTTTTACTCCGTTTAAAATAGGTCTATTTTCATCTGAACTTGCTGCAAAAATAGTTTGGCTTATCATCTCTTTTAATACACGTTGAGAAACCTGCATTTGCTCAGCTTCTTCAACAATCGGAATCTTAGGATAATCTTCTGCTTCAATTCCTTTAATCTTAAATTGTGCTTTTCCGCTGGTTATTTTGATGATAAAATTCGCTTCAACTTCGATATTTACAATTTCTTCCGGTAATTTACGTACTATATCGCCGATCATTTTTGCATTTAATACAACTTTTCCGGGAATTATTACATCTGTATCTATCTTACATTCAATTCCGGTTTCTAAATCATATCCGGTAATTGTTAAAGTATCACCTTCTGCTTCGAATAATAAACCATCGAGAATCGGCAGGGTAGAGCGAGTTGCGATTGCTTTTTGTGCCATGGAAATTGCATCGTTTAATAAATTTTTTGAGCAGATAAGTTTCATATACTTTCCTTTCTGATAAACAGTTTTTCAATAATTTTTAAATATTAAAATAAAAAATTTTACAAATTATTTATTTTCTAAAAAGAGAATTTAGAAAAATTTTTTCTAACAATATTATTATACTATTTACTTAATTAGTCTTCATCCTCTTATTATATACTGTTAATTCTGTTGATAACCTACATAATGCTTTGAAATAGTCATCTTTTTGGATGTAAAAAACGATGTGAATTGTTTGCTGATAATTTTTATGTTTTTAACATGATCAACATTCTAATTTTTATCAACAATTATTTAATGTTTTTTAACAATTAGTTTTACACAATTGATAATAAATTTGTTGATAAACAACCGGAAAATTAAATAGGAGAAAGGCGTAAATTTATTTCTTTAATTGAATTTTCCAATTCTAAATTATTATCTAATTCTTCTTTAATTCTATCGCATGCATGCATTACCGTAGCATGATTTTTATTGCCAAAATCATCGCCTATATCTTTATATGTCATATTTAGCAAATTGCGACACAAGTACATAGAAATTTGACGAGGCTGGACTATTTCCTGACTGCGTTTTTTTGATTTCAGATCATCTACGGTTACGTTAAAATAATTAGCAGTCACATTCATGATTAGTTCGGAACTTAAACTTTTAATCGAGCGAGGATCAATTTGATCTTTCAAAGCATTTCTGGTGGAAGCGAGATTAATTCCACCACCGAGCATTGAATAAGCATAAATAGTTTTAAATGCCCCTTCAAGTTCACGAATATTTGAAGAAATATGAGTTGCAATGTAATCAAAAACCTCATCCGGCCAATCAACATGATGAGTCTGTGCCAATTGAAGTAAAATGGCAATCCTTGTTTCATAATCCGGTGGATTGATATCGATTGTGATACCGCTGGAAAAACGGGTTTTTAATCTTTCTTCAAGCGTAATTAAAGATTGAGGCGGTTTATCACAGGTCATCACGATGTTTTTTCCCGCTTCATATAAAGCATTAAATGTGTGGAAAAATTCTTCCTGCATTCTCTCTTTATTCTCTAAGAATTGAACATCATCAATTAACAATAAATCCGTCATACGGTATTTATTGCGGAAAGGTTCAAATTCTTTGAGCCTGATTGCTTCGATAAATTCATTAATAAAATTTTCAGAATTTACATAAATTACATTCTTATCGGAAAAATTTTGCTGAACATAATTTCCTATCGCATGCATTAAATGAGTTTTGCCAAGACCTGAACCGCCATAAAGGAATAAAGGATTATAGTTTTTGCTATTTTGTAAAGAAGCAACCGCAACACAAGCCGCATGAGCAAAACGGTTCCCTGAACCTACAACAAACGATTCAAATGTGTAAGCCGGATTTAATACATCATTTGAAATATAAGATGCTTCTTCATCCTCTTTGGTTAGAATGTTTTGTTTTAAATTTTGTAAATTTTCCTTGGCATTAATTTCAACTTTGACATCAAAAGTCTTTTGTGTTGCAAGTTTTAAAGCGGTGCCGATCATATCCTTATATTGAACTACAAAATCATGTGAAATTTCATTCGGTACGGATAAAATAAAAGTGTCATCATTATATAGTATGGGAGTTATGGGCTTTAACCAAGTGGTGTATGTGAGAGTCGGCACTTCTTTTTCGAGATAATCTTGACATACATTTTTCCAAATAACATGAGCGTTTTGTTCTTGCATATATCCTCCCTCTTTTCTTAGTCGTTAAACTATACTAACAGAAAAAAACCTCAGGTAAAAGTTCTAAAAATACAGAAAAAATGCAAAAAATTCATTTTTTTCAACAATATAAATGTTTGCATAAAATGTTAATAGTGTTAACAACTTGATAATAATTGGAAAAATCAAGCGAAAAGCACGTTGAAAATGTTAATAAGTCTATGAAATAATGTTAATAACTTTTAGAATATTATAAATATAGTTTTTAATAATATAATAAAAACTTTTAATAGAGATTGCTTAAATTATCAATCTGTATTATCTAATTGAGGTTTTTCTGCTTGATACTCATGTTTTAATTTTGCTAAAAGGTAGTTAAATTTTTGTATTTGAATTCGAAATAACTCTAAGTCAAAATTTGTTTCGCCATCTTTTAGCAGATTCTCCGCTTGATCAATTTCTTTTTTTAATAATATTTTTTGCTGAGAGTTAAGAGTATTATTATCAGCTAAATGTTTTGTCAAGGCATTGATTCTCTTCCTCAAATTAATAACATGAGAGACTACAATTCTGTCTTGAGTGAGTTCATTGATTAATTTATCAAAAGAAAAATTATAATTATTCTTGGTAGCAACTGCTTTTAATGGAAATCTTGGATATTTATCATCGCGAATTTTTTCTAAAAAGTTTTCTAATTGATCACGTGAAAAACCGGAAAAGAATAAAATGTTATCATCTTGTCGGTTTATATTGTGATAAGCCTTGGATATAGGACTTTGCTCACAACCTTTCGATTGGAGATTTTGATCAATTCCTGACTCTTTTTGATATTCAAATTCACAAGAATTAGAGATGTTTTTTTCAAAATGGAATGTTTGCTGATTTGTTTTTTCCAAGGAACACAAAATTTGAAAAATGGTCAAAGAAAAATCTTTGCTTTTAATCAGATAAAAAGGAATTTTTTCTAAATTTAAGAGATTAAAAAAACGATCTTTTTTATCTGAATCTTCGGAAGCTTCTTTTTCTGAAAAATAAATAATCAGTCCAAAAGGTGTATTGAAAAAGGGTATATCAGTTCGATTTGCTTGATCTGTCAAAATAAAAAGATCCTTTCAGCTAAAGTCAGAGCAGAGTAGAGAATATACGCATAAAAGCTTCGATTGCTTTTTGCTTCAGCGGACGTTGTTGCCAAGTTTCCAAATCCATTAGTTCGCAATCTTTAAAGATATCGAGTAAGTCATCATAAATATCTCTCAGTACAGGATCACCGCAAATATATACTGAATTTTCAAAATGTAAATGAAAACTGCGAAAATCAAAATTTACACAACCGGTAATTGCATGAAAGTCATCGGCAATTACAGTTTTGCCATGGATGAAACCCGGACTATATTGAAAAACTTTAACACCTGATTCCATTAACTTGGCATAATTGGATTGTGTTACAACGTAAGCGTACCATTTATCCGGAATTCCCGGTGTGATTAACCTGACATCAACCCCCGATTTTGCCGCACGACAAATGTCGGAAATCATAGAATCGTCAACAATAAAATAAGGTGTACAAATATAAAGGTAATCTTTTGCATTATTGATCATTGAACGATAAATATCTTCGGCCGGATTGTCAAGATTATTTAACGGACTATCCCAATAGGGGATAAAATAACCCTTGGCATTTTGGTAATACTCAGCACGCGGCATATATTTTTCATAGTCTTTTTCCTGAATATTGCTTTCAAATTCCCACATTATGAGAAACATCGTCGTCAAACCTCGTACAGCATCACCTTCAAGACGAATTGCCGAGTCTTTCCAATGTCCGAAACGGGGATATAAATTTGCATATTCATCAGCTAAATTGGTACCACCTGTATAAGCGAGATTTCCGTCAATAATGCAGCATTTTTGATGATTACGATAGTTGATATAAAGTTTAGAAACATAACGCCAAACCGGATTAAAATTATAAACTTTTACTCCATTGGATCGAAGTTTTTTGATAACATCATTTGGTGCTTTGATAATACTGCCGAAATCATCAAATAACAAACGTACATCGACACCTTCATGTGCTTTTTGAATCAGAATATTTTCAACTTCCTGCCAGATCACACCATCTGCCAAAATAAAATATTCCATAAAGATAAAGTCTTTTGCCTTGCGTAAATCTTCGAACATTTCAACAAATTTGTCTTCACCTAAAGAATAATATTTACAAACAGTATTTTGGTAAACAGGAAATCCCGCATTATATAAAAAGTTAGCAAATAGCTTGCTTTCAGGATATTCGGTGATCAAAGCATCTAATAATTGAGGTTTAAGTTCAATGTATCGGTTAATCCGATTTTCTATTTCTGCAAATTTAATTTTTTCTTTTTTAAATCTGGAACGCCTGCCCCATAACAAATAAATGCTTAATCCTGCAACAGGAACTGCCAGAATCAAAATTGCCCAAGCAAGGACATATGAAGAGTTGCGGTCTTGATGAATTACAAAAAGTACAAAAATTATACTGATAACCTGAAGTCCTAAATAAATCCAAAAAGCAGATTTACTCAGGTATACGGCTATTAAAACGTTAATCACAATAATTGCAATAATAAAAAAAAGGACAAATCCCAGTCTGATCATTCCGGGTATTTTTATTGCATATGCTCTTTTATCAACTCTCGATTTTAATGATTTCAAGAAAGTGTTTTTACTGTTGTTGCTTTTTTTCTTCTTTTTCTTTTTCTTATGATTAATGTTGTCTTTCATGTAGCAATCTTTCTGATTTTCAGAGTTTTTTAGTTTATTTTAAACTATATTCTAACATATGAATTAGAAGTTATTTAAACATTAATAATTATCAAAAAGAATGCAAATTTATCATCTGATTTCGGTTACTGAAAACAGACTAAGATTTTGTTATAATATTATGTATATTAATCAATGTATATGTTTTCGGAGCATTCATGAGTATATTCAGGGATAAATATTTTTCAAAAGCGTTTGTTATTATTTAATTATAATAACAGGCGATAATTCAGATAATTAGATAATTAATTGTAATTAAATAATGAATCGGATAACAAACTAATCAAAACGGGGAGGTCAATTTATGGATTTAGATTTCAAAATGGTACATATGAATATTAATACGATGGATTTGGAAAAATCAGATAAATTCTATCGTGAGAATTTGGGTTTAAAAGAAGTCCGAAGAAAAGAAGCAAAAGACGGAAGTTATATCATAGTTTATTATACCGATGCGAATGATTATTTTGAGTTGGAAATAACCTGGTTACGTGATCGTAAAGAACCATATGACTTAGAAGACAATGAAATTCATCTCTGCTTTAGAACTCATGACTATGAAAAAGCTTTAGCCTTTCACAGAGAACAAGGTGTAGTAGTTTTTGAAAACGAAAGTATGGGAATATATTTCATTGAAGATCCTGATGGATATTGGGTCGAAATTGCACCTTATCGGGATTAATAACCAACCGGAATTCGCAATAGACCTTTCGCTGAATTCATTTCTATATCGAAATAGATAACTAATTACCGGAAAGAACAGCTAATGATCAAGAAAACAGTGAATTCTCGGAATTCAGAAGTAATTATTTTTGGCAGTGAGGGCAAAAATGAGTGCTGCGACCTGAAACTTTGATTTTTTCGATTGGAGTACCGCAATTAAGACAAGGTTTACCGTCTTTTTGATAAACGGCAAGTTGCAATTGGAAAAAACCTTTATTGCCTAATCCGTCAACATAATCACGAAATGAAGTTCCGCGATGTCCGATTGCTTCGGCAATCACTTCGCGGATTTTTTGATGTAAGAGTATAATTTTAGTTGGTGAAATTTCGCCGGCTTTACGCTCAGGCATAATTCCTGCACGAAATAAACTCTCATCGGCATAAATATTTCCTATACCGGCAATCGCTTTTTGATTTAACAAAACACCCTTGATCGTACTTTTACCGTATCTTATACAAGTTTTAATTAAATAATCGGCGGTGAATTCATCACCTAAAGGCTCTGGCCCGAGCGTTGCAAAACCGTGGTCGTTAAATTCGTGACCCGGAATAAATAAGGTAACTCTGCCAAAGCGTCTGGTATCATTGAAATCAAGGCTTCCGCCATTGCTTAAAATAAAACGCACATGGGTGTGTTTTGCCGGTTCGACAATGTTTTCTTCCAATAACAGTTTTCCGGTCATTCTTAAATGAATCATCATTACGCAAGAACTTTTGGTGATATGATTCGGAATTCTTTCAGAATAGTAATTGTCTGAGATATTGGTATTATTATTAGGACTATTTTCAGAATTATTATTGCCGTAAGTATCGGATTTTACTTTTTCCAAATCAAATAACAGATATTTTCCGCGTCGTCTAATATCTTTGATTAACCAATTCTTCAAAGCGATGTCATCGGGATTGACTAGTACATCCGGGTGATAGCAAATGATCTCTTCAATGATTTGATTTTGAATCTTATCGATGAGAGTTCTGCGTATTGTTTCTACTTCAGGTAATTCAGGCATATTAATTTTGTTTTTCTAAACTTATGGTTGCGATTAGTTGTTTTTTATTGTTGTTTTCAAAGGTTTAATTTTTAAAAGCTTGCTAAGGACTGCTTAATTCGAAATATTAAAATTATTCTATTTTTTCCAAATCTTCGATCCATAATTTGGCAACTGCATCGCTCGGCATAATAAAGCCTTGTCTGGGGGATAGAGCGATTTGACTGATAATCGGTCCGTCCGGTGCGGCAGAACGTTTGAATTGATTTGCAAACAAACGTTTATAAAAAAGCTTAAGCCATTTGATAATAGTTATTCGGTCATACTTGTTACCAAAAGTTTGCTCGGCAATAAAAAGAATTTTGCGCGGAGTAAATTGATAGCGCATGAAATAATAAAGGAATAAATCATGCAATTCATAAGGTCCGATCAGATGCTCGGTTTGTTGAGCTATCTGACCTTGCTCAGGCGGTAAAAGTTCAGGACTGATCGGAGTTGCCAAAATATCAAATAAAATTTTTGCGAGATTTTCACTTTGTTTTTCTTGTTTTGAATTTAGATTCTCTGCCATAAATTTCTTCGCTTCGAATTCTATTAAGTGGCGGATTAAGGTTTTCGGGATTCCGCCATTGATATGGTACATTGATATATGGTCACCGGCATAGGTGACAAAACCCAGGGCGGATTCCGACAGATCACCGGTTCCCAGCACGATGCCGCCTCTTTGATTCGCTAAATCCATCAAAATTTGGGTTCTCTCCCGGGCTTGAGCATTTTCATAAGTAACATCATGCAGATTCGGATCATGATTGATGTCTTTGAAATGTTGTTTTACGGCAGCGGTAATCGGAATTTCCAAATAATTTGTATTACAGGCATCTGCCAAATTTTTTGTATTGTTATAAGTTCTGTCAGTTGTACCGAATCCCGGCATACTGACACAGAGAATATATTGATTGCTTTTTTTGAGAATTTTTTGGGTACGGACTGCAATTAATAATGCCAGTGTGCTATCCAGTCCACCGGACAAACCCAAGATAATCTGCGGATTATTAAGATGTTCAAGTCTTTTGCGCAGACCTTGAGCTGCCATGTTCAAAACCGAATCAAAATATGATTTATGCTGTTTACTGTCTTCAGGTAAAAACGGATTTTCCGAGAACTTACGATAGAGTTCGCGATTCTTTTCCCGCCCGACAGCTGATTCGGAATTCAAAGAATTTTTTCTGGATTTGAAATTTTGATTTGATTTTAATGGTCTAAGCGGCTTGCTTACTGCATTTAGCTCCAGACAAATAATCGGCTTGCCGGTTAAACAGGTTGGAGATTTTCCATAAGTTAAATTGCTCGAAGTTTTATCACAATAATTGAAACTTTGACTAGTTGAAGAAGTTGAATTTACTACAATTTGTAAATCAAGATCGCCGATCATTAAATCCGGTTCATAAAGAGTCGTTGCTGCTAATAAACGGTCTTGTTCAAAAATATAGCCGCGGCCGGAATAAATATGATCAGTTGTTGATTCACCATAACCGGGGCTTAAATAAATCAATCCCGTTTGCGATAGTTGGGCAAAAGAACTGAGATATTTTTCGGTTTCGGTTTGATTTTCAATCAATTCATGAGAAGACGACATGACAACATTTATATTTGGCGTTAAAATCTTATTTGCATGGTTTTTGTATAAATCTGCAATGCTTTGATAAATCCCTAAACTGAAATTTATGTCAGAGATCTTGTTTTTCAAAAAAAGCACACTCTCAGATTTCATCAGAAAATATTCGCCGGTCGGTTCAGTGATCAATTCGTCTTGCGAAGCAAAAAATTTCCTTAAACTGGCGGATTTCTCAACGGGCACCAGAATTCTGATTGTCGTATTGTGATTCAAAAAATATAAAACCTTAACCAGCTTACCGTTAATTTTTTCCGGAATGGTCATAATGATATTTAAATTGAATCCGTTGGATTCAGCCAAAGCGACTTTGATTTTTTCTAAAGCTGATTTGGTTTTTTCCAGTAGAATATCTTGTTTGAACAAATCTTGGCAAGTAACACCAGTTAAAGAAAAATCAGGGAAAACCAGAAGATCGATTTGCTCCTGTTCAGCCAATCTTATTAATTGCAAATGTTCTTTCAAATTAAAATCAACATCGGCAACTTTTATTTCCGGAGTGGCACCTGCAACTCGGAAATAGCCCAATTTTTTTGAATTGACAATTGTATTATTCATGGCACTCTCCCGATTAAATCATATAGATAGATTATAACGCATTATTAGTTTTGTTGTTAAATAACTCAAATAATGAATAATTGATAGATTTGATTTATAAATTTGTATTTTCCAAATTTTATTCGTATTTACCATAATTATTTCAGAAAACATGAGAAATGAAATCAAGTTTCAAAGTAGTTTATGTTAATATTAATATACTAATTTTAAATGGAATACGGATTGTGCAGGGAGTTTGGATATGAGACTCTATTTAGAAAATATCGGAAAAATAAAAAATACAGATATTAAGATTAACGGAGTAACAATCATTGCCGGTGAAAATGACACCGGTAAAAGTACTGTTAGTAAGGCTTTATATGCATTTTTTAGAAGTTTTCATGATTTTCAACAAAAGACAAAAAAGGAGCGAAAGGAAAGTATTCAAAGAATAATTTTTAAAGCAATTCGCGAAACTTTCGATGATCTAAATTATTCCAGATATCAAACTCGATTAATTTTTGAAAACATTGTTGAAGAAATTATGAATTTTATCGATATAAATGGATTAGAGAAATTTAATGATGTGAAATTAAAAGATATAATTGCTGTTGATTCTGATGGTAGTTTCGAAGAAGAGCAAGATGCTTTCACTGACATTGATTATGTCGATGTTTATAACAGGATTATTTCCATCATGGATATAACTCCACTGGAATTATCAAGAGCAATTTTTTCTAAAGTATTACAAGCGGAATTTAACGAGCAAGTCAATAATATCTTTACTTCAAAGTCTGGAACAATATTATTGGAAATAGATCAAAAAGAATACAAGAGTGTTATTACAGATAATAAGGTAAATAGTATCTCTAAGATCATTAATTTATATACAGATGTAGTTTACATTGATGACCCTTACGTATTAGATGAGATCAACAGACCCTTTTTCCATGGTAGAACACTTTATAATCATCGTGATGATCTTAGGATAAAGTTAGCAATTAACGATTTTAAACACGGCTTTATAGATGAAGTTGTTGCAGAGAAAAAACTAGATGAAATAATAATGAAGCTAAATTCCGTTTGTCCAGGACAAATTGTTCGGAGTCGTGGAATGACAGGGTATTCAAAGGGGGATTCCGATCAGTTTATTGATGTTAGAAATTTATCAATGGGTTTAAAAGCTTTTGTGATATTAAAAACATTATTGCTAAATGGCACTATAGAAGAAAACGGAACAATTATTATGGATGAGCCGGAGATTCATTTGCATCCTGATTGGCAAGTGAAATTAGCAGAGCTGATTGTTTTAATTCAAAAAGAATTTGGCTTACATATTTTAATAACTACTCATAGCCCTTATTTTTTGAATGCTGTTGAAGTTTTTTCTGAAATACACGGGATAACCGAGAAATGTAATTATTATTTAGCATCTAACGATACAGAGAATTATGCAACAATAGAAGAAGTTACTGATAATATTGATCTAATTTACAAAAAGTTGGCAAGGCCTTTTCAAGATTTAGAGAATTTCAGGTACCAGGATGATTGATCAATATAAAATTTTTAAGGATAACATACAGTCACTAAAGAAAATATCGGAAGATACTACTAATCATGAATTCATGTGTGAATTAGAGATTGAAGCCGTTAATTTTGATATGGTGAAAAGAATGTATGTTAATAGTCTATATCTATCTGAAGATAACTCAAAATCTGTTGATGCGTTATTGTTTCATGGAGAGAATTCAATTTTTATAGAATTTAAAAATGGCGATATGCACAATCAAAAACGTGAGGTTAAAGAAAAAATAAAAGATTCTCTGTTAATTTTTTGCGATATTATTGATAAGAACATTTCGCATACGAGAAAAAAATTAGATTTTGTTCTTGTATATAATTCCGAGAAAAATCCAAAATCTGTAAATTTAAAGCTAATAACGGATCACTTAAATGCAAAAGCTAATAGAGAGGAAATACGTTTCGGTTTAGAAGAATATCCTAAATTATATTTTAATAATATCCATACCTATGACAAAATTGAGTTTGAAAATTATATCAAAACAACTATTTTCTAAATTATAGTTCAGAAAACCCATCCTATTTTGTTATCGCTTATAGTTTCAAGTTATATCTAATAACTGTTTTTACTAATTACCTAAAAAATATCCGGAAAATTTCAATAAAATATAGCGGTTTGTATGAAATTAATTCACAAACTTGTTAGTCACACCTAACCGGTGTTAAATAACAATAGTGTAAGGCGAACCTAACTGGTTTGAAGTTAGCAAAAGTAGTTTTTAATTAAGACCATTTTTGTGAGTTTATATGTTGTATATAATTTTTGTGAAAATTTGGAATTAAGTAAAAAGCTGTTAAATGAATTAAGAGAGAAATTAATAAACTAACAAATGCTTGATTTTACAAGTGAAGAATGGAGAAAAAGGAATGAAAAAAATCAGTTTATTGGTGTCATTATTAATGGCTTTTGTATTATTAGTCAGTTCATGTGGAACAAATTCAGACGGAACAACTTCTGAAGATTCAGAGGCGAAAAATCCGGAGATTGAAGAGGTAGAAATAGAAGAAGCAAAAGACAAGAATGCAGGCACTGAAGATGCAGAAACGGAAAATGTAGAAACAGAAGGTGCTGAAACAGAATCAGATAATACAATTGAAGCTTATACCGGCAGTGATAAGCCTGTTATTACAGGAACGACAACTTTTGTTGCAGATATCGTAAAAGTTCTGGCGGAAGATTTTGTAAATATAGATATGATTATTCCTGCCGGTGACGATCCGCATTTATATGAACCGAAACCGCAAGATTTACAAAAGATCACAGATGCCGATTTGGTCATTTATCACGGACTGCATTTTGAAGGAAAAATGGTAGATGTTCTGGAAAATTATGGCCACGCTTTAGCCAAGGACTTCCCGGCAGACCGAGTTGGGGCAATGGATCAGGATGGCGATTTAATTATTGATCCTCACTTTTGGTTCGATCTTGAATTATATAAACTTGGTGTAAATAATGCTGCAGATTATTTAAGTCAATTATTACCGGAAGCAGCTGATACAATCGCAAAGAATGCAGAAGAATATAATGATCAGCTAGTAGTAATGTTTGAAGAATCTAAAGAAAAACTTGATTCGATCCCGGAAGATTCGCGTTATTTAATTACACCGCATGATGCATTCAACTACTTTTCACGTTCTTTCAACATTCCGGTTATGGCACCTCAAGGTGTAAGTACCGATTCAGAGGTTGCAAACAAGGATATTCAAAACACCGTGGATTTTATAGTAGAGAAAGAAATAAAAGCCGTTTTTGCTGAAACAACAACCGATCCGGCTCGTATGGAAAAGCTGAAAGAAGCAGCGGCAGCACAAGGATTTGATGTAAAGGTTGTCAGCGGTGAAGGTCAGGAATTGTTTTCCGACTCTTTGGCTCCGGAAGGTCAACCGGGAGATAATTTTATCGAGATGTTCACCCATAATGTGGATTTAATTGTGGAGAATTTAAAGTAATACGTCAATGACAGTTTCAATTAGACTGTTAAAATCGGAAAATCCCGTTTAGAGAATAAAAAGAAATACACTAAAAGACATTTATTAAAAAGATAAATAAAAATCGAAAATAAGATTTGCAAGAAAAAGAGGGAAACATGTCAGAGAATATAATTGTCAAAGTTGAAGATTTGACGATGGCTTATCACGACAAACCGGTATTGTGGGACAACGATGTCAATATTATCGAGAACACCAGGACTGCAATTATCGGTCCGAATGGAGCAGGCAAGTCAACTTTATTAAAAGGTATTCTCGGCCTGCAAAAAACTTTGTCCGGAACTGTTGAAATCATGGGCAAAAGTGTTAAACAAGTCCATAAAAAAATTGCATATATTCCCCAGTCAAACAGTGTAAATTGGGATTTTCCGACAACAGCTCTGGATGTAGTTTTGATGGGACGTTATGTCCATCTTGGCTGGATCAAAAGACCCGGAAAAAAGGATATCGAAATTGCCAAAAATGCATTGTATAAAATGGGGATGCAGGATTATGCCAAACGTCAGATTTCGCAATTGTCAGGCGGTCAGAAACAAAGGGTTTTTATTGCCAGGGCAATTGCGCAAAACGCAGAAATTTATTTCATGGATGAACCACTTGCCGGTGTTGATAAAAATACGGAAAAAGTTATTATCGACTTTTTGAAAGACTCACAAAAGCAAGGCAAAACTTCAATTGTCATCCATCATGATTTGAATACTTTAGCTGATTATTTTGATTATTTGGTAATTCTCAATAAAAGGATAATTGCTCAGGGCAAAATGTCCAAAACATTAACCCAGGCAAATCTTGATGCTGCTGATATGGGCGGAGGTTTTAAAATAAATGTCTAGTATTGTTTTTGAAAAAATAATCAGTTTAAATTTTGCCAATCTGCTCAATGCAATCGGTTTAGATTTTGAAATCTTAAGTAGTTATACATTTGTTGTAGTTTGTTTGGGTACGATGATTTTAGCTACGGTTGCGGGAATGGTTGGTACAATAACGGTTTTGAAGGGACAATCTTTGATCGGAGATGCAATTGGCCATTCATCTTATCCGGGAATTATTATAGCTTTTATGATATGTATGAGCTTGGATTCGGTTTCTTTAATGATCGGAGCAATCATTTCGGGTACTGTGGCTTTTATTATTATTCAGTTCATTGATAAAAATTCCAAATTAAATCTTGATGCAGTTTTAGCTGTAATTCTGTCAGCATTTTTCGGTCTGGGTATGGTTCTCAAAAGTTTTATTCAAGGGCATCCTGTTTATGGCAAAGTGCCGCAGGGCGGTTTGAGCAACTATATCTTTGGCCAAGCTGCTTTTATCAGAACAATTGATGTTCATTTGATCCTGATAGTTGCAATACCGTCATTACTAATTCTTTTTCTATTTTATAAAGAATTTAAAATATTTATTTTTGATGAAGTTTATGCTAAATCGATCGGTCTGAGTTCAACGCTGATGTATGTTTTGCTGGTGTTAATTACAATGAGCGTGATTGCTACAGGGCTGAAATTAGTTGGTGCGATTTTGATTTCTTCATTTTTAATTGTGCCGGGAATCACGGCTTTACAATGGAGCAATCGTTTCAGTCATGTCTTAATTATTGCCGCCATTGTCGGCAGTGTTTCGGCTTTTATCGGTACCTATATTTCAAGTGTTTATGCCGGAATGTCAACCGGACCTTGTATAATTGTGGTGATGTCCGGCTTAGCTTTCATTTCAATGTTTATTTCACCTAAAGGCTTACTTGCCAATTGGCTGCGAAGGAGAAAATATTTAAATGATTTATCCAAGTCTATTTTTGACTAAAATGTCAGATTTTCTGAATTACAATCAACAAATGCTCTTGACCTTGATTATTACCGGAATTGCTTGTTCAATTCTCGGCTGTTTTTTGGTTCTAAATAAATTATCAATGCTGACGGACGCACTTTCGCACTCAATATTGCTCGGTATTGTGTTGGCGTATTTCGTAACCAAAGATCTGAATTCACCGCTTTTATTGATCGGAGCAAGTATATTCGGTGTTTTTACAGTTTATGCAATCGGTTTATTATCTAAAACTCGCTTAGTTAAAAGTGATGATGCTGTCGGCATAATTTTTCCTTTGTTTTTCTCATTAGCCGTTATTTTAATCAGTACATTTGCTCGTAATGTTCATCTTGATACAGATATTGTCTTAATGGGACAAGTGATCATGATTCCGTTAAATACAATGACGGTTTTCGGTGTAGAATTGCCGAAAGCATTGTTTTATATGTTAATAATATTGTTGATCAATTTGATTTTTGTTTCGGTATTTTTGAAAGAATTAAAAGTCAGTAGTTTTGATCCGGAATTTGCAACCTTAGCCGGATTCTCTTCAGGATTTCTTTTTTATGCATTGATGACATTAACCTCTTTTACAGCGGTTGCAGCTTTTGATGCTGTCGGAGCAATCCTTGTCATTGCTCTGTTTGTCGGTCCAGCGGCGTCCGCCTATATGCTGACAAAAAGTCTGAAGAAGATGCTTTTAGTATCGACTGTTTTCTCAACTGTCAACTCAATTTCAGGTTTTTATTTAGCCATTGCATTTAATGTATCTATTTCGGGGATGATTGCAGTAATTACCGGATTGACTACCTTTATGACGGTTCTTTTAAATCGCCAAGGTATTATTACGGCGATTTATTTAAGACATAAAAATCGCAAAGAATTCCGACTTGATTTACTGATTATGCATTTGGGAAATCACGAAGATCAGCAAGATGCAGAGCTTGAGCTGGGATTTACCACAATTAAAGATCATTTGTATTGGGATCAGGAAACTGTTGAACGCAGACTTAATCGCTTAATTGATCAAGGGTTTGTCCAACGCAATCATGAAAGAAAAATTTACTGTCTTACCGAAAAAGGCAGATTGCGATACGACATGATTAAAGTAGATTATGGTATGTAAACAGCATTATCTGCAATTTCATTGACTAAAGAATATTGTGAAAAGTTACATTGTTGTAACGTGTTGCATATATAAGATTTTTTAACCACAATAAATTAATCTAACTTTTCACAAAATATCAATGTTTTTAATTTTGAATTATTTGATATAATATTTTTACATAAATCTAACATGATTATATCAAGCTAAAAAGATTTGATTCAGCTGTTAAGATAAATGTCGACAAAAGAAGAGCTTATGAATTCAGTTCAAAGTGAGTGAAATGCTATGAATTCCAGTAGAGAAGATTATATTATTGCAATCTATCGTTTAACAAAACAAGCTGGTTTCGTGAATAGTGTAACTATTGCAAAAACACTTGGTGTTTCGCGTGCTTCGGTCAGCGAAATGGTCAAAAAACTATGTGAAGATAACTTGATTAATTTCGAACAGAATAAAATCAGTCTTACTGAATCCGGTATGGTAAAAGCTCGCAATATTATTTCCTGTCATCGCTTGTGGGAATATTTTTTAACGGAAATTCTGGGCATGTCATATGATGAAGCGCATGAACAGGCAGATCTCTTGGAACATGTTACCGGTGAAAACCTCAAAGATGCTCTTAATGAATATCTGAATTTTCCGGAACTAAGTCCGCGCGGTAATGTGATCTGGGATAATGTTGAAAATGTTGACCTCGAAAACAAGTCTGAAAACAATCCCTAATAATAAATTCATAATAATAAATAATATGTGCGGATATTAAGCAGACCTAGTATAATACCCTAGTGAACAGAATTTCTGACGAGGTTTTAACGATGAAAGAATTACCAAAATATTATCCGATTGATATCCATGGACTGAAAAGACAATTGAATATAGTAAAAGTTTCAGATGATTTAGCCATTGCCGCTTTAATTATTCTGGGAGATGTTGAAGCTGTAAGCCATTGTGCAAAGTTGTTAGCTGAACGCATACCGGAAGTTGACGTTTTGATTACAGCGGAAGCCAAAGGAATACCGCTGGTTCATGAGCTATCACGTATTTTGAACATATCTCGTTATGTTGTTGCTCGCAAAAGTAAAAAGACTTATATGGAAGATCCGCTGTCGGTTGATGTGGAATCAATTACTACAATAGGACATCAGAAATTGTATTTGCCGCGCGAAGATCTATATTTAATTCAAGGCAAAAGAG
Source organism: Clostridiaceae bacterium (assembly GCA_012838135.1). GTDB lineage: Bacteria > Bacillota > Clostridia > Saccharofermentanales > DTU023 > UBA5436. The sequence continues at coordinate 25,004 of DUPV01000042.1, read as the reverse complement.
TCGGTATAATTGATGACGTTATTTCTACCGGCGAATCTCTCAAATCGCTCGAAGAATTGATTGAACAGGCAGGCGGCAATATTGCTGTTAAAGCTTCAATTTTAGCTGAGGGTGATGCAATCGGTCGCAATGACATTATTTATCTTCAAGAGTTACCGTTGTTTCCAATTGAAAAATAATTTGCCGAATTCTTTTGCATACTGAAATTCCAGACAAATTTTTGATTTCTCAAAAAAAATATCGACTCATCATTAAACGTACGCTATTATTACCACCAGAGCAGTGTTTAGGCTTTTTCTTAACCTCCATCGGTAATTTATCAATGAAAAGTGTTTTTTTAATATTATTGATAGAAAAGAAAATAAAAAAACGTATCAGTTATTCGCCGATTATTTTTATCAAAGCACGTTTATTTCGTTTACCGTCTAATTCGTAATAAAAAATTTGTTCCCATGGACCGAAATCCAATTTGCCGTCAGTGATTGCAACCACGACTTCGCGTCCCATGATGGTGCGTTTCAGATGGGCATCCGCATTATCTTCAAAACCGTTATGATCGTATTGTTCATAAGGTTTTTCGGGAGCAAGCTTTTCCAACCAACGTTCATAATCGCGATGTAATCCTGATTCGTCATCATTAATAAAAACACTCGCCGTGATATGCATTGCATTCACTAAGCAAAGACCTTCAGAAATGCCGCTATCTCTGATTGCTTGTTGCACATCCGGTGTGATGTTAACCAAACCTCTCCTTTGTGGAATGTTAAACCATAATTCTTTACGATAACTTTTCATAGCTAATACTCCTGCAATTTATATTAAGCATAGTCACAAATTGTCTTTCAGACAGATGTGACTATGCTGATTTAACTTCTTGCATCATCTGTGCGGATCAGATTTATTATCAATATTCAAGATGATGAATAAGATGCCAAATGATTATTGGTACTTAATATATAAAAAGAATAATTTAAGCATTACCCTTTTTGATGGTATTTAATAAACCGCCGTTCTTGATAATCTCGATTTGCTCTTCAGTCAAGTCATGGGCAACTTTAAATTGAGTGTTTTTGGTTTTATTCAAGACAGTATATTGTTTATTAATTGCCAAATTCTCAATGTCAACAATCTCTAATTCATCTAATAGATCAAGCGCATCATAATCTGAATTATTCACGAAAACCAAAGGTATAATTCCTGAATTAATCAGATTTTGTTTATGAATGCGAGCATAGGATTTTGTGATTACAGCCTTGATACCTAAATATAACGGTGCTAAAGCCGCATGTTCGCGTGAAGAACCCTGACCGTAATTCTCGCCGCCGATGATAATACCGCCATCATTCTCCAAACAACGCAAAGCAAATTCCGGATCAATTTGCGAAAAAGTGAATTCGGATATTTTCTCGATATTGCTTCTGAACGGCAAGACGGTTGAACCGCCCGGAATGATATGATCGGTGGTAATATTATCTTCAACTTTGATCATTACTTTTTTATCAATTGCGGTCAAAGGTTTTCCGACCGGAACATCTTTAATATTCGGTCCTTTAATCAAAGGTTTTTCAAAATCGCAATCCGGTTGCAGAATTCCTGAATCATCAATCAGAAAACTGTTCGGCAATGTTGCTTTTTCGTATTCTACTTGTGTAGCATCACTGATGTAGCCGTTAATTGCGGAAATTGCAGCTGTTTCCGGAGAAACCAGATATACTCCTGCACTTAAGGTTCCGCTGCGACCGTAAAAATTACGATTGAAAGTGCGCAATGAAACACCATCGGTCGGCGGAGATTGACCCATGCCGATACATGGTCCGCATGCTGCTTCCAAAAGACGGGCACCACTGGCAATAATATCTGATAAACCGCCGCTTTGAGCTAACATGTTCAGGACTTGTTTTGAACCGAAAGAAATTGTTAAGGAAACGTCCGGATGAACTTTTTTACCTTTAAGAATATTGGCAACGTTCATTAAGTCGGTGTAACTGCTGTTGGTACATGAACCGATACATACTTGGTCGATTTTTGTTCCGGCAACTTCGGAAACTTTTTTCACATTGTCGGGTGAATGAGGTGCTGCCAATAAAGGTTCCAATTCAGATAAGTTAATTTCTATAACTTCGTCGTATACAGCATCTTCATCAGCTGCTAGAGGAATATAGTCCTCACCGCGGCCTTGTTTTTCCAAAAATTCTCTGGTGTTTTCATCAGAAGGGAAGATCGAAGTTGTAGCCCCAAGCTCTGCGCCCATATTGGTGATGGTACTGCGTTCGGGAACACTCAAGCTTTTGATGCCTTCGCCGCTGTATTCAAAAATTTTATTTACGCCGCCTTTAACTGTTTTAAGTTCCAAAACTTTAAGAATAATGTCTTTGGCACTGACACCGGATTTTAATTCTCCGGTCAGTTTTACGTTAACAACTTCCGGTAAAGTCATGGTATAAGGAATGCCTGCCATGGCACAAGCGACATCCAAACCGCCGGCACCGATTGCAATCATTGCCATACCGCCACCGGTCGGAGTGTGAGAATCGGATCCCAACAAGGTTTCGCCCGGTTTATCAAAACGTTCCAACTGCACCTGATGACAGATACCGTTCCCTGCTTTGGAATACAATACACCATAGCGGTTAGCTACTGATTGTAAATATTTATGGTCATCGGCGTTCATGAATCCGGTTTGCATTGTGTTATGGTCGACATAACTGACAGCTTTTGTTTTAACTTTATCGACACCCATTTGCTCAAATTGCAAATAAGCCATAGTGCCGGTGGCATCCTGAGTCAGAGTATTATCAATAACTAACCGAATGGTATTCCCGGCTTTCATTTCTGTAGGTTCTGCCAAATGATTTTCAATTATTTTATATGCTAAACTACTTATAATTATTCACCTCACCTTAATGTACATTCTTTTAATTTTAATAATATTATAATATGTGAAAAATAGCGGTAAGTAAAATGCAAGGTTGCAAAAGTTTCACGATTTCATTAATGTATAATGATTCCTTAAAAGATAACAGAGTTTTTGGAACTTATGCATCATAAATCAAGAAAGGATTTATTGAACAATGAATAATATACAAGAAATTTTGAATATATACCATAAGGCGAAAAATCGTAATACCATACCAAATCATTTGTATTCGGAATTTAAAGTCAAAAAAGGTTTACGTAACGAAGATGGTACCGGTGTAGTTGTGGGTTTAACCCGCATTTGTGATGTTGTCGGTTACACAGTTGATCAAGATGGTAAAAAAGTTGATGTTCCGGGCGAACTTTTTTACAGAGAATTTCCCTTGGAAGCGCTTTATAATAAAGTAGCCAACAGCGAGAATAACGGTTATGAAGAAGTCTGTTTCCTGTTGCTCAATGGTTACTTGCCAAGTAATCAGGAACTCAAAACTTTCAAAGATTTCTTGCGTTCTGAATATATGTTGCCTGACGGATTTTTGTCACGTAATATTTTGCGTTCACCCACGATTAATATCATGAACAAAATTCAAAGATCTATTCTGTTAATGTTCGGTGAAGACGAAAATCCGGATGATCCCAGTATTGACAATACGTTAAGACAAGGACTTTCAGTAATTGCAAAATTACCGGCAATTTGCATTTATTGCTATAAAGCGAAAGCACATCTCCTGGGAAATGAAAGCCTGGTCATCCATCCGATCAGACATGATATGGATTTAGCCGAGAGTTTCCTTTATCTCTTAAAAGGTGAGGGTAATTATACCCAAGAAGAAGTATCTATTCTGGATTTAATGATGATTCTTCATGCAGATCACGGTATCGGTAACAACTCGACTTTTGCCAGCATTGTTGTATCTTCTACGCAAACGGATTTATATTCATCTTTTGCTGCTGCAGTCGGATCTTTGAAAGGTCCTCGTCACGGTGGTGCCAACATCACTTGTCGCAACATGATGCAAACGGTTATAGATGATATCGGTGTAGAAGCAAGTTATGATCAAATTCTTGATGTTGTAAAAAAATTACTGAACAAAGAATATTTCGATAATGCGGGTTTAGTCTACGGAATGGGACATGCTGTATACACAATTTCTGATCCGAGAAGTTTGCTTTTACGTCAACATGCTTCTGATGTTGCCAAAATGAAAGGTTATAATGCAGAATTCAAATTTTATCAAAGATTTGCCGAAATTGCGTGTGGTTATATCGGAGAAATCAAAGGTAGAAATATTTGTGAAAACGTTGACTTCTACAGTGGATTTATTTATGACATGCTAGATATTCCGGAAGATCTATTTACTCCGTTATTTGTTATCAGCAGAGCAATCGGCTGGTTGGCACACATTCTGGAAGATAAAATCAACATTAATAGAATTGTCAGACCGGCAGGTAAGTTCGTAGGTAATTATCTCAGTGATTAATGAATTATGCTTATTCTGGGAATAAAAACTCAAATATATTATCCACATATCCATTCGCTGAAAGAAAAACGCAAAGAAGTTCGTAGTTTGATTGCCAGACTGGAGAAAAAATTTAATTTGTCCGTAAGAGAAGTTGCTGATCAGGATCAATGGCAAAGTTTTGTCTTAGGAGCTTCATTTACTGCTTTGAGAGAAAGTGAAGCAATTGAAATGCAAGAAAAAATTGAGCAATTTATCTTTTCCGAAGTTAATGGTGAGATTTTGTCTTTTGACTGGGATTTATTTTCGATGGAGGCTTATTGAATTCTTTTAACTGTAATAATAACCAAGAGAATCGTTTACAAATAGTTAAATTTGTTTAAAAAAATTGAAAAACAAAAAAATAAAAACCGGTTCTTTTTACAAAATCTGAACCGGTTTTTATTTAATATGTTCTTAGTATTATAAACTTTATCTATATCTATTATTTGGCTGCAGCATAACGTTCTGCTACTACATCCCAGTTCACTACTGCCCACCAAGCCTTGAGGTAGTTCGGACGAGCATTTTTGTAGGTAAGGTAATATGCATGTTCCCAAACATCATTGCCCAAGAGTGGTATAACACCGTCCATTACAGGGTTATTTTGATTTGGCGTGCTGGTTACTTTTAATTCGCCGTTATCCAAAACCAACCATGCCCAACCGCTGCCGAATTGACCTACACCTTTAGCTTCAAAGGCTGTCTTGAATTCATCAAAACTGCCGAAAGCTTTATTAATTTCATCTGCCAATTCACCTTGTGGTTCATTTGCGCCACCCGGAGTCATGCTTTCCCAGAATAATTTGTGATTTAAGTGACCACCGCCATTATTGATGACAGCTTGTCTTTTTTCTTCAGGAACTTGATCTAAATTTGTTAATAGTTCACGAATGCATTGATCTTCAATGTCTAATCCTTCAAGAGCTGCATTTAAGTTATTTACGTAAGCTTGATGGTGTTTGTCATGATGTAAATGCATTGTTTCTTCATCGATTGTCGGTACCAGTGCATCATATGCGTATGCGAGATCATCTAATTTATAAGTTGCCATAAGTTTTCCTCCTAGATAATGTGATACTGTCGTTTTAAATAAATTGCAAAATTATTTTCGCTGTTTATTGTTATTAAGTTCAATTCTGATTTCTATATTTTTAACTTTCTGAACTGTTTACAGACTATACCAAGAACGAATTACGAGTTGTAACTTAAGTTCCGAAAATTATAATTGTATCCTTAATGTATCACTTGTTACATAATTTGTATAGGAATGATTGTTTGGTTATATGGCTAGGTTAGTTGCAATTAACGAAGACGAGTTATAAAATGAGTAGCAATAAATTAGAAGCAGTGGTTTGGTCGGGTATTATCATAAGAGCGAAAACAGAAAGTTAACTTATTGTATGAATGTACTGGTAATAGATTCTCAAGGCGGGGGAATAGGTAAAGAGGTAGTGAGAGCGATTAAGCAATCATTGCCTGATCTTACAATTACAGCTGTAGGTACGAATGGTGTGGCAACATCAGCAATGTTGAAAGCCGGTGCTGATCAGGCAGCGACAGGCGAAAATGCTGTAATAGTTTGTTGCAAAAAAGCGGACTATATTGTGGGACCGATCGGAATAGTGATTGCTGATTCCATGCTGGGTGAAATTACTCCCAAGATGGCTTTAGCTATCGGACAGAGTCCGGCAAGAAGGATTTTGATTCCGGTTAATCACTGTGACAATATTGTGGTTGGTGTACCTGATTTAACCATGAGCAAATTAGTGAGCGGCGTAGTGGAAGAATTGATCGGTGATATACGCTAGTAGTTTTGCGAAATTTGCAGTCATATGTTAATATGGGACAATATTTTCTACACGAATGTAGAATCGTTGTCCGAAGACAATCCCTTTTTATTATTTATTTACTACTGAAACATGAAGTTTTAGTTCAGATTTGAATGTCTGAAAATTTGAACTTAAACAGTGTTTTTGATGCGATTATATTTGGATACAGCCTGATTTGTAATGCTATCGGTTGACGAATGGGATTTTATCTTAAATAAATAATTGTTTCAAGAATTCTGTGAAGTCATGCTTTTAGAAAGAGAAAATTTATGAAAAAATTTGTAATGTTTTTACTGGTAGTCACATTGTGTTTTGCATGTTTCGGTTGTGCGAAAAAAGAGGAAGCTACTCCGGAAAAAGATGCAAAAGAAGAGGCGATTAAAGCAGATTCAAAGGAAACAGAAGATAAAGAAAAAAGTGAAGAAAACAACAAAAACGCAGATGGTGACAAAAGTGCAGAAAAACCTGATACACAAGACTCGGAAGAAGCAACTCGTAAGATTACCGATGCTGTCGATCGTGAAGTTGAAATTCCGGATGAAGTAAAAAAGATAGTTCCTTTAGGCAATACACCGCGCATGATTACCTATCTCGGTTTAGCTAAAAATGTGGTAGGAATCGGCGAGTGTGAGATTACGGATAATCGGATGCATGCATATGCTTATGTAAATAAAGAGATTTGGCAAGACCTGCCGAATTGCGGCACTGATGCAATGGGCGAAACAGCCTATTATCCGGAAGAAATCATCTTGGCAGATCCGGATGTAATTTTATGCACTTATACATCGGATGTTGCTGATGACATTCAAACCAAAACCGGAATACCTACAGTGTCGGTTCCGCAAGGGACATTATTCGGTGAAGATTATGAAGTAGCCCTGAGAATGCTGGGTGATGTGTGCGGTGTTTCTGAGCGAGCTGAAGAAATAATTTCTTTCATTAATAATAGTTTGGAAGACCTGAAAACAAGAACTCAAGATATTCCTGACGATACAAAACCGGCAGTTCTGGCAGCAGGAGCAACATTCAAGGGCAGTCATAGTATTGATGGAGTTTATACAAATTATTCAGTATTCAAAACTTTGTCTGCGAAAGATGTTGCGGTGAATTTGGCAGGACAAACCGGATCCAGTGGAGTAATGGTTGATAAAGAGCAAATTTTGGAATGGGATCCGGATATGATCTTTTTTGATGCCGGCAGCATGGAGCTGGTTAGAACAGATTATAAAGATAATCCTGATTATTTTAAGCAGCTGAAGGCAGTTCAAAACGGAGAGCTTTATCAATGGCCGAACTCAACTTGGCATTGGTCTAATGTTGAGATACCGATAGTCAGCACATACTATACCGGTCAATTATTGTATCCGGACGAGTTTTCCGATGTTAATTTTGAAGAAAAAGCCAGTGAGATTTTCGAATTTTTCCTTGGTGACGCTGATTATCTGTCAAAATTGGAAGAAGCCGGTTCAGGATACAGCAAAGTAACGCTGGAATAATAAATTAATATGTTGGTACGAGGAATAAATTTCAACAGTTTATCAACAATAACACCGGAATAACAAATAAGGATATAGATTAATGCAAAAGAAAACAATAGCTCAATTGGATTTATATAACAAATATATTCGTCGCAAGCACTTAGTTGTGCTTGTGACAATGGTTTTAATGATTTTCTTCGCTCTATATTCAATGAGTGTGGGTTCAATTAAAGTTTCATTTTCAGATATTTTTAAAGCTCTTACCGGTAAAGGTGATGCCTTATCTAATACAACTATTTTGAATATCAGGCTGCCACGTGTAGTGGCGGCAATTTTGGTTGGTGCGGCATTGGCTTCGGCAGGTGCGGTAATGCAATGTGTATTGCGCAATCAACTGGCATCAGCATCAACTTTAGGAGTTTCGCAAGGTGCGGCATTCGGTGCGGCATTAGGAATTGTGGTTTTCGGCGGTGGTGTTGTCAATTCAGCAAATGCAACTTCGGCAATAACAATAAACAATCCATATATCGTAACACTTTGCGCCTTTGTATTCGGATCAATTTCGACTTTAGTTGTAATAGTAATTTCGCGAATTAAACGAGATATCGGACCCGCAGGGCTGGTGCTTGCAGGAGTTGCTCTGAGTTCTCTCTTTGGCGGAGGAAGCACGCTTTTGCAATATTTCACCGATGATACGAAGCTTGGAGCGATTGTTTTTTGGACTTTCGGTAATTTAGGCAGTGCCAATATGAAAGAACTTTTGGTTTTGGCAATTGCATTAGGTATAGCTTTAATTTACTTCATGTTTAATCGTTGGAATTACAATGCGATGGAAAGTGGAACGGATACAGCGCAAAGTCTTGGTGTGAATACTCGTTCGGTTATGCTCATCAGTATGACCTTTTGTTCTTTGTTATCTGCGGTGGCAGTTTCCTTTGTGGGAATTATCAGTTTTGTCGGTTTGGTGGCCCCCCATATCATGCGACGTTTAGTAGGCAACGATTACAGATACTTGATACCCGGCTCGGCAATAGCCGGTTCTCTGCTCCTGATCCTTGCTGATATCTTCGGACGCTCGATTGTTGCACCGGTTATTTTACCGATCGGAGCATTAACATCTTTTCTGGGAGCACCGATGTTCTTATTCCTTTTATTCAGGAAAGGAGATAAAAATGCTGGAAGTTAAAAATGTGACTTTTTCTTATAAAGGCATGGCAACAAATGTTTTAGAAGAAGTCAGCTTTATGATTGAGGCAGGACAATGCTTGGCAATTCTCGGCAACAATGGAGCCGGTAAGAGTACTTTGCTGAAATGTATTAATCGAATTTGTCCGATTCAAAAAGGCTCGGTATATATCGATAAAAAAGATGCATATGAGATGAATACGAGAATTTTGGCACAAAATATAGCCTATGTTCCGCAAAGAACTGAAGCAACTGATATGACAGTGTTTGATACCGTTTTATTAGGGCGAAAACCGTATATTAAATGGGATATTACGGTTGAAGATCGGGAAATTGTTGCAGATATAATCTCTCAAATGGGCTTGGAGAAATTTGCTTTGCGCAATATTTCTACACTTTCCGGCGGTGAAGCTCAAATTGTCATGTTATCACGTGCTTTAGCCCAACAACCGAAAGTTTTGCTTTTAGATGAACCAACCAGCAATTTGGATTTAAAAAATCAACATGAGGTTTTACAAATTGTCAGGAATATCGCTGAAAAGAATCAAATAAGCGTAGCTATAGTCATTCATGATCTGAATTTGGCAGCTCATTATTGTGATAAATTTTTATTAATGAAAGATAAAAATGTATATTCAGATGGCGGAATTGAAACGCTGACTTCTGATGCGATCGGAGCTGTTTACGGAATAGATGTTGAGATTTTAGATTATAAAAACACAAAATTAGTTGTGCCGTTAAGCAACTAGCACCGATCAACCGGCAAAAGCAAAAAGCAAATAGTAATTAAAGAGCAAATATAAATATTTGAACGAAAATAATTATCAGAATTAGAACAAAAGCATTGATTATGAGAGTCTTAACTTTTTAATAAACAAAATTTAGAAAAGAGAAAAAATGGATCAGAATAAATTATGGACAAAAGCTGTTGAATTTCACGGACATGAATGTCCCGGTTTAACAATCGGCTTTAAGGCTGCTTTATATGCTATTGAATTATTAGATTTAGAATTTTCACCAGACGAACAAGTTGTTTGTATTTCAGAAAATGATGCTTGCGGAGTCGATGCCATTCAAGTGCTGTTGGGTTGCAGTGCAGGCAAAGGCAATTTGCTTTTTCATATGGCAGGTAAACAAGCATTTTCTTTCTATAAGCGCAATAATGGCAAATCGGTCAGGTTGCTGCTGAAAAAGCGTCCACAAGAAATGACCCGGGAAGAATCTCTGGTATATTACAAAAACTTGGAACCGAAAGAGATGTTTGATGTAATGGACGTCAGAATCGAATTGCCGGAACAAGCACGCTTTTTTGATTCATATGTCTGTGAGGGTTGCGGTGAAACAACCGGTTCGAATTGGATCCGTATACAACAAGGCAAAAAACTCTGCATAGATTGCTATGTTGCATACGATCGTTTTAATGTATGATAAATAACAAAATAATTAAGAAGACATAATAAATGAAATTGTCAGATTTTTTTAAAGAAAATCCAAAAGTTGCATTAGCATTTTCCGGCGGTGTAGATTCAACCTATTTATTATATGCGGCAAAACAATACGCTGAAGATGTTATTGCCTATTATGTGAAGTCTGATTTCCAGCCACAGTTTGAGCTGGCTGATGCGAAATCAGTAGCGAAGCTTTTAGACGTAAATATGAAAATTATTGAGTTGGATCATTTTATCAATCCCGATGTGATTAACAATGGTTCTGACCGTTGCTATTATTGTAAATTAATGATTTTTTCAACAATTATTAATCAGGCTGAAATAGACGGCTATCCGGTTTTATTAGATGGAACCAATGCATCCGATGATTCTGCTGAACGTCCGGGCATGCGGGCTTTGACGGAGCTTAAAATCAAATCACCTTTACGTGAATGTGGTTTGACGAAATCTGACATAAGAAAATTATCGGCAGAAGCGGGTCTGCCGACAGCAAACAAACCGGCATATTCATGTCTTGCTACAAGAATACCTCAGGGAATGAAAATTACTAAGGAAAAATTACAAGCTACTGAAAAAGCTGAGATTTTTTTATTTAATTTGGGGTTTAATAATTTCAGAATAAGACATTTGGGAGATTTTGCCCAAATTCAATTGGCTGCAAATGAATTTGCTTTGTTTTTTGAGCAAAGAGAAATAATTTTAAAAGAATTAAAAAAATATTATCCGAAAATTTTGTTGGACCTGGAATCACGTAATTGATATAAATATTTTATATTGTATAAACACCTTAACTGTTAAATTGTTATACCAATATACTATTTGGATTTATAAATACAATTCCGCAATTATTTTTACGAGTATTGTATTTCGGAGGGAAATCAATGAATCAAGATATAATAGATATTTTGAATGCAGTAAAAAACCAAGAAATATCGGTCGAAGAAGCATTGTTGAAAATTAAGAAAGAACCCTTTGCCGATATTGGATATGCAAAAGTTGATTTACATCGCGGTACACGTCAGGGAGCGGCAGAGGTCATCTTCGGCGCAGGCAAAACTGCGGAACAAATCTGTGGAATCATTGCGACGATGCTTGATCATGATCAGAATTCGATTTTGATTACCAGACTTAAGCCGGAATATGCTGAAGTTGTCAGCAAAAATTATAGTTTAAAATACTATTCCGAGGCTCAATTGGGAATAGCAGGTGATTTAAAACAGTCTACCGGCAAATTTTCCGGTATTGGAAACATTATTGTTGCCACAGGCGGTACCAGTGACATTCCGGTTGCCGAAGAAGCAGCCCTGACCGCCGAATTTTATGGCAATAAGGTAATTCGACTTTACGATGTCGGTGTTGCGGGTTTGCATCGATTGCTTTCGCATTTGGATGAAATCATGAGCGCAAGTGTGATTATTGCCGTTGCAGGCATGGAAGGTGCTTTAGCTTCAGTAATTGGCGGCCTGGTTGATTGTCCGGTAATAGCGGTTCCGACCAGCGTCGGATACGGAGCGTCTTTTTCTGGTTTGACAGCATTATTATCAATGTTAAATTCTTGTTCAAGTGGTGTTTCTGTTGTAAATATCGATAACGGATTCGGTGCAGGATATCTTGCAAATATGATTAATCATATGGGAAAACAAAGTTTATAGAGCCTTTATAATTTTGGCTCTGAAATCCATTTCATATTCGTGACTGATAAAAACATAAAAGAAAACAGAGGAAGTTAATATGCGTATTTTATACATTGATTGCGGTATGGGTGCTGCCGGTGATATGTTTGCCGGAGCTTTATATGATTTACTTGAAGACGAACAGAAACAAGAATTTCTTGAAACATTCGATGGTCTAAATTTGCCCGGTGTCGAAATAATTCCGGAAGTTGCTTCAAAATGCGGAATTAACGGAATCAATTTCATCGTGAAAGTTAATGATGAAATCGAAGGTGAACATGAGAATAATCATGTAAATCACTTTAAACATCATAATCATGAACACGATCACGAACATGAACATACACATCATTCGCATTGTTGCCATCATGATCATGAACACGGGCATTCTCATAATCATCATGACCATGAGCATGATGGCGAACACGGACATTACCATGAAAGCTGCAATGGACATAGCGATGGTCATAGCCATGCTCATCACAAACATCATGAACATCATCATGCTCATCGCAGTATGCAGGAAATAGAAAAGATTATTTCAGATTTTGGTCTGAGTCAGGATATAAAAAACGACATAATAAATGTTTACAAAATAATTGCAGAAGCTGAGAGCAAATCGCATGGTGTTCCTGTAACTGATATTCATTTTCATGAAGTGGGAACAATGGATGCAATTGCGGATATTACCGCAGTCTGTATTTTGCTCAAAATGCTTGATGTTGATAAAATTATCGCATCTCCGATCCATGTCGGAAGCGGCTCGGTGCGTTGTGCTCATGGCATTTTGCCTGTACCGGCACCGGCAACTGCCAATATTCTGCGAGATGTACCAATCTACGGTGGAGAAATCAAAGCTGAATTATGTACACCGACCGGTGCAGCTTTGCTGAAGTATTTTGCAAGCAGCTTTGAAACTATGCCGACTTTAAAAATCAAAAAAACCGGTTATGGTCATGGCAAAAAAGATTTTGCCGTATTGAATAGCCTCAGAATTCTCTTAGCAGATTCTGATAGTGATATCGGTTTTGCAGCAAAAACCGATACGACTGATTCAGTATATGTTTTAAGCTGCAATGTTGATGATATGACGGCTGAAGAAATTTCTTTCGCGATGGATTGTTTTTTCTCGGCAGGTGCTTTAGATGTCTATACAATTCCGCTTGGCATGAAAAAATCTCGCCCCGGTATTTTGATTTCATTGATTTGTAATCAAGATTCAAAAGATGAGCTTATCCAATTAATGTTTAAGCACACATCTACCATCGGCATTCGCGAAAATATATCTAAGCGCTATGTATTGAACCGTTCATTCGAAACTTTAGAAACACCATATGGCAATGTCAGAAATAAAATTGCACAAGGCTACGGCGTAATCAGAGAAAAACCGGAATATGCTGATCTTGCCGCAATTGCTGAACAACAAAATCTCAGTCTGACAGAATTAAAAAAATTATTAAAAAACGATTGATTTTTGAATAATGCATTCTTACATTAATAAATTAATGCTTAGAATAAGGTTGAATATTGCAGATGGTTTTATTAGAAATAATATTTTAAACAAAATAATTATTGAACTGCTAAAGTGAAACGTAAAAAGCCGGCCCCCAACTGAGGGTCGGCTTTCCGATAATTAAGGATCTTTTATGGTTTTTGGCAAGTTTCTCAAAGTTGATGACCCAATTCATTAAATATGATAAATGAGTTTGAATTCAACCAGGAAATAACTTAGGTTTAAATTCAATTAGAATGTGAAGGCATTTATGCCGGCATATTTTGCAGCTTCGCCTAATTCTTCTTCAATTCTCAAGAGCTGATTGTATTTAGCAACCCGGTCGGAACGAGAAGGAGCACCGGTCTTAATTTGACCTGCATTGGTTGCAACTGCGATGTCGGCGATTGTTACATCTTCGGTTTCACCGGAACGATGTGAGATAACCGCTGTCATATTATGGTCTTGAGCCAATTTGATTGCATCTAAAGTTTCGGTCAAAGTACCGATTTGATTGACTTTGATTAAAATTGAATTGGAAGCACCTAATTCAATACCTTTTGCCAAACGTTTGGTATTGGTTACAAATAAGTCATCACCGACTAATTGAACTTTGTCACCTAAACGTTCGGTTAGGATTTGCCAACCTTCCCAATCGTCTTCTGCTAAACCGTCTTCGATGGAGATAATCGGATATTTTTCTACCATTTCTACCCAGAAATCGACCATTTCTTCACGTGTTTTGAATTCGCCGTTCTTCCAGAATAAATAACCTTCCTTACCTACCTTTTTAGCTTCTTCATATAATTCTGTACAGGCAGGGTCTAAGGCAATGTAGAAATCTTCGCCCGGTTTATAACCAGCAGCTTCAATTGCTCTTACTAAGTATTCTAACGGTTGTTCGTCGTTTTCGAAGTTAGGAGCAAATCCGCCTTCATCACCGACAGCTGTTGAATAACCATCTTTTTTAAGAATGTCTTTTAATGTATGAAAAACTTCTGTTGTCCAGCGGATACCTTCTTTGAACGAAGGAGCACCAACCGGCATAATCATGAATTCTTGCAAATTGATGCTGTTGTCAGCATGTTTGCCGCCATTGATAACATTGGACATCGGAACCGGTAATGTTGTGCCGTATAAACCGCCTAAATATTGATATAATCCGATACCTAAACTGTCAGCTGCTGCTTGTGCAACTGCCAAAGAAACTGCCAACATTGCGTTTGCACCCAGATTACCTTTATTTTCTGTGCCATCTAAATCTAATAAAGCATTATCAATTTCTGCTTGAGCAAATACATTCATACCGATAATAGCGTCGGCAATGGTTTCATTGACATTATCAACGGCTTTTTCTACGCCTTTGCCCAGATAGCGATCATCGCCATCACGTAATTCAACGGCTTCATGAGCACCTGTAGATGCACCTGAAGGAACAGCTGCTCTACCAAAAGCACCTTCATCAGTAATAACTTCTGCCTCAATTGTAGGATTACCACGAGAATCTAGAATTTCACGTGCAAACACATCGATAATAATACTTTCTTGAACCATTTAGAACCTCCTTGAATGTCCATACTAAAAAATTTAAAATTTTATATTTTATAATAAATACAGTTTTATCTGCATATAAATTGATTATACATGATTGGTCTCAATAATATAAGCCTTGGGGAATTTATGTTGTTTTAAAAAAAATATTGACTAAATTATGTTTCAAAGATTAGACTATGTTGCATAATAGAAAAATCTTTAAACATTCCGAATCGGTTTATTGTCTATAAGTAATCGATTGCTAAGTTCCACAGATTTTTTATTAAACTAATGCTGAAGAGGGGGGTCATTATGAGCGAAAACAAATTATCTCAATATCAAGAAACATTACAATCTATCAAGGAGATTGCTGAAGACTTAGGTTATGAAGAAGCGGAATATATCTCATTATTAAGTCCGGAAAGAGAGTTGACGGTATCTTTGCCGGTGACAATGGATGATGGCAGTGTTCGTGTTTTTCATGGCTATCGGATTCAAGATAATAGTGCACGTGGGCCATATAAAGGTGGTGTACGCTATCATCCGGAAGTAGAAATTGAAGAAGTTCGTGATCTGGCTTTGTTGATGAGCTTGAAATGTTCGGTCGCGGATATTCCTTATGGTGGAGCAAAAGGCGGTATCACAGTAGATCCGCGCGAATTATCCGAAACAGAATTAGAACGTTTGACTCGAAAATATGCTGAAAAAATCTATCCGATAATTGGTGCAGAAATTGACATTCCTGCTCCGGACATGAACACAAATGCCAAAATCATGGGCTGGTTCAAAGATGAATATAGTAAATTAGCCGGTGTTCAAGTTCCGGGAATTGTTACCGGTAAGCCGGTTGCAGCCGGTGGTTCATTGGGTAGAAATGAAGCAACAGGTCTTGGTGTTTATACAATAACTCACGCTTTTGCTCAAAATCAAAATTTAGTTCCGGAAGAAACAAGAGTGGTTGTTCAAGGCACAGGTAATGTCGGTTTGATCAGTACTCAATATCTGGCAGAAGAAGGTTATAAAATTATTGCTCTGTCCAATGTGGCAGGTGCTATCTATAACGCAAACGGCTTTGATGTTTCGGTTCTTAATTTAGAAAACGGTGATCAAAAGAATTTTGACTTGTTAATGGCACAAGAAGGCTCGGAAGAAATTCCGATGAATGAATTATTATTGGTTGAATGTGATATATTGATCCCTGCTGCTCTGCAAAATCAAATCCGTGCCGATAATGCAGATCAAGTTAAGGCTAAAATTGTGATTGAAGCTGCGAATGCTCCTGTTTCAGCTGAAGGGGAAGCTTTATTAATCAAAAATGGTATCAAAGTGTTACCTGATATTCTTTGTAATGCGGGCGGTGTTGTTTGCTCATATTTTGAATGGGTACAGAATCTGCAGCATTTCAGCTGGACTTTGGAAGAAGTCAATTCGAGATTAATTGCCAAAATGAAATCGGCTTTTGCGGCAGTACTTGCAATGCAAGCCGAAAAAAATTGCACATATCGTCAGGCAGCTCTGTTTATTGCAGTAGACAGGATCATTCAAGCAACCAAATTTAAAGGCAAATTTTAAGCAAGTCTAAGTTCAACAGACTTTTACTTGACCCAAAATTCAATAGCAAAGCCATCTGATGTCTGATGGAGTGCAGTTAAAAATCAAGATGAAACCTCAGTAATCCTTTTTGGAAACTGAGGTTTTTTCAAAGAACAATAATATAAACTGAGCATACAACGTACGGTAAAGCACAATAGTATAAGGTTAAGAACAATGATTTAAGTCATAAAAATATCATAGAAAAAAACATTTTATGAAGACTAAAAATGTAATATAAGATACAAAATAATCATTGAACATGCTTTGATGCAGATTATTATGCTAAATGTGTAATAATAAATAAGAAAATTTATTAGCCAAATTGTTTTCAAAAACATATAGGCTCTTTTAACGAAAGATCAATTTTTAAGTTAACAGAACAAATATAGAAAACAGGAGGTATAGCATGAAAAAATATGATTATCTTGTAATAGGTACAGGAGCAGCTAATATTACTACCGATGCGGCAATAGATGCAGGAAAAACTGTAGCAATCATTGAAAAAGGTAAGTTTGGCGGAACATGTTTGAATCGTGGTTGTATTCCGACCAAAACACTAGTTAATCCTGTAGATTATCAAATAGATTTTGCCAGACTTAAGAACAAAGGTCTGGTTGAAGGAGAGTTCAAGCTAAATTGGACAGTAATGGGTGAGAGAATGTGGAATTATTTGAATCAAAATAGTTCGCAAGTTCTTGAAGCATATTCTGCCGAAGAAAATGTAGATGTTTACCAGGGAACGGGATTTTTTACCGGGGAAAAAGTAGTCCGAGTTAAACTAAATGACGGAACACTTTCGGAAGAATTGACAGCGGATACGATTTTAATTGCAAGTGGTGCCCGCACCAGAATTCCCGATAATATCAAAGGATTGGAAAATATTAACTATATAACTTCTGAAACTTTTTTCGGAGAAAAATTTCCGAAACAACCATATAAAAGCTTGGTAATTTTAGGCGGCGGCCCGATAGCAACGGAATTTGCCCATATCTTTGCTCATTTGGGCACACAGGTCACAATTGTTCAACATAATCCGCGTTTATTACCGGTTTTTGATTCCGATATTACGGAAGTTGTGCTGAAAGAATACAAAAAGTCAGGAATTGAAGTTTACCTCAATTCAGAAATGACACGAGTGGAGGAAAAAGGGGGAGTAAAACAATTTACAATTGAGCATAGAGCAACCGGAGAAATAAATGTTATCGAAGCCGAAGATTTATTGCTAGCTACAGGCTTGACCAGCAATAGCGATACCTTGCAGATTGCAAATACCGGAATCGAACTGGATCATCGTGGCTGGATTAGAACTAATGAATTCCTGGAAACTTCGGTTGAAGGAGTGTATGCAATCGGTGATGCAAACGGCAAATTTCAATTAAGACATGTAGCTAATTATGAAGCGGAAATATTGGCTTTTAACTTGTTCGAAAGAGAGCGAAATAACACAGGTGAAGCTATTACACCAAGAAGAAGAGCACGTTATGACGTCGTTCCGTCAGCGGTTTATACTCATCCTCAAGTAGCCTCAGTCGGTTTAAACACAAAAATGGCAGAAGATCAGGGCTATCAGATAACAACCGGAAAATATGCCTATGAATATACAATTAAGCCTTTTGCCATGGGTTACGATTACGGCAAACCGGAAAATTTTGTAAAAGTTATTGCCGATCAAAAGACCAGACGAATTTTGGGAGTCCAGATTGTCGGTCCGGAAGCAGCGATATTGATTCAACCGTATATAAACTTGATCAATGCCGGAGAACATAAATTCAAAATTCTCGAGCCGGATATCGGTTCCGCTGAAACTGCAAGAGAACGCAAAGAATTCACAGCAAGATATCTTGATCCGAGAACTCCCGATGCAGTTAATTATACAATGACAATCCATCCGGCTTTAAGTGAAGTATCAACTTGGGCATCCGGCGAAATTGAATTTGACGGACCGACCCTCAATGCGGAACAACCGATCGACTCCGATTAACATAGAGAAATTTGCAGAATATAGCTGTCTATGTTAAAATCAATTTAATATTTGGGGCTGGTCGTAATGATCTAGGTCCACCGAAAGCGGGAGCTTTTCCCGCTATTTTTTATCTTTCTCTTATTTCATTTGCAAGTTTTAAAATTTACATGGAGAGTTTTGATGCAAAAACGTTTGAGTATTTTTGTAGATGAATCAGGAGATTTTGGTTATTCGGGTGAAGCGTCGCGTTATTATATTTTCACTTTATTATTTCATAATCAGGCTGAATCTATAAATAAAAGTGTAGCAAAATTAGATGAAAAGTTGATTGTGATGGGTCTTCCTGAACATTGTATTCATTCTGGGGCAATTATTCGAAGAGAAAGTCATTATAAAAATATGGGTATAAACAGAAGAAGAAAAATAATACATGCAATGAGAAATTTTGCACGGAATGTTCCTGTTATTTATCACACTTTTATATTTGATAAAGATAGATACCATAGTTATGAGATTCTGCTTAAGCAATTAGCGAAAGAATTAGGAAGTTTTATTCAAAATAAATACGTGTATTTTGCAAAATTTGAAAAAATCATACTGTATTATGATAATGGCCAAACAGATTTGGGAATGATTCTAAACACGGTTTTTAATACTTTGTTAAATATTGAAACAAGAAAAATTTATCCGGAACAATATCGTCTTTTTCAACTAGCAGACTATATTTGCACATTGGAATTAATTAACTTAAAAAAAGAAAATAAAATGTCCAGTTCAAGTGAAATTCATTTTTTTTATAAACCGCGTGAATTTTCAAAATTATTTATGAAGGATTTGAGAAAATTACGTTTTGACAGCAAATCCTGACAAAGTTTAATTTTAGAATTTTGGAATATAGAGGTAGAAAGAATGAATCACTTTATCAAACAGTATATAATTTTAGAGATGACAATACTAAATTTGAATATATTTTTTGAATTAAGAGTTAAAAAAGTATACATATAAGTTAAAAACACGATTTTTAATTGATGCAAATAATAAATTAAAAATTAGTAAGAAGAGATGATGTTGAAAAATCGAGTTGAATTAATTGCCGCGACAAATCCGATCCAACTAATGGATTATTGCCTTTCTGATTTGGCAAGCCATGCAAAAGGCATGATTTCCAGGCTTAATGAAAGAGCTTTTTTAATTGTGCCGGAGGCGTTGAAAGCCGATCTTGAAAGAAGATATTTAGAAAATTATGATGTTGACGGTTTGATGTTGGCGGAGGTTTTATCGTTTAACCGCCTGGCGCATCGAATATTTTCGATTGCCGGCGGTTTGGCAATTGAAACAATTTCCCGTGTAGGTAAATCTTTGATCATCCAACGCTTGATTCATGATAATTCTGCAAAATTCAAACGCTTTCAACGTTTTGCCGGAATGCCCGGCTATTCTTCTGAATTAGAAACTGTCTTGAGTGATTTCAAGCGTTTTGATTTCGATAATTCTACTTTATCTCATTTAGCAGAATTGGCTCCGCCGTCTTTAACAAAGGATAAATTGGCAGATTTTGCTGCTTTACAGAACCTTTATCAGACTAAGATGGCGGAACTGGAATTGATTGATCAGGACGATAACCTGGATCGTTTGGCAGAACTCTTGCAAGATGAAAAGTGGCAATCGGAATTGGATTTTTTGAGCAATACCAGAATTTGGATTACCGGTTTTGCGGATATCAGGACTTTTAACCAGCAAGAATTGAAAATTATTCAATTATTGGCAGAACGTGTAAAAGAATTAAAAATCACGATTTGTACAGATTTGAGTTCAGTTAATTCTCCTGATTCAATTGATTCAATCAGACGGGAATTGTTCGAGCCGGGCTATCAGTCTTTTCTTCAGTTGCGCAAGATGTTGCCAGAAGCACAATTACTGGCCTTGGAAGAAAAAAACACACCGGCACGCAAAGCTTTGCAAAATTCTTTTTTGACGGGAATGTTAAAACTTGACGAAGAAAATAAGGATTTACTGTCTGATGTTGAAAACCACGAATTGCAATCTAATCCCACTGAAATTGCTTTAACTGAAAATGAGAATGAACGTTTGTCTGAATCGGAAGACAAAATTTCCGAATATGATCAGTTTACTTTAATTGCTGCCGAAGATAAAAGACAGGAATGGGCATTCATCGCCGGTGAAATTAAACGACTTTTGACGGAAAACAATTATCGCAAAAAAGATATCGGAATTATGATTTGTGATGATATTAAAGATTTGAGTCTTGAAAAGTCAGTCTTTCGTGAATTTGGTCTGGATACTTTTTTGTCAGAACGGATACCTCTGCGTCAAACTGCACTTTTTCGGTATCTGGCGGGATTTTTTGAATTATCAACCAATGATTTCAATCTAAATGATTTATTGGTATTTCTGAGATCGGGTTTAGCAGAACCGACGGAAGATGAAATTGATCAATTTGAAAATCTTTGTTTGGAATTCGGGCTGAATAATGCCCGCAAAATTCAAAATGCAAAGTATTATGATGTGATCAAAGCTGATCAAAAAGAATGGGCATTATCTTTTAAGCAAAAATATCTTGATCCGGTCTTTGCTGCATTAAAAGAAATGCGGAGTATAAGACGAGGTGCTGAAAAATCCAAACATCTTTTAGCTTGGCTTGGCCAAGATTTCTTGACAGATAAATTGCAGCAGATGATCGATCAATTGCGCAATTCCGGTGAAGAGGATGTTTCGCTGTCGCTTGCCAGATCCTGGGAATTAATTATTCAATTGCTTGAAGAGAGTCTGACGCTTTTGGGTGAGAGCCATATTAGTCAAAAGGGTTTTAAGGAAGTAATTCTCGGTACTCTGGCGGGACAAATTCCGAGCTCAATTCCGGTGGGGCTCGATCGGATAAGAGTCGGCAGTCCACGTGAAATGATGTACTATGACTGTAAAGTATTGTTTATTACCGGAGCAACCCGTGCAACATTTCCGCAAATAAATGTAGCGGAAGGATTTTTACATCAAACAGAAATCAACTGGATTGAATTAAATAGTGAAAAAAAGCTGCCGGATTATAAGAAAAACAAGATCCTATCCAATCAAGTCACCTCAATTTTAAATCTGACTGCGGCACAGGATCGGCTTTATCTTTCAGTTCCGGATTTGGATGAGGCAAAATGGCCGGCAATTTTTGTTCTCTTACAGAATGAATTGGTGAATCGTTTTGAACGAGAAAATAATTTTGAATCGACAGACAATATAAAGACGACACGCTATCCCAAGTCTGAGAATAAATCTGAATTGGCAGAACGAATTAATTTGAATTCAATAATTCTGGGCGATCCGACAGAACCGGATCAGCGCTGGTTAACTGTAGCCAGAACTAAGCGATATTTATTAGCTAAGCAAAGAGTAAAGAATACAGATTTACAAAACACGTTGCAAAAGACAGAAATTATTGCTGAACAAAAATCTGATTTACGATTGCCTGCAGCAAGTATTTTTTGGCAAAAAGCTTTGACCCTAATTAAACATGAAGATTCGGAACAAATTTCATTCACAGATTTAACAACTGATCCTTTAGATTTGATCAAGCCTTATCTGACTTTGGATCAGGAATTACTCAAGCAAGTTTTTGCTGAAAATAATTATTTCGCTGCCAGCGGATTGGAAAGTTTTCAAGCTTGCCCCTATCAATATTTTGCAGATTATACTCTGGCACTGCAGGAAAGACCGCTGTGGGACGCAGATCCGCGTGATCGGGGAACTTTAATCCACTCAATGATGGAAATAGCTTTACGTAATTTGCAAGAAAAATTGAAGGCAATGCCGGATTCTGTAACCAAAAATGAAGAATTTAAAAAATGGCTTGACCTGATCAAAACAGATTCTTTTTATGATGATCTATATCATAAAAGTGTAAAAGCAACAGGAGTTACGACTTATCAAGACGGGGCAATTGTTGCAGCTCAAGGTCGGAGAATCAAACGGCATGTTCGGGCGGCACTTTGGTACAATGCTACAATTATTGCTCCGGACGGATTCTTTCCGCAATTTTTTGAATGGACATTCCCGCCTCACAAACAATCAATTATTTATCAAGCTCGTGAGCAATCAAGCCCTGCTCAAATTCGCGAAGATTCAAATGTTTATCAAACTCGCAAACAATTAAGTGCTTTTCAAGAATTAGAACTTTATGCAGCAGATTCGAAAGTTTATTTACGTGGTGTAATAGACCGAGTCGATCTCAATAATTCCGGACAGTATCGTTTGTATGACTATAAAACCGGCGGTAAAAAAATGGAGCCGGAACGGATTCTTGCAGGACTGGATCTTCAATTGGGTCTTTACCAAATAATATGGCAAATTAATCATCCTGAGCAAACAGCAGACCGAATTGCCTATTTAAATTTCAACAATAAACCCAAGGACAGTATTAATGCAAAACACTTGTTTTATCCGCCGCAACAAGATTTGATTCAAAGACTGAACAGTAATAATCCGATTCAGGAAATTCAAACATCAGATAAGAATGAATTGAATGAAATTGGTGAACAGGTTTTGCAACATGCAAAATCAGCTGTTAAAAAAATCTATCAAGGACAGATTTCGCCGATTCCCAAAACGGTTAGCAAAGATAGTTTGCCTTGTGATTATTGTGCTTATAAAGAAATGTGCCGCTATGATCAAAGATTGATTGAGAAACGTGCTGAATATTTGTAAATAAGGAAAAGACATGAGTGTTAATTGGACAGAAGAACAATTACAAGCTATAGAATATGATCAACCAAAACCGTTATTGGTTTCGGCTGCTGCCGGTTCGGGTAAAACAGCAGTTTTGATTGAAAGAATATTCCGTCGGGTTATGGCAAAAAAGGTTGAGCCGGAAAATATTCTGGTTGCTACTTTTACCGATAAAGCTGCGACTCAAATGCGCCGGAAAATTGATGAAAAAATTGCGGCAGAAATGCAACAAGCAACTGATCCGACAACGCTAAAATATCTCAGAGAACTAAAACAACGTTTTCCTTTGGCACAAATTTCCACGATTCATGCTTTTTGTCTTAATTTGATTAAAGAATATGGTGCATATTTAACAGATCAAAACGGTCAGCTCATTTTGCAGCCGGGCTTTACCACCATATCGCAAACGTACCGGGATATTTATCTCAATCAAGCGATTGATGAAATATTGACGGAAATATATCAGAAAATTTCTGAGCTCAATAATTCAGACAATGCAGATTCAAATTCAAAAATATCCCCAAATAATTTAAAAGTTAATGCAGCAGACAGTCAAGCTAAATTAAAAAGCCTTACTAATAAAGACTTCAATAATGACGAAAATGATGAATTAAAACCCAATAATGAAACAAGCCAAGAAGATGTCAGCACATCTTTTGTCTCGCGAGAAATACCCGCTCTGCAAAGCGAAATCGAGTTGTTTAATTTACTGGAAGATCCGATTACGCAAGAAGAATGGTTGCGGGATTTTGATCAATTAGTTTTGATGATAACCGATTCTTTAACCGATCAACCGGTGCGTGATCAATTGGCAAGATCATTAGCTCAATTGCGCAGTATGGCATATTTTGAAACTGTAATTCAACAAGCACTGAAAGATTTTAAAGCACAGGCAGAGGATTTTAACAGACATCCGGTAGTCAACGAAGCTTTAGTACAAATTGAAGCGTTGATCAATCCGGCAATTGAGGGTTTGAATTATGCCTTGAACAGTGAACATTTACGCATTGTTTTGAGCAAAAAGACTCGAACCAAAGAGCATTTTCAGATTGAGGAACGCTTGAATCTTGAATTGAAGGTTGTGCGTGAAATCAAGCAAATCCTTGCTGCAAAATCTTCCGCTACAGAGAAATGGAATCAAATTCATGAGCAAGGCAAGTTATTAGGAGATTATATCAGTCTGCGCGCCAATAATTCCTGCACACCGGAAGCCCTGGCGAAAATGGATTTTATCGAGAATTATGAGCCGAAAGTTTTGCCGATCATGGCAATGATCCATCCGGATTTTAAACATAATTCTGCCATAGCCAAGCGTAATCAACTTGAAAAAGTCAAACCTTACTTTATTCGCAGTACGCATGAAATTGAGCAGGATCTTCAATCGATGCTCCGAACTTTGGCACGGTTTTTTGAGACGGTTATTCTGGTAGAACGTCGTTTTCAACAAATTAAAATCAAACATAATCAAATAGATTTCAATGATTATGAGCATTATGCTTTGAAGCTATTGGATCAACCGGAAATTGCCAAAGTACTTCATGAGAAATATCAGGAAATCTATTTGGATGAGTATCAGGATACCAACCCGATTCAGGAAACTTTGATTTCCAGAATTGAATGTCCGCGAGTCTTTATGGTCGGGGATCTGAAACAAAGCATTT
>DUPV01000041.1 GCA_012838135.1 Clostridiaceae bacterium | reverse complement strand
TGAAAATATTGAAAAAGAAAAAATCCATTTAGCATTTATGGATGAAGCATTGAGGACTGATAACCTTACAAAATTAGGCAGTAGATACTCTTATGAGCGTAAATTGTTTGATTTGAATAAATCTAATCAAAAATGTGTAATAATGTTTGTTGATTTAAATAATTTAAAATTTATAAATGATAAGTTAGGGCATGGATATGGTGATAAAGCAATTAAAGCTGTTGCCGAATACTTAAAAAATAATTTTATAGGCAGTGATATGTTTAGAATAGGCGGAGATGAGTTTGTTATAATATCTGAAGATTACATTGATTATGAAAAACTGTCTAAGATTGAATCAAAAGAGGTTTATGTTGAAGGTGTTTCAGAACATATTCCTGTTGTAATGTCATTCGGTGTATCATTTTATGACCCGAATAATCCTGATAATGAGACAGTCGAAGACTATGTAAAACATGCTGACAGGGCCATGTATATAAATAAACAAAGATATAAGAGAAAAAATCCTCAATGGAGTTACAGAGTTTTAAGTTGAAACGTGGGCATCAAATCTATCCGCATTCCAACCACATTTATTTGATATTTTTAAAATATTTCGTTTCTCTAAATGGCATAACAAAACATGAATCATACGGTGTTGAAATCAATTCTCGGTCACGCTAACGTTTCAAAGACTCTGAAATACTATGTTGAACTAACTGATGATATGCCAGATGAAGTTAGATTATTAACAGAAAACATAATATAGATTTTATTTGTTTACCGCAAATTCACCACAAAAATGATAAATCAAACACTCATTCTGAAAAATAAAAACCCTTGAAACGTTGTCGTATCAAGGGTTTGATTAGTGGTGAGCCTAGCAGGACTCGAACCTGCGACCCACAGCTTAGAAGGCTGTTGCTCTATCCAGCTGAGCTATAGACCCGTAATTGAAATGAGGAGCTATAAATGGAGCGGGTGAAGGGAATCGAACCCTCGTATTCAGCTTGGAAGGCTGATGTTCTGCCGTTGAACTACACCCGCAAATTAACTCCCCGAAAACAATGCTAAAACATAATACAATAATAAAAATCATTTGTCCAATTATTCAATTCTCTATATTGGAAAACGAAGTAAAATCATCTTCTATTTTAAATTTATCCTATTCATCATCCGAAAACTGTTTAGCTAAATCTTGAATATCTGATTTCCAAGGCTTGCGTTTTGCTAACCAAGGCAATAGTGATTTCAAATCTCGATTAATTACCAATTCTTCAGGGAAATCCAAAGAATTCAAGAAATCAATTGATAGTTGCAATTGACCGACATCTGATGCAAAATGTGCATCAGAATTGACAAAAATCGGTACACCATATGTCTTGCATCCTAAAATAATATCTTCACAACGCGGCCTATTAATATGTTTTTCTAAAGATTTTACATTAACTTCAACTGCGACATTATTGCGTTTACAAGCAGTCAGGACTTCACTTAATTCAAATTCAAAATCGCCGCGACCAGGATGTCCGATACAATCAATATAGGGATTTTTAATCGCACCCAGCCATGCTTCGGTGTGATTTTGTATTGAACCGGAATTAAGAATGTTACCATGCATACTCGCTATTATAAAGTCTAATCTGCTTAGCAGATTATTTGAGAGATCTACATTGCCTTGATAATCTAAAATATTCAGCTCTACACCGCAAAACACGTAGATTTCATCAATTTGTCGCGGTATAACGGAATAATTATGGAAATAAATCGGATGGACTGAACCCGGCATAGTAGGTCCATGTTCAGTAATTGCAATTGCTTCCAAATCTATTTTTTTAGCCGCAGCCACATTTTCTAAAATCGTACTGTATGCATGGCCGCTGGCTATTGTATGAGTATGCATATCAGTTTTAATAAATGTAATCATATTTCTCCTTAATAAATTGTCATGTACTTATATCTATGTAATTTAATATATTAATAAAAAATTACCATTGCTTCATTTAAATTGCATATTACTTCATTTATATAATAATATTGTTTCAGTAATTATGTATTATGGATTTATTAAATTAGCAATCGCATTCATAATTCATTTACCTTCATAATTCATGAGGTTGCCTATACCGTATTCTATTAAATCTCAATCAACAAACAATTTAATATGAGCGGTAATGATAATTTCCCATTGTATGCCTGTATTTTTATTCATCCAACAAAGATTTGGCATACACGTAACCGACAGTTTTTCCATCAGCTAAGCGAATAAACACCCAATTATTATTTGGTTCAGATAGTTGTGTGACCTTGGCTCCTCTCTGTAAGAAGGCAACAATCGGAGCATCTGAACGAGGTGCTTGTCTGACCTGCAAGTTGTTGGCTTTAACTGTTAAATCTACCTCTAATGAAGTCGATTCCGGCGGTACTACTTCTTCATTTCGCCCTATTTTTCGTGTAATGAATGGTGTTGTTTCGGTTGGTGAATCAACGGTAACATTTTTCGATTTTGAGCCGATTGCACTCCCGATTAAAGTAAATAATACAATTATTACCAAAACGATTGATGTCGCAAGGAATTTTGAGAGAACCGGTTTATGCGGTATCAGAGAAAAAAAATTTTTTACTGCTGATTTCAGATTGTTAATGATCGGTTCAAAACTGAATGAACGTACATTATCCCACATTATATCGCTGTGAGGTCTTTGACTCTCCAATTTTTTCAGGTTTTTTTGTCTGGTAAGTCTATCTTCTTCAAGAGCAAATTGACGGCTTGTTTTGGCAGATCTTGCTAAGGATCGGGTATCTTCCAAATTCAAATGATTATGCTTTGTCTGTTTGGTTCTGTTTAAACGTGAATTTACTCGAGCCGATTTGTCTGAACGACTTCCCGTAAGTCTGGGTGCAGGAATTAAACGTTGTCCGTCTTTGACTCTGGACACCCTGGAACTGTTAATCAAGCGTGTAAAATCTCGTTTTCCCTGACTGAGTCTGCTCTGTCCGTCAACATAAGACAAATCACCTTCTATGTCTCGGGTAAACAAATTCTTCTCTATTCGTTCAAATTCAAAACCAATCCAGCTTAAATCTAATGTTCGATCATACGTTCGTAACAAATTTAAGATACTACTCATAGAAATTGTCAATTGTACATTCTCTTGAAGAATTTTTTCGGCTTTAGTTGCGTCTAAACGTTCAAAGACTTTCTCAGAGATACTGAATATAATATCCGAAGTTTTCGGGACAAATGAATAAAAATCAGTATGCTGCATCCAATCCGGATCAAAAACATTCGGCGGCAGTATTGTCGGTTGCAAACGAAATAATTTACCATTGCGAAATAAATATAGTCCGTTTTTTCGGTCCTGCCAACCGATAAATATCTCAGATGAAAACAGATAAAGGTATTCAGAATATATATGATGATCATCAATAAAATTCGGGAAAGCTTTTAAGCCCTGAGACTGCATTTCTTTAAATGCCTGATTCCAGAGATAAATACGATCACTGTTAAAACGCGGATCATAATAGGTTGATTGATTTGAAAATCCGCTGATCATGTGAACATCGCGACTTGAAGTAAGTACAAAATTCGTTTTGTTTTCAGGGGAAAGTGAACCGATTGATCGGTCATTAATCAAGAGAGTTAAATCTTTTTTATCGTATTCACTCAAATGAGCAGTAAAAATTGATTTAATCATTCTCCGACTTCCTTAATCCATTCTTTATGGTTCTTCAACATTTTTCATTGCTAAATATTCGGATTTTAACAATCCCATATAGTTCATATCTAAATACCGATGATTACGCTTGATGTGTTTTCTTAAACAACCTTCATATTTAAACCCAAGCTTGTTAAAAAGTTTATATGAACGAACATTACCTTCAATGTATCGAATATATATCCTATTCAAATTTATTTTGTTAAACAAGAATTCCAGCATTGCTGCAACAATTTCAGTTGCATAGCCTTTACCGTAAAATTTCTGTTCAACAAGTGCAATTCCACATTCAGTGCGACTTTGTTTCAGTGAAAAATCTTCCAAAGAAAAAATCGCAACTATTTCATCGTTTAAGAAACAGGAAAAAAGAAAGCTGCTCGTATCATCATCCCAATCTGACAAAAAATCAGCCAAATCAGTTTTCGTAATCGTTTCTATTTGGTCAGGTAAATAATAATATAATACTTCTTGATTTTGAAACAAATTATAAACTTGATCTATATCATTTTTACAAAATCTTTTTATTTTTAGCCGTTTTGTTGTTAAGTTTAATTCTAACATATCTATTGCAGCACCTGTCGTTTCTTACTCAGATTCAGGAGTTTGGCTGTTAAATTTAATTCTAACATATGTATAACAGCAAACCTCAATACAATAAGAAATTTATATATTTGTGTTTAAAAGAAAAAACCGAGATAAAACACTCGGCTTTTTCATTATTTTCAATTAAACAGTCATGTTTATTTTTTGCCTGCTTGAACAAATTTTAATTTGGCAAATCTCGGTAATGAATCTTCCTTGATTCTTTCCGGTTCACCTTGAATCAATGGTAAGCAATAATCAACAAATTCATCATTAACAAAATTGCCGGCTTCATTGATCCATTCACGCGGAACTTTCTGCTCAGTATTGGCAACTTTTGCCAACGGAAAATGAGTCAATTCAATTTTCAAAGGATCATTCGCTACACGTTCAAAACCGATCATGATGTCAGTTTCATCATTTAATGCTGCACGGACAGCTTCTCTTCCTGCTTCAAATGTTCTTTCGACATCTACTTCCGAAGCTAAATGAGCTCCGCATCTTTGCATCAGCGATAATTCAATTCCACGAACTTTAGTGTTGATGTTGTTTTCAATATGTTCTTTAAGGACTGCTGCTGCACCACCCATTTGTTTATGGCCGAATGCATCAATTTTTACTTCTCCGACCAATTCAGGAATGTATTTACCATCCTTGGTCTGTACACCTTCGGAGAAACAGACCAGCACTTTGCCTTTTTCCTCAAAAATACGCTTAACATCGGCAGTAAGTTGATCTAAATCAAATTCAACTTCCGGCAAATAAATCAAATCAGGACCATAGCCTTTTTTAGCAGCAATTGCCGAAGCTGCAGTCAACCAACCGGCATTACGTCCCATTATTTCTATTAACGTAATTTGACCTGTAGGATAGACTACTGAATCGCAATAAACTTCCATTACCGTAGTAGCAATGTAGCGTGCTGCTGACGGGAAACCCGGACAGAAATCAGTTCCGAACAGGTCATTATCAATTGTTTTTGGCACACCTATTACCCGACATTCATAATTTTTCTCTTGCAAAAATTTGGAAATTTTATTGCATGTATCCATCGAATCATTTCCGCCATTATAAAAGAAAAAGCGGATATTATATTTTTTGAAAACTTCTAAAATTCTTTGATAATCTGTATCATCAACATCGGGATCCGCTAATTTATAGCGACATGATCCTAAAACTGAAGCCGGAGTTTGTTTCAATAATA
The DNA here is from genome assembly GCA_012838135.1 of Clostridiaceae bacterium. GTDB lineage: Bacteria > Bacillota > Clostridia > Saccharofermentanales > DTU023 > UBA5436. The sequence continues at coordinate 4,357 of DUPV01000041.1, read as the reverse complement.
AGAGTTCTTCTCTATCTTCCTGACCCATATCAAAAAAATCTTCATGTAAAACACCTAATATTCCATGATGAGCACCATATACCTTTTCAATACGATCATTATTCTCCAGAGCTTCGATGAAAACACCTGCTGCACTGCAATTAATAACTGAAGTCGGACCACCTGATTGACCAAAGATTAAATTACCTTTTAGCATTATATGAAACCTCCAAATCACATTCATAATTAATTTCGAATTATGTGCTTACATTATATCATATTTCTTGAATATCGCAGCTCAGAATACATCTACCACAAACTATAACTCTTCGGATACGTTATAACTTTAACCGAGAGCTAAAATCAAAAAATTAGCTACAAAGAGCAAGGCAGAAACAATTAACACCGGATGTAATTCTTTGAATTTTCGTTGGGCTATTTTTACAATAATATATGCGATGAATCCGAAAGCAATACCATATGATATTGAATAACTGAAGCCCATGAATATTGCTGCAAAGAATGCCGGAATCGCCTCGTTCAGATCTTCCCATTTAATACTTGCAAAACTTGAAAGCATCATAACACCAACAACAATTAAAGCCGGTGCAGTTGCTGCGGCCGGTACAATGCTTGCCAATGGTGCAAAGAATGAAGTTATCAAAAACAGAATTGCAACTACAACCGAAGTCAATCCTGTACGTCCGCCTGCTCCGATACCTGCAGTAGATTCGACATATGTTGTTGTGTTTGATGTTCCGAGAGCAGCACCGATTGATGTTGCTATTGAATCAGCAAATAAAGCTTTGTCTAAACGAGTTGAAAAACCCGCCTGTTCATACATGCGTTTTTCTTCTTCTGCAGTGAATATTCCGGAAGCTCTGCCGGTTCCGATAAATGTACCTATGGTATCAAAAGTATCAGATAAGCTGAAAGTGAATATTGTAATAATTGCCAGAATTGTTTTATCCGCTCCCTGATTGAATAATGATTGAAGACCTTCCGGGCCGAATGCCGCCAAAAATGTCGTCTTCAACTCACCGACTGCTTCACCAAACGAAATTGAAGATTGAGCATCCAACGAAGTAACTCCGAAAGGGATACCTATAATTGTCGTTAAAATAATACTGATTAAAATAGCGCCTTTTACTTTTAAAACCAAGAGAATAATTGTAATAACTAAACCGATTAAAGCAACTAAGACCGCACTATTTTTAAAATTGGTTAAAGTCGGTAATAATTGAATAGAACCCGCTTCCGATGCAGGACTATTATGAATTATACCGGAATTAATCAAACCTAAATATCCGATAAATATACCGATACCGCCGCCGATCGCATGTTGCAAACTTTCCGGTATTGCCCTGATAATCATCTTTCGTACATTGGTAATCGTTATTAGTATATTTATTACTCCGCAAATAAATACCATTGCCAAAGCTTGCTGCCATGAATAGCCATAAGCAAAAACAACAGTAAATGTGAAAAATGCATTTAAGCCCATTCCCGGTGCAACAGCATATGGTACATTTGCAAATAAACCCATTACCAAAGTGCCGATTGCTGAAGCTAAAATCGTAGCTAAATAGACTGCTCCTTTCGGCATACCTGTTTCACTTAACATGTTCGGATTAACTATTAAGATATAGGACATTGCAAAGAATGTCGTAATACCAGCCATTACCTCTGTGGAAACATTAGTTTTGTTTGCCTTTAGTTTGAAAAAACCTTCCATTACGTCCTCCCCATTGTGTTATTTGCTTTGAAAACAAATAAAATTCATACCATGTTTTATTTTGTTTAAAGTAAACTTAAAGCAAAATAAAAACGAGAAATGTCGAATTAAATTCAATATTTCTCAAAGTTAAATTATAGCCGAATATGGTTTTCAGAGCAATTATTTGATAAAATCTGTAAATTTTTTTGAACTATAAACTGTAATTCAATTTCAGTTTAAATTGCAATTACATTCGCCAAAGTTTTTTTCCTTTATCGGTTTAATTTTTATTTTTATTTTGATATAATTTATAGGCTTTATGATCCATTAGCTCAGCTGGCAGAGCACTTGACTCTTAATCAAGGGGTCCTGGGTTCGATCCCCAGATGGATCACCATAAATATAAAGCCTTGTTCCGTTAAGGTTCAAGGCTTTTTATTTTTTAATCAGAACTTCTTAATAAGCTTAAATAACAAGTTCCAAATTTATAAGTTAATCATTTGATTGTCCAACGATAAAATTATTTTTGTTGAAACAACGCCTGAATATTATGCATTTTTGCTTTTGATGTATTCATCAATGGATGCTGCTGCAACTTTACCTGCACCGGCAGCTGAAATAACGGTAGCTGCACCGGTAACAGCATCACCGCCGGCAAAAATTCCTTCACGTGATGTTGCTCCATTATCATCAACAACAATTCCGCCCCAGGAGGTTGTCTCTAAACCTTCAGTAGTAGATTTAATTAACGGATTGGGATTTGTACCGATTGACATAATGACTGTATCAACCTCGATATCATATTCAGAACCTTCAATTGCAATTGGACGACGTCTGCCGGAATCATCCGGTTCGCCTAATTCCATTTGGATACAAGTCATAGCAACAACTTCACCATTTTCATCTGCTTTAATTGCTGAAGGATTATTTAAGTTTTTGAAGATTACACCTTCTTCTTCAGCGTGATGAATTTCTTCTAAACGAGCCGGCATCTCATCAAATGAACGACGATAAACGATGTAAACTTCTTCTGCACCTAATCGCAACGCTGTACGGGCTGCGTCCATCGCAACATTACCACCGCCGACAACCGCAACTTTCTTGCTTTTTCTGATCGGGGTATCATAGCAGTCATCAAATGCTTTCATTAAATTAGAACGTGTCAAATACTCATTAGCTGAGTAAACACCTACACTGTTTTCTCCGGGAATACCTAGGAATACCGGCAAACCGGCACCGGAAGCAATAAATACAGCTTCAAAGCCATGTTCGTCAAACAATTCATCAATCGTAATGGTTCGACCGATCACGACATTGACTTCCAATTTCACACCGTCAAGTTCCAGTTGTTTGATTTCATTTCTAACAATTTCTTCCGGTAAACGGAATTCAGGAATACCGTAAACTAAAACACCACCACCGATTGATAATGATTCAAAAATGGTAATGTCATAACCTAATTTAGAGAGGTCACCCGCACAACTTAAACCTGCAGGACCTGCACCGATAATCGCTACTTTATGACCGTTCTGTTCATAATTGTGCGGTTCAGGTTCAACATTTTCACGATGATAATCAGCAACGAAACGCTCTAAACGACCAATTGCAACCGGCTCATGTTTAATACCGCGTACACACAGAGCTTCACATTGACTTTCTTGCGGGCAAACTCTGCCGCAGATAGCAGGTAGAACATTGGTTTCTATTATTTTTTGATAAGCACCTTCAAAATCATCTTCAGTAATCAATTGAATAAATTCCGGTATTTGTACATTTACCGGACATCCATTAACACATGGTTTATGTTTACACTGCAAGCAACGTGCAGCCTCTTCTTTAGCCATTTCAGCGGTATATCCGTGTGTAACCTCTTCAAAGTTTTTGGCTCTTACTTTTGGATCTTGAGCTGGCATATCAACTTTGACCGGACTCATATTACGTTTTGCCATTATATCTACTCCTTAATCTATATCTAATATTTAATGTTTAAATGATGTATTCCGTTGTTTTACGACAGTTAATTTAATTAATTATTATTTTTCATTGCCAGTTCAGCACGACATTGATGATCTAATTCTTGTTCTTGCTCAATATAAGAGCGATTTCTTCTCGCTAAATCATCAAAGTCAACTTGGAATCCGTCAAATTCCGGACCGTCTACACAAGCAAATTTTAATTCTCCGTCAATCACAACACGGCAACATCCGCACATTCCCGTACCGTCAACCATTATCGGATTAAGTGAAACTAAGGTTTTGATACCTTTGGGTTTGGTCAGATTAACAACAGCTTTCATCATCGGAACCGGACCGATTGCTACGACAAGATCATAGTCAACTCCTGCCTCAAGCAATTCTTCCAGTTTTTTAGTAACAAAGCCATGTTCGCCGTACGAACCGTCATCGGTCATCAAATACAGATTGTGAGATGCAGCTGCAAAATCATCTTCCAGAATAACAATATCTTTATTTCTGAAGCCGACAATTACATCAACTTCTGTTCCGAGATTATAAAGTTCAACAGCTGATGGATATGCTATAGCAGTTCCTACACCACCACCGATAACACAAGCTTTCTTGTAACCTTCTAGTGCTGAAGGAATTCCTAGAGGTCCCACAAAATCCAAGATTGTTTCGCCTTCTTCTTTATTAGCCAATACTC
>DUPV01000040.1 GCA_012838135.1 Clostridiaceae bacterium | reverse complement strand
CTGGTTTCCTTTTCCTGATACAATGTATTTGGCTCAAAACGATTCTCCTTTGTTCGTATTTTTCCAATAACATTGTACAGAATTGTTGCGAGCCTTTTAAATTTCATTTCATTTTACAACTCGCCCATTTAAAAGATAAAAGATAAATTTAAAGGGTAAAGGTTACTATTCACGGCGGCATAAATTAAACATTTATATGGGATAAGTTTAATAGCTACGTAGAAATTTTAAAAAATTATAGCTGCCGGCTCGACAAAAAATGCTTATTCAAGCGAATACCACATAAAAATATAAATTGACGTGAATGGTAGCAGATAAAGTCTTAAAGCTTTTGTGTAAAACGCACAAAAATAAATTGACATAAAGGTGAGTTTTAGGATAAAATAAAAACCGATTTCAGATAAAAATAGCAATATGTCAACAAAATTTCAGGAGGTAAAAATGTTTTCTTTAACTAATAAAATAGCAGTTGTAACGGGGGCAGCCAGAGGATTGGGTTTAACTATTGCCATTGAGCTATCTAAGTTGGGAGCAAAAGTTATTGCAACTGATGTAGACGTGAATCAACTTGAGAAATCTGCCGCCGAAAATAAAGAATATAATTTGGATTTTATGGAACTGGATGTTACCAATGTTTCCGACATAAAATCCGTAATGGAATCCATTAATTCAAAGTACGGAGGAATTGATATCTTAGTTAATAATGCAGGAATATTAGGTAGTATGTCTATTGAAGAAATGGATAAGGAGAAAGAATGGGATAGAGTACTTGAGGTAAATTTATCCGGTACTTTCTTTGTTTCTCAAGGGGCTTTACCGTATATCAAGGAAAGCAAGAACGGCAGAATTATTAATATATCTTCAGTTTCCGGCAGGAACGGCGGTTTTGAGAGCCCGATGAGTTATACTGCCGCTAAAGGTGGTGTAGTTGCTTTAACTCGTGGAATGGCAAGACATTTAGCTCCGTATAATATAACTGTTAATGCTGTTTGTCCGGGAGCAACAGAAACAGAAATTTTAAAAGGGTTTACTGAAGAACAACTTCAGAGTATACTGCAATATCTTTTACTGAACAGATTAGGTAAACCTATAGAAGTAGCTGCAGCGGTATGCTATCTTGCATCTGATGAAGCCGGCTTTGTTACCGGATTAATGCTTGATGTGAATGGCGGGGGATATTTTGGCTGATTGCATTTCTCTATAAAAGAAGATGTAAGATTTAGTTTATAATTTCCTTTGCATTGGACTGCACCAGACGGTAGAAATTCTGATGGCCGAATATTTTTAAAGATTACAATGACATAGATTATGTTGTCTATACGATAAAAATCTCGGCTTTATGGAATTTCTAAACCGTCTTTGTAATAATCCTGATGAATACAATTGTTAATAAAGTAGAAATAGATAATTGCGGGGTAAATTCGTTAAGGCGAAGTTTTTTTATTGTTTCTACCAGACTTGGCTTTAGGTGGATTTGCGGACTTATAGCTTTGGTTTATAGTCTCAGATATAAGTCATTGGGCATGATGAGCTTTGTTCGGGGCGATATTCTTACACTCGGAGTTTTCTTAGATATAACTTTTTATCAATTTTCAGGACTTCCCTATGTAGTTTCTAGCATATTAACCAGTCATTCTATTTAACAAACCATTCTATGTTTTTTATTGGGCTGACAATAGAATAAAAAGAACAACAAACCCTTTAATCAATAAAGATGTCAAATTAGTGAATAAACATAGCAAATTAACGCATAAACATAAAAATAAGATTAAGCTAAAGTAAAAAGAGCTTGAAAAAAACAGGAGGACAAGAAAATTGGATCAGGAAAAGATGTTATGGATTTATCGCAAGATGCAAGAGATCAGGAAATTTGAAGAGCGAGCATTGCTATTATTTGAGCGAAATGAATTGAGAGGATCTGTCCATTTATATATCGGTCAGGAAGCAGTAGCGGCAACGGTATGTTCACATTTACGGGATACGGATTATATATCGAGCACCCATCGAGGTCATGGTCATTGCATAGCGAAAGGAGCCGAACTGGGTCCTGCCTTAGCGGAGATGATGGGCAAAGCGACCGGTTATTGCTTGGGCAGAGGCGGTTCAATGCATATAGCAGATGTAACGAAAGGCAACTTAGGAGCAAACGCAATAGTAGGCGGGGGAGTACCGATCGCCCTGGGAGGCGCCCTGGCGAATCAAATGCGTGGTACGGACGATATAGCGGTAGCCTTTTTCGGAGACGGAGCAACGAATGAAGGAATAGTTCATGAGAGCATGAATTTGGCCTCGGTCTGGAATTTGCCGCTGATTTTTGTCTGCGAAAATAATTTGTATGGAATCTCAACGCACACCTCACAAAGTACAGCAGTTGAAGATATAAGTGTGCGTGCGGTAGCCTATGACATGCCCGGCGAAACGGTTGATGGAAATGATGTTCTGAGCATAGATAAAGCAATAGTAAAAGCAATAGAAAGAGCGCGTTCCGGCGGCGGTCCCTCTTTAATCGAATGCAAAACGTACAGATGGCAAGGTCATTGGACGGGAGATCCCCAAGTCTACCGTACAAGAGAAGAAGTAAAATCCTGGATGGAGAAATGCCCGATAAAACGTTTTGAAGAATATATGGTAAGCAAAAAGATAGCAACGGAAGATGAACTCAAAAAAATAGAAGAAGAAGTAATAGTTCAAATGGATGCGGCAGAAAAATTTGCCTTGGAGAGTCCTGAACCGGATCCTGCAACAGTCATGGATAACGTATTTTGCTATTGATGGTTATGTATAGTTGAGAAAGGATAAAAAATGAGTAAAAAATCATATTCAGTTGCAATCAGAGATGTTATTGCGGAAGAAATGTCACGAGATGATAGAGTTTTCATAATCGGCGAGGATATAGCCGAACAGGGCGGAATATTTGGTTGTACAAGAGGTCTTCTCGAACAATTTGGCGAGGAAAGAGTCAGAAATACCCCTATAAGTGAAGCAGCGATGATTGGTGCCGGGGTGGGAGCTTCCATCTCGGGAATGCGTCCGATTGTCGAATTAATGTATATGGACTTTACATTTGTAGCGATGGACCAAATATTAAATCAAGCGGCGAAGATCAGATACATGTATGGCGGCAAGGCAACCCTGCCACTTGTAATCAGAGGACAACAGGGAGTAGGGAGAGGCAATGCCGCGACCCATTCTCAAAGTGTGGAGTCAATCTTCATGCATTTTCCCGGATTGAAAGTAGTAATGCCGTCAAATCCCGGAGAGGCAGCCGGTCTTTTAAGAACGGCAATCCGTGATGACAATCCTGTCATGTTTTTTGAACACAAGATTTTGTACAACACCCAGGGCGAGGTAAATGATGACCCTGACTTTGCGATCCCGTTCGGCGAGGCAAATATCGTTCAAGAAGGCAGCGATGTAACATTAATAGCAACCTCTCAATATGTAAATCGTTGCAAGGCGGTAGCCGAGAAGTTAAAGCAGGACGGAATAAGTGTAGAACTGATTGATCCGCGCACTCTGGTACCCTTTGATACAGAGACGGTAATTGACTCGGTGAAGAAAACAGGCCGAGCGGTAGTTGTACACGAAGCTCATAAGACAGCCGGTCCCGGCGCAGAAATAGCGGCAATGATTATGGAAGAAGCGTTTAATTACTTAGATGCCCCGGTATTGAGATTGGGAGCCGCTGCTTGTCCCTTACCCTTTAATTTAAATTTGGAGAATGCCGTAGTGCCGCAAGAAGCGGACATTGAATCTGCAATCAAAAAGGTTCTGTATAAATAGGGGGAGAAAGAATTATGGCGACAAAGGTTATAATGCCGAAGCAGGGTTTGTTAATGACCGAAGGTCATATAACAAAATGGCTGATTTCGGAAGGAGATCAAGTAATTCAAGACGAGCCTCTTTTTGAAATGGAAACGGACAAACTGACAATAACGATAGATTCCCCGGCCTCAGGCGTTTTACTGAAAATCATCAGTGCAGCCGGCGAAACCGTTCCTGTAACGGAAACAATAGCGGTTATAGGCGAAGCCGGCGAAGACATCTCCGGTTTGCTGGCAGAATTGTCTGATTCCGGCGAGGTTTCAGAACAGCCGGAAACACCCTCAGCATCGTCTGAGGAAGAAACCGTTCGTGTGCAGGAATCAAGCACAGCCGGCGGCAGATTTTTTATTACGCCACGAGCCAAAATGCGAGCGGGAGAAAATAATATCGATTATACAAAACTGACAGGAACGGGTCCTGAAGGTTTAGTGACCGAAGCGGATGTATTATCGGCTGTAGCGAACAAAGTGAAAACGACACCTGTTGCCGCGAAGATAATAGCCGAAGAGAACCTGAGTGCGCAGGACATCAGCGGCAGCGGAGTAGGCGGTCGTATAATGAAGCGTGATGTCGCAGATGCAGGCCGTGTTGCAGCGAGTGATGCACCGCCGGCATTTAGTTTTGCCGATCAAGAACAGCTCATACCATTCAGCGGAATGCGTAAAGTTATATCTGAAAGAATGATGCAAAGTTTGCAGGGTTCAGCCCAGGCAAATAACAGAATAAAAGTGGACATGAGCGAAGCGATCAATCTCAGAACCAAAATGAAAGAAACGGGAGTCAAGGTTTCATACAACGATATCTTGATCCGGGTAGTGACAGCAGCTCTGCGTGAATACCCTTATCTGAACGGTTCAGTGGTTGAAGAAGGAATCGTTTTGAAAAACTATGTAAATATGGGTCTGGCGGTGTCTGTACCCAATGGCTTATTGGTCCCGAACATAAAAAATGCAGAGAGACTAACGCTTAAAGAAATCGCGGAAAAAAGTGCGGATTTGATCGAAAAAACACTTAACGGTTCATTATCGCAAGAGGAATATTCAAACGGCACATTTACGATCTCTAATCTTGGAATGTTTGATATAGACGAATTTACAGCGATAATAAATCCGCCGGAGAGCGGAATATTAGGTGTGGGTAAAATAGAAAAAACACCTGTGGTAATAGATGACGAGATAGTAATCAAACCGATGATGACCTTAAGCTTAACGTATGACCATAGAATAGTAGATGGTGCCTTAGCTGCTCAATTCTTACAATATATAAAGAAATTGCTTGCTAATCCGTATTTGTTGATTTAAAGCTACTTTCCGGATATAGGATTTTATCTTCTATACCTATGTTAATTAAGTAGGAATAAGTATGTTATTTTAATTACAAACAAATAATAGGGCGCTTACAGCGAAATTACACTTGTAAACGTTTCGGTTTTAAAATATGAGTATTACGAGTGTGAGTGAAAATGAAAGGAATTTCTGAGATGTCTGATTTTGATTATGATATTGTGATAATTGGCGGTGGACCGGGTGGCTATCCGGCTGCTATCTACGCTAAAAGAAAGGGCTTAAAAGTAGCTTTAATTGAGAAAAATATAATTGGCGGAACATGTCTCAATGTGGGATGTATACCGACGAAATCATTATTGCAAAGCGCTAACCTGTATAAAGAGTTTGCCAATTCTGATTTATTTGGTATTTCTGCTGAGAATGTAAGTTTTGATTGGGCGAAAGTTGTAGGTCGTAAGGATGAAGTCGTTCAAGGACTAACAAGTGGAGTCTCCATGTTGCTTGGCTTTCATGGTGTGGATGTTTATTCCGGATATGGCATGATTGTAGATAAAAACACAGTTAAAGTTAAAAGTGAAGAGGAAACACTTCTTACAACTGAATATATCATCATTGCTACCGGTTCTAAACCGACAGTAGTACCTGTTCCGGGACATTCTCTGGAAGGTGTAATTACCAGCAATGAAGCCCTTTCCTTAGATAAACTGCCTAAATCTCTTGTAGTCGTAGGCGGAGGCGTGATCGGTGTTGAATTAGCGTATGTATTTAATGCTTTCGGTGTTGAAGTTACAATCATTGAGATGCTGCCCAATATATTGATGGGACAAGATGAGGATGCCGCAGGTATAGTCAAGAGCTCTTTACAAAGCAAAGGGGTAGATATTTTCACCAGTGCAAAATTAACAAGTATTGAAAAAGCAGCCTCCGGTTTGGAAGTTAATTTCGAGACAGATAGTGAACAGCACAATTTAATTGCTGATCAAGTTCTGATGGCCACAGGCAGAAAACCGAATTTAGAGATAGTAGAAGAGTCTTCACTGGATTTCAATTGTGAAAAAACAGGAATCGTTGTTGATGAGTATCTTCGTACCAATATTCCAAATATATATGCAATTGGTGATGTAACAGGAAAAATAATGTTGGCTCATGTTGCTACTCACCAAGCTCTTACGGCCGTTAATAATATTTTAGGAAATACTGAAAAGATGACTTACGATATCGTTCCGTCTTGTATTTATTTACATCCGGAATTGGCTTCTGTTGGTCTTACCGAGAAAGAAGCGATAAAGAGCAAGGGCGAGGTTTTGGTTGGAAAGTTCAACTTTGGCGGCAATGGTAAAGCTAAAATATTAAATCAAAGCGAGGGATTTGTTAAAATTATTTGTGATAAAAAATATCAAGAAATCCTTGGTGTCCACATTGTCGGACCTACTGCAACTGAACTAATAGCTGAAGCCGTTTTAGCCATGGAATTGGAATGTACAGCGGAAGAATTGGCAAAAGCCATTCATGCTCATCCGACACTGTCCGAATCGGTAATGGAATCAGCCCAAAATTTAATGGGCTACAGTATCCATGGTGTGTGATTGTTTAAAAAAATAAGCAACGTAATGAACGCAGTAATAATAAGCGAAGCGACAAGATTGCAAGAAGAGCTCAAAAGCATATAAGAAGAAAAGAAAGAAGGTTTATAGATGAGTAGTACAGAACAAATGGTCCAGGAGATGATATCGAAGGCGCGTGTAGCCTCAAAAGAAATAGCGAACTACACACAATCCCAGGTAGATGAATTATGCAAGGCTATAGCAAAAGTAGTCTATGACAATGCGGAAGAGCTTGCGCGGATGGCCGTAGACGAAACAGGGATGGGTGTATATGAGCACAAGGTGACGAAGAATAAAGGCAAGGCAAAAATAATATGGCACGACATGAAAGACGAAAAGAGCGTCGGAGTGATCGAGCGAGATGAAGCCAATGCTCTGATAAAAGTAGCGAAACCAATAGGAGTAATCGGTTCAATCACACCGACAACAAATCCGATAGTAACCCCGATGTGTAATGCAATGTTTGCGATCAAAGGGCGCAACGCGGTAGTTATCAGTCCTCATCCACGTTCTAAGAAATGTTCATACCATACAGTGGAATTAATGAATGGCGCGTTGCAAGAATTGGGGGCACCGGAAAACCTGATTCAATGTATAGAGGAACCGACGGTTGAAGGATCAGGCTTAGTGATGAAATTAGCGGATGTCTGCATATCAACCGGTGGCATGGGGATGGTGCGTGCAGCTTATTCCTCAGGTAAACCAGCTTTTGGAGTGGGAGCCGGTAATGTTCAATGTATTGTCGATACAGATGTTGATTTTATGAAAGCAACGGAAATGATTATCTCCGGTCGAGAGTTTGATAACGGTATAATATGTTCCTGTGAGCAAACCTCAATAGTACCGGCAGCAAATTATTCAGAAATCGTTGATGCATTTACAGAAAATGGTGCGTACTATATAGAAGATCCCGACCAAGTGAAATCCTTACGCGATACCCTGTTCCCCGGCGGCATAATGAATAAGGACTGTGTGGGTCAATCGGCACATGATGTAGCAAAAATGGCGGATATCGATGTTCCTGAAGACACGAGAATATTGCTGGTTAAAGCGGATACGTACGGTAAAGACGATCTGTTATCAAAAGAAAAGATGTGTCCTGTAAATTCCATATATGCCTATGAAACATGGGAAGAGGCGGTAGCAATAGCAAATGCCAACTTAGAGGTAGAAGGCAAAGGTCATTCAGTCTGTATCCATTCAAATAATCAAGCAAATATAGAAAGAGCGGCAGAAGTACTGCCGGTATCGCGCTTTTGCATAAACCAAATCTGTGCAACGAGTAATGGCGGAAGTTTCTATAACGGCTTAGCGGCTACGACGACATTAGGCTGTGGCAGCTGGGGCAACAACTCAATTTCTGAGAACTTAAGTTTCCGACATTTATTCAATGTCAGCCGAATAGCGATGGTCAAATCAGATGTAGTGGTGCCTACCGATGAAGAGATTTGGGAGGATTAAACCTTGGATATATTAGAGTATCAAGCAATTGACTTATTTAATCAATTCAATATTCCGACCATGAATTCATGCGTTATTCGTGAAAAAAATCAGATTGGCGAATTGGTCAAGAAAGCCAACCTTAGTTACCCCCTGGTAGCTAAGGTTCAAATCCCGATGGGTAAACGGGGCAAAGCCGGCGGCATCAGATTTGCCGACAATCTGGAAGAATTAACCGAACATGTTGAAGATTTGCTTCATAAAGAATTGCTGGGGTTTCCGGTCAACGAGATCTTGGTAGTGGAGAAAGCAGTCTATGATCAGGAGATGTATTTATCAATAATGCTCGACCGGTTAAGCAAAAAACCGATGATAATTTTTTCAGCTGAGGGCGGAATGGACATTGAGGAATTGGCCGCAAGCAATCCGGAAAAAATAGTTAAACTAGCGATAGATCCATTTGTCGGAGTACAGAGCTATCATGCTTTATACATTTTATCCAAGGCCGGGATGTCAACCGACTTGAAGAAAGAATTTTATACGATTCTGAAAAACTTATACGAATGTTTTATGAACTCAGACTGCCTGTTATCTGAGATAAATCCCCTGGTATTAAGAGGCCAAGAATTTATTGCGTTGGATGGCAAAGTAAAAATAGATGACTCAGCGATCTATCGTTTACCCAAAATGCAAGAGATCAGAGAATCCTTGTATGAAGAACCGCTGGTTCGAGAAGCGCGCCATAAAAACTTCTTGTATATTCCTGTAGAAGAAGGCGGTCGGGTAGCCGTTATGTCCAATGGCTCCGGTATGCTTATGAGCTGTATAGACTTAATCACGAAGGCAGGTCAGCAAGTAGCAGCGGCCTTGGATTTGGGAGGAGGGGCAACCGCCGATCGAATTCAAGATGGCTTAAGAATTTTATTTTCAACAGAAGGCGTGGATTCTATACTGATAAATATCTTTGGCGGCATAACCCGTTGTGATGAAGTAGCGCAGGGCATAATCTATGCATGGGATTCGATAGACGAAATGGAGAATATAGTAATTCTGATGGAAGGCACGAACAAGGAAAAAGGCCTGGCGATATTAGAAGAAATCGCAGAAGAAATAATAATCCCGCGCAATTTGCCGGAAGGTGTAGCGACATTAGTTAAAAGGATGGAAAGATAATGAGTATTTTAATAGACGAAAATACAAAATTGATTGTACAGGGAATAACCGGTCGTGAAGGGACTTTCCATACAGAACAGATGTTGGAATATGGGACGAAAGTTGTAGCGGGAGTAACTCCGGGCAAGGGCGGTCAATCGGTGCATGGCGTACCGGTATATAATAGTGTCAATGAAGCGAAGGCAGCCACGGGCGCGAATGCCAGTGTTCTCTTTGTACCGGCAAGATTTACGAAAGATTCAATCTTGGAAGCAATAGATGCGGATATTCCGATGATCTTCACCATAGCCGAACATGTACCGGTTCAAGATATGATGTTTTGTTATCACTTGGCCAAAGCCAAAGGCATCCGCCTTTTTGGGCCTAATTCGTTTGGAGTGATCTCACCGGGAAAAACCAAAGTCGGTTTTATGGCCCATCGGATATTTAGTCCGGGTCATGTAGGAGTAATGAGCCGCTCAGCGACGAATTGCTATGAAACAGTATTTAAATTAACCAATATCGGAATAGGGCAGTCGACCTGTGTAGGTAACGGCGGAGATGTGATCCCCGGTTCAACCTTTGTCGATATCTTGCCTGATTTTGAGTCAGATCCTGAAACGGACTGTGTGGTGATTATCGGCGAGATCGGCGGAAACGAAGAAGAACTGGCAGCGGCATACATCCAGGAAAATGTAACGAAACCGGTAGTAGCATTAATTGCGGGTAAGAATGCACCTAAGGGCAGGAGCATGGGACATGCCGGAGCGATCGTAGAGGCGGATGGTACGGGTAGTGCTGAAAACAAAGAAAAGGCATTACGTGCAGCAGGTGTTCT
>DUPV01000039.1 GCA_012838135.1 Clostridiaceae bacterium | reverse complement strand
ATCATCCAGTCCTTTCGCTGCACATATTCCAGCTGCCCGTTTTCATTGATACGTCCGATGTCATTGGTCTTGAACAGAGTTTTATCATCCTCGCCCCCGGACCGGGGATTCGGGATAAAGCGTTCTGCGGTCAGCTCCGGAAGATTTAAATAACCAAGCGCCACCTGTCCGCTGATACAGATCTCGCCCTCTTCTCCCTCCGGGAGCAGATTATTTTCGTCATCCAGAATGTACACACAGCTTCCGGCATAGGGTTTGCCGATAGGCGTGATATCGGAATAAGCGCGGTCGATCTGAAAGCTCGTGAGCGGGCCGCAAGTTTCGCTGCAGCCGTATGCATTATAGATATGAACCTTGTCGCTGTATATATTAGTTACGCGGTCGGAACCAATGACCATACTGGAGAGCTGATCCTCCAGCTGCGGCAGGATGATGCGCGCCATTTGCGGAGGAGAGAAGCATGTTGTGATGCCATTCCGGCGTATATAATCTACAAGTTCCTGCGCATCCTTGCGCAGATTGTCTCCGGCAATATGGATCGTGCCGCCCAGCGAAAGAGGCGTGAAGATTTCCAGTGCCACCGCTATAAAGGAGAAAGAGGCAACGGACAGAAAGGTGTCATGCTCCGTGCGGCTTAATGTATTGCCACGAATAGCCATGGAGAGAGCTCGGTGTGAATTGACGACACCCTTTGGATTCCCCGTGGAGCCGGAGGTATATACAACAATCGCCGGGTCATCCTTTTGCCATTCAGGGAATAAGACAGGCTGCGGTTCGGCAGGCAGTTGTTCCAACCAATTGAAATCGATCACAACTTTGGCACGGGTATCGCGAATAACGAAATCTATGCGCTCCTGCGGATATCCTTCTTCCGTGACACAAACAGCCGCGCCTGATTTCATCACACCCAGAATTACGGCAACGGCTTCTCTGCCGCGGGGCAGTTGGATGACAACAATATCACCGTGGCCAATGCCATTGGCCATCAGGGTATAGGCAATTTGGCTGCTTTCGTGATCCAGCTCGGCATAGTTGATGGATTTCCCTTCAAAAACAAGGGCGGGTTTATAGGCATATTCCCGAACTGTACGGGCAAATAAATTCAGAAACATAGAAAATACTCCTTTCACTACTTTCACTATATGTCACGGTACTCAGTGTTTGCAGGCGCGGAATCGTTCCCACAAACGAATGGTAATATAGCACAGTGTCCAAACCACAGGCGTCATCCACAGGCAGAAGGCAGCCGAACATGGCACAAAGCACAGCAGAGAAGCAATCAGGCCGAACCAGAAAGGGTGCACGGCGTAATAGGGCGTGGTCTTTCTGCTCAGGTGTACCAGAGCGGCATGAACCGGCTTAATTGCGGTAATTTGATTTCGCAGGGCATAAAGCAGCCCCGACATAAGCAGCACACAACTGCAATTCGCCAATGCGCGTATGGTACCGGGATATATGTATTCCTGTCCGGACCAGGCATAAAGCGCATCCAGCCCATCATTGACGCTGAAAGCATGCCGGGCATAAGCCGCTACGACGATCACCGTAGGTACAGCAATGACACCGTACAATCCGGCCTTGTTTGTTGTCCTGCGCAGCACCCTGCCTAATCCCACACCAGACAGCACATAGGGAATATGTGCCAGAAAACACAGGGATACCGCAGGACGACCGCCTGCGAACATGGTAAGCACATAATCCGCCACAGCATTGCCGGTGGTCTTGCCGTTCATGTACAAATAAGGATTTACAACAATAAACAAGAGTGCCAGCGCAAAGTACATCCATGTCGGGGTTTTAAGCTGTCGCAGCAGCGCCAGCAGCAGATAGCTGACACCCGCAATAAAGAAAATGTTGATGTATTCGATTATCATGGGCATGCGCTGCCAGACAACTGCCCACATGGTTTCCAGCCCGAACAGGCCACGAACTCCCTGCCCTATCACCATGGGAAGCCCAAGGGCCAGTACATTCCAGATCAGCTCATAAAGGAGCAGCTTCAGACCGTCCCTGACAAGCTGACTGTTGGTACGGCGGGAATAGGTGCTGCCCAAGCCTAACACAAACAGGAAAATGGCCGATCCCGTCATAGTCGCAAGGATATATGTCGTTTTATATACAGGCACCAACGTGCCGCTCATCATCTGGAAGGAATGTATCAGTAGGATCATCGGGATGAACAAGCCCTTCAGATAATCAAATTCAATCTGTCTTCCGGTATTGATTTCCTTCTCGGCAAACATTCAGACATCTCCTCCTTGACTTCAATTCTGCAGCAATTCGTTTCTTGAAAGCAGAATAGGCATCGTCGGTCTGTCGGGATGCTCTGCTGCTGTGCATATTATGTGATAATCCAGTGCAAGCCAGTGCAAATACCAGCTCTGACCACCTACGTTATTGGAAATGCCGGCATCCGGACAAATCTCAAAACTCTCCGGCGGCAGATGAAATCCCAATCCCAGTGCCTTCATAATGGATTCTTTGCCCGTCCACAGGCGGAAAAAGGCTTCATCCGTTGCCTGACACCTGAGCCAGTTCTGCTCCACGGTGGTAAAAACTTTCTTTGCCACGCTTTGTGAATACGGGGTAATCAACTCAACATCCACACCCACCGGCCGCTCATCTGCAAGCAGCACAACCTTGTTACCGGAATGGGAAAGGTTAAAACAGGGACCGTTCGGCAGAATCGGTTTGCCAAGTCGGGATTCTGTCATGCAGCAAGCATCATCCTCTCCGAAGACACTGCGCAGCATGAGTCCGGCAGTCAGACAACGCGCCTGATCCTCCGGTCGGTGATACTTATAGACACGACTTCTGCGGCTTTCATCCAATAATTCAATTCCGGGAAGATCAAACAGACCCCTTATGTCGCTTATATAGAGTTTCATGCACATATTCCCCAGAACACTTCCTGCCTCTGTTGGTAGCAATAAATACCATCAACTGCAAAATAAGCTTTATCAACAGAACCGGACTGATCTCATTCGTTCCGTTCAGATCTGCCGCTATTTGGGCGGTCAACTCTAACAGGTTTTCGTCAGAAGTGTCCTGAATGGCATCACGCACATCAGAGATGTTCAGCTCCGGCAGGCGGATCGTGTTGTCCTGCACAAGCTTCGTCTGAAACAACCATAGAAATGCCGTGGTGGCGAGGAAATTCGTAACGACCGGCAAAAGCAGCCAGTTTTGAGAAGAACGGGATATTATCTTTTGTTTTCTTTATATCAGGTCTTCAAATACCTGTTTGTTGATTTCTTCGATAAGACATGGGGGTGTGTATATATACCGGCAGGTAAAATCCTTTACAATCTCATTTTGCTCACAGATTGCTGGTATGGCTGTAAGCACCAGGCAAACCGCCATTCTATAACAAGCCCTCATGCCATATAACGCCTCCGCTTACGCACTTTCTATCTCATATCTTAGAATAAATTCCGCTACTTTTCAACAGAAAAAAGATAAAGAAATTGTTCAAAAAGAAGTTGCTTTTTTGCAGAAACCATCCTTGATAAATCACGTCGCAACAGCGCATAACATTGCCCTCAGGCCGGGAAAGTTGAAGACAGCATAGTGGAAACACTGAAAAACCTATTTGGGACAAATTCAGGACAAAAATCAAAAACCGTATAACCCAAAATGCTTGAAATCCTTATATATCAGTGGTGCGCCAGAAGGGATTCGAACCCCCGACCCCTTCCTTAGGAGGGAAGTGCTCTATCCTGCTGAGCTACTGGCGCATATTTCTTGCTTGTTGTTTTATATTTATTTTCAGCCGGTCACCATGTATGAATGCTTCCTGCCGGCTTACTGTCTGCTGACACGATTTAATAATTATAAACCACTCCGGCATCTTGATAAAGTGCCAGCACCAATTCTAAGGATTTGATACCACTGACAACATCAGCCAATGGTTGTCTATCGTGCAAAATGCTGTTTATTAAATCTATGTAGATTGCAGTATGGGGATTACCCATTTGCAGCAAATATGAAAAGCCTTCCGTTTTGATGCGTTGAGCAATTTCTCGTTTGATATACCTGTTTTTCAGTTGTTTGCCGTTAGAAGCAAAAACTGAAAATGAGATTTTGCCTGACGAGATTCCGGCCTTAATATCGCCCTGAGTTAAGCGAACAAAAAATGATGCTTCCGGTCTGGTCGGTTCCGTATTAGTTGTACCTTCAAGCATTAACCAGCGATCATCTGCCAATTCAAAAATTCCGAAACCCAAATCTTCAGATTCAATTTGATGGATTTGGGTACTGATTGTACCTTTTGCTGAAATCAACTCAGGTTCTCCCAAGAGCCAGTGCATTAAGTCCAGTGCATGGATACACTGATTCATGATTGCACCGCCGTCATGCTTTCTGGTTCCGCGCCATGCCGCTTGATCATAATATGCCTGATCGTGACCCCAACGCACGCTGACCGTACCGTAAAGAGGTTTGCCGAACATGCCTTGAGCAATATCTTGTGCAACTAAACCTATAATCGGAAAATAACGGTAAATGTGACCGATAACAATTTTCTTATTATTTTGTTCAGCTAATATTTGTAATTCTTGTGCATGTTCTAATTGCATTGCGATCGGTTTTTCAATAAAAACATGACAATCATTTTCCAATGCCAGTTTAGCTTGAGCATAATGTTGACCGGACGGTGTTGTAATCGACACAATATCAGGTTTCCTGTTGCTGTCATTCAAGTTTGCTGCAAATAAATCTTCGAGAGAATCAAATTGTTGGATATATTCTCCGGCAGGTTGTCCGACATTTTTTTTGCCGGCAGCATTATTACGTTTTGTTGCCGTCTGATTTTTTGTAAATTTATAGCCGGACAAAATTCTTTCCCTGGCTGGGGGAAACGGATCAATCAAAGCAATAAGCTCCGCTCTTTTATCGTGTTTTCTATTGTTTTTTGCCAAATAATTGAAAGCTTTGAGATGTTTATCAGCAACTCTGCCACAACCAACCAGAGCAATCTTCAAAGGCAGCGCATTACTCATAAATTAATCCCCAATCTATACCCGGCTTTGATATTGTCTGCATGAGAGCCGGGTTTAGCACAATCACCAATGTGGTATACGGAGGGAGATATTTTATATTTATAGAGTAAATTATACAATTCCGGATCAGCTTCCAGTCCGGTTGCTTTAAATAAAAAATCATACGGTAAAGCATATCTACCGGCTGTTGATTGAAAACTGATTTGCTCCTTGTCTAATTGACTCAAAATTACATTGTAATAAATGTCAACTTTTTTTCTTTTCAAAAAATAGAGCAAATGTTGACTTTCCAGATTTTGCAATAAAGTAATTTGTTCTTCACCTTCGAACAACAAAGATACTTGTTTGTCATATGCATAAACCAAATTATAAGCAATGTCCAAAGCCATCGGATGTTCACCGTAAATCACGATTTTATTCTTTTCAACAATGTTCAATTGCTCAAGTAAAGTTCCTTCGGTTTTATCAGTCATACTGGAAAAATCTAAATCCAAAACATCAATCATCTCTATATCTGTTTGTTCAAACGGTTTTGATTTGCCACCGCTCGCTACCACAATCACGTCGAAATTTCTTTCATCAAGCATCGACATGGTGGCAATTGTATTTAAGACCAGATTAAAACTCGAACTGTTTTCAACTAAGTTGGCTACACGTTTCTGTTGCCAAGATAAATAATTTGCAATGTCAATCCTAAAGCTGGGTGTTAAAGTTTTATTCAGTTTACCGCCGATTTTTCCGGTTTGCTCAAATAACCAAATTTCATGCCCTTTGGAATGAGCTGCAATCGCACATTCAATCCCCGCTAAACCGGCACCGACAATTGCAATTTTACGCGGACTGCCGACTTGAATAACCTTATCTTTATATTTATGCTCCTGACCGATTCGCGGATTGACCGAACAGGAAATTTTCTGCTGATAGTCAGATTCCGCTCGAACCACAGGTCTGATTAAATCTATTGAATTGCAATATACTTTTTTTGCCCATTCCGGATCTGCCAACAAAGCATCTTCCAGACAAATCATATCCGCTTGACCGGATATCAGTGCTTCTTCAGCTAAATCCGGAAAATCCAGCTTGCCTGAAGCAATGATCGGTACAGGTTCACCATTAGAACCAAGCAAATTCTCGGTTAGAAAATAATGTTTAATCTGATCGGCTAAGTTAAGACTATACCCGGGGGGCAATGTTCTCGCACCTTGACTCAACCACTTGTAAACATAATTTCCCGGACGAATCACAAATCCGTCAACACCGGCTTGAATCAAATTTTTTAAAAAATCCAAAGGTAAATTACCCGGATCGAGATCCAGACTGTAGATTATCGGATAATCGGATCCGGTAATTCTTCTGATTCTGCGAATTATTTCTAAAGCAAATGTTTGGTTGTGGCTGAAAGATCCGAGTTTTCGTCTATTAATTACAGGGTCTGACATCTGAGCGATTAATTCACCTCGTCCCCCTTCAATTAAGATCCCGTCGAAATTAACTTCTTTAGCCAATTCAGCCGCTTGAGCAAAATTTGCAATAATCTGTCTTAGTTTGTACTCAGATAAACGTCGAGTATTTAAGTTTTGGGTATAGCTTTTGCCGCCTGATGGTGAAATCGGCCTTTTGGCAAATAAAAAAAATTGTTTAACCTTGTCGGAATCAACTCTTAACGTACCGGTCAAACCGGGACCTGCAGATAGAGTTAGAAATATCTTAGCGGAAAAAACATGACAAGTTTCAGTCAATTCAGTCCAACCGGACAAAACGGATATAGTATCAATAATTTGAGGAAAAACGGATCTGCCACATGAATCAATCACTGTCGGATCAAGTTTGCCGGTAACCGGAACAGCACCCGTAGCTATCAGTCCTACACCGCCTTTTGCCCGCTCCGCATAAAATGCCGACAAAGCTTCAGTCGGCCTGCCGGATTGTTCTGCCATATTAAAATTCGGCAAAGAATTAAACATAATTCTGTTTTTTACATTTGTTTGATTCAACTTAATTGGAGAAAACAAATGATCATATGGATACAAATTATTACTGTATTGGTTTTTTTGTAACAGTTGGGCATCTAAAAACCAATCAGCATATTGTTCGACATATTGTGCCAAATTTTGATTTGAGTTCATCGGGATTCCTCCAAATATCTCAAAATGCATATTCCTAATTAGTCTAATTATACACAATTTTGGTATACTAGCGGTACATTCAATAAGGTGTTTTAAGATTTAATCAACATTCCATATAGTTGTTGATTTCATCTTAAGATTACCGGAATTTTGAAAGCACAAGTGGATTTTTTACAAAGGAGCATAGACAATGTCGATTTTAGACTTAAAGCAAGCACAGGAAAAAGGTAAAGTTTCTCAAGGTACCGTCTTAATTAATGTTTTACCGGTAATCCGCACCGGTAAAAATGGTGAATTTATGGTCGGACAATTTCTTTCACAAGACGGTCAATTTGATTTTCGAATTTGGGAAGAAGAAATTTTTTCAACCGTGCAGGCTAACGGTACAGGCCTCTACGATGTCGAAATTATCGGTGCAGAATACAATGGATTTTATTTTACCGTGCGTAAGATTGAAGTTTGTCAAAATCCGGAAATTTCTAAATATGATTTTCTACCAACAATTCCACGTGAACAGATTAATCAAAATTGGAAAAGAGCCGTCCGTAAACTCAATGCTTTAGGTGTATCAAAAGATTGTTGGAATCTGCTGGAAGAAATAATCAAAGATCCTGAAATTAAAGGTCGTTTTACAACTGAAGGCGCTGCCATTTATTATCACGATAATAAAATCGGCGGCTTGGTTAATCACACTACGAAAATGCTCAATATCTTAGCGGCAATGTTGGAAAATAATCCTGATTTATTGGAATGTGCTGATCTTCTGACATTCTCAATTATGGTTCACGATATAGGCAAAGTATTCGAATATGAAGATTTAGCCCCTTCAAAATTCTGGTATGCCAATCACCGGGTTCGCGGCATTGAATTTATTGCAAATTATAAGGATGCAATTATCGAATTATTTGATGAAACCTTTTACCGTCAGGTACAAAGTGTAATCAGCGGACATCATGGTGATTACGGTGATCGTCCGACCACCGTTGCGGCAGCTATTGTACATTATATAGATACTTTAGAAAGTCAAACAACCGGTCTGCTGCAACATATGAAAAATCTCAAAGAAGATAATTTCAAATTCGGTGATTGGGGTTTCATCGAGCCTTTGCCGATCGGTCGTTTCAAATCTGTACCGGAAGATTCACCGGAAGCGTTGGAAGCCTATTTCACTGCAGAATAATTGTGAAATCGTTCTTAATTCGATCAAATCTTTAACTCAAAAATTATTTTGTTACCGGAAAATATCAGACTGAGCAGATTATGAAAGAAATCAAGGAAAACCCGTTGTTTACCAGATCCCTGCCTTTGTTAACAGAACAAGGGGCATTTAACTTGCAAAATGCCAAAGTTGCATTATTCGGTTTAGGCGGAGTCGGCTCTTATACCGCTGAAGCTTTAGCAAGGTCAGGTATCGGTCATTTCGAATTAATTGATCACGATTTTGTTGAACCGAGCAATTTGAATCGTCAGCTCTGTGCATTGCAACAGACAATCGGCCTTCCCAAAGTGACTGTGGTAAAACAGCGTATTCTCGATATTAATCCGCAAGCAAAAATTAACATTCATCAAGTATTTTATAATGCAGAAAGCGGTCTTGATTTTTTACCGAGGGATTTGAATTATATTGTCGATGCAATTGATTCCGTACAATCAAAAATTGACTTGATTATCCAGGCTCATCAGAATCAAATTCCGATTATCTCCGCTATGGGTGCAGGCAACAAATACGATCCCACCGGGTTTAGAGTTTGTGATATATTTCAAACTTATAATGATCGTTTGGCAAAAAAGCTGCGCAGTGAATTGAAGAAGAATAATATTACACGACATGCGGTGGTATTTTCACCGGAAAAATCTGCATTGAACAGCCGAAAATCAGTCGCATCTTTAGCTTACGTACCGGCAGTGTGCGGTTTAATCTGTGCCGCAAAAGTCGTCGAAGACATTGCTCAATTCAGTTTTGATCACAATAGTTCAAACAATAACAATTCCAACAAAACAAATAGTTTAAACGTCGACCATAAGATCACAAAATAGAATTAACCAATTAAGTATGAGATTTAAATTATGAGATGAATTAATGATTAAGCCGGATAAAATACCTTCTCAAATTAAACAAGCAATCAGACTCTTAAACGAACATGGTTTTGAAGCTTATTTGGTGGGCGGTTCAGTACGAGATTTATTGTGCAATAAAAAACCTGTCGACTATGACCTGACAACTTCCGCCCGCCCGGAACAAATTAGTCAAGTTTTTGCAGGTTTTCAAGTTATTCCGATTGGATTAAATTTCGGTACCGTTTCAGTAATAATTGAGCAAATGCCGGTAGATATTACAACTTATCGGATTGAAACCGAATATACAGATTTCCGTCATCCGAATCAAGTCAGTTTCGCGGCCAATTTAAATGCAGACTTGGCAAGACGTGATTTCACAATCAATGCGATTGCATTTCATCCCGACAGAGGTCTAATAGATCCTTTCTCGGGTTATCAGGATTTAAAAAACAAAATTATCCGTACAGTTGGACAACCTCAAGAGCGATTCACGGAAGATGCCTTAAGAATTTTACGTGCATTAAGGTTTGCTGCAAGTTTCGGATTTTCAGTCGAACCGCAAACCGCAAAATCTATGCATCAACTTGGTTATTTGCTCAGTAATATCTCTCATGAACGAATTCAAAATGAATTTAGAGAAATTATGCTATCTCCTGACTTGAGTTCGATTCTTTTCGATTTTCGTGATGTATTTGCCATCTTTATACCACAGCTGACAGCTACTTTTGATTTCCTGCAACACAATCCATATCATGAATACGATGTATTCCGCCATACGATAGAAGTCATCTGTAATACCCCGCCGGAATTGGATGTGCGTCTGGCTGCCCTTTATCATGACATAGGCAAGCCCGCTACTTTCTCTATGGATAGTGATGGTATCGGACATTTTTATCAACATCCTAAAATCTCAGCCAAAATCGCCCGGAATAATATGCAAGAACTAAAATTTGAGAAAAAACTGATTGATACAGTTGAAACACTGGTTCTCTATCATGATTCTCCGCTGGAATCAGATCAGATTATCTTAAAACGTTGTTTGCGAAAATTCGGACCTGATATTTTGAATAAATTAATTACTCTGAAAAAAGCTGATATTGCAGGTAAATCCAAGGCGATACAATTCGAACAGATTAATTATTTGAATCAAGTATCACTGTTGTTGGGAAAAATCATAAAAAGCAAACCTGCTCTGCAAATTACCGATCTGGAGATTGACGGTTATGATGTAATGGCACTCGGGCTAAAGGGACCTCAAATAGGCCAGGCCTTAAATCAAATTTTCGATCTTGTCTTAACTGAAAAATTGGAAAATAAAAGAGAATCTCTTTTAAAAGCTCTCAAAAATATGATTTGATGGTTTGTTTTAGATTTTTTATATGACAGGAAATTTCTCCCATACGCAGTACCAGGCTCTACCTACCTAAAGTAAAGTCGAATCAGAACGATTCGACTTTTGCGTACGTGGCGCTCCGAACAGGAATTGAACCCGTATCAGCAGCTCCGGAAACTGCTGTCTTATCCATTAGACCATCGGAGCATATTTAAAAATGTATTATAAGCTTACGAATAATTTGAACGGAGAAATTTAAATCTACAAGAATACAGCCGGACATTAATATCCTAACAATAAACTATGCAAAACCTCTGCCGGAAGAGGCAGAGGTTGGTTACAAACATATTAGAAGCCATAGAAGAAATTATTTCCTACAGGTAACAGAATCATCGGAGAATAATTAATAGATAGAGTCAGTATGATATAAATAAGGAAAATCAAAGCTGCTTGGAAAAATAAATTATTGCTTTTTGCATCATTATCTAATTTCACTTTCATTCCGCCGATAAAAAATACAATTTGCGAAATTAAGCTAACATACATACAGAAACTAAAGCCTAAATGCCAGAACCAAGCAAACATAAAAGCTAACACATTGAAGGCTAACGGTATTATGCTGGAAACAGACATAACTTCCAAGGTTGCAAGTACTTTGTCTTTGCCGCTAACATCACTTCCTTGTATAAGCACACCGTAACCCAGTTTCAGCCCTTCTATTACCATGAAAAATAACATGCTCAAGAAGAAGGCTTTAACAAAATTTAACATTCTCATACTTCCCCCGTTTGCTAAAGAAGCTAACAGAATTGCGGAGCCATTAAACAAAAACATACTTAAATAATCTTGTTTTACTTTAAATGCATCTGAAGAATTGGAAGAAAATAATTTACTGAAAATTTGAGCAATTGGATTTGGTCCTTTAGGAACTCCATATTGTCCCGGATAAGGAGGTTGTCCTTGATAATAAGGTTGACTTTGATAAGGCTGCCCTTGATATTGTTGTCCTTGGTATTGCTGCCCTTGGTATGGTTGTCCTTGGTATTGCTGACCTTGATATGGTTGTCCTTGATATTGCTGACCTTGGTATGGTTGTCCTTGGTATTGCTGTCCTTGATTGGGTTGATAAGGATTGTTCGGTTGAGGTTCCATTTGAGGAGCAATTTGTTCCGATTGGAATTGTTGCTCAGCCATCGGTCCTTGATTCGTCTGAGGATTTTGGATATTTTCTTCCGGTTTTTGATAATTACTTTGATTATTTTCTTGCATAATACACCTCTTTTCAAAACAAGAAATTACTTCTCAGGTTTAATACGTTTCATTTGTTATTGTTTCAATTTATATATTCTTATATATTCTCAAATATTATTTCAATTATATAATATCAAATATTATTCCAATTATATATTATCAAATATTATTTTAATTATATTATAAGAAATGTTTTTCATTTGTAAAATGCCATTTTAAAAACCATCCTAAGTATAATTTGATTATTAATTCAGGATGGTTTTAATAATTGTTGTTTAATTTGCTAATCATTCCTATAATCGCAGTTTAAATTACTAAGTATTAATCATCAAATTAAAATGCTATTATTGGTCGGCTGCAACTTAAACTGATTAAATATCATGTTAAATATCATAAGTTTTCTTTTTGCGAATAAATAGCAAACTCATAACGGCTACCAGCAACAAGGCACTAGGAAGCATCAGGCTTTGTTCACCCGTTTTGCTGATTTGTTTGACATCTGGATTTGAAGCAACTTTTTTCAAATCTTTATCAGTAGGATCAGTTACACTCGGATCAGTCGCTATCGGGTCGGATACCTTAACTTTGGCACTCGTTAATATATATGTACTATCGTCTTTCAATTTTTGGCGGAAAGAAATCAGATTGCTTAATTTAGGTTGATTCGCGGGTAATAACTGTCCTGCGAGCTTGGTCAAGAAAATTGGTGAAATCATCATTGTTCTGCCTTGTGGCGCAATATTAAAATTATTATGGTTATTAATTGAACCGGCTTGATTTAACTCAACTTCCTGCAAACTGTTTCCGACCAATTTATATAGCTTATATTCTTCATCTTCCGCTAAAGGCATCAATTCCTGATTTATTTCCAGATCCAGCTGCACCCAAGGATCACCCGTAAGATCTCCTTCAAATACTGTTTGGAATGTAAAGTAATTACTATCACCAAGTGCCGCAGTAATAACATCGTCGTACAAAGTGTTTTCTTTTATTTTTAATAATGAATGTTTCAATAAACCAATTTGGTCAATTTCGGTTAGATTAATGTTGCTGATTGCTTGAGGTTTACCTTCTGTGTTTAGCTGCAATTCATAGTTAATTGTCAAACTCCCGCTTTTCAGTGAAATAATCACTCCGGCATCTGTTGTATAGAAAATATTTCCGTTTTGATCAACAATCGGCGTGGCCAAAGTATAATTTGCCTGATCAGCAGTCGGTATATATGCTATTTCAACTTTTCCCGCATGATATACATAGAGCAAACCTTGATCTGAATTACCGGTAAAATATACATATGGCTCTCCGGAATCATCATAAAGAATCAAGGGTGCGCTCTTCACTTCGCCGGTTAAATCTTCAGTCTTGAATTCAATTTTCATATCGGCTAAATTAATCACGGCAAAAACTCCGGGAGCTCCCCAGCCACCATCACCGCCGACACCACCGACATAGGCTTTTCCCTTGTAGATAGTCGGAGTCGATGTTCCGGCAATCGCAAATTGTACTGCCTGATGATTAGAAAATGTTTGGGTTGCAGGGTCAAAAACAATACTATGGAATCTGCCGTCTTTAGTAGTGAAATATAAATTATTACCATCTGCAACAATGGTTGAACGAATTTGTCCGCCAACTAAATAGGTTTCTTTGGGGTTATATATCTTATTTGCAGCATATTGCTTATCAAATACTTGCAAAGTTCCTGAATCATTGCCGATAATCAGATAGCCACCGATTTCGGTTGCACCACTCCAATAATACCCTGCTTCATCATCTTGATATTGCCATTCAGTCTCGCCGGTCTTCAGATTGATTGCGCGCAGAATTCCGCCTGCTGTATCTAAACCCTTGATTGCGGTAATCGGCACATATACAATATCACCGACAACAAACGGTGTACCGAGATTTTGCACTTTATAGAATTCTCTGGTCCAATCATCTTCCGGATTTTCTCCCGGAACCCATTTTTCCATTTTATCAATACTTGCTACAGTCCAAATACTGACCATAAGGTCAGCATCAATCGCTTGTACTGCCCCACCTTCTAATGGAACAATTATTAATCCGTTACTATATGTTAATCTGGAAAAATATTCTATACTGCCGGCAAGTTTAAGTGTTTTAATAAGCTGTCCCTCGGCATTCAAACAGAATAGTTTGTCTCCTGCAGCATAATAAGTTTTGCCGTTAATGTTTAACAAGTCAGAAATCGTTGCCGGAAAACCCCATTCATTTTTTTCTTCAATCACTGATTCCCAGGTTAACTCTCGGGTCGGTTGAGCAATCTCTGCGACCTCACGTGCCGGAGTTTTGTTTTGTTTATCACCCCTATAGCCTGTCCAGCCGACAACATCCTTATCATCTTTTAATTCCAGTGGAGCTTCAGGTTTTTGTTCCGGAACGTTAAACGGATAACGCGGATCATTGATAAATTTCAGCTTTATTGTGTCGCCCGCTTTAACATAAGCCGGATCATCTTTTGGATCCGGATACTTCTCCGGGTTTGGAATAAGACTGCTTGCCATTTCATAATCTGCATCATCGGCTGCATCTTTAGCTTTGACATACCACATCCACGATGAAGAAGGACCGTTGGTTTCTCCGCTGATGTTGATCGGTTTATCTGATACTTCAATTGAATGTAACCAATTGCCAAACATCACTAAACCTATCTCTATTTCTGCATTTTCTAAAGTATCATTAACAAAATCAACTATCGTTGTATTTGGGGCAATAGTTTCGGTTGTTTTATACCACTCTTCATGAGCATTATCGTGATCTGCTTTTGTTTCAAGGATTTTTGAACCTTCAACAATTAAAGTCGCTTTGATCTCGTCCGGATTAGCTTGCGGAGCTTCATTCATTGCTTGAACAGCATTATTCTCAACTAAAGGATCAGCTTGAATTGTTTGATCAGCATTGTTCTCTGCATCAATATTATCAGTCTGAATCGGTTGGTTACCGGTTTCTTCTGAAGATTGAGCTGTAGCCTTGCCTGATTCTGAGGATTCATCTGCCATATCGACTGATTCTGAATATTCATCTATCTCCTCGCCTGATTGCGAAAATGAATCCGGTTTACTTACCGATTCTGAGGATTCACTTGTCTGATCGGCTGATTGCGAAAACTCTTCTCCCACTTCTACTGATTGTGAAGATTCATCTGACATTTCGGCTGATTCAATAAGATTATTACTTATTCCTGTTTCTGATGCTTCAGTTTGCGTGCTTCCCGATTCTCCAGCCGGAACGTTTTCAGTTTCCGCTAAACTCGGATTATTGGGAATAAATGAAAACACCATAATCAGCATCAGCACAAATGCCAGAATTTTTGATTTCTTGAATTGCATTTTAAATCCTTTCTTTTACCTAAAAAATTTGCGTTTTTCGTTATTGTGAGATATTTGAGAAGTAGCAAAAGAAATAGAAAAAGATTTTCTTTTACTTATTGCAATCCAGAGATTCAACTGCAATTTTGTCAATAAAAAAGCTGTAATTCACTTAAATTACAGCCCGTATTTGCTCTTTTCAAATCGTAACCACAATGACACGTTGTTTCGTTACTTTGTTTCCGGGGAGGTCTTCCGGCTCATGAGTTGATTTTGACCTATCATCGTTTGCTTCCTTCCCGATTGCTCAGTGGACTAATAGCAAACTCCTCCTCATTTACGGCGGCGGCACCGCACAGGTTTCACACCTGTTTCCCTTATCCTCGGAAAATATTAAATTTTCTAAATTGATTACTATTATTTTTGATTTTTAATAATACTATTTCATCTTAAGCTGAATAATAACAAGTGTCAACCTTACAAATTGAATTGATTGAGTCAATTTGTTTTGCAGACCATCTGCAAGAAATTAAGCAGCCGACAGGAATTAAATCGGACAAAATCGTGTCTTTTATTCTGTTTTATTTTCATATTTATTAGCATTATCCATGGAAATAACATCTACATCGTCAATTTCCAGCATTTGACCGACAAAAATCGGGACTTGAAGTTCGGTATCGATGATGAAATACAGAAAAGGACTCGTTAAATAAACTGTTTTTTCTTCAGGTATTTCCATTGAACACTTCTCCATTTCTACCGCTGTCACAGCTGCCGCTTTGGTGCCCTCGGCATCAACTTCCAGAAATGTTTTATGTAAAATCCGGTTTATCACGATCGGATCAACGCTTTCAAAACCGTTAGAAAAATCTGAAAAATCCGGATCGAAAGCATCGGTCATGCCCAGATTTTTAAACTTCTCACTCAATTCAAATGAACACTCGGTTTTGAATTGGGGAATTCCTGCCAAAACCGGTTCTCCAGATACCGAATCGAGCAATTTGCTAAAGGCATCGGCATCAAGATTTGCGATATAGTCAGACAATTTCACATCATAGTTCGGCAAGATTGCCATAAATGCATAGCGCGGATTTTTATAGGGCTTTAAGAAACCTTGCGCTTGTTCGTCTGCTAAATAATAACTTTCTTCCGATTTCATCATCTGGACTTCTTGGTATGTGTTTTCACCCGGATAGAAATATTCCTGTTCAATATCTTCCTCTTCATATTTAACTTGCCACTCACCTTCAAAAGCCAAGGCATTTATTAAATACATAATTGCATCTGCCGGAATCTCATCTATTATTTCCGGAATCATTTCCTTAGTATTCTGATTGACCCACGAATTAATAATATCTTTCCCTACATCATCAAATTTTAGCACTCGTAAAGCAGCATTATAATAGTCGGCGTTCGTTTGTAAAAAATCGGGTTTTACCTGAATTGTATCTGCTTCGTCCTCATTGAACCAAAGTGAATTTGCTATATTAAGCTTTACAGTTTCGTCTTGTTGTTTCAACAGAGAATCATAAGAAAACAGATAATGATTCAAGGTTACAGGATCACTGTGCAATACATCTGTCATTTGTTGCAAAGTATTATTTGCCGCTGCATTATGGGTCATTCCTAAAGCATAATAGATTGATAAAGGAGAGAATAAAATATTCTCATCTGAATCTTTTGCCAGATTTTGCAACATTTCAACCGCGAATTTTTGCATAAAATCTGCTTTTTGCATGTCGCTGTCCGGTTGAATTTCTTGCGCTTTCACATCAGCCATCAAATTGATGCTTGTATCATTAACATTCTTGTTAGCTTGTTTGGTATCATCTTGTGCCTGATCCGATTTTGTTGTCTCGGCATCTTTGTCTTCGGTGTTGTTGGCAGCATTATCTTGACTATCAGTTGTTTTTGAATCTGAATTGCTTGAATCATTTTTCTTCGTACAAGCCACCAGATTTAACAATAAAATTAAACTAATACTTAAAAGTATCATTCTGATTATCTTCGTTTTCTTATGCATATAAATCTCCAATGCTGGTTAGAAACCCTTAATTGCTTACCACTGTTCTCCAATCTCGTTTATCAGTTTTGTTGCTTTTAAAAGGAAAGTTGTCAATCGTAAAATTTATTGCTCTTTAACAATTTTGTTTTCAAAAAAATTACTTGTTATTAAGCTTTCAATACTCTTTAGCAATTTTGTTGTTTTTTAAAAGAACTTTTACTGATATTATGGTCTCAAATAGCATTGCCAACTTCAATAGATATCTCGAAAAATCTGTTTAATAAATCATTAAGTTTTAATTCAGATTTGTCCGGACCACATGCATCAAGCAAAATCTCGCCTTGATGAAGCATGATCAATCTGTCGCCATATCCCAAGGCATATTTCAAATTATGAGTAACCATTAATGTTGTCAGATTTTGTTCTTGAATGATTTCAGCAGTCAATTGCATAATTGTTTCTGCCGCTTTCGGGTCAAGCGCTGCCGTATGTTCGTCCAAAATCAAATATTCAATCGGAGTGATTGTTGCCATTAATAAAGCTACAGCTTGCCGTTCCCCGCCTGAAAAAGATCCGACAATTTCATCTAATTTATTCTCTAAACCTAAACCCACTCGCTTCAGTTTTTCCTGATAAAATTCAATTCGTTGATTATTGACCGCTTTTGTCAAATTCCACGCTTTATTCTTATTATCGGCTAAAGACAAATTTTCCAGCAAAGTCATCGAAGGACAAGTTCCTGCTGCCGGATCCTGAAATACGCGACCCATTCTTTTGTATCTGGCATGTTCCGGCATAATAGTCAAATTTTCTTCGTCCATGATAATTTTGCCTTGATCCGGTTTAATATTGCCACAAATTAAATTAAGCATTGATGTCTTGCCGGAACCGTTGCTGCCGATTATCGTCATAAATTGACCTGACGGTATCGACAAATTAAAGTCTTGAAAAATTAAGTTCTCATTAACCGTTCCCGGATTATAACATTTCATGATATTTTGTAATTCAAGCATAATTAACCTTTTCTTTCTCGATTGTGCAACGCTAAAGCAGTTCAAATATTCTGCATAACAGCTCAATCATATTGCTTTGCTTTTTCCCTTTTTCCATGTTCACCAATCAGCAGAATTATCAATAATAAAATTGCTGTAATCAATTTCAAACTGTTAGCAGATAAACCGAGTGCAATTGCTACTGCAACAATCGCTTTATAAACAATCGATCCGAGGATTACTTTCAGAGGAAATGACATCAATTTTATTCTTGCAAAAAGCCTAATACCAATAATGACACTAGCTAAGCCCATCACCATAGTACCGGTACCTTGTGAAGCTTCGAAAAATCTCTGTTGCTGTGCCAAAATTGCACCACTTAATGCTACCAATCCGTTGGCTAGTGCAAGCCCCAAAATTTTCATGTTGCCCGGATCTTTTGCCATAGTCGTAATCAGATTTTGATTGTCACCGACTGAACGTAAGAGTAAACCGCTCTTGGTATGAAGATAGCGATTCAGAGCAATTTTGCAGAGAATCACAATTGGAATCAGAACCAGAAGCACTCTATATGGTTTAAAACTTTCAGGTAATTGTTTCAGCAAGTCATTATTAAAAATTGTGGTAGCTTCAAAAATCGGTACGTTCGATTTGCCTGCAATTATAAGATTTATCGTATAAAGACCGGTCATCACGATAATTCCCGAAATCAAGTCTCTGATCCTTAATTTCACATGGATAATCCCGGTAATAATTCCGGCGATGACTCCGGCAAAAAATGAAATTATCAGACTCAATACCGGATTTGCTCCCGCTATAATCAATGCAACACAGACGGCAGATCCGAGTGGAAAACTGCCGTCAACGGTTAAATCCGGTAAGTCGAGAATAACGTAGGTAATATAAAGTCCCAATGCCATCACAGCATAAATCAGACCTTGTTCAAAAATTCCAATTAAAATAGTCATGTTTCACTCTGCTTCCTTTTGCTTAAGTTGAAATTATCATTTCTACTTATTCCGGCACGCTGATTTTAGTTTGTTCTGACGTTTCGATTTTAACTTAATTTAAAACAGTAAAATGCAAATTATAGCTTATTTTATCTGTCGGTTTCAGCTTGTTTCAAAACGTCAAAACCTAGATTCTAAAATTAATTTGAGTTGTTGATCTCAGCTTATTTCAAAACACCGATTTCGCTGAAATTTTCTAAAGCACGATCCGCCATTGATTGAGGAATTTCGACACCTAATTTTTCAGCGGTTGCAGAATTAACATAGAGAAATGATTCAGAGATTGTTTCAAAATTCAGTTCATTTGCTGTTTTTTCACCACGCAAAACTTGAGCTGCCAGATAACCGGTTTTTTTGCCTAAAGTTATATAATCAACGCCTTCGGAAGCTAAACAACCCAAATCGACTTGTTCAACTTCTGAACCGAAAACGGGAATATTGGCAGCAAAAGCTTTATCCAAAATTGTCGGCAATGATTCAACGACCGTATTATCAGTCAAATTACTGAGACAATCGACTTTCGTCAAAATGTTATCGGTTGCCAGAGGAATATCGGCAGATGTTGCTATGCCGCTTGTCACAAGTTCGAAATCATATTTAGGAGCCAGTTCTTCGTATATTTTTACTGTCGCTTCGGAATTTGCTTCACTGGTTGTGTAGAGAATACCGATTGTTTCTGCATCAGGCATTATTTCACGTATCATCTTCAATTGGGCTTCAACCGGCAAAGCATCACTGGTTCCGGTAATGTTGCCAACAGATTCGCCATTAGGTTGTGCAAGTTCTGCCGCAACCGGATCACTGACTGCCGAATAAATGACCGGAATATCTTTATCCATTGCCGCATTATATGCATGCATTGCCGCCGGAGTTGCGACTGCCATAATCATATCGTAGCTTTTGCCGACAAAATTCTCAGCAATTTGCGATGCCACAGCCATTTCAGCCCCGGCATTTTGATAATCAATCGTCAGATTTTCACCTTCAACAAAACCTTGTTCTGCTAGTCCGAGCAAGAAACCTTCACGGCAATTATCCAATGAACCGTGTTGGGCAAATTGCGAAATGCCGATTGTAAAGTTTCCTTCGAAGATTTCATCTTTATCAGAATTGTTTGAAACATTTTTTTCAGTATTCGATTGTTGTTCCGCTTCTTGCGACGACTCATTTTTTCTATCTTCTTGTGACGCTTCATTTTTTGTATCAGCTTCTGCTGAGGTGCTCCTGGTGTCATTGGAGCAAGCTGCTAATCCCAGCATGCTAATCAGCATAAATGTGCTTAAGATTACTCCGAAAACTATATGATTGATTGTTCTAATCACTTTGTGTCCTACTATTCTTTTCACTCTGTGTTTCATTCTCGTGATTACTTCACGATTCATTGTTGTTTTCATTCTTTTTCCTCCAAAACAAAAATTTTCTTGTTTGGACAAAAGGCATAAAAAAAGACCCTTGTCCAATAATTGGGACAAAAGTCATTACTTCTGCGGTGCCACCCAATTTCACTGATAATATCAGTGCTCTCTCGGTACTATCATACCTTCCCCATGCTAACGGATAGGTCCCCCGTCGAGTATTACTGAGTAAATTTGTAAGTTTTGATTTAATAATTCGGTTCTCACAATTTACCGTTCTCCTCGCCCTCAAAAGCCCATTCAGTCTATCCGCTTTATCTCGCTCTCAGCTTTGCGAAACTCTCTGTCCAAAGTTAAGATAAACTTACTCTTCTTTCTCAAAGGTTTTGGCAATATTCAATTGTTGACTTATTCTATTCCTATTTTTTTCATCTGTCAATAATAATTTTATACACCAGCCACACTTTTGAAGCATTGATTAACCGAGCATACTGTCGCTGAAACCGCCTCCACTGGAAAGTTCTTGGAATAGTCGTAATAAATCTTCCACTTTAAGTTTTTGTTTTTCGGGACCTCTGACATCATAAATAATATTACCCTTGTCCATCATAATTAAACGGTTGCCATGATCAATTGCAGCTTGCATATTGTGAGTTACCATTAAAGCTGTAAGATTTTGTTCGCTGATAATTTTATCGGTTAAATTTAAAACTATTTCCGCAGTATTCGGATCCAAAGCAGCTGTGTGTTCATCAAGCAAAAGTAATTTCGGTGCATTAAGAGTTGCCATTAACAGAGTCACTGCCTGTCTTTGTCCACCGGATAATAAACCGATTTTATCATTTAAACGATCTTCTAAGCCAAGCCCCAAAGTCGCAAGACGTTTTTGATAAAGTTCACGTTCTTCTTCCAAAATTCCCCAACTTAATCCTCGACGTTTACCTCGTCGAAATGCCAAAGCAAGATTTTCTGCTAATTGCATATTGGCAGCTGTTCCCATTAAAGGATCCTGAAAAACCCGACCAAAATCTTTGGCTCTTTTATGCTCCGGCATATCCTGTATTTCATTGCCGGCTAGTATTATTTTCCCGCCATCCGCAGGATATACCCCGCAAATCAAATTGAGCATTGTTGATTTTCCTGCACCGTTACCTCCGATTACAGTTATAAAATCGCCCGCACTAATTTGTAAATTCAGACGGTCAATTACCTTTTTTTCATTAACTGTTCCGGGATCAAAAGTCTTGGTTAAGTTTTCAATTATAAGCATTACGACTCTCCTTTGCAGTAATTAAAGCGTAATTCTTAAAGAATGCAGAAGTTTTAGTATCATGACTTTTCTTCATAGTGACCAAAACATAATTCTTATCGTATTCAAAAATTTTAAGCATCATTGGTCTCCTTGGCTGCCAATTCTCTGGCCTTTTTTGCATAATGTTTGCTGACCGCATTCGGCAAAAACAAAGCCAGCGCAACAATTATCGCCGTAATCAGTTTGAGATCGTTTGTGCTGAGACCCAGTTGTAAAACCAAGGCTACGATAATTCTATAAATTATCGAACCGATTACTACTGCAACCATTTTTGAGCCAAAAGCAATGACTCGACGCAGAATGACTTCACCAATTACAATCGAAGCCAGTCCGATTACAATTGCACCTGCACCCATACCTACATCAGCTGCACCCTGATACATACCGACCAAACTACCTGCCAAAGCAATACAGGAATTCGCGATAATTAAGGCAATGAATTTCGTGTTTTCCGTATTTTGACCTAAAGCGCGAACCATTGCTTCATTGTTTCCGGTTGCTCGAATAATTGAACCGATTTCAGTACCGAAAAACCAATATAAAACAATAATAACTATTGTGACAAAAATCAAACCGATAATAATAGCTACACGATCGCTACTTAAGTTCAAGCCGATTTCCGCCAGCAAATTTTGTAATTGCTTGAAAATCGTATCGTATTGTAAAAGCTGTTGATTGGCACGACCCATAATGCGTAAATTAATTGAATATAAAGAAATTTGCGTAAGAATTCCCGCCAGAACTTCCGGAATCTCTAATTTATTATGGAGAAAGCCGGTTATTGCACCGGCAAAACTTCCTGCCGACAAAGAAACTAATAATGCCAATACCGGCGGTATTCCGTTCGCAATACAGATTGCTGTTACACAGGCTCCGGTTGTGAACGAACCGTCAACAGTCATATCGGTAAAATTTAACAGTCTGAAAGTGATATATGAACCCAAAGCCAAAATCGACCAGAGTAACCCTTGAGCTACAGCCCCCTCTACCGCCAATAAAAATTGCATAAGTTTTCCTTTTCGATAAATTCAATTAACAGGCTTATCTCAAAATTTTGAGCACTATAAACTATTATCTGCAGTGTTTCAAGTTTTTAGACATCCTTCGATTCAAAAGCCGATTATGGCTCAGAATTTCAAACAATAACAACTTCAATTTGTTGTTCTCCGATTTTGAGACAGCCCTGTTAGTTCCAATTAATTTGCCTGTTTCCAATCATTCTTTTCTAACATTTCTGCCGGAATAGTCACACCGAGTTCTTCCGCTAATTCAGGATTTACCGCGAATGAATATTCTTTTTGATGTTGAACAGCCATTTCAGCAGGCACCGACTTGCCGTCTAAAATATCTGCAGCCATCTCTCCGGCCTGTCTTCCCAATTCATAATAATCTACACCTAAAGTCAGTAAACCTCCACCTTCAAGCATTGCAACTTCACCACAGACAACAGGTATTCCTGCCGGATTGGTAATATTGGTAACTGCCGTCATGTTGTTGGAAATCAAATTATCAGTTGGTGTATACATAACATCAATTTTGCCGATTGCACTTTGGGTTACCGGTGAAATTTCATCAGTTTTGGAAACCGTCAATTCAACATATTCCAATCCTAATTCCTTTAAAGCATCTTCTGCCATCTTAGCTTGAATCAGAGAATTATCTTCCGATGAATTAAAAATAACACCAACTCTGGTTGCTTCAGGCATCAATTCTTTAATTAATTCCATTTGTTCTTTGACCGGAGTCAAATCCGAAGTGCCTGTTACATTAGTTTCAGGCTTGTCATTAGACTTAACCAAACCGGATTGTGCCGGATCAGTAACCGCAGTAATCACAATCGGAATCTCTGATGTTTGATTAGCTGCTGCTTGAGCGGCTTGAGTTGCAACAGCAAAAATTAAATCAGGTCTGGCATTGACCAGTTTCTGAGCAATAGTCGTAGCATTACTCGGATCACCTTGTGCATTATTATAATCAAGACTTAGATTTTCTCCCTCGACATAACCACGTTCGGCTAATCCGTCAATAAAACCTTCATATCCTTTATCTAAGGCTTCATGTGGTGCAAGTTGGATAATCCCGATTGAAACATTTTTTTTGGTTTCCGTATCCTTTTCAGCTGCAGCTTCTTTATCAGCTGATTCTTTTCCTGCATCAGTCTTTTCTTCAGCTGTGTCTGTACCTTTTGCTGTTGTATCAGAATCTTTTTTCGTACTATTTCCGCAGGCAACTAACATTGCCATTGCCAAGATGAAAGCCACAATTATTTGTAATTTTTTCATACTTTTGATATTATTCCTCCTATTATTTTTCATTGACAAACTGCTATTTTATTAAAACAGATTGGCAAATGCTTAACTCTGTCAATCAACTTGTTCAGACCAAAAATCTGTTTGAATATTTAGCCAAGCATATAAATAATATCCGATTATTACACATCAAGCCAATTATGCAAAATTGCATTAATAAATATTAAACAAATGCCTATAATTATATATTTATTCAAAAGGATGTTTGCTAGATTGTTAAATTCACATTGTCTTTGTACAAATTTAATATAATGCATTTTCAGTTAAAATATATTTTCACTTTTGACTACACACTTTTTCAGATTATAAAATTATATTAACAATTCAAGTTGAGAAATCTTTTATCTAATTAAACTTGTAACTCCTCGCAAATTATGCTATCTTTGATATCCGGTATTTATGCCGGACAATAAGGGGATGCACTGGTTTCGACGGGATTGTTGAAATTAGGATAGCGAGTAGAGGGTTCCGTTGGCCTCTTAAAAAAGCGGAGAAACTTTTAAATGCCGAAAAACAACCGGTATTAGCAGCTGCTTAATAAAAGCTGCTCTGGGAACCGCCTGATCTGCAAGGCGAATTCCCTGTCGTTTTGCAGACCTTGCCTTTGGGAGGTTAAAGGGGCAAACCTTCATTTCAAAGCTTTGAGATTTGATTGTATTATGAAGCTACTGCTTTCGGAATTTGTCATTAAAGGCCGATTGCAGGAAAATTAAAGTAATGACTGCACTCGGAGAAATCTTAACAGAGGCATTTTCGGACACGGGTTCAATTCCCGTCATCTCCACCAAATTTGCCTGAGTGGCTCAGGGGTAGAGCAATTCACTCGTAATGAATCGGTCGCGGGTTCGATTCCCGCCTCAGGCTCCAATTCAAATATTTACCACATTGGTAACCATAAACAAGAGTATCGTTAACAATTCACTTTTTTGCGGAAACTTCTTTCACTGAGTTTTCATAAAGTCCCTGTAAAGTTCTTCATCAAGGACATAATCTATCTCTCCGATAAACTCTCTCAGTCCCTCTTTTTTGCAGAAGCCTTTCTTGAACGCAAAGAGCCCGTCAGAAGTATCAAAATCGAAGACACCGCCAAAATCGTATTCCTCTGCACCCCGACTCACCGCATATTGAATAGCTTCATAATTGAGCTGGTTAGGAGCTTTGAGGTTCCGCTTATTATTGGAACTTGCCCCATAGATATAAAAAGACTTCCTGTTGTAAGTCACAACAATACCTGAAGCTAAAACCTCCCCGCCATCATCTTTTGTCTCAAAAATCCTGGCATCAGGAAAGGCATGGAGAAGGCGGTCAAAATAAGACTTTGGCCTGTGTGTGATTTTCTGCCTCTCCGCCATAATTTTGGTTAGTTCAAAAAAGGTATCAAGCGCCCTACTATAGCCGGGATCTCCTGCCATAAACTGACTTGTTACCAGTCCATTCTTATAAGTCTTTCGGATCGAATTTCGCCGCTTTGATGTTAAAAAAGCATTGACTTCATCCTTATCCTTACCAGCCAAGTCCATCATCATATTATTTCTTGGGTTAGAGAAACTCTTTTCAACTTCTCCTCTGGTCCTGACAGTCAAACCGAGGTCTTGGTAGCTTTGGACCAAGTCCGGATCGTAGATCACTTCCGGATCCATTCTGAGCAAAAAAGCCTGCCTGGCTTGAATCACCGGTTCAGCTTCTGCCAGAAGGGCTTTAACGGTATCAAGATCATAGAAATCACAGACCGGTCCCCTAGAAGCATAAAGGAAAGAATGGATCCCGTCATTTTTGATCGAAAGGATTGACATAGCTGCCCTTATATTGCCGTCTTCGTCTTCCAGGTAAATGTAGTCTTTATCCCAATTAGACTTGACCTTGGCCCAGTTGACAGACTGCATCATGTGTCCGTGGGGAGAACTCTCAACAAATTGTTCGTATTTTTCTACTTCATATGAGTTATTTTGATTTAAAATCGGCATACATCGCGGAGAGAGTACCTTTCCCCGGTTATTTTCTACCTTTCTTTCATATCATAAAATTAAACCCATCTTCATTTTATCATAAACTTCAAAATAGTAATGGCACATCCCCATACCTCTGCCATCAATATAAAAATCAGTTCGCTCTAAGGCAGTATTCCGAAATCTATCTCTTCAACGGATTCGATTGAAGCAGATGTATACTCAGAAATAAACTCTGTTACTCCGCCGTCACGAATGTCGATTCGTGTATCTGAGTCATCGGTTAAAGCCAGATATATATACATCGGGTCTTTATCCGGTTGACCGCCGCCGATCCACAGAGAAAAATCTTCATCAATTTCGTATACTCGAATATACAGACCTGAACCCGTTTCAGTAAAATCATATTGCTCAAAGTC
Source organism: Clostridiaceae bacterium (assembly GCA_012838135.1). Classification (GTDB taxonomy): domain Bacteria; phylum Bacillota; class Clostridia; order Saccharofermentanales; family DTU023; genus UBA5436. Next base: position 1,846 of record DUPV01000039.1, on the reverse strand, counting down.
AGACCACGTCAAATTGTATCCGTTTTGTGAAAGAATAATTACATCATTCAGAGAAAGCTTATTTGTTTCGTCAATTTGTGTACCGGGAAGGAAAGATGAATCATCTTCCTTGGCAGGCGGATTGGTCAGGAAACAAACTGCAACAACTACGCAGATAACCACTGCCGGAATAACGATCCAAAATGCAGGCTTCTTATAATTCAGCACAGATTTCACTCTTTCCTTTACGCCAAGCTCGCCAAAGGCAAGAGGGTAAGTGCTAACCACACGACGATTTACACGATGATTTACACTACAATTTACAAGTGCCTGAGTGTAATCGGCTCTCTGTTCATTGTTAAGTTCCTTAATAACCCTTTCATCACAGGCAAGTTCAATATCTCGGCACAGCAATACATAGGCTAATAAAACCAGAGGATTGAACCAATGAGTCATAAATATTAAGAAACCGATAAGCTTCCACCAATTGTCTTTATAGCGAATGTGCATCATTTCATGGGCGACAACGTATGCCATATTCTGTCCATCAAGTTTAAATGGCAGATAAATTCTTGGCTTAATGATACCCATAACAAATGGCGAGCTGACATGCTCACTTTGATAAATGTTGTCCTGATAGAGAACAGCAGTATTAAGCTTATGGCGCAGCTTCAAGTAACTGATAACAGTATAAATAAGTAAAATTACTACTCCACTCACCCAAATAAACGACAAAACAGGCACAACGGTATTCTCTACAGTGGCAGGCTCGCCCAACTGATCGTATTTAGTTATTACATAATAGCCGCCACTGCCGTCTGAAATCGGCTCTCTTCCGGCTGTGACTGCAGCATCATAATCAAGAGAATTATCGTGAATAATACTTACCTCTTCAATATAATCGTCCGTCCACTCCGATACTAATTTGTCACTTCCGGCAAAATCAGGAATCAGAGAAACAGGACTTTCTATCGAGAGCGGACAAATCAATCTTATAGCTACTATCCCCCAAAGCAGAACATTAATCCACTTAGGAGCTTTCTTAAAAACAAGTCTGAGGATCAGTACGGCCAAGATCAGCCAGGTTGCCGACAGACTCATCTTGACAATCTGCAAAAATAATCCGTTCATTGTGAACTCCCTTCCCTGATACGATCGATCATGCGCTGTACTTCATCGAGTTCTTGATCAGACATATCTTGATACTTTGTAAAAGCAGCGATAAAGGCAGGCAGAGAATTCTCAAATTTTTTCTCAATCAGTTCATCAATTTCAGAAGCCTGGGCTTCAGCTTTGGAAACGAGAGATGTAATTATGCTGTTTTCATTCTTCAGCACTCCACGCTCGCCCAGACGCTTAATAACCGTATAAGTTGTGCTTCTTTTCCAGCCCAGCTGCTCCTGACACAATTGCACAATTTCGACTGTTGTAACAGGCTCATGCTCCCACATAATCAAACAAAAACGGTACTCACTTTCGTGGATTTTCGGAATTTCCATATCTATTCACTCCTTGTCTACTCGGTTAGACTATAGTCTTAGTCTACTCGGTTAGACTATAGTCTTATTCTACACCATTAGACAAAAAAAGCAAGTTTTCCATAGCTGCGAAAATGGTTGAATAATCCGGCTTAAATATTATTTTAATAATTCAAATCTATAACCCTGAGATATGGTTGATTTAATATATTGGTCCAATATATCAACGTTGGTTTGAGATACAGAGTGTAAAAGGATTATCGAACCGGGTTCGTTATGTTCTAAAAGTTTCCTTAAAGAGTCCTCAGGGTCCGGTTGGTTATTTGTATCCCAGTCACCATAACCATAGTTCCAAAAGGTGGTTTTATATCCTAATTCATGGGCGATTT
>DUPV01000038.1 GCA_012838135.1 Clostridiaceae bacterium | reverse complement strand
CTGGTTTCCTTTTCCTGATACAATGTATTTGGCTCAAAACGATTCTCCTTTGTTCGTATTTTTCCAATAACATTGTACAGAATTGTTGCGAGCCTTTTAAATTTCATTTCATTTTACAACTCGCCTCTCAAGAGGGATAAATTCTTTTTATGCAATGCCGTTAACAATAGCGGAAGGAGAGCCAATAGATGCAATGCTTGTCATTGAATACTATGACCGGAGTAAAGAAAGTCTGAGAGAAAGTCGAATATACTTTTTAAACATAATTGTAAACATGTTGAGAGATACAAGGCAAAAGACTTTATACGAAGAAATGCTATATAATTCTGCTTATTTTGATCAAGCTACAAAATTAGCGAACAGGAATATGTTAATAAAAAGACTTGAGCAAATCATACATGACAAAAAAGAATCAGGGGAAATAGCAGTTGTAGTTATTGAACTTGCGAATCTAAGAATAATTAAGGATACCTTCGGTCACAATATAGGTGAGCAGGTCATGGTAAAGTCGGCGACAATCCTCGAAAATATATTGGAGGGATGTTGTTATATTGCCAGATTAAATGAAGGAAAGTTTGCTATTATTCTGCCTAATGTAGAAAATACAGGGCAGATAGAGGAGCATGCAAACAAAATACTTGCTTCTTTTTCTGATCCGATATCAACCGATACAAAGATAGAAGCACTATTTGTTGTTATATGTATCGGCATCTCCGTTTATCCGGATCATGGAAGAGATGCGGATACTCTATTGAAGAATGCTGATCTGGCAAGCTATCAAGCGAAAAATATTAACCAGAAGATTGTTTTCTATACGGAACAACTGGAAGACAATATTGCGGAAAACACTTTGTTCATTAATCGGCTTTTTAAATCGTTGCAAAACGACGAATTTTTTCTGGAGTTTCAACCTCAGATTAGTTGTGTTACAGGTAAAACCGTCGGGATTGAAGCTTTGCTCCGCTGGACTAGTGACGGCAACAAACGGGTACCGCCGGACAGATTTATCCCCATACTTGAGCAAACAGGATTGATTTATGATGTTGGTCTCTGGGTGCTGGAGCAGACACTTCAAGAGCACAATCGACTTATGGCAAAGGGATTCCCGCCTCTTCGCGTTTCTGTAAACTTATCGGTAGTACAATTTCAGGGAGAAGAATTTATTCCCGATTTTGCGAGAATCATAGAGAAAAGCGGAGTAGATCCCAAGTATATTGAATTGGAGATAACGGAAAGCTTATTCTCAAAAGATCCTGAGGATGTACTTAATAAAATATACCAATTGAAAGATTTAGGAGTCAATATCGCCATAGATGATTTCGGCAAGGGATACTCATCATTAAATCGATTGAAATTGGTACCCTTTGACAGATTAAAAATAGATAAAGAGATTATAGATTATATTGATTTAGAAATAAAAGAAGCACCTTTGACTGAAGTTATCATTTTATTAGGCAGAACCTTCAGAGCGGGTATTATAGCTGAAGGTGTAGAAACAAAAGAGCAGGCGGATTTTCTAGGAAGTATAGACTGCGACGAAATGCAGGGCTACTATTTTTCGAGGCCTCTTTCGTCAAAAGCACTGGAAGAATTCCTTAAAAGGGAATGATACGGACGCCAGTTCTACTCATTTCTGAAATGTAGGATAAACTTGCAACAATCGAAATTAAAGCTTTTTTAGGAGGCTAGGATCATGAAATACAGTCTCTTGTTTTCAACAATATATTATATTTGTGGTTGTTTTTATATGATTTTTGGTATGCATGCATTATCTTCCAACACAAAAAGCCATGCCAACAGGCTGTTTTTATTTGTAACAGGCTCGCTGGCGATTTGGTCATTTACCTATTCCGTTGCAAATTCGGCACCGACGGCGGAGTCGAGTGCTTTTTGGAGATGTATGTCCGTTTTCGGTTGGAGTTTTTTTCATATTCTTTTACTACACTTTGCGTTAATCCTGACAAATCATAAATTTCAATTAAATAAACCAATCAACATTATTACCTTCTATTTGCCTGCCTTTATTAACGTAGTTCTGTTTGCGCCCTTCGGATTACTTGCGGAAAGACAATACAAAATGGTGCCGAGTGACTTTGGATGGAGGAATTTACTGCCCGCAAATATCGGTCAGTATTGGATTAACATTTACTACATCTCATACACGGTTATTACTTTTATAATACTTATCCGCTGGTGGAAAAAACTTGAACCTCACACCCCTCTGAAGCGACAGGTAACATATTTCCTGATATCCATACTGCTTCCATTTATTGCGGGATCGATCACGGATATTTTGCCCGGTGTTTTAGGCTTAACACAGATTCCCAGACTTACACTTGTATTTATGATGCTTCCCACAATATTTTTGTACATAATATTGAAAAAACACGGTATTCTTATTGAAAAAGCCAAGATAGTATACATACCTTCGGATTCCGTTATTTTGTCGGAAGAGAATCGATTGCGTTTGTTTGAAACCGCATCATTAATATTTATGATAGGTGCTGCAGGATCCTTTTTTACAGCATACTTCATTGCGGGAGGGAATTTGAAAAAAGAGCTTTTGCTGGCAGTTGTTGTGTTTATATTTGGTGTGTTTTTAAAATATATGCCATACATGACAAAAAACAACACTATTCAGAACAAGCTCTTCCTGATGACGAGTGTAGTGGGCATGTCTTTTTTCATAATTACGAACATTGATACGGGAGCAATAACAGTATGGGCAATATATACAGTATTTCTTCTGTTTACCGTTGTTCTCAATGATGATATTCATGCGTTTCTCTTCTTAGTTGCAACTCTGATAACTCAAGTTGTTGTTTGGATAATTTACCCGAAAGTCTATGCCGTTATCGACAGTGCTCAGTATATGAAAAGAATTTTCATTATTGTACTTTCGTTTTATGCTGTGCGGTATCTGGCGAATGAATATTCTTCAAAGTTACAAGGATATAAAAGATTTGCAAAAGAACAAGAATTACTTGAAATAATTTCAGCCAACTTTATTTCGATCAATAGAGAAAATATTAAAGAAAAAATCGATGAAATGATGAAAATCTCTGCAGAAATACTTGAATTTGACAATGCATATTTATTCGAGTTCGACGCAAGTTATGAAAATGCGACGATTCTCAATATGATTGCAAAGGATATTGAGAGTAAATCATCTCACTTTGATCCGGGAAAGCAGTTTAAGACAGCAGATTTTCCCGAAGCTGAAACACTAATAACTCAGAATACACCTTTATTGTGTGAAGATGTTACTAGCATTTCCGTTGAAGAAGCCAAAGATCAAAGAAATTTTTTTATGTCAAGAGGAATAAACTCTTTCTTTGCACTGCCGGTAATATCCGACGATAAACCGATCGGATTTTTTGTCATAGAATATAGTGAGCGAAGTGATAAAAGATTCACAGAAAGTCGAATACACTTTTTGAAAATCATCGCGAATATATTGGGAGATGCAAGGAAAAAGATTTTCTATGAAGAAAGGTTATATTATTACGCTTATTTTGATCAAACTACAAAATTAACGAACCGGAATATGCTGAAAAAAAGATTGGAGGAAATTATATCCAACAGAAAAGACTCAGAGAAAGTAGCAATATTGGATATTGATATTGAGAATATAAGGATGCTCAAAGATACCTTCGGTAATGATACAGGAGAGCAGATAATGAAAAAATCAGCGACGATTCTCAAGAATTTGCTTGAAGAATGTTGCGAAATCTCAAGAATAGGTGAAGGAGATTTTGTTATTGTTCTATCTAACATAAAAAATACCGAGCAGATAGAGGAGTGTGTTAATAGAATAATCGATTCTTTTTTTCATCCGCTATCAATCGAAACAGGAATAGAAGCATTATTTGTTATGGTCCGTATTGGCATATCAGTATGTCCCGATAATGGAATAGATGTGGATACTCTTTTGAAGAATGCCGATTTGGCGGGCTATGAAGCTAGAAACGCGGATAAAAGGTTTCTCTTCTATAATACTCAAATAGAAAAAAACATTGCAGAAAATACCCTGTTAACGAATAAGCTTTTCCGATCGCTGCAAAATGAAGAATTTTCTCTGGAGTTTCAACCTCAGGTTAGCTGTGAGACTGGAAAAACAGTCGGAATTGAAGCCTTGCTCAGATGGACGACAGACGACAATCAAAGAGTACCACCTAATAGATTTGTACCAATGCTCGAGCAGACGGGATTGATTTATGACGTCGGACTCTGGGTACTGGAACAAGCTCTTAAAGAGCATAACAGGCTAATTATGAAAGGTTTTTCTCCTCTTCGCATTTCGGTAAATCTATCGGTTGTACAATTCGAAGGAAAAGATTTTATTCCTGATATTACAAAAATTATCGATGAAAGCCAGGTAGACCCGAAATATATTGAGCTGGAGATAACGGAAAGATTGTTCTCTGCCAACCCTGAAGACACAATTAATAAACTTCACAAATTAAAAGAGTTGGGAGTAAAAATTGCCATAGATGATTTCGGCAAAGGTTACTCATCACTAAATCATTTACAATTGGTACCTTTTGACAGAATTAAAATAGATAAAGAAATCATAGATTATATCAAGATAGAAGAAAAAAGTGCTCCTATAATGGAGGTCATTATTCTACTGGGCAAAACCTTCCGGGCGTATATTACGGCTGAAGGTGTGGAAACAAAGGAACAGGTGGATTTTCTGCAAAGTATAGATTGCGACGAAATCCAAGGCTACTATTTTTCAAAACCTCTTTCATCGAAAGCACTGGAAGAATTCCTTAAAAAAGAATGATGCAGATGTCTTGACTAATTATTTTTCAGGATTTGTTTAATGATTAAAGCCTACATAGCGCGAAACGTCAACTAAAAATTCATATTTTCACAGTCAAAAATCATTGGTTGATAAGAAGATATTCCTCTGCTTTTTAATTTATTTCTAAGGTTGACAAATAATAGGTAGACTAATAAAATACGACAAGATCAAGATTTTCAAAGTTGTTGAGACAGGTATAGATATAGACACAATGATAAAAAAACTGGAAGAATTTTTATTTAGTCGCTTATCCCGTCGTTCATTCAAAAATGAATATGATAAATTTTTGTATTTGATTTCGTATGTTGCATGTACTTATGCAGTTAGCATGAATTTCTTTCTTCTGCTCTTCCACTTTGCAATCAATTTGATGCCTTTGTTTTGCATTTCTCTGTCAAGTTTTCTGATTAATGTTCTGTGTTTTTGGCTGGTTGAAAAAGGTCGTTACTTACCGTTCGGTCTTTTACTCTCCGGGACGGTTATTATTTATACTCTGGCTACCGCAATCTGTATTGGCACAAAAAATCTCGTCATAGTATATCTGCTTGTTACACTTATGATGCAGATCATAATCCCTTACGCGAGTAAACACGTTCGTGCTCTGATGATTGCCGCACTGTTGGCTAGCATGATCGCTCTCGTTTTTATTGGCCACTATATGACACCGCTTTGGGACATAGGAAATGCTGATGGCACACTTGCTATGTTTAATATTCATTTGTCTTTTTTTGGTACCGTCATCCAGCTAACCATAGGTAATACCATTTGGGACACGATTTTGAAGTTTAACGAAAAAGAGTTGAAAAAAATTCAAGGAGAGGCTAACACGGATCCGCTAACAGGCCTTTTTAACCGTAGGTACGCAGACAATTTTTTTAATAAGTTAAGGACCAGTCAGATTGAGCAGGACTGGTGTGTCGCAATGCTGGATATTGATAATTTTAAACTGATCAATGATACTTACGGTCACCAAATTGGTGATGTAGTATTGATGTTACTTAGTAATTTGATTAAAAAAAGCCTGCGAAAAACAGACTATGTGTTTCGCTGGGGCGGGGAAGAATTTCTGATTTTAATGAAAGACATCGATGTCTCTGTCGCCTTTAATATCTTAGACAAGTTGCGTACTAAACTGGAGTCGGAAAATTTAGCAGTAGGTGATAATATTTTAAAAATTACTGTAACAATCGGTGTTTGTTCGCTAGATATTCATGACATGGAGCAGAGTATATATGAATGCGATCATCTTATGTATAAAGGAAAAATTTCAGGAAAGAACAAAGTGGTCATGTGATTTTTTATGGGGTTTTCCCTAGATGATAAACATAAAGCAGCTTTGATGGAAGTATTTATAAACCTTATATTGTTAAAAACATTTAAATATTGTTAAAAATATTTAATATATAGGAAATCTTATACAAATAAGGTTGATTGAATTTATGATACTATTATAATAATCAGCGTGCGATATAATGTTATTTCTTGAAAAGCTTTTGTTATTGCCTTTAGACAAACAAGAACCCTGAGTATTCAGAAATTATTTTGCCATCATACATACTATTGCCAATATAATAAAAGCGACACAATTATTCGGAAATCGCAAAAAAATTGGGACAAACTTGAACAAACGTAAACTTAAAACCATATTTTGGAGGTCAGGCTCATGAAATACAGTCTCATGCTGTCAATAATACTTTACGTTTGCGGTTGTGTATATATAGTTTTTGGTGCATGTACAATAGCTAAGAACGCAAATAACAAGGTAAACAGGTTATTTCTACTTCTAACAATTTCTTTGGCGATTTGGTCGTTTTCACATTCCATTTCAAATTCAGCAGCAACGGCGGAAGAGAGTGCTTTTTGCAGGTCTTTCTCCGTTTTCGGTTGGGGAATTTTCAGCAGTATTTTACTCCATTTGATCTTGGTTCTGGCAAAAACTGAAAGTCGATTAAATAAGCGAATATTGTACGGTATGATATATTTACCCGCATTTATCAATATAATTTCATTTGGGCCCTTTGGATACTTTTTTGAAAAACAATATAAAATGGTGCAGACAGATTTTGGCTGGATGAACATGGCTCCTATGTATTATGCCGGAATTTGGCTTAACTTATACTACATTATATTTTCAATTGTAAGTCTTATATTACTTATTTGCTGGTGGAGAAAACTTGAGCCTCATACTGCTGAGAAGCGACTGGCAAAACATTTTTTAATATCTATAATACTTCTTTTTTTTATAGAAGCTGTAATAGATATGCTGCCGGATATTCTTGACAAAAAGTTTTTTCCTAAATTGCCTGTTCTATTTCTGTTAGTTCCGACAATAATTCTATTTGCGGTTTTGAAAAAATTCGAATTGCTTAGTGCAAGAAGAGAGAAAATTCCCATGCTTCGGGGAACGGATAAATCAGGCAGTGATCGATTACGTTTGTTTCGAACAGCAGCAGTTATTTTTATGTTTGGTGGCGCAATATCCTTTTTAGTAGGATATTTCGGTAAGAAGGGATCGTTAGGAAGAGAACTTTTGTACGCTGCGGCTTTATTGTTATTTGGAGTATTTACAAGAATAATACCGTTCATAACGAAAAAGCATGCCGTTCAGAATACAATCTTTCTAGTAATATGCAGCATAAGTACGTTTTATATTATGATAGTAAACGCCAGGATAGGAGCGTTAACGGTATGGTCAGTATATATACTGTTTTTTCTGTTTAACGTTATCTTTGATCAGAGAATCCTTGCCATTATCTTTACTGCGTTTTGCATAGTAATTCAAATTGTTTTCTGGATAATCTATCCGAAAGTTTCCGTTACTATAAATGGAAATGAGTATGCAATACGAATTATTATTATTTTGTTTTCTTATTTCTCTGTAAGATATCTGACGTCTGAATATGCTTATAGAGTGAAAGAATATCAAATGTTTGCAAGAGAACAGGAAATACTGGAGCAAATTTCTACCAATTTTATCTCGATTAATAGAGATAACGTTAAAAGGAAAATTGATGAAATGTTGGAAATGGCTGACGAAATACTGGAGTTTAGTCATGCCTATTTAGTCAAATTCAGTAAGAATTACAAAGAAGCAACAATTCTTAATATGCGTGTGAAAGATACAGATAAAGAATCATTTCTCTATCGCCCGGGACTGAAATTTAAAACAGCAACTTTTCCCCTGGTTAAGTCTTTGATTGCTCAAGGTACTCCCATGATATGTGAAGACACCAAAAAGGCTTCCTTTGATGAATGTGGAGAGGTAAAAAACTTCTTCATGTCAAAAGGGATAAATTCTTTTTTTGCATTACCAATATTGGTTGACGAAAAAATAGATGGAATGCTTGTTATTGAATACTATGACCGAATTGATCTGAACCTCGCGAAAAGTCGATTATACTTTTTAAACATAATTGTAAATATAATGGGCGACACAAGGAAAAAACTATTATATGAAAGAAGATTATATAATTCCGCTTATTTTGATAAAAATACAAAATTAGCAAACAGGAATATGCTGAAGAAGAAACTCCAACAAACCATACATAATAGAAAAGAATCAGGGAAAATAGCAGTTTTAGTTATTGAACTTGCGAATCTAAGGATAATTAAGGATACCTTCGGCCACAGTGTAGGGGAGAAGGTCATGGTAAAGTCAGCGACAATCCTCAAAAATATGTTAGAGGATTGTTGTGATATTGCCAGATCCGGTGAAGGAAAGTTTGTTGTTGTTCTGCCTGATGTGGAAAATACCGAACAGATAGAGGATTGTGCAAATAGAATACTTGCTTCTTTTTCTGATCCTATATTAACCGAGACAAAGATAGAAGCACTGTTTGTTGTTATATGTATCGGCATCTCCGTTTATCCGGATCATGGAAGAGATGCGGATACTATTTTGAAGAACACTGATTTGGCGGGGTATGAAGCGAGAAACTCTGATCAAAGGGTTCTATTCTATAATTCTCAAATGGAAAACAATATTGCGGAAAACACCTTGTTCACCAATCGACTTTTTAAATCGCTACAAAACGACGAATTTTTTCTGGAGTTTCAACCTCAGATCAGTTGTGTTACAGGAAAAACCGTTGGGATTGAGGCTTTGCTCCGCTGGACTAGTGACGGCAATAAACGGGTACCGCCGGACAGATTTATCCCCATACTTGAGCAAACAGGATTAATTTATGATGTGGGTCTCTGGGTGCTGGAACAAACACTTCAAGAGCACAATCGACTTATGGCAAAGGGATTCCCGCCTCTTCGCGTTTCTGTAAACTTATCGGTAGTACAATTTCAGGGAGAAGAATTTATTTCCGATTTTACGAGAATCATAGAAAAAAGCGGAGTAGATCCGCAGTATATTGAATTGGAGATAACGGAAAGCTTGTTCTCAAAAGATCCTGCGGATGTACTTGACAAAACATACCAATTGAAAGAGTTGGGAATAAGTATTGCCATCGATGATTTTGGTAGAGAGTATTCATCATTAAATCGGTTAAATTTAGTACCCTTTGACAGATTGAAAATTGACAAAGACATTATAAATTACATCAATTTAGAAGAAAAAAGAGCTCCTATAACGAAAACTATTATTATGTTAGCAAAAGACTTCAGAGCGGGTATTATAGCTGAAGGTGTAGAAACAAAAGAGCAGGCGGATTTTCTGCGAAGTATAGACTGCGACGAAATCCAAGGCTACTATTTTTCGAGGCCTCTTTCGTCAAAAGCACTGGAAGAATTCCTTAAAAGGGAATGATACAGATCTATGGCTGATACTAATGTTCTTATCTGCAGGCGAATGCATCTTGTTATCTCGCAGGAAAAAATATCTCAAGAGAGATATTCGATAAGACTCGCTTAATAGGATTATCAAAAATGAGCATGAAGAGCTGTATGCTTTTGTTTCCTTATATCTCATTCTAAAACAATCCGGAAAAATGTAACGGTACTTTTTACCTTGCGTTCCGTGATGTTTTTTATAATAAGTTTTATCCAGGAAAATCTACGTATTCTGGAGCAGTTTGGCAAGGAGCTCCATTCTTGATTTGGTATCTGTTTTTTTGTAGATATTAGTCATATGAAAGCGGACAGTTCGTTCTGTAATGAAGAGGCGTTTGGCCATCTCTGCAGCGGATAGTCCCTCCAGAATGAGAGCGAAGATTTCCTTCTCTCGTTTGGTAAAAGTAAAGCGCTCGATATCAACATTTTCTGTCAGTTGTTTTTCGATTGTCTCCGCCGGATTAAGTGTACGTTCTTTCAGATAACGCGCGGACTCCTTCCATTCGCCGGAAAGATTCATTTGCCAAAAGATGACCAGCATTGTAACAATACACAGTAAAAAGAGTGCAACATAAAATACGATTCCGTTGTTTTCCGTCACTATCCACATCGGAAACCAGGAATCGAGCGGCCATCCGATCGCGGCGATCATAAAACTCATCATAAATCCCAGACTGCCGACAAATAACGGTCGCTTTGTATAAGGCATAAGATACAGAGGGAGTGTAAGCACATGATATTCCGCGAAAGAACCTCCGATCCCGTCGGCAATCAGAAGCGGAATCCAGAGTGATTGTTCAGGATACACAAAGCTGATCCATGTACCGGCGAGATAAAATGAGATGGCAATGATCAGCGCTGTCTTGGCCTTACCATGATCTGCAGCCCAGGCGTATATCATAAAGCCGGCAGCCGGGAGAAGTCTGGCAAGCAGCCATACAGCAACTATATTCTCTTGTTGAGCCGGCATGGAATAACTGGTGTTGAGAATAGCTGAAGCAGTCGTAACAAGAATAATAAGGATTAAGAAAAGTCCGAGGGGGAGCCACATTTTTTTGGGGACCGCTTCCTCAAATCCCGAAAGTCGTTGTTCTTTAAAGGTAGACAGTTCCGGAAGATGGCTCGAAGCAAAAAGACCGGTGATTGCAATCAGGGCAAAGCGGAACACTGTCGGCCAGGGTAAAATTACCCAAAAAGTATGCAGGATAATTGTAATCGCGATTGCGGAAGTATACCAACGGAAAGTCTGAGCCGGAGGTGCAGTGCTCAGTACACCATAAATCCTCATTATGAGTAGCGGTGCAATCAGAATGGCAGTAAGAACATAAAGCACTGTGAAAACAACAGCAGGAAATAAGGGCATAACTGCTGTCATGACAGCACCGGAAATTGCCATTATGCATGAAACAGGCACGGCCATTTTCGGTCGCTTGTGGAATATGCTCTCAAAAACTACCATGGAAATAACAAGGACTGAGAAAAACCAGGCGGGTGAATTCCCTGCAAAAGAATTTCATCGAAGTTATAAGCAATACAAAAAAACCAAATAAATGTAAAAAGCAAAAGGAGCCACTGCACACGGAGCTCTTTCTTATTTGACATTTTGTTGTCCGTCGAAAATGTCGTCTCTTCAGGCGGAGTAGTTATATCGCGCTCAAATTGAAATAAACTCATGCTCTCACCTCCGTTTAAGAGATTATGTCCCAGACAGCTGTTATTGCCAATATATGCTTTTAGTACATTTTAATCTTTCGTATAACTGATTTCAATCAGCCCTTAATCTTTTGTTGGTCTTTTTTATGTTAAAAATTCTAAAGTACTAAGATGAATCATTTTACGTCAGCTGAAAATAATGTTGATAAAAATTCAAGTAAAAACGGCTGAGGGAAGATATATTCTGATAAATTGCCGTATTCTGTAAAACCTGTAGGTTCCTACAGTAGAAGATTTCAGATTTTTTAAGATAACATTTTTTTAGAATTAGACCATTAGCCAATAGATAAACACTGAGGAAAGATTGGAATCAGGGTATCGGAATTGAAATCACAAGGTTTCTTCTGGCTTTATGCTGTAAGAATCTCTGCTTTAAAGTAAAGGACTGATAAAGATGTTGTCACTAAATTGCTTG
>DUPV01000037.1 GCA_012838135.1 Clostridiaceae bacterium | reverse complement strand
ATATAAAAGAGTATCAAACCTATCTTTGTGTGATTCCTCAACAAAAAACATGGACAGCAAAAATTGCAACAAATGATAAAGATGCGGAAACCATATTTTCTGTTAATAATATGACTTATCATATAGAAAATTGCTTTTTGTTCAATAATTTTTCCTGGCAGGTAAAAAGAGGAGACGAATGGGTTATTTTAGGAGAAAACGGTTGCGGAAAAACAACATTGCTTAAACTATTAATTGGTTTTGAAAAACCAAGCAAAGGCCGTATTTCATCTTTATTCAACAAAAGAGAGAAAAGAAAGAAAGTCGGTTATGTCCTGCAAAATCCGGACTATCAACTCTTTATGCCACGTGTAAAAGACGAGCTTTATTTAAATTCAAAATCTCCGGAGTTTATCGAACAATTAATCGATCTTTTCGGATTCGATAATATGCTTGAACGCCATCCGTTAAGTTTGAGTGAAGGACAAAAAAGGAAATTAGGGTTTGCTTGCATAATAGCGAATGAACCGGAAATTTTGTTTTTAGATGAACCGACCGTCGGACTGGATACGGGCAGTCTGGAACAATTACTTTACGGCTTACGATTACTTAAACAAAAATCTGAGCAAGATTTAACAGTCATCAGTATCAGCCATGATAAAAGAGCAATTCCTTATCTGGGGAATAAATTTTTAACATTGAGCAAATTAAGATAAGTTCATTTTATACTTTTCGACGAAACATAATATAAGTTGCTATATGAAAGTTTGAGAAAATAAGGGAGTAATTATGCAGGAAGAAATTAAGATCAAGGAAGATATAAATTGGGATAGAGTTAATCTCTTGCTGAAGATAGGTATTGTGGGAGCTTTCATCAACCTTGCAGGTGACTTGCTTGCAGGTTGGGGCGTCAGGGATATGAATCTCACAGGGATAGAAGGACTGGTTTCTCAATATCTTACTATGTCTGACAGGAGGATGTTCTGGTCGGCAATTTTGGGATTGGTTGGTGCACCTGTTTCTGTCTTTGGTCATTTCGGCATCTATAAACTGATCAAACCCTATTCTCCGCAATATGCCAAGTTGTATGGAGTAGGAATGCTTGGTTGTTTAGCTTTGGGCGGTTCCGGTGTCCATATGTCTTCCCTGGCTTCCGCCTTTTTTTATAAGTACATGACAGCGGCTGCTCCCGGGACTGCTCTGGTCGCTTCCATAAAATTTGTATGTTATTTTTCTTTACCCCTCTATATAGCATTTTTTGTATTCTGGCTTATAGCAGTTTATGCCCACATAAGAGCCGTCGCAGGAGGCTTTAGCCCTTATCCTCGTTGGTGCTGGGTTTTTTCCATGCCGGTAGGGGGCTTGCTTTTCAGTCTGGTTAACGTCTTCGGTAACCATGCGCTTGTAAATGCCATAGCAGTCGGAGCCTTAACCTTGGGAAATATATGGAAGCTGGGAGGCCACTTGTTGATGCTATGTAAGACAAAAGAAAACTTGGAAAAATCGCTATCCGATTGATTATGAGATGAACGAAGTTGACGGTTCAAGCGGAGTTATTTTCTTTGCTGCCGGAGTATTCCATTGTTTTAAGAGAGATGAAGTAAAAACCTTGGTCTTAGAACTTTTCAAAGTAGGTTGACTCCGGAGTTAGCCTGTGCTAACATGATAAGCAAATAGAGATATCTATTATGGTTTCTCTCCTTACCTTACACAGATAAAGAGCTCTTTGCCGAGGGCTCTTTATTGTATAACAAAGAAACAGGAAAAAGAATAAAAAGAATAATCTGAAAAGTAATATATAAATAAACTAAAGCTTAATTTCACATAATATTACTTTTAATCAAAAATCATAGAGATTATTACTATTGACAAACAAGTTAGACACTGCTAACATTGAACAAGAACCGACGATGTCGTCGAAAACAAAAGGCGAAAAGGTACGATTTTGGAAAAAAGAAAACCAACTATCAAAGAAATCAGAAAAAAAGAAATTTTAGACGCAGCTAAGAAAGTATTTATAGCTAAAGGTTTCAGCGCCACAACTATGGAGAACATCATAGCTGAAACTTCTTTGTCTAAAGGCGGTTTTTATTATTATTACAAAAGTACCGTAGATATTTTGCATGACTTGATGAGAGAAGGTATGTCATATCGTGTGTCCAAAATGAATGAATTCATGGCAAATTATTCCGGAGGACTTGATAAGCAGGCATTAGCTGAAATGTTGGTTGACAAAATGCTGGATGAAAGTGACTTGATGAGCGTATATGTCATCTATTTGCAAACTCTTAAAAATAATACAGAACTGAGAGACTTGTACCCTGTTTTAGTTGAAGAAACACTTAATCTTACTCACGCAGACATGACAAATGCAAGTATTGGAGATTTCGAATGTTTTGCTACGGATTTTATGATGTACTTTATGAATACAATTATGCTGGGATGTGAAATCCTTGATGCCAGAGAAATTTTTGTTAAAAACAGAAAATTCTTTATTGAAGTAATTAAACTCTACTTTGAGTATTACGACAAAGAAAAGTAGAGTATTTTTTTAAACATGAGTTAGCAAAGACTAACTGTTGAGGCACTTTCGAGGCTTAGGAAGGAGTTCTTTCATGGCTGATAAAAAGTCAAATAAAGCTGATAAAAAGTCGAAAGAAAATAAAGATATTAACAATAAACAGAAGTCCAAAGCAGGACAATCTGCACTAAAAAGACTTGGAGTCCCGGTGCGGGGGCGTATTTTCTTTGCACAAATTTTAACTGTTTTGTCCGGGATCTTGTCAATCGCTCCTTATGTGGCATTGACAGAAATCGGCAGACTGCTGATTACATCCTATCAGTTGGGTGAAATGCAATGGCTGGAGATATGGAATGCCTGCAGGCTGCTCATTCTGTTTTTCTCATTAAAAACATTTCTCTATTTTACTTCTCTGCTTGTAACTCACTTTGCAGATTTAAAGTTAAGAAATTTATTAAGAAGACAAATTGTCGGAAGAATGTCCAAGGCTCCTCTATCGTGGTTTAGCGAATCTAATTCGGGACTGATTCGCAAGGCGGTTCAGGACGACACACAAACTGTGCATACTATAATCGCCCATGGACCGATTGATCAATTGAATGCGGTTGTCACACCTTTGTCGCTTTTAATTTACGCTTTTTATGTAGATTGGCGTTTAGGGCTTTTATCGATTGCGACGATTCCGATCCATGTGTTGTTTTATGGTCATTCTATGAAAGGGATGCCCGAGAAAACAGCCGAGATGGACACAAAGCTCGGAAAAGTTTCTTCAACTATGGTGGAGTTCGTTTCGGGAATTACTGTAGTCAAAGCCTTCGGCAGAGCCGGAAAAGCACATCGCAATTACTTGGATGCGGCGGATGAATTTACTAAATTTTATCATAACTGGTGTATTCCACTAGTATCGTCATCCTGTTTAGCTTTGTCCTGGATATCGATCCCGGTACTTTTATTGGTCAATTTAGGAGGCGGAGCCTTGCTGATCAATGCCGGTTATGTCGATATGGCTCAAGTTCTGACTACGACATTAATTGCCTTGGAACTCCCGCAAACTTTGATTACCCTGTCAAGCATTGCCTGGGCATACCAATTGGCAGGATCTGCCGGTGTTCGGTTATGCGATGTTTTGGATTTGAAAACACTGCCTGAAACCAAACTTGACAAAAAACCTGCAGATTCGTCGATTGAGTTTGAAAATGTTTCTTTTGCTTACGGCGAA
Source organism: Clostridiaceae bacterium (assembly GCA_012838135.1). Lineage (GTDB taxonomy): Bacteria > Bacillota > Clostridia > Saccharofermentanales > DTU023 > UBA5436. The sequence continues at coordinate 24,484 of DUPV01000037.1, read as the reverse complement.
ACAGAAGCCCTGAAAGACGTTGATTTAAAACTTCCGCAAGGAACGGTCAGTGCCTTGATCGGTCCTTCAGGTTCGGGAAAAACAACGCTCGCTACCTTAATTGCAAGATTTAACGATCCCGATTTAGGTTCTGTAAAAATTGGCGGAGTAGATATCAAGGATATGAGTGAGGACACATTATACAATCAAGTTGCCTTCGTTCTGCAAGATGCCCAACTTCTTAATATTTCGATTAGAGAAAACATTTGCTTAGGCAGACCCGATGCAAGTTATGAGGATATGGTCAAGGCGGCAAAAGCAGCCCAGATCCATGACTACATTGAAACGCTGCCGAAAAGTTACGATACCGTTTTGGGAACTGATACAAAATTTTCAGGCGGTCAGGAACAAAGGCTGGCTATCGCCAGGGCGATTTTAATCAATGCACCGGTTTTGCTCTTAGACGAGGCTACCGCCTTTGCCGATCCGGAATCGGAGGCGGAAATTCAAAAAGCTTTATCTTACTTAATCAAAGACAGAACCGTTTTGGTTATTGCCCATAGACCCGGAGCAATTCAAGGAGCAGATAAATTAATCATTATGGAAAACGGAAAAATCAGTGATGAGGGTCGTCACGAAGAACTGCTCGGTAATGCTCATTACAGAGCTCTGCTCAAACAATCTACAAAACATGAGGTGGTTGTAAAATGAAAAAACGATCTTTATTTTTCAGATTTAGAAGATACATGTCCGAGATACATTGGCACAAAGTGCAAACCGGTTATGCTTTAGGCTTGATTTCGGGGGTGTTGAACGGGCTTGCCTTGATGATTATTATGCCTGCATTTGTCTCTTTGGCAGAAAACAAACCGGTTTTCGGATTTTCTTTTTGGGCTTGGCTGGGCATTCTTCTCGTCGTCGGGCTATTGTCGATAATCATCGATTTTATAGGTCAAAAAACAGCATATCTCGGAGCATTGGGCTTTATGCATGATATACATCATCAGGTAGGCGATAAGATTTCCAAATTGCCTTTAGGCACGTTCAAAGCTGATACAGCCGGCATCTTATCCCGGATGGTTACAGCGGAAATGATGAATTTAGCCTCTGTTGCAGCACATTATCTTTACAAGAATTTCAGAACAATAGCTTCTTTGGCAATTATAGCTATATTATCATGGGCATGGGATTACCGCTTGGGATTATTATTGACTTTAGGAGTTCCCGTCTATCTCTTGATTCTCAATCTGTCAAAGTTCTTGCTTAACAAAGGTAAAGCAATGAGCGAACCGACTGAAGAAGAGGTCGCCTCACGTATGGTGGAATTTGCTAAATGTCAAGGAGCACTTCGAGCTTGTCACGCTTCCAATAATTATGAAGCCTTATCTTCATCACTTGTTCAAGCGGATGTAATTGGCAGAAAGTCCCTCGCTTGGCAGTCGCTGGGAAATCTTATCGGCGGCATAGCAAAACAAATGCTTGTCACCATTTCTATTATTCTCATTGTAGCTCTTGCCATAAACCGTTCCCTTAATGCCATTTCAGCGATTGCCTGTATCGGTATGGTCTTAAGTTTTTCTAAGATGTTGGAAGATGTTTCGGGCAATGTTATGGGAACGGAAGAACGACGTCAGCAAATGGATCGTATTGACAGCTTGATGGATACGCAAGAGTTGCAAGAAGTTGATGTTTCACAAGATTTCAAAGAGATCGGGTCTATCGAACTGAAAGATGTCAAATTTTCATATGACAAAGAAAATGTGGTCTTAAACGATATCAGCTTTAGCGTAAAACCAGGAGAAATGTGTGCCTTAGTCGGACCATCCGGTTCAGGTAAAACGACGATTGAACATCTGATCGCCAGATTCTATGACGTAGATCACGGAAGTATTAAGGTCAGCGGAGTAGACGTCCGGGATTTAACTACAAGTGAACTGATGGGTCAGCTATCCATGGTCTTCCAGGACGTTTACCTCTTTAACGAAAGCTTGTTGGACAACATCAGGATGGGTAATCCGGCTGCAAGCGAGGCAGAGATTCAGAGAGCTTGTGATTTGGCCGGTGTAACAGAAATTGCAGATCGCCTGCCCGACGGTTGGAAAACCCGTGTGGGAGAGGGTGGTTCTTCTCTTTCCGGTGGTGAAAGACAGAGAGTGTCTATCGCAAGGGCACTTCTGAAAAAATCTCCGATCGTCCTGTTAGATGAGGCAACAAGTGCCTTGGATGCCGAAAATGAAGCTCATATTGTCAAGTCCATGGAGGAATTACGGAAGAATGCCACTCTGCTCGTTATCGCTCATAAACTGGAAACTATTCAGACGGCAGATAAGATCGTTGTTTTGTCGGAAGATGGGAGAGTCGAACAATATGGTATGCATAACGATCTGATTAAAAAGGAGGGAGACTACAAAAAATTCTGGGATTACAGAATCAGTGCTTCTCAATGGCAATTGGTTTGATACAAATCAATTGAAGTCTATAAGTTTTAGAAAAGAGTATAAAAGATGAAGCAAGAACAAAATGTAAAACAAGATCTATTAACTAAAAAGCCTTTTCGTTTGATGCTGCAATTATCCGTTCCGGCAATTATCGGAATGGTGGTAGTGGGATTATATCCTTTAGCGGACGGGATTTTTGCAGGAAATATTATCAGTCAGCAAGCAATGACAGCCATCTCCGTATCAACACCTCTGACCTTACTGAACACCGGAATCTCAACTTTAATCGGAGTGGGGTCAGCGTCGGTACTAAGTAGAGCAATCGGAAAAAACGATAAAGAGACGATAAGTAAAATAATGGACAATTTATTGTTCTGGATCGCCTTATTATCAGCAATAATTACAGTTTTGGGAATCATTTTTTCACCATATTATTTTGATTTGGTCAATGCAACCGAAGAAATAAAAGGATTAGCAATTCGTTATATCAGGGTAATTTTCATCGGTTCTATTTTCGTTAATTTTATGCAAAGTGCAAATATGCTGATGCGTGGTCAGGGATTGATGAAAAAAGCAATGTTAATCATGGGTGCGGGAGCATTAATCAACATAATATTGGACCCGATATTAATGATTGCCATGGGCGACCGAGCCATAGAAGGTGCCGCTATAGCGACAATTACAGCTCAATTCATACAAGCTGTCATTACCTTTGTGCATTTCAAATCAAAAAGTGAAACGGTAAAAATCAAAAAGGTAAACTATGATAAAACCATCTCGAAGGAAGTATTCAGCGTAGGTTTGTCTGCAATGTTAATGCAGGTTCTTTCCATAGTTCAACAAACTCTATATTACAAGCAAGCTTTTATATACGGAAGTGAGATCAGCGGAATTGTAATGGCAATATGCATGAAGACACAAGCCTTCTCTTTCATCCCGATTTGGGGAATGAGTCAGGGTTTACAACCTGCAGTAGGTACAAATTACGGTGCTAAACAATACTTAAGGGTCAAAGAGATCATGAAAACATTCTTAATCAGCTCTACAGTTTTAGCGGCAATATTTTGGTTACCATCCATTATCTTTACTGAAAAACTATTTGTACTGTTCGGGGCAAAAGATGAGGTTCTAAACCAAGGAATTAACTATTTCAGAGTGTTCTTCTCAAGTTTTATAAGCTATGGGATTGTAATCATGACAGTGACATATTTCCAATCAATAGGAGATGGGAAAACAGCAGGTTTGTTGGTCATGTTAAGACAGGTGATATTATTTGTTCCGATGATTCTCTTAATGCCTAAATTCTATGGAAATATGGGGATATGGTATTCACAGCCATTGCTGGATGTATTAGTACTGGCGATTACAGTTATTAATTTATCTAAAAGTTATAAAAAAGACTTAATTATTATACAGGAGAAAAGAAAATGAAGAAAAAATCGATTATTAGTTTGTTATTGGTCATAGTCCTTTTGCTAAGTGCTTGCGGACAGAAAACAGAAACAGAAGAGGGCAAAGATGTAGATGATATACTACAAAAGCCACAAATTACAGGCGATGAAACTGAGCAAGAAGATGAAGCTCAACAGGAAGACGAAACACAGGAAGCAGATGATATACAGCAAGAAGATGAAACACAGCAAGAAAGCAAGGGATCTGTACCGTTAAAAGTGGGAGCGCTATTTAGCCCGGATGATACTCTTGATCCGACTACGGTGACATCGCCGGGTGGAATGTTGCTGATGATGTCCATCTATGATTCATTAGTAAGTATGCATAATGACGGTCCGACTTTAAGAATGGCAGAATCGATAGAAGCAAATGAAACATTAGATGCTTATACCGTAACCTTAAAAGAGGGATTGGTATATTCTGATGGCGTTGAAGTAACGGGCCAGGATATTATCGATTCACTGCAATATATTGCTGCAGCACCGCACTACCAATCTATGTACGGAAATCTTGATTTTGACAAAACAACAGCTGAGGGTAATCAAGCTACACTTGCTTTAATAGAGCCGACATCCGATTTTATAGAATCCGTACTCGCAATGTGGTCACCTGTGGCTAAGGGGGGAAATTTTGACGGTGTTGGTGCAGGAGGTTATGTTTATGATAAAGGTGATCCGCAAACGGGATATGTATTAAAAGCCAACGAAAAATATTATGCCGGAAAACCTGCCATCCCGGAAGTGACACTTTTGAATATCCCTGACTCTGCTTCCAAGGCAAGAGCCTTGCAGACAGGAGAAATAGACTATGCCTGGGGTCTTGACGCAGCGGCAGTTCAAATTCTTTCACAGGCAGACGGTATTGAATTACCGGAGGGTTCTTTAGATGGAGCAACAGCCTTGGAATTGGTTTTGAATACAAGGGTTGCCCCTTTTGATGATCCGGAAGTAAGATATGCCGCCAAACTGACTGTGGATAGAGAAAAGTTGGTCACAACCCTCTTGGGCGAATATGGTGAAATTGGCAATGACATGTTGGGCAAGGGCTTTGCTACTTATCCTGAAGATATTGAACAGATAAAAATGGATAAGGAAGAGGCTGAGCGAATATTCGCAGAGAAAGGTATCACGGAAATTACCATTGTTACATCAGATACTATACCGGGCTTAACTAATGCGACCAAAATGATGGTTCAAGACTTTGCGGATGTCGGAGTAAATGTCACGGTTGAAGAATTGGATCCGCAAACGTTCTTTGCTCAAATGGGTGAACTATATCAAAAATCTGCCTTTACATTCTATTGGATGAATCGTACACCTCTGGCAGAGTTTAGATCCCAAGTCTTAAAAGATTCGCCCTACAATGTTTCCGGATATTACTCCGACCTTACCGAAGAAAGCTTTAAAAAGGCAATCACCACAAATGATAAAGAGGAGCAAGCGACATATATTAAAAACATTTCTCAAGATATTCACGAGAACGGTGGTGAGTTGATCTGGGGTTATCAGAAAGATATCTCCGCTCAGCGTAAAGGACTTAAGACTGAAACAAACCAATCGGTACCTTGGCTTGCTACTGCGACCTTTGTACCGGAAAAATAAAAGACTATGAAGAATAAAATCTCTAAAAAGCTAAAACAAGCTTCCTTGGTGAAGCTTGTTTTAACTACATTTAAAATACTGTTTTTATGGTTTTTAGCGATCTTTGTCTTATATTTATTAATGGAAATATTGCCGGGCGATGCTGCAACTAATAAAGTAGGCAAAGAAGGTCCTGAAGCTGTGGCGGCATTACAGCAAAAGATGGGTCTTGACAGACCTTTATCAGAAAGATTTTTTAGATGGCTGAGAGGTTTTTGTCTTGGAGATTTAGGCAAGAGCCTTTTATCCGGGAAAAATGTGGCCGACATTATTAAGACACCCCTTATATCTTCTTTAAGTCTTGCACTTATTGTCTTTGCCGGACTGGTTTTTATAACCATTCCTTTGGCTGTATATTCAGGATATTATAAAAATACTTTTTCGAGGTTACTGACAAAAACCGCAGTGATTTTATCTGCTTTGCCCGAATTTGTTTTAACTGTATTGGCTATCATGCTTTTATGTATGAAACTTAAGCTTTTACCTGTCCTTTCTGTTCCCGGACCGGGGCTGACAGTTTGGCAAAATCCGGTATCAATGCTTATGCCGTCACTATGCCTGTGGATTATCTGTTCTGTATCCATGTTCAGACATTTAAGGGTGATGATAGAAAGTTATGCCAAGAGTTCCTATGTAAAAGAGGCTTTTTTAGCAGGCTTAAGTAAGAATAGAGTCTTATTTGTTCATTTATTACCCTCTGCATTACCGGGAATTGCCCAGATTATGGCATCGACTGTTCCTTATCTATTAGCCGGCAGTATGGTTGTAGAAACCCTGACTTCCTATCCCGGAATGGGCTATACCCTTATTCAGGCTGTATATTCCCGGGAAACACCGATTGTTATGGGTATAGGCAGCTTTTTAATAGTTATCACTATCATTTTTTATACCTTAGCGGATCTTTTAGCCGGAAGAAGTATCAGAGAAGAGGAAATTGTATGACAAGAAAAGCAAAGTTTTGGCTTTCTTTATTTTTAATTATTGCTCTTATAGTGTCGATCAGTCCCTTTTTTATTGGTTTAATTAATGATCCTTTTACCAGCCAAAGCTTGGCTTTTGGGAAAGGAGGCCCCTTAAATCTGGGATACGATTATATAGGCCGGCCAATTTTACCCCAACTCATGCTCGGAGGAAAAGATTTACTTTTGGCATCTTTATTGACTGCTGTCTTTTCAAGGTGTTTAGGTATAGCCTTAGGTGTCTACTTGGCAAGGAAAAAGAAATTCAGCAAAGTTTTAAGATTTAGCTTAGATGTACTTCTGGTAATTCCGGCTATTGTCGTATCTTTAGCAGTCTATCATGCTTTTTCCGGTTCGATATATGCCATCATACCTATTTCAACTGTACTTTCTCTGCCTTTTACTTCACGCTATTATGAGAGCAATATCAGACCCTTATTTCACCTTCCCTTTTATGAATATGCCAAGCTCAGAGAAGAAAATGAAATAAAAGTTATGTTTCAAGAAATAACGCCCATCCTGTCAAAGAATATTTTAACAGACACGTCCTCTTCCTTTATTTCAGCCATATATATGATTTCCTCCGTGACTTTTATAGGTTCACAATTAGACAGTTCATCGTTTTTGTGGCCGAAGATGGTCGCTGAAAATTTGCCCGGTTTTTCCTTGAACCCTTGGGCTTCGCTGGCACCTTTGGCAGCGATTATTCTACTCTCTGCTCCGCTTAGTTTTTTTGTAGATTCCATGGAGGCCGAAAGAACATGATAGAAATCAGAGAATTATCAATCTTTAATAAACAGAAACAAATTTTAGACGAATTGAACTTAACTGTAGAAAAAGGCGAAAGAATCAGTATATTAGGAAAGTCCGGAGAAGGAAAATCGACCTTGGCTTTTGCCCTGCTTGGTGAAATAAGCGAGGGACTGTTTTTAGAATCCGCAACGATTAAGATCGACGATGATTTAGTAATCAAAAACGGCTTGGTTTCAAAAAGCAAGGACTTACAAACCATTCGCAGCAAAATAGGACATCTCGATCAAGATCCTGCAGCAAGCTTGACGCCGACCATGAAAATTAAGTGCATTCTCAAAGAATTAGCCGTCAATAAGAAAATTTTTGATAAAGAATGTAAAGAAATACTTAAAAAGTTCAATTTGCCGGTGGATGAAAAGTTTTTAAATAAATATCCCAAAGAACTTTCCGGCGGTCAAAAACGACGCGTTGCCCTGGCCAGAATACTATTAAGAAAGCCGAAACTTCTCATTTTAGATGAACCCACATCGGGATTAGATGAAAACACGAGAGAGCAAGTTCTGGAATTACTCAATCTGCTGATCAGTGAATTGCAAGCGACCGTGATAACCATTACTCATGATAAGTATGTCGCTGGTAGTCTATCCGCTAAGCACTATAAATTAACCAAGGGTAAGCTGGAAGTACTTGAACTTGAGCCAAATGAAGAAGAGTTACCAGTAAACAACAAATCAAATCCAAGTAAGAATAATATCATATTAGAAGTCAAGAATTTAACAGCTAAGGCTCCGCTTCTTAACAATCCGCCGATAAAAGATTTTTCATTTTGTTTATATGAAGGTGAAATCCTGGGGCTGACAGGACAGTCAGGCTCCGGCAAAACAACAGTGATTAAATCCATACTCGGTTTATGGCCGGCTATCAGCGGAGAAATATTTTTAAAAGGAAAAAGAATAGAAGCATTTTACAAGGACAGATCTAAGCTTGAAAGACAAATGCTCGCCTATGTTCCCCAAGATCCCAAAACTTCATTTAATCCTGCAGTAAAGATAGGCAGAGCTCTGAAAAGGGTAAAAAAATCGAAATCTGATCTGGATAATATTTTAAAAAAAGTGGGACTTTCATTAGCAGAAATTGCGGGAAAATTCCCTGATCAATTTTCCGGCGGTCAATTGCAAAGACTGGCTATTGCCAGGGCTCTTATAGGAGGCTCGGAAATTATCCTGCTCGATGAAGTTACTTCCAGCTTAGATGAAAAAACCAAATATGAAATATGCGATCTGATAATGAACTTAAAAGGTCAAACCCCAATGATTTTGGTATGTCATGATCATGAAGTGATAAACAGATTATGTGATAGATATGTGGATTTAAAAAATTAATCGAATTAAACCATTAAGCGAACTAAACAATACCTGACAGCTTGTATATTATTGGGAAGAACACAGCAATTTTTTTACTACAAAAATTGAAAAGAAAGTTAGCTAATGCTAACATTGATATTAAGAAATTATATTTTTGTGTGCTGAAAAAAGAATAACTATGATTTTTATATAATAGTCCGGGTGAATACATGATAAAACTAAATGAAGTTTCTAAAATATATAAAAGTGGTACAAACGAGATCAAAGCTCTTGACAAGGTATGCTTAACAATTGAAAAAGGTGAATTTGCCATAGTTTTAGGTCCGTCAGGTTCCGGAAAGTCCACCATGTTAAATTTAATAGGCGGGATGGATACTGTCAGTGAGGGGAAATTGGAGATTGATGGAGAAGATATAACCAAAAAATCCGCAGCTGAAATGGAAAATTATCGAAGAGATATGATCGGATTTGTTTTTCAATTCTATAATCTGATTCCGTCTCTTACCGTAAGAGAAAATGTCGATATTGTAACATCTTTAACCAAGAATCATCTGAATGTAGATGAAATTTTAGATTCAGTCGGGCTGAAAGAAAGAAAATCCTTATTCCCGTTTAATCTTTCCGGTGGAGAACTGCAAAGATTGTCCATAGCAAGAGCAGTCGTTAAAAAACCGAAAATTCTTTTATGTGATGAACCGACAGGAGCTTTGGACACGCAGACCGGCATAAGAATATTAAGATTACTGAATGACATTGCCAGAGAAAATGATATCACCTTAATCATAGTCACTCATAACTCCAATTTAAAAGATATTGGCGATACAGTAATCCAATTGAAAGATGGCAAGGTCGAAAATATAGAGAAAAATACCAGCCCTATAGAAATTGAACAGGTGGAATGGTAATGAAACATCTGTTTATAAAAACCTTTAGAGATGTTAAGACTTACTGGACCCAGTTTCTTGGTGTGTTTTTTATGACATTAATCTCCATTGCTATTTATGGCGGGATGGCTGTTGTTTGGCACGGACTGGATGTCTCAGTTGAAAAATATATGGAAGAAAGCAATCTGGCAAACCAATGGATATATACAATGGGAATATCCGATGAAGATATGGCTAAACTTGAAACCGATGAAGGAATTAAAGACATTACATATTCAACCAGCATCAGAGGTGAATTAAAGCAAACAAACCAATTTATAGAACTTACTGCATTAAGTAATGATAGGTTTATGAAGCCTTACCTGATTAAAGGTCAAAAGTATGATGCTGAAAGTACCGGAATTTGGTTGGATAAAAAATTTGCAGAAGAAAACAAGCTAAATCCGGGAGATAAATTAAATATAAAATACGAAGAAAACAAAAAAGAATTTGAGATTAAAGGTATTGTTCTCAATATTGAGAAAATGTTTTTTACAGGCTCCAGCCTATTATCCATGCCTGACCATAAAAATTTCGGATATGCTTTTATCAGCAAAGAAAGCTTAAATGATTTAGCACCCTTTTACCCCTATACTGAAATAAGACTAGGTCAAGATTTCAATTTATCTGAGAGCAAACTTGAGTCTGTTTTCGAGGACAAATATTTATTTTTTGAAAAATTAGAAGATAAGAATTTTTTAGATCGGGTTGAGAAAGAATCTGATCAAATGATGAAAATGTCTATCTTATTTTCTTTAGTTTTTATTCTCCTATCGGCTTTAACCATGTATTCTTCTATGAGTCGATTAATAACCAATCAGAGAACGATTATCGGAACCATGAAGGCTTTGGGAGTAAAGGCTCGCAAAATAAAACTCCATTATGGTTTATATGGGCTGATAATCTCAGTAATAGGATCGATAGCCGGCTTGCTTTTAGGACCTAAAATAATTCCGCCAATCCTGATTAGAGTAAAAGAGACAACCGTTACTTTACCCTATTGGAATTTGGTAAATCACAACTCCGTATATTTGATAATTACAGTTCTTGTCTTTATCTGCACCTTTGCATCGATAAAAAACACAGGCAAAATTCTCAAGCAAGTTCCGGCAAAAATTTTAAGAAACACACATAATATGGATCGTGTCGTCAAAAAAGGTTTTTTGGAAAAAATTGATTTCATCTGGTCAAGACTGCCTAATGGTCTAAAGTGGACTCTAAGAGACAACAGTCGAAACAAAGTTAGATTTTTAATGGGAATTATCGGTGTTCTTGGCGGGATGGTCTTATTGATAGCAGGTCTGGGAGTGACTAAATCTATTAAGAGTTCTAATGACTATATTTATACGGAACAGTCAAAATACGATTATATAAGTGAGATCAAAAGGAGCAGCAATTACGAAGAAGTTTTTCAAGATATAGATGGCGATAAAGAATTCAATTTGACACTGCCCGGAACAGCACTTAAAGATGATAAAACAAAAAATATTGTTATAACAGCAAGTGAAGATAAAGGAATGATCCTATATAAGAACCTTAATGATCAAGAAATTAAGCTGGACAACGAAGATGTTCTAATTACTAAAAAATTAGCAGAGCAACTTGGCATAGGGGTTGGTGACATTATAAAGGTCAAAATAAAAGGAATTGGCGAAGATTCTTTAAAAATCACAAGAATTACCGGCAACTTATCGCCACAGGGCATAATTATGACCAAAGATAAGTACGAAAAGAGTTTTGCAGACTTCATGCCAAACTTATTGTTAAGTAAAGGAAGTAGTTTAAATGCAATTGAAGAGAACAAACAGGTGTTATATACCACAACCAGAAACCAACAACTACATCAGGCCGACAAATTAGCCGAAAGTGTCGAAGCGATTATGTATATACTGATTTTGGCTTCTGTAGTATTAGTAGTAGTAATAATTTACACCCTTTCTAACCTCAATTATATTGAAAGAGAAAGAGAATACGCTACATTAAGAGTTTTAGGTTTCAGAAAAAACGAAATAAGAAGCATACTTCTCAACGACTCAACTTTAACAGTGATAATAGGATGGATAGTAGGCATATTCACAGCAGCGAAATTTTTAGATATTTATTTGAAAATAGTGGCATTTGACAGTGTTGAATGGGTTTCATATTTAGATAATAAAGCACTGGCTATAGCTACAAGCATCGTGGTCGGAGTTTCACTGTCTGTCGTTTTCTTATTAAGTTCCAGGATCAGAAAGATTGATTTAGTAGGATCCTTTAAGTCGGTAGAATAAGGCAGTTTTAGTTTAATCCTGCTCTCTATAAGGTTTTATTCATCGGTAGATGATTTTTAGTTAACAGAACAGCGTAATACAACGGGAGTTTTTATGAAAATCAGCAATAAAATCATTATGAGTTGTTTTCGCTTACTTTCTATTTTTTTTCCTGATAAACCGATAGATGAAATCTATGCTCATGCGAAAGCACATAACGCGAGACAGAGTTTCAAACTTCCAAACGATAAGAAGATAGAATACAAAGATGAAAAAATTCATACAGATATTGGAACTTATCACTGCCTCCGCATGAAAAAGAAATATTCCAGAAAGAATGGACGAATAAAAAAAGAACAAAGATCAAAGCGAGCAGTACTCTTTATTTGTGGCGGGGGCGGAGTGTACGACTATTGTCAGATGCAACTTGCCTTAGCTAAAAAGCTTTTAAGTCATGTAGACTGTGAAATCTATTATCCGTTTTATCCACCTTCAACGAAGCATCCGATTAAAGAAGCATTTCGGATGATTTTTGAAACGTACAGATTAATATTGAACGATTACGATCATAAAACAATAGGTGTCTTGGGAGTGTCGTTTGGAGCGACTGCGGCAATGACGATGCTCTCATGGAATAATTATTACAGAGAGAATCTTTCGATGCCGGCGATAATTGTCGGCTTGTCACCCGGCCATATACCGGCGAACTTAGCTGAAAAAGAAATGCTTGAAGCATACCGAGGCATTGATCCGCTAATTTCCGTAGATATGGTTGAGGCGTATGGACGCATAAACAAAGGCGGAGAGGAATTGGACGAGTGGCTCATTCATACTGCCAATGGCGATTTTCGAAATGGTGGAAAAATTGTTCTCTTCTTTGGTGAAAAAGAAAGTTTGGCGTTTGCGGTGCCTCTATATCGGGAATCGTTTGAGAGGGCAGAGGCTGATTACCGGATTCATGTTGAGCCCGGAATGCCGCATTGCTATGGCGTTATGAGGATAAACAAAGCATCAAGAAAAACATATGACGAAATTGTTGATTTATTAAACGGACTTTAACTTTTTATCACCACTCAAGCATGCGATACTAAATCAGACTTAATCACGTATGACTATATCCTATTCGTACAGTAATTCCTACTTAATAAATGATTTTACGCTTCAGCTTTTTCTGCTACATGATTATTCTTATGTTTTATTTTGCGGAATCTGGCATAGAGAGCGGAAATAATCAATCCGGTTGTGGCTAACAGGATAATGGCACCGCCCGGTTTTATTTCCAGATACCAAGACATCGTCAGTCCTATCATCATAAAGCCAAGTCCCAATGCTACAGACATGATATACATTTGCTTATATGATCTGGCAACAAACAGAGAACAGGCTACCGGTATGACCAGTAATGAGGATACTAATAAGATGCCGACTGTTTTAGCACTCAGGGCAACTGTAATGGCTGTTAAAAGGGTAAAAATACTGTTGATTGTTCTGACATGAACACCGTCAATGCGAGCTAAGTTCGGGTCGATGGAAATATTGAGCAGTCCGCTATAGAAGAAGATACTTGCCATAAGAACAAAAAGAAACAATACAGCGGAAACGATAACATCGGACGGTGAAGCGGCGGCAATACTGCCGAAAAGATACGATTCCAAAGAGTTACCGCCCGGCGTAAAATCAGATAAAATGGAGGCAGCACCAAGCCCGATACTCATGATGACGGCTGTAGCCATATCGCCGTATTGCGGAAAACGTTCACGCAATGTTTCAATTAGAAAAGCGGAAACGATACAGATAGCTGCCGCGCCTATACTGGGATTAATACCCAATATCAAACCCAAGGCCACACCTGCGAGAGATGTATGAGAAAGAGCATCACCCATCATGGAAGTTCTACGATTGACCATGATGATACCGATTAGGGGTATACTCATACCGAGGAATAAACCGACAATTAAGGTTCGTTGCATAAAAGCAAATTCAAACATTTTCTAACACTCCGTTTCTAATTTCATATGCCTGATCAATATTGACCATTTGCTCTACCAAATCTTTTTCATGGGTAACTAAAATATATGAAATACCGTCTTCATCTTTTAAGGTATTCAATAATTGCAAGAAGTCTTTCTTATTTTGTTCGTCAACACCTGCAGTAGGTTCATCCAATATTAGCAAATTCGGTTCTGCCAACATAGCTCTAGCAATCATTGTTCTTTGTTGCAGACCACCTGACAATTCAGTAAAGGGGACCTTACCGTAATCGAGCAAACTAAATCGCTTTAATGTTTTTCTGGCTACTTCATAATGCTTTTTCCCGGGCATTTTAATAAAGCTCATTTTTCTGATTTGGCAAGAAGCTAACATCTCAAGTGGGGTTACCGGAAAGCTGACATTTCTCGTAACGTTCATTTGTGGTACATAACCGACATCGTGCCAATCCTTTTTTTCAGTTACATCTTGACCGAAGATATAAATAGTGTCTTTTGCTGCTGATAGCTCTCCGAGCAATAAACGCATCAAAGTTGATTTTCCGGAACCGTTAGCACCGTAAATAGCTAAACTTTCTTGACCATGTAATGTGAAATTTATATCTGTTAATACAGGATCTTCAACATAAGCAAATGCCAGATGATTGACCTCGATCACCGGATTTTTTGTATTTTGTCCTTTATTCAAATGATCTTTTGTATTTTTGCTGCTCACTGTAGTGACCTTTCTATTTCCTCTAAATTTTCTCTCATAATATCTAAATATGAGAGTCCGGATCTTTCACTAACATATTCCATAGATGTTAGCGGAACGGCTTCGCCTCCTATTTCCCAAGCAATTGTTTGAGCATCCATTTTATAACCGCTTTTTTCATAGAAGATTGTATTTAAATTATCCTCACGACAAAAAGCCACAGCTCTTCTCAACGCATTTAAACTGGGAGAACCCATGCTGGTTAAATTTTGTAACGGATATTGTTTCAAACCGAAGTCTCTCGCCAAATAGGCATACGCATAATGAGTGACCACAAATGCTTTTTTCTCTTTTTCAGCAAAAATTTCTCGATATGTGTGTTCCAACAGTCTGATTTCAGATACTAAACCGACTTTATTTCTATCGAACAGACCGGCGTGCTCGGGATAAGCCGCAGATAGTTCATTGCTGATTGTATTGAGATAATGCATAGCATTTTTGAGAGATAACCAAGAATGAGGATCATAGGTAATTTTATCTAAACTTGATGTCGAACCTGCCAGAATCTCTTCTTGCGGCAAGTCATTGCCATCTACCTCATCAAGCAGACGATAGGAAAGTAACGCCTCCGCCAATCGATCCGATACAAAATAATAGGTTCCGTCTTCAGAGACCCGGTAACTAACCTGACCTGAAGTATGACCCATCTTCATTTTATATACCTGTCTGTCCTCTACCTCGATGATCGATCTCTGTTCGATGATTTCTCCCTCATCCAGCATGATTTCTTTAAGGAACTCAATAACTTCTTTTTCTGAGGATGCTGCCAACTCCGGTGTTTCTTTTACTAAAGTGATCCGCATAAATTCTTCATGAGTATGACCGAATTCAATCGGATAAACATGTCCGGCTTCCAAATCAATCTTCGTCAAAAATTGGAATTCACCTAAAGCTGCCGCACCTTTATAGGTGATTAAATCAACGCCTTCTGAAAGATCAACAATCTTTAAGTCAGGTAAACATTCTCGAACAGATGCCAACCATCTTTCTTCCATATTAGCCCCGTTGACAATCAACATATCGGCATACGTAAGTTTCTCCAGGTCGCGGGGAGTAGGTTCCCATAAATGCGGATCCTGATTAACAGGTAACAAAGCTTTTATTTCTATATCAGAACCGTCTGCAACGGTTTTTGTTAAATCTAAAATAGGAAAGAAAGATGCATAAATTAACGGCTGATCGTCCGAGCCGGATTTGTTCGCATTACAAGAAGTTAATAAAGAAAATAGCAGAATACAAATTAAAAATAGAGCAAGACCGGAGGTAAGTTTGCCTCCTACTCCGGTCTTATTAACTTCATATTTACTTTTTGCTCTTCGCTTTATGTCGTGAATTAATTTTTTGTTTTTCATGAATTAATTTCCATCTATTACTTAAACAAAAAATGAAATATGATTTTTTGTTTCAATGTTGTTTGTTTTTCTTCTCAATCGTCATGATCGTGGTCATGGTCATGGTCGTGGTCGTGGTCGTGGTCATGGTCGTGGTCGTGGTCATGGTCGTGGTCGTGATCGCCATGTGCTTCAAGGTGATGTTCCAGCTCTTCAGCAATCATAGTCATCGGAACTTCGGGACCTACAAAGGTTGGATACCAGTCATCTCTTTCAATAAGTTCTTCAGGAGTTTGACCGGTTCTAACGTGGAAGTGTGCAAACTTGTCTTCACCATGAATGCCCATCAATAAAATATATGGAATATCCGCATTTTCTTTGCTTTCAAATATATGCAAGGGGTGGGAAACACCGCCATGCTCAATCATTTCAGTACTATGATATTCGTAAGGATAGGCATCAGACGGTTTACCGTCAATTTCTTTATAAAATACAATTGTGCCGGCAGATGCATCGATTGTCATGCGTTGGAAAGGAACAGTTTCCTCTTTTTCTTCAGCAATGAAATCTTCCGTAGTCATTTCTTTTTCAGCTGCTACGTTAGCCAACGGTTCGGCTAATTCTTCATTACCGTAGAATGATGTGATATTGTACCAGTCACCATCCCAACCGGATAAGTCCGGATCCTCAGCTTCTTCTTTAACTTTCACTTTTGGTTCTGCTTTAACGTCCTCTTTGGCTTCTTCTTGTACTTCATCAGCTGCTTTTTCTTTATCAGCTTTTTTGCCGTTACATGCTCCTAGCAAAATACTGAGAGCTAATAAAAAAGTTACAATTAAATTTAGTTTTTTCATTCATTTTCTCCTTTGTTCTGAATCTGTCTATCGGTTCTCTATCTAACCGACAGCTTCTTACTTTGTATTTACCTGAACTCTCATGAAAAGACCAGGATTTAGCTTTTCTTTCGTCAGGTTCGCCTAACGAAAGTTCGAAAAAATGAGTTAGCCTGTGCTAATTAGCAAAAGCTAACTCAGGGGTTCATAACTATAAATATTAAGTTCGTCAAATATTATCAGGAAAGAAATACTAAATATATTTATTGGTATTAATTTTCCTTTAAAAGAATCGGAAATTACACAGATCAAATTTCCGAGCAGAATACTGGATGTGGCAAAACAGATGATTATAGAACTTTGCTCAGAACTCTTTTTTAGTATAAATTGTGGTTGAAAGAGCAAAAGAGACAATGTTCAAAAGAAGGGTAACTCCCATAACAGCAAGTCCTATTATTTTCAAATCAAGTAGAATCAACTTATCCATAAATTTAGCTATCAATTCTTTATTGCCGCCAATATAGGAGAAAAGAGCAAACACAATAAAATAAAGGACAACAAAAATAAGTCTGGCTTTTTCTGCTCCGAACTTGTACATCAACGGGAGCTGAATCATCGAAATAGCAGTAACTAATAGCGGCATAGTAACTGCAATCAAATACCAAGGAATCTCCAATAATATACCATCTTTCAGAAACAGCTTTAGTAAGATTGTGAATAGTGTTCCGATGACTGCGACAATCCAGACAAAAACATAGCGGCTCAAAACAATGGTTTTTCGTGTAACCGGACCGGGAATAATGTATTGATCCACGTTAGACTTAGTATCTGAACCCCAAAGCATTCCGAGTAAAATAAGCGGAACAAGTATGAACATCAGGGGAAGTGTCATAATATTACCTTGTCGTACAGTAATAAAGCCCACTATAAACATAATAAATACGAGTGAGAAGAGTGCTTTTCTCAGAGCTATCAGATCTTTATATATTAACGCTATCATTTCCGTTCCCCCTTTATCATGTAGACCATGATATCTTCAATACTGACTTTCTCAAGCTCAAGATCATCAGGTACCAGGCTTCTTTTCAGCATAACTTCAACACCGAATTGATGTGGCCTTTTGCCGACAATCGCTTTGTCGTCGATCTCTGCAAGCTGCTCCTTGCTTAAAGAGGTGATACCGTACTGATCTACCAGCTCGTCTTTTGCTTCCATAAACAGCAACTGTCCTTTGTGAATAAAAGCTATATAGTCTGCCACCTTTTCCAAGTCAGATAGTATATGAGAAGAGACAAGTACCGTGTGGTCTTCATTTTGGATGTATTCCAAGAGAAGATCCAAAACATCATCCCTGATGACCGGGTCCAGGCCGCTCGTCGCCTCATCCAAGAGCAGTAGTTTTGCCCCGTGGGAAAGAGCTAAAGCCAAGCCTAATTGCATTCTCATACCTCTTGAAAAGTGCTTAATAGTTTTGTTATCCGGCAAATTAAATCTGGTAATCAGTTCTGAGAAGGTTTTATCTTGCCACGCCTGACCATAAAGTTTCCGATGAAAGTTTTGTACGTTTTTCAACGTCATATCCTCCGGTAAATAGAGGTCATCAAATACATAGGCGATATCTTTTTTCATCTGTGGTGTAAACTCTTGAATATCCTTGCCAAGTAGTTTGATTTCACCTTGATCAGGTAGCATCAGATTGAGAAGCAATTTAATAGTCGTGCTTTTCCCGGCACCGTTTTCTCCGATATAACCAACAATGCAGCCTTTAGGTACGGTTAGATCAATCGGGCCCAGAACAAAGTTACCGAGTCTTTTCTTTAACCCTTGAAGTTCAATTGCATTCTGCATTTTCATCCTCCAGTGTTTTAATCATTTCAATCAGCTCATCGTGCGAAACATCAGCTAATTTTGCATAACGTAAGATCTCCGTCATGTTTGCTTCTATTTTTTTCAGAAATCTTTCTTTAATCAAATCTAAGTTTTGGGGAGCGACAAAGCTACCTTTACCGTGTACGGAATGAATAAAACCATCTTTTTCCAATTCGTCATAAGCGCGTTTTGTAGTGATAACACTAACTCTAAGTTCTTTCGCTAATAAACGAATGGATGGCAAGAGCTCATCGGCTTCCAATTCACCATTCAGAATGGCATCTCTGATTTGATTTTTAATTTGCAAATAAATCGGATCATTACTCGAGTTTTTGATCTGTATATTCACAAGCACCTCCGCATAGTCAACTGTTTATACTGTATATTAACAGTTGTTCTATGTCAAGATCATTTTATTTTTAGTTAAAACTTATTAAAAGTTCTGCTTGGGTGCTTTGGGGTGCAAAACATATGGCGATCAAAATGACATTGCGATGTTGTTTTAATCGTAAGTTTTTGTTATTCTTCCATTAACTAACGGAGGTATATTTTTATGTACATCAAAAGAACTGTGGAAGAAACAATTCTAAAAGTCAGCCAATCTTTTCCCAGTGTTGTTGTGTATGGACCAAGACAAGTTGGAAAATCAACTACTATCGAAATGTTGTTTGCCGACAAATATAAAAAAGTAACACTTGATGACAGAGATGACAGGTTACTGGCCGAAAGCAATCCAAGGCTATTTCTTGAAAGCTATGGCTGGCCCTTAATAATTGATGAAATTCAAAAAGCTCCAAGTCTTTTGGATGAAATTAAGATTAACATTGATGAACAGAGAATGATTTGGCTGAAAGAGGGAAAAGGGCGTGAGCTGATGTATATTCTGACTGGTTCCAGCAGGTTTGAGTTACAAGAAGGTATTGCAGAATCACTGGCAGGTCGATGCGGAATTATAGATATGGCATCTTTTTCTCAATCAGAAAAATATGGTTATGACAATCCCTATTTTGAACCGAAAATTGAAACCTTACGGCTTCGCGAAAAGCAGGGAAGAAAATATAGGACAAAATCAGAAATTTTCCGGGATATTTTTATGGGTGGGATGCCGGATGTTTGTACCGGTATTTCTGAAAGAGATATTTATTTCAAGTCATATATTAATACTTATATAGAGCGTGATGTTATGAGTCTCATTGCAGCATCAAGTGAGCTTCAATTCCGAAACTTCATCTCTATTCTCGCACTGAGGACGGCGCAAGAACTCCATTACGATGAAATAGCCAGAAATTCCGGGATAGATGTTCGTACAGTTAAGCGTTGGATTTCGATTCTTCAAACATCCGGAATAATTTATCTCTTGCAACCATATATGGCAAATATTTCAAAAAGAATAATAAAAGCACCCAAGCTCTATTTTATGGATACAGGGCTTTGTGCTTATCTTTGCAAATGGCCTAACTCGGAAATGTTAGAAAACTGTGCCATGAACGGAGCATTTTTTGAGACATTTGTTGTAAGCGAAATCATCAAGAATTTCTACGCTCACAATCAAAATCCACAGAACAAACTTTTTTATTATAGAGATATCGATAAAAAAGAAATCGATTTACTATACATCGAAGGCAAGAGCCTTTATCCAATAGAAATTAAAAAGAGCATTGCACCGACAAAGCCCACAAAAAATTTCGATGTGCTTGCAAAATACAAGCTTAATATTGAGCCGGGGATCATAATAGATAATTGCAACAAAATAAGACCGATCAATGAAAAAGCTTATACATTTCCTGTATATCTATTATAATTATTTGTATTATGCACTTTCGATTAAAATAACATCATCATGTTATTTTGATCGAAAGTGTGTTGCCTTCCAAGTTTAGTACAAGTAAAGAAAGTAAAAGTTCATCTTTGACCAGAACATTAAAAAACTGAGAGCGAGGATTTTGAAAAAAAGAGCCGGGCAGTGCCCGCGTCGGTCAACCGGCAGACCAGTAATTGATTTGTTACGCAACAAAATATCGCCTTTGATTTTACCACCAAAAAATTCAGGAATCTTATTAATGATTTAATTCGGTCACTTGACGAAACCTATTTTGGCAACTAAAATGAAAACGATTTTCAAATTGCGGAAAGAATATTTCATTTATTGTGCAATCAAGCAAACGGGTGAAAAATTTGTATAGGATAAAACAGAAAAGTATTGCAATAATAACTTGCGTGGCAGTTATCATTGTCGCTCTTTTTTCCATGCTCTTCATTTTTAAAGAAGCTGAACATGAATGTACCGGTGAGGATTGTTTTATTTGTGCATGTATCAAACACACGGCGCAGGCTTTGAATCAGCTTAGTGCCGGTTGGGATATCGGACAAACGATTGCTGTTCCGCATGTTTTTCTTGTGCTGATATCAACTTTACCTGTTTTTCTTTTAGTTTCTTGTTTATCTCTTATCAGACAAAAGGTAAGATTGAACGAATAAATAAAATTTTCGAATACAAAGTTGATCTTTACTCATTCAAAATGCGATTTGTCCTGTCATGTATTGCTTTGTGTCTATTGTCCACATAATAATTAACGCTGGAGTTTCAATTCTAATAGTCATATTTTATTTTGTGTTCATAGATGATTGTTGATAGGAAAATAGCTTATTAATTCTGTGTATTTACGTACTACTTTTGCTCAGTAAAGGTTATACTTTGTATTTTTGCGGCCTTTTTTAGAAAAATTAAGCAAATATACGGAGGTTTTATTTTATGAAAAAATATATATCTGTCATTTTGGCAGCAATTATGCTTGTTTTTTGTTTGTCTGCCTGTGGAAACAGTAATACTACTAATAATTCTAAAAATGAGAAAATTCAAATTGTAACAACTATATTCCCGGAATATGACTGGGTAAAAGAAATTATTGGCGAAAATGCTGAACAGGCGGAGGTTACAATGTTACTTGATAACGGTGTAGATTTGCACAGTTATCAACCGACAGCTGAGGATATTCTGAAAATTTCTACCTGTGATATTTTTATCTATGTTGGTGGTGAATCAGATAGTTGGGTAGAA
The DNA here is from genome assembly GCA_012838135.1 of Clostridiaceae bacterium. GTDB lineage: Bacteria > Bacillota > Clostridia > Saccharofermentanales > DTU023 > UBA5436. The sequence goes on along the minus strand of DUPV01000037.1, from coordinate 2,894 downwards.
GATGCACTAAAAGAAGCTACGAATCAAGATATGAAAGTAATCAATCTTTTAGAAGTACTAGGTGAATCTGTCAAGACAGAGGAAATGGTCGAAGGAATGCAGGAGTCTGAGCACAATCACGGTCATGATCACGCTCACGACCACGAACACGAACAAGAGCACGACCATGAACATGAGCATAACCATGACCATGCAGAAGAAAAAGATGAACATGTCTGGCTTTCCTTAAAAAATGCAGAAACATTATGCGAAGCTATTTCCGGTGCTTTGCAGGAAATTGATCCGGAGCACAAAGACGTGTATGCGGACAACACTTCTACATATATTAAAAAACTTGCTGAGCTTGATAATGAGTACAAGGAAGTAGTGAACGATGCAGAGCAGAAAACAGTACTGTTCGGTGACCGATTCCCATTCCGTTATCTTGTTGATGATTATGGTTTGGAATATTACGCTGCTTTTGTCGGTTGTTCTGCAGAAACAGAAGCCAGTTTTGAAACGATTACATTCCTTGCCGGAAAAGTAGATGAACTGGGCTTGAACAATGTACTAACCATTGAAAAGTCAGATCAAAAAATAGCCGAAACGATTGTTCGGAACACGAAGAGTAAAGATCAGAAGATTATGACACTCGATTCTATGCAATCAACAACTTCTGAGGATGTTGAAAATGGAGCAACGTATCTTTCTATTATGAAAAACAACTTGGAAGTTCTGCGAGAAGCCTTGAAGTAGAGCAGGTGGGGAGCATGGTTCAAATCAAAATAAAGCGAAAATGTTTTACGAAATCGGGAGTTGAGTTAAGATGAGCGAAATTATAGAAAAACTGATTTTTTATTTTCAATACCCGTTTGTGTGGTATGCATTAATCGTTGGAGTAATGATTGCTCTGTGCTCCTCATTACTTGGTGTTACTTTAGTCTTGAAACGCTTTTCATTTATAGGCGACGGACTTTCCCATGTTGCCTTTGGAGCAATGGCTGTGGCTGCGGTTTTAAATTTTAGTAATGAAATGTATTTCGTTCTGCCGATTACTGTAATTTGTGCCATTTTATTGCTGCGCGCCGGTCAAAATACAATAATAAAGGGAGATGCTGCTATTGCGATGATTTCTGTTGGTTCAATGGCTATTGGTTACTTGCTTATGAACGTCTTCTCTACCGGACCTAATTTATCAGGTGATGTATGCAGTACCTTGTTTGGTTCAACTTCTATCCTTACCTTGACTTTAGACGAAGTAATCTTATCTGTGATTTTATCTGTCTTAGTGGTGATTTTATTTATCTTATTTTACAACAAAATTTTTGCTGTTACTTTTGATGAAAATTTCGCCAGAGCAACCGGAACAAATGTAGATTTATATAATTTATTAATAGCAGTTATTACAGCAGTCGTTATCGTATTGGCGATGAATTTGGTAGGTTCTTTACTGGTTTCTGCCTTAATAATATTTCCGGCACTTTCTGCAATGAGACTATTTAAAAGTTTTTTTAGTGTTACGATTTGTTCGGTAGTTTTGTCAATGTTATGTGCATTAACGGGACTTCTCACTTCTATTGTGGCGGGGACCCCGGTAGGTTCCACGATTGTAGCAGCAAATATAGTAGTTTTTGCTATTGCTTATACAGTAAGTCGAATCTTAAAGAAGGGAGAAAAAAGTGAAAAATCTAATTAAAATAAGCATTATTTTTTTGTTGATTTTTATAATAACAGGATGCGGTAATATAGATGGTGGGCGCAACAGCATAAAGAATGATAATTCTGTGGATAAAGTGATTGATAAACAAATTGCTAACGCGACTTCATCCGCCAGTGATGTTTTGGAACAAGAGCCTATAATGCTTACTGAGAAAAGCTTAGACGAATTGCTGAAAACAGAGAAGAAAACGGATGAAACAAAAAGTGACAGTGTAGATTATGATCTCACGGAAATGAGTTCAGATATGGTTTATGCTGTGGTTTATCACATGATGATAGATCCTGCTACTTATATCGGAAAGTCATTTCGTATAGAAGGTCTTTATTATGCATTTTATAATGAACCGGCAGACCTATATCATCACTATTGCATTGTCCAAGATGCTGCGGCATGCTGTGCCCAGGGTTTAGAGTTTGTCTGGGATGACGGAACTCATGTTTATCCTGATGAATATCCGGAAGATAATACAAAAGTCATAATAGAAGGGACGTTTGAAACCTATCATATGGAGGGAGACAGTAATCTGTACGGTAGATTGAAAGACGCCACTTTCCTTCATGTTTTCTAACTTATGATTTAGTCTGCAAATTAGCTTTGAAGTTGAAAATCAATTTAGTATGACCGGTATCAATAAAAATGAACTGACATGAGTTGATTTCGAATGGAAGTAAGACGTATCTTATATGGTCGTCTAGACTAGGAATATTACTTGTAATAATTTGGCAAACTCAAAAATTAACCAGCTCATGAATTTCTGCGTTCAGCAGTTGGAGCAGCTCTTGGTCATGGGTAGCCAGTAGTATGAGATGATCCCGGGCATATTCTGTTAATATTTCCGCCATGGCTACCATGTGTTTTAAATCGAGTCCAGATGTAGGTTCATCCAAAATGAGGATTGGCCGATTCATTAAGAGAGCGGTAGCAAAGGCTAGACGTTGTTTTTGCCCGCCTGAAAGAGAAAAAGGATGTGCATCCAGATAACTATCGAGTGCAAGCTTTTTTATTAAAGAAATGATCTGTTCTTCTTTTTCTTGTATTTGCAGGTCGCTTTCGTCCAAAGAAAGTAATAGTTCATTGTACACAGAATCTGTTAAAAGTTGATGATTTACGTCTTGGAAGACAACGCTGCATAACCGGTGCATCCGCCTTAGTTTATAGCGTTGATTCTTATAATGGATATAGCCTTTAGCCCGTT
>DUPV01000036.1 GCA_012838135.1 Clostridiaceae bacterium | reverse complement strand
TCGAATATTTAATTCTCTTGCATATTTATTATTCCGCGAAACAACCACGTGCTTCTTCTTTACTGATTAGGTGGAAACCTTTCTCTTGCAGAACAGTTTTAATCAGACGAATATGGTCCATGTTTTTTGTTTCAAGCTTCAAATTTAAAACACAACTGTCAATTGCCGTATTTTCACCACCCGGATTATAATTGACTTCAGTTACATTAGCACCCAATTCGGCAATTGCCGTTGCTACTGCTTGTAACTGACCCGGTTTGTCAGTCAAACTGATACTGAGTTCAGTGTTACGTCCGCTAACCAACAGTCCGCGCTGGATAACTCGCGCCAGAATATTCACATCTATATTACCACCGCTTAACAAAACACATACTTTTTTATCTTTGAAATCAATCTTATTAAAAACTACCGCAGCAAAAGCAACCGCACCGGCACCCTCACAAACCAATTTTTGTTTTTCCATTAAAGATAAAAGTGCATAGGCAATCTCGTCTTCACTGACCGTCAGCATTTGATCAACGTATTTTTTAGCTAACTCAAAAGTTACAGGACCTGGTTGCTTGACCGCAATACCGTCAGCAAAAGTATCCTGACTCGAAATTTTGATTATTTTATCTTCTTCTAAAGACACACCCATCGAGGGCGCTTTGGCAGCTTCTACACCTATAACCTGACATTCGGGTTTCAGACTTTTAATTACATATGAAATCCCTCCGAGCAAACCGCCGCCGCCGACAGGTACCACAATAATATCCACATCAGGCATCTGTTCCAGAATTTCCAGACCGATTGTCGCCTGACCGACGATCACCTCTTCATCATCGAACGGATGGATGAAGATCTTGTCATGCTCGGCAATATAGCGGAGAGCCGCTTCATAAGAATCATCATAGTTGTCACCGGCTAAGATAATCTCCGAACCATAATAACGGGTGGCTTCTATTTTGGAAATGGGTGCTGATTCCGGCATAAAGATTGTAGAATTGATCCCTAAATGTTTACAAGCTAAAGCAACACCTTGAGCATGATTTCCTGCAGAACAGGCAACCACACCACGCGACTTTTCTTCATCTGTCAATTGCGAAATTTTAAAATAAGCACCTCTGACTTTGAAAGAACCTGTCGTTTGCAAGTTTTCCGTTTTCATATAGACGTCATCATTCGGAAAAATTGCCCGTGCCTGGATCATGTCGGTTTTGCGCACAACCTCTTTAATTCTGTGTGCTGCCCGATAAACGTTATCTAAAGTCACTTTACTCTGTTTCATTCCAAAACAGCTCCTTTATCCGAACTGGTGACCAATCTGCGATAACGATTGAGCCAGCCGCCGACAATATTCGTTTCTTGCGGTTCAAAATTCGCCATGCGCTCTGCAAATTCCGTATCGGATATTTTCAGATTAAGCGAATAATTCGGAATATCAATTGCAATCGTGTCACCTTCTCGGATAATGCCGATCGCACCGCCCAGGGCTGCTTCCGGTGAAACATGACCGATTGATGCGCCTCTGGATGCCCCGGAAAATCTGCCGTCAGTAATTAAGGCAACGCTCTTGTCTAATTTCATGCCGGCTAAAGCAGACGTCGGATTGAGCATTTCACGCATGCCCGGTCCGCCTTTCGGTCCTTCGTAGCGAATAACTACTACATCGCCCGGATTGATTTCTCCGGCATAAATTGTCGCAATCGCATCATCTTCACTGTTGAATACTCTGGCCGGACCTTCATGTTTTAACATTTCAGGTGCGACAGCCGAACGTTTGACTACTGCTCCTTTTTCCGCAATATTTCCATATAAAATTGCCAGGCCGCCAACTTCACTGTAAGGATTCTCAATCGGTCTGATTGCACCATTATCAAGTGTTTTTACATTGGCAATATTTTCGCCTACTGTCTTGGTCGTAACAGTTAATAAATCCAAATTAATTAAGTCTTTTTTCGCTAATTCTTTAAGCACGGCACCTACCCCGCCGGCAAAATATAAATCTTCCATATGAGTCGGGCCTGCCGGTGCCAAATGACAAAGATTGGGAATCTTTTCACTTAATTCATTAAAAATATTCAAGTCTACTTCAATTCCTGCTTCTGTCGCGATTGCCAAAAGATGTAATACCGTATTCGTCGAACAACCCAATGCCATGTCCGATGCAATTGCATTACGTACCGAATCCGGAGTAATAATATCTTTGATCCGAATATCTTTACGCAACAATTCCATAATCATCATGCCGGTTTCTTTTGCCAAACGCTGTCTGGCTGAAAAAGGTTCAGGTATTGTTCCGTTGCCGGGTAAGGCCAAACCGATTGCTTCACTCAGACAATTCATCGAATTGGCCGTATACATGCCGGCACAACTGCCGCAACTCGGACATGCCGACTGTTCACATTCCAACAGTTCTTCCGCCGTAATCATATTTGCTTTATAGCTGCCGACTGCCTCAAACAATGAAGACAGGCTGAGTGAACCTTTGTCGTTCTGACCTGCCAACATCGGACCGCCGCTGACTAAAATAGTCGGTAAATTCAGTCTCAGAGCTCCCATGATCATTCCGGGAACTATTTTGTCGCAGTTCGGAATTAACACCAGAGCATCGATACCATGAGCAATTGCCATCGATTCTACACTGTCAGCAATCAATTCCCTGCTCGGCAAAGAATATTTCATTCCCTGATGCCCCATCGCAATTCCGTCACAAACACCGATCGAAGGAATCATGATCGGAGTACCGCCATTCATCAAAACTCCGGTTTTAACACTTTGGGTTAATTTATCAAGGTTCATGTGACCGGGGACTATTTCACTGTACGCACTGACAACTCCGATCAACGGACGTTGTAATTGCTCTTCGCTATAACCCAATGCATAGAACAAACTGCGATTAGGTGCTCTTTCAGCTCCACGTAAAACCTTATCACTTGCTAAATTCATGTTCCCCCCCTTAAAATTCAGAAATTTATTAATTAACTTACCATGTCAGCTATTGAATTAATTATACATTCACTTCTGAAATCGTATACTCAGAGTGGCAGATAAAAATTATAAAAACCAATGGCTTATTGCCTGGCAATCACAAACTCGGACTAAAGCCCTTGACAGTGTGATTGCTTTATCGGCAATATCGCCAAGTTTTTAATGATTTTTCCTGCAAACTCATTCGCATTCGATTTCAGAATGAATGATATTTTTTAAAATTTGCTTACTTATTATCCAATCCCTGCATCATGCTGCGCAATTCTTCACCAACTATTTCTAATTGATGTTCTGATTCTTTACGTCTGGTGGTTAAGAAACGAATTTTCCTACCTGAAGACATTTCTTGAATAAACTCTGACGCAAATTTACCTGTTTGAATATCCTGCAAAATATCAAGCATGTTTTCTTTAACATGTTGATCAATTACCTTCGGACCGGCAATGTAGTCGCCATATTCCGCTGTATTGGAGATTGAGTTTCTCATGTTTTTGAAACCACCGGCAATAACCATATCGATAATCAATTTCATTTCGTGAATACATTCGAAGTATGCCATTTCCGGTTCATAACCGGCTTCAACCAAGGTTTCAAAACCGGCTTTCATCAATGCAGTTACACCGCCGCAAAGAATAGCCTGCTCACCAAATAAATCGGTTTCAGTTTCTTCTTTAAATGATGTTTGTAAAATACCGGCTCTGCCGGCACCAATTGCCGATGCATATGCCAATGCCGTTTCTTTGGCATTACCTGTGGCATCTTGATGAATGGCGATTAAGGAAGGAACACCGAAACCTCTTTCGTATTCACTACGTACGGTATGACCGGGCCCTTTCGGAGCTACCATAATCACGTCAATATTATCTGCCGGAATAACCAAGTTATAGTGAATATTAAAGCCGTGAGCAAACATCAAGGTATTTCCGGCAACCATATAAGGTGCGACCTCACTATTGTAAACATCGGCAGATACTTCATCCGGTACCAGCATCATAACTATATCGGCACGTTTGGCAGCTTCCGGTACGTCAAAAACTTCCAACCCGAATTCTTCAACTTTTACTCTGCTTTTTGAATTCGGTGCCAAACCGACAACAACTTTTATTCCGCTCTCTTTTAAGTTTAATGCATGAGCATGTCCTTGTGAGCCGAAACCGATAATCGCTACCGTTTTTTCGGCTAATACGTCTAAATTACAATCTTTGTCATAATACTTCTCAACCATTTTCTTTCTCCTATCCTCTTTGAACAGCTGTTACGCCGGTTCTACAAAAATTAACAATATTAAAATTATCGATTACATTAATAAATGCATCTATTTTCTGCGGTTTGCCCGTAAGTTCAATAATCATACTTTCACGCGAAAGATCAACAACCACACCCTTATAAACATTTGCAATCTCAATCAGTTTACTGCGACATTCATGTGTCACAGCTACTTTTACCAAAAGGATTTCTCGTAAAACAGAATTGTGATCAAAAAGTTCTTCAATCGAAACTACTTCTTGTAACTTAGCAGTTTGGCTCATTAATTGCCCTAACATAATGTCATCCAGTTCAGCTGTTAATGTTATTTTCGAAAATCTATGATCTTTGGTTGCGGAAACAGTCAAAGTATCAATATTATATCCTCTTCTGGCAAACAATCCGGCAACCCTGGTCAAGGTTCCCGCATTATTTTTGACTAAAATACTCAATACTCTCATTTTTTTCATAAGCTTACTCCATAATAATATCTTCTACCGTACCACCTGCAGGAATCATCGGCAAGACTAATTCATCTTGATCAATCAATACCTCGATAATGACCGGACCATCTTGTTTTTGACTATCAGCAAAAGCAGCTTTAAATTCGTCTACAGTTTTACAACTATAACCCTTTGCACCAAAAGCTTCAGCTAACTTTACATAGTCGAATGAATGATTAATGTCGGTTTGACTGAAGCGCTTGTTATAAAGCAGGTTTTGCCACTGGCGAACCATACCTAAAGTGTGGTTGTTCAAAATAATAGTTGTCGTTTTGACATTGAAATCAACTGCAGTTTTTAATTCATTCATGTTCATCGTAAATGAACCGTCACCGGTAAACAAAACAACCGGTTTGTCAGGATTACCGACTTTGGCGCCGATTGCCGCACCGAAACCGAAACCCATGGTTCCCAATCCGCCACTGGTTAAGAAAGTACGCGGTTTGGTTCTGGCACAACATTGAGCTGTCCACATTTGATGTTGTCCGACATCAGTAACTACAATTAAATCTTCACCCAGTTGATTAACAACATAAGAAATCAATTGATGTGGCTTAATTTGTTTGTCACAGCATGGTGCTTGATAATCATCTTTCTGCAATTCGGCAATTTGTTCCAGCCAAGCTTGTCGTTTATTTGCATCGATCAGTGGCAGCAGTTCCGTCAAGACTTCTTTAACATCTCCGACTACGGCATAATCGACTATAACATTTTTATTCATTTCACTTGCATCAATATCAACCTGAATGATTTTTGCATCAGGTGCAAAATGATTTGTATTCAGAGCAACCCGATCGGAAAATCTGGTGCCTAAAGCAATAACTAAATCTGAATTTTCAATGGCAAGATTTGAACTGTTTTTACCATGCATTCCTACCATACCGAGATTTAACTGATCCAGCGGCCCTAAAACACCGATCGTCATAATCGTATTGACTGCAGGAATATTGGCCTTGTTCATCAATTCACGTAATTCCGTACTGGCATTGGAAGAATTAATTCCGCCACCGGCATAGATAATCGGCTTATCGGCTTTATTGATATAATCGGCCAATTTCTCAATTTCACTTTTTTCGAATTCAGGATTTTCGGCTAAAGGTAAACTTGGTTTCGGTTCGTACTCATACATACTCTGCATGACATTTTTCTGTATATCGATCAGAACCGGCGCCTTACGACCGGAATTAGCTATACTGAACGCATTGCGAATGGTATCTTGTAATTCCGCAACATCACTCACCATGAAATTATGCTTGGTGACTGACATCGTAACACCATATATATCAATTTCCTGAAAAGCATCTTTACCGATTAAATGACTTGCAACATTACCTGTAATGCAAACTAAAGGAATGCTGTCCATAAAAGCTGTCGCTATACCGGTAATCGTATTCGTTGCACCGGGACCGCTGGTAGCGATACAGACACCTGTTTTACCCGTACTTCTGGCATAACCGTCAGCTGCATGAACACCACCTTGTTCATGGCTCGGTCTGATATGCCTGATCTGATCTTGATAATCATAAAGCGCATTATAGATGTCTATGACTGTACCACCCGGATATCCGAATATGGTATCCACTCCTTCATCAAGTAATGTTTTTATTATAATTTCAGCTCCTGTTAATTTCATCTCATCCCTCCTCAATCTTTAATTTGTTATATATAAAGATTTTTTCTTGCTTTTATTTTTCATCATACAGACAAAGATTTTTTATCTGTATCTTAACATCCTCCGCCAATTAGTTATTAATCATTGATCACTCTGATTGTCGGTCGTTCAGCAATATTATTTATTTCCACATTCAAACCGTATAACGCCTGTAAATTCTGCTGATTCAGAATTTCTTTTCTGGCACCTTGAACCAAAATTTTGCCTTCTTTTAACATCATCACATGATCGAATTCAGGAATAATCTCCGTTATATCATGTGTGATATAAATCATATTGGTATCCTTTATTTTACTCAAAGTTTGCAATATCTGTTCTTTTTGAAATAAATCCAACGAAGAACACGGTTCGTCCAAAATTAATATATCCGGTTCAGTAATCAAGCTGCGCAGGATCATTGTTTTCTTTTTTTCTCCGGCAGAAAGATTACGATAATACTTGTATTGCATTGATTCAAAATTTGATTCAGTAATGAATTGCGCAGTTTTTTTCTTTTCAGCTTCAGTAATCTTTTCATATATTCCGATTGATCGCTTTAAACCGGAAAGTACAATCTCAAATATTCGCATTCGATTCAGAACCGATTCAAAACGTGACATCGTTGATGAAACAATACCGATACGCGATTTAATTTTATTCCAATTATACTCACCGAATGTTTTACCAAAAGCTTTAATTTCACCTCTGGTAGGTATGTTATATGCCATCAACATCGAAAACAAAATACTTTTACCGGCTCCGTTCGGTCCTAAAACAACCCAGTTTTCATTTTGACCGATTTTGAAGCTTATATTGTCAATTATCAGATTGCCGTCTCTGACAAAAGAAACGTTTTTATATTCTACCATTAAACCTCACTCATTTTATATAACTTGCAGATTGTTTTTTTGTAAATTCATCCATATATTCTTTTATATTTTTTTATCATTACAGTAAATATTAATTGAAAATATATTTCAGTTTGCAATTAAAAATAACATACTCTTTTATATTTATAAATATTTGATAACTTCAATTGTCATCTCACGCGTACCTAAATAATCACCTGTCGCTAAATCTTTGGTGCGATAACCGTCTGCCAAAACTTGTTTAACAGCTTGTTCGATTTGATCTGCTTCATTATGCATGCTGAAGGAATAACGCAAAAGCATCGCCAAAGACAAAATGGTTGCCAAAGGATTTGCTATATTTTGTCCCGCTATATCAGGCGCTGAACCGTGAATCGGTTCATAAAGGCCGACATCGGCACCCAAGCTTGCCGAAGGTAACAGTCCGATCGAACCGGCAATTTGGCTTGCTTCATCCGATAAGATATCACCGAAAATATTATTGGTTAAAATAACATCAAAATTGCTCGGCTGACGAATTAATTGCATTGCCGCGTTATCGACATAAAGAAATTCCAATTCTACTTCCGGATAATCTGCCGCTATTTCTCTGACAACTTCACGCCACAGTTTTGATGAATCTAAAACATTAGCTTTATCAACTAAGGTTAATTTTTTCGAACGACCCATCGCAGTTTCAAAAGCATAAATAGCTATGCGTTTAATTTCAGCTTCATCATAACGTTCTTCGTCAAAAGCCGTACGTAAACCATTTTCTACGAATGTATCACGTCTGCCGAAATATATTCCGCCCACCAATTCACGTACAATCACAAAGTCAACGTTTTGCAGATATTCCGGTTTCAGAGGTGAATTATCAATTAAACCCGGATAAATACGGCACGGTCGTAAATTTGCATAAACACCCAATGCTTTACGCAAAGCTAAAAGACCTTTTTCCGGTCTGATTACGGGATCGATATTATCCCATTTAGGACCGCCAACCGCTCCAAGCAGTACAGCCGAAACATCTTGCAGTTTTTGCTCGGTTTCTTCCGGAAAGGGATTTCCGTGCTTATCAATCGCCATACCGCCGATATCGGCAAAATCTAAATCAAACTTTTTGCCTGATTTTTCAGAGATAACCGACAAAACTTCCAGTGCACAGTCAATAATTTCAGGACCGACACCGTCACCTTTTAAAACTAAAATCTTCTTATTTTGCATATTTTTTCTCATGTTCTTCTATTAAATTTATATATTCCAAAATTTCTTCGATTCCATCCTGACCTTTCAGCAGTTTTTCTCGATATACATTTTCAATTTCAAAAGAAAAACACAAGTTGCCGGCTGTTACAGTCTTATCAAGCAAATTAACCGTAATTTCTGAATTTTGCTCAATCAGAGCTTCTCGTTCCGCCCTGCCTAAAATTAAAGGCAACTTCAAATTATTTAAATAATTCATATAAAAAATCGGTGAATAGCTGCCGGCAATTACAACTTTAAAACCGAAATCCTGTAAAGCCCATGCAGCATGCTCACGTGATGAACCACAACCGAAGTTTTCGCCGGCAATCAAAATTTGATTACCTTGATTGGCGGTTTGATTTAACGGAAAACTTTCAATCGGTTTTCCGGTTTCATCATAACGCCACGGAGCGAATAGAGCATCAGCAAAACCGGTACGCTTCGTAGATTTCAAGTAATTTTTCGGAATCAAAATATCTGTATCTATATTGTCTTTAAAAATTACCGTAGCTTTTGATTTTACAATATCTAATTTATCCAAGGCTGATTCTCCCTTCAATTGCAGTCTTTGCGGCTAAATAAGGACTCATTAAATGAGTTCTGGAACGTTCACCCTGCCGGCCTTCAAAATTACGATTCGACGTTGAGGCACAATGTGTTTCAGGCGCAATTCTGTCTTCATTCATTGCCAGACAATATGAACAGCCGGGCATGCGCATTTCGCAGCCTGCTTCTTCGAATATATCGACTAATCCTTCCTGTTCGGCCTGCTGTAAAACTTGCATTGAACCAGGAACTACTACACAGGTAATATTATCTGCTATAGTTTTATTCCTCATTACTTCCGCCGCAATTCTTAAGTCCGTAATTCTGCCATTGGTGCAAGAACCGATAAAAACAAATTCAATTGGTATATCTGCAGCTTTCATGCCGGGTTTAAGACCCATATATTCATACGCTGTTTGATCTTCAGGTGACTTAATTTCAGGAAATTTACTGTCAATGTCCACGGTCATTGCAGGATTCGTTCCGTAACTGACCTGAGGCTTTAAGTCGGTTACATCCAAAATGATAATTTTATCAAATAAAGATTCATCATCTGTATACAAGTCACTGATTGATTCTTTAAATATTTCAAATTCTTCACCTTGCGGTGTATAGAGTCTGCCTTCAATATAATCCAAGGTTTTTTGATCAGGTTTAATTATGCCGAATTTTGCTCCGCCTTCGATTGACATATTGCATAGACTTAATCTTTCTTCGACCGGCATATTCTCGATCGTATCACCGTAATACTCAATTGCATATCCGGTACCGAAAGAAACACCGTTCTCAGCAATTAACTTCAAAATAATGTCTTTTGCGAAAACATTATCAGCAGGTTTTCCGGTAATTTTCACCCCCATGGTTTTCGGTTTAGTCTGCCACATACATTGAGTCGCAAAAACATCTTCTACTTCACTGGTACCTATACCGAAAGCAAGAGCTCCTAAAGCACCGTGAGTCGCAGTATGAGAATCACCACATACTATTGTTTTGCCGGGTAAACTTAAACCTAATTCAGGACCGATCATATGGACAATTCCGTTATATTCGGACTCCATATCAAATAAGGTTACGCCAAATTCTGCACAATTATCAGCTAAGCTCTTCAACTGTTCAGCCGACAACGGATCCGAGATTACATCGCGATGCGCCGCAATTGTCGGTGTGTTATGATCCATCGTTGCAAAAGTACGGTCGGGTCTTCTTAATTTGCGATTTTTCAGGCGTAAGCCTTCAAAAGCTTGAGGGGAAGTTACTTCATGAATTAAATGTAAATCTATGTAAAGCAAATCTTTATCATCTTTTGTCACGATCACATGTTTATCCCAAATTTTATCAAATAAAGTTTTTTGCATTTAACACTCTCCTGACGTTTTCATCTTAATGACAAGTTGCCTGAATAATTAAAATAGAAAACTCTTGTAATCCAATAAATAAAATATCGTATCTCTGTTAATGTTTTATTAAATAAAATATTAATATATCATCTTGTAAAGTAAATTTTGTAAATTCAATTTTGCAAATATTTCATATTCCCGAATATTTAGTCTTGAAGCTGTGCTTGTTGATTTACAGCATTTACATATGCAATAATACTTGATTTGATAATATCATTGCTCAGACCTTTGCCGTTAAACACTTGACCATTGCTTCTTAAACTTAAGAATGTTTCACCCAAAGCATCCTTACCTCTGGTTACTGAATGAATTGCAAAATCTTCTAATTGGAATTTATCTCCAACAATATTTGCCATACAATCAAAAGCTGCATCGACCGGTCCGGCACCAGAGCCGACACGTTCAATTGTTTCTTTACCATCGCTGAGTTTAATAATGGTTTTTGATTCTTTGCCATTGCTGGTAAAGGATGAATAGTCAACCAATTCGTAACCTCCGCTGACTTTTTGATATTCTCTAAGCATTAAAGCGTGAATATCACGATCATAGATTTGTTTTTTGGAATCTGCAATGTTCTTGAAGTCAACAAAAACCTCTTCCATTTGAGCATCATCTACTTCATAACCCAGTTCTTCAAGTTTGGCACGCAGCGCATGCTTACCGGAATGTTTGCCCAGGACAAGATTTTCTGTTTCAACCAGACCGATCATAGCCGGATCCATAATTTCATAGGTTGATTTATCTTGTAAAACTCCGTGCTGATGAATTCCTGATTCATGTGCAAATACATTTTTACCGACAATCGGTTTGGTCGGGCTGACTCGAGTGGCAGTAATTTGTTGTAATAAATTGGAGGTTCGCATGATTTCCGTAGTTTTTATTGCTGTGTCTTTACCATAATAATCATGTCGAGTTTTCAATGCCATGACAATTTCTTCGCAAGCTGCATTACCTGCACGTTCACCAATTCCGTTGATTGTACATTCAACTTGAGTCGCACCTACCCCAACCGCAGCCAGAGAATTTGCTACAGCTAAACCTAAGTCATTATGACAATGTACAGAAATATCTACCTTATCGGCATTCGGTACGTTATCAATCACAGTTTTAATCATATTGGCATATTCTTCCGGTACAGCATAACCGACTGTGTCAGGCAAATTAATCGTCGTTGCACCATTTTGAATTGCAATATCTACAGCTTCACATAAGAAATCCAAATCAGTACGTGAAGCATCTTCGCAAGAAAACTCGATATCATCAACCAATGATTTGGCATAACTAACATATTCAGCAATATCTGCTAAAACTTCCTTTCGCGTCTTCTTTAATTTGTATTTTAAATGGATATCGGAAGTAGCGATGAACACATGGATTCTTTTAAAATTAGCATCTTTAATCGCATCATATACAGCATCAATATCATTCTTTGTGCAACGAGCCAAGCCACAAATCACGGTCTTTTTCAAACTGCGGGCAATAGCTTGTACCGATTCAAAATCTCCTTGTGAAGCCGCAGGAAAGCCGGCTTCAATGATATCAACACCCAAACGTTCCAGTTGTCTTGCCATTTGTAATTTTTCATATAAATTCATCGAACAACCGGGTGATTGTTCGCCATCTCTCAACGTCGTATCAAATATTTTTATCATAATTCCTCCTAAAACAAATTATCTGCCCAAATCCGTCTAAATAAAAAACCCAGAGATTGCTCTCTGGGACGAATTATCGCGGTACCACCCAAATTAATGAATTACTATTCATTCACTCTGCATCTATTAAACTGGTATTTTTCTATCACTAAATAACTTACTTCTATAATTGATCCTGATCTTTTGATTTCTCGATCAGGTATAAAAGAAGTTACTCGGACTAACTTATTGAGATTTTATAATATAAAAACCTCAAACTGAAAATCACATCTGATACGAGGAACTGAGTAGTAATAAGTCTCTGCCGGCAATTTCCACCTGTCTTGCCTCTCTATTGGTTTTAACAAATCACGCGTTTCCTCTGAAAAATCTAGTTGCAAATCATTTTTAAAATTTAAATATTTAATTAATTTATAATTTAATCTATTTTAAAAATGATAATTAAAACTAAATTACTTCTTTAGTATAATAATGTAAAGAGCTGTTTCAGATTTTTATAGGAATTAACAAATTATTATACAAAAGCTTCTAATTGATTTAGCAATTTCATTAGTATTAACCCCTAAATTCATTCAAAGTTGTTTCAAAGAAAAGGAACAATCGTTTGACATAGAACAATTGTTTTGTTATATTTTTGATAAGAATTATTCTGGATTAAGAAATTAATGTAATTATTATTTGATTTTCAGGAGTTAATTATGAGTGAAAAATATCGTTTTACCAGAGCAAATGTTGATGAAACTTCAGAAAAAGTTTACCGTTTTATTGTCGAATACATAACTGAGAACACCTATTCACCATCTGTTCGTGATATTTGCAAAGGAGTGGGAATTAAGTCAACTTCAACCATTCATAATCATTTAAATAGATTGCAGGATGAGGGCAGAATTACCTATAGCGATGGCAAGCGTCGCGCCATTGTTGTTCCCGAATTAGAGTTAAAAAATGAAATCAGACAGGCGCCTTTGATCGGTAAAATTACAGCCGGTTCACCTATTTTGGCGGTAGAAAATATTGAACGAAATATTCCGATTCCTGATTATTTTGACCGCTATCCCGATATGTATGCCCTCGAAGTCAAAGGGGATTCCATGATTGACGCTGCAATCATGGATGGAGATATTGTATTCGTTGATAAACAAAACTTTGCAAATCCCGGAGATATTGTGGTAGCTTTAATTGAAGATGAAGCAACAGTTAAAACGTTCAAAATAATAGATAATAAACCGTTTCTGATACCTCAAAACTCAGCCTATAAGCCCATCCCCTTTGATCATGAAGGTTGTAGAATTCTAGGAATAGTTCGAGGTGTACTCAGGGTATCGGTTTAATACTTTTTTATAACGATATGCTTCATTAAAAATATAATTAACATCATTTTTAGGCTTAATGCAGCATAAAGATGATAAAAAATATAATTGCTGAGCTCCATTTTGATCTAATATAATACTGTCTTGATCAAAACCTACAATGTAACCTTCCGCAGTATAAGCATTATTCATTTCTAAAGTTACGGGTATTTCTTTTTTTCTGCAATAGTTTAAAAAACTATCCTGCATTCTTCTGCCACTGGTTAAAGAATTCTTATCTGAATTATTTAATTGATTAAGTTGATTGTTTTTCATGTTATTTCTCCTTGTTTATTCAATTTTTTAACCTAGCGCTAGTTTTAATATAAATATTTTAAAATAGTATTTTGCTCAATTCAGAGAAATTATTTGTGATTAGTAATATAAATTGATAAACCTTAGAAAAATGATTTTTTATATAAGTGAAATAAATATACAGTTATTCTATTATTAATATGGAATATTATTATATTAAATAATGTTACAAATAGAAACCGGTAATTTAAACAATGTTTAATAATTATTTTATACATAATAGCAATGAGGCTCAAAAAGAAGGGAATGACTTTTGAGCTCATTTGAGCTTCATTGCTATTCCCTTAAAATAATTTAATATTCCAGCATATTCAGGATTTGTTCTAATGAATTTAAGTTACCAAAATCATTTATCACATTTAATTCTTTTCGAGCATTGAACCAGGTGAATTGTCTTTTGGCATAATTGCGAGTAACTTGTTCGATTCGTTTCTTAATCGTGCCAAGATCCGATTTGCCATCGAGATATGAGGCAGTTTCTTTGTAACCGATAGCTTGAAAACTTTGAGCCTTACGAATCAGAGGATATTTATTTAAAATGTTTCTAACTTCTTCTACCAGACCTGATGCAAACATCTCTTCTGTTCTCTGATTAATGCGTGTATAGAGTTGTTGTCTGTCCGGATACAAATAAAAAGATAAAAAATTAAAATCAGGTCCTTTGGCATGTGACTTTTCATAGATTTGAGTTTGAGTTAAACCGGTAGTTTGATATACTTCAAAAAATCTGCGTATACGTCGTAAATCATTAACTGCTATCCTTAGTCCGGCTTGTTTATCTAATTTTCTTAATTTCAAATGCCAATTTAAAGCATTATCCGCAGTGATTTTTTGGTTGATTTCTGTTCGTACAGAATGATTAACCGGAGTATCGATAAAAATCAATCCGTCTAATAAGGCATTAATATATTGTCCGGTTCCCCCGCAGATAATTACCGATTTATCTTTAGCCAGTATCTCTCTGATTGCAGCAGTTGCCGCCTTACTATATTGAGCTACGCTGTAAGTTTGATCAGGCTCAATAATGTCAATCATATGATGATAGATAACAGCTTGAATTTCAGCAGACACTTTTGCTGTGCCGATATCTAATTCACGATAAATTTGCATCGAATCAGCCGAAACTATTTCTGCATTAATCAATTTTGCTAATTCTACAGCTAAACCGGATTTACCGGAAGCTGTCGGGCCGCAAATAACAATTACCTGATCCGACTGATCTGAATTCATAACGATTCTCCATTAATTGTTATTTAACAATTAAATAACAATCCAACTACTTACTTAACTAAATAAAAATCTGAACAATAATACTAAATAACCAGATGACTTAAAATTCTAATAGGAGAAAATAAAAATATAATAATTTAAAATCTAAACAATTCTTTTAAAAAGTTTCTCCAAATCTGTTTTACTTAATTCAATTATCAAGGGTCTGCCATGCGGACAATGATAAGGATTGACCAATTCAGTTAAGTCCGCCACTAACTTTTTCATTTCATTATAACTAAGATTATCATGTGCCTTCACAGCAGCTTTGCATGCTATTGTGTAAAGCAACTCATCATATTTGTCCTCTTGAAAAAATGATTGATCCAACAGAGAATCAATTAACAATTTTACTGCAGTAACCGGACTTGAAAACTTATTACCGGTATCCGGAACAGTGCGAATGATAATTGTATTATCGCCGAAAAGATCAATTTCAAACCCTAAACGATCCAATTCTTCCAAATTTTCTTCTGCTAAAGCCATCTCATGAGCAGTTAATTCCAAAGTTTCGTTTTGTAATAAAATTTGCTTTTTAAAGGGTTGATTTTTATTAGCCAGATATTGATAATGCAGTTGTTCATAGATGATTCGTTCATGTGCTGCATGTTGATCAATAATTATAAAACGATTTTCATATTCTAATAATAAATAGGTTTGAAAAACCTGACCGATCAGTCTTGCATCTTTTAAATATGCTAATTCAGACTGTCGAGGTTGTGCTTCAGATACAAACTCAGAGTGTTTCATTTGAGAAACATCTGTTGCTTGCAGTTCTTTAGATTCATGTTGCAAAACAGAATTATTAATAATTTGAGATTCTGTCTGCGAAAATATTTGAGAACCCATTGGCGAACTTGCTTGAGAAACAGTTTGATCTGTTTGTTGATGCATCATGAATGCTTGAGCTTGTTCGGCAGGACTAATACGTTCATTTGCATCGTATTTTCGTTTACCTAATTCGCTCATTGTTTCTTCAGATGTCTCTTTAGACTGCGATGTTCTTTGGCTAAAATCATAGTTTAAGGGGGTTTCTTTAAAATCTGCTGTTAACGGAGTAACAGATTGATAATGGCTACTGGTAATTTCACCTTTAATAGCAGTTGAACCGGTTTCCAAAGCTTCTCTGATTCCATGATAAACAGCACGAAAGACAATTTGTTCATCCCAAAATCTGACCTCAGTTTTTTGCGGATGGACATTGACGTCAACTAAATTTAAAGGAATTTCCAAATTAATCACTAAACTGGGAAACTTACCTTTCATAAACCATGTTTTACTGGCTTCGGTAATTGCAGCAGAAATAATTTTTGATGCGATACTCCTGCCATTTACAAAAGCGATTTGACGACTCCGATTTCCTCTGGTAACCTGTGGCGTTGTAATGTAACCGGACAATTTTACCGGCTCTAAGAAATAGTTTACTTCAACCATTGCTTCAGTAGTTTCTTTGCCGTACAAAACATAGATAGCGCTCAGCAAATTATTATTGCCGGGAGTATGAAGCAGAGTATTTTGATTAGATGTCAGACGAAAAGATACATCGGATCTAGCTAATGCTAATCTCGTAACCAAATCTGCAATATAACCTTGCTCAGTTTGATCGCGTTTCAAAAATTTATATCTTGCCGGAACATTATAAAATAAATCTCGAATTTCAATTTGAGTTCCTTCAGGACATCCAGTTTTATGAGATTTTACTAACTTTCCACCTTCTGCAATCACTTCAAAACCTTGTTCTTGTCCGATTTGCCGTGTACGCAAATTAACTCTTGAAACTGCGGCAATACTGGCTAAAGCCTCACCGCGAAATCCCATCGTCATCAAATGTTCTAAATCGGAAATTTTGCTTAACTTTGAAGTTGCATGTCTTTCAAAAGCCAATACTGCATCTTCAGGTGTCATCCCACAGCCATTGTCACTAATCAAAATGCGTTTAATGCCACCTTGTTCTATATCGCAATTGATAATGGAAGCTCCTGCATCTAATGAATTTTCAATCAATTCTTTGACTACTGAAGCCGGTCTTTCTATTACTTCTCCGGCAGCAATTCCGTTTGCTGTTATCTTATCTAAAATCTGAATCATAATGATATTTACCCTTATTATATTTCGCTATATTATACTTTATATTGTTACACTTTACCTTTGGCTTCAGCGATCAGCTCTTCGAGAATTTTTCTGGCGTCTACCGGACTTATATAATCCATATCAATATTTTTCAGTTTGTCGATAACTTTATTAGTTTGATTAAAACTTTGAGCTGCCGAAAATAAATCAACTTGGCCATCAAAAGGTCTGGCAGACTTTTTGACAGTTAATCTGCGACCTTGATTATCTCGTTCAAGTTGAAAGAGGATTTCTCTGGCTCTATGCACGACAGAATCAGGCACCCCGGCTAATTCAGCCACCTCAATTCCATAACTTTGTCCGGCACAACCTTCCTCAATCTGATGTAAAAATATAATTTTGCCATCTTGTTCGGTTGCTGAAATATGACAGTTAAAAACACCTTGTGTCGATTCTGCTAAATCTGTTAATTCATGATAATGTGTAGCAAATAAAGTTCTGGCATTGATATATTCGGGGTCTACAATATGTTCAATTACTGACCAAGCAATTGATAAGCCGTCGTATGTACTTGTTCCCCGTCCGATTTCATCTAAAATTAAAAGACTTCTGCTTGTAGCGTTACGCATTATCTGTGACACTTCATTCATTTCAACCATAAAGGTAGATTGACCGCCTGCCAGATCATCGGCGGCACCAACTCTGGTAAAAATACGATCAGCAATTCCGATTTTTGCTGAATCTGCAGGTACATAACTTCCAATTTGGGCTAATAAAACAATCAAAGCAACTTGACGCATAAATGTGGATTTGCCAGACATATTGGGGTCCGGTTAAAATCATCACTTTATGATCGATATGATCAAGATAAGCATCATTTGGTACAAATTGTCCATAATCTAAAGTTTGCTCAACTACCGGATGTCTCCCGTTTGAGATTTCAATTTTTAAATCTTGTGTTAGGAAAGGTCTGCAATAATTATTTTTTTCAGCCAACTCAGCAAGTCCTGACAACACATCAATTTGCGATAAGACATCAGCATTAGCTTTCAACTCAGCTAAATAGGAAACAGTTTTATTTCTGATCTCTAAAAACAATTCATATTCCAATGAGATTAACTTTTGTTCAGCACCGAGAATCTTATCTTCCATATTTTTTAATTCTTCGGTTATATATCGTTCCGAATTGGTTAAAGTTTGACGTCTGATATACTCTTGCGGAACTGCATCCAAATTGGTTTTTCTTATGTCAATGTAGTAGCCGAAAACGCGATTATAGCCGATTTTCAGCGATTTAATTCCGGTTCTTTCTCTTTCTTGAGTTTCAAGATCGAGAATCCATTGTTTACCATTTTGTGTAGCATCTCGATAATTATCAATTTCAGGATTAAAACCTGTACGGATTAAATTACCTTCTTTAATTGTAATTGGCGGTTCATCAACGATTGATGATTTCAGTAAACCCATTAAGTCCGGTAAATCATGTAACTGATCATTCAAAGAATTTATATACGGATCGTCGAAGTTATTTAAAATCTCTTTGATCGGTTTAATTTTTTCCAGAACAGATATTAAAGATACAAGATCTCTTGCATTAATCTGACCTAAGGCAATACGTCCGCTCAGTCTTTCCAAATCATAGATACCGGTAAATTGTTCAATTAATTCTTGCCGCAAAATAAAATTATCAAGCAATGTAGAGATCGCATCTTGTCTGCGTACAATAGTGTTAATATCCAGGAGAGGCTGTTCCAGCCAATAGCGTAATAATCTTGCTCCCATACTGGTTTTCGTCCGGTCAATCGCCCAAAGCAGACTCCCTTTACGTTGTCTGTCGCGTAGTGTCTCAGTAAGTTCAAGATTGCGCCTGGCATTTTGGTCAAGAATCATAAAAGCATCTTGATGATAAGGTTTAATAGTTTTGATATCATCCGGCAGAGTAAATTGTGTAGACTCAATATAGTTTAACAGAGCGGCAGATGCTGCAGCCCATAAAGCATAATCCGTAGTATCAATCATCGGAAATTTTGTAATAGAATCGTGATTAAAATCAGTGTCAGGTTGTACAGACAAGGTTAATTTCTCCTGCTTCAGGAGATTATGACAAGCTTTTGAGTCGGCAAATTCTTGATTGCAAATAATCTCTGATGGTTGAAAACGTGATAATTCATCTAATAGTTTAGGCGTCGTTGCGCCATAAGTAATTTCTGTAGTTTCAAATATACCGGAAGTGATGTCACAAACAGCAAGTCCATAATATACGCCTTTTTGGATGATAGATGCTAAAAATAAATATTTTTGTTCATCAATCGCACTTTGATCAGTTAAAGTGCCCGGCGTGATTACCTTGACAACTTCTCTTTTAACTAAGCCCTGAGCTTCTTGTGGATCTTCAACCTGCTCGACAATTGCTACTTTATAACCGCGATTGACTAACCGAAGAATATAATTATCCGCAGCATGATGCGGTACACCTGCCATAGGTGCTCTTTCACCAAGACCACATTCTCTGCCGGTTAAGGCCAATTCTAATTCCTTGGCCGCCAATACAGCATCATCAAAAAATAATTCATAAAAGTCGCCCAAACGAAAGAAAATCAGACAGTCAGGTCGTTTTTTCTTTTCTGCAACATATTGTTGCATCATCGGTGTTAATTCTTCACAATTTACTTGATCGAAACTCAACATATCAGTTGTTTCATGACTCCTTCTATGGAAAAAGTTTTTGCTTTAATTAATTCTACCAGACAATACTTTGCTTCAAAATAATCACTGTTTAATGTATTCTGATCGTTAAATGCATCAGCAGGTAATTTTTCTCTAATATCTTCAGGAACAGCAAGGTTGATTAGTTTAAAATCAGCTGTTCTCCCGGTCAAAATGTCTGAATCGCCATGGCTGACTCCTTCCAATAAAACCTCAACCGTTTGACCTATCACTTTTTGATTAGCCTCTAAACTATGCATGTTCTGTAATTCGACCAAACGTTCAAAACGTTGATTGATAACCTGCCGATCTAAATCATATTCATATTCAGCAGCCGGGGTTCCTTCACGCGGTGAATAAATAAAAGTAAACGCACTGTCAAACTTAACCTGACGCATTAAATCCAATGTATCAGCAAAATCTTGTTCAGTTTCACTTGGAAAACCGACGATAATATCAGTTGTTATACTAATTTCAGGTCTTGCCATGCGTAATTGCTGTACAATTTCCAAATACCTTGCACGATTATGTCTGCGATGCATCAGTTTTAAGATCCGATCACTGCCGGATTGTAACGGTAAATGCATATGTGGTTCGATATTTTCATATTTGCCGATAATTTCAATTAGTTGTTGATCGATATCACGCGGATTCGGACTCATATAGCGAATTCTTTTTAAACCATCGATTTGAGCTACCGTTTCCAATAATTCAGCAAAATTCTTGGGTCCTTCTACTATTCCCCTAAAATCTTTGCCCCAAGCATTTACATTTTGTCCAAGCAACATAATTTCAGTATAACCGTCTTTAGCCAAACCGATTATTTCTTGGTAAATTGATGTAAAGCTACGACTCAATTCCCTCCCTCGAGTGTACGGTACAATACAGAAAGTACAAAAATTGTTACAACCATACATGATAGAAACCAAAGCACGAAATTTTCGTGAGCGTGTAATCGGCAAATATTCCTGCTCAACCATCAGATTTTGTTTAGAAACAGCAACCACCCGCTTTTCATTTACCAAGCTATCCCATAATAACTGAGGCAATCGAAAAATATCATGTGGACCGAAAACTAAATTGACAAAAGCAAAACTTTTTTTAATTTTCTCTAAATGCTGATCTTGAGTCATCATACAACCGCAAAGTATTGTAAAGCGTTGAGGATTTTTTTGTTGCAAAGTTTTTAAAATACCAAGATGACCAAATAACCTCGTATCGGCATTTTCGCGAATACTGCAAGTGTTGATAATGGAAATATCGGCAATTTCATAATTATCAACTAAGGCAAAACCTGATGCATCCATGATTCCTGCAATTATTTCGCTGTCATTTTCATTCTGTTGACAACCGAATGTTTGAATAAAATATGTAGGTTGTTTTCCTTTTTGTTGTGTTAATTGTTCACTATAGGCCTGAAGATTGGTTAAATACAGCTTTTGCGATTCACTTTGCAACATATTGTTTTGAGATTTTCCATCAAGAACTATCTGCTGATTATTTGTGATTTTGTTCATATATTGTTAAGAATTCCTTATTAATAGTTTATCATAACCTGAATAATAAATTATATAACAAAAAACTCATAAATCATAATTTAGGTTCAATCGAAAATAGAAAGCGTCGTATAATCCATTTTAATTTTGGAATTTTTTCTGCAGTAAAGGCTTCAGATTGATTGTAAATATTCAATAAACTTTGATAATTAGCCGGACTTGGGACACGTTCTGCGTATAGTACATGTTCAATAGCTTGATAAGCAGAATACGTATCTTCTTTTTTCCAATTAAAAGTTTTCAGCATTGTTGCGAATACTGTCAAAATCGTATCGTTTACTTCATATATACCATCGTTAAGCTTATAGAGATATTTCAAATCTTGCCAAATATAAAGTACACTCTTTTTAATATCACCGTTAAATGTATCGGACAACCAATTCGGATCGTGGCGTCTGCTGTATACTTTTTTTCGCCATAATAAATAAAGTACTAAAAGAGTAATTAAAACTAATATTGATATAATAATAAACAGTGTTTTTCCTATAGCTTTTTGTTGTTGCTCTTCCGGACTTAAATTCTGTTCGCTCGGTTCGGTTTGAACATTTGGAGTTTCAGTAACTAAAGGCTGTGTCGTCTCTGTTTGCGTTGGCTCGGTTTCAGAAGGATCCGGCAATAATGCAGCAAGTTCTTGCTCTTTTTCCTGATCGGTTTGGATTGACTCCAAGGCTGCAGTTGGTGTTGCATCAAAAGGCACCCAGCCTAATCCTTCAATTTTAATTTCAGCCCAAGCATGAGCCTGATCGGTTGAGATTATTCTTTCATATTGTTCTTTAGGCAAATTATGATTCTTGATACCTTGAACTAAAAAGCCTTCAACATAGCGGGATTCAAAACCGGCTTCTCTTGTTAACACTACTAATGCAGTTGCAAAATATGTACAATAACCTTTTCTTGTAGATATGAAATGTTCGAAAAAATCTTGGTTGGCAGGCACTTCTTCTACTTCTAAATCATAACTGAAATTGTTTTTTAAATAATTGATTATTTCAATTAATTGATTGGCTTTTACATTTGGCTCAGTAATATTCTGATAGACGATATTAGCCAAATTGGGTTCTGTATTTTCCAAGAAACTTTGATAACTTTTATAATTAGCTGTTGTTTGATTTGAAAAAGCTAAATTTCCTACATTTGCATCATTTGCAATAAAATTAAGATAATTAGCAGTAGATCCGAGTCGTGAAATATAGCCGTTAACCAGATAGCCGGGAGCAGGGATTTGTAACGAAGAATATATTTGTCCGGCAGGATTAAAATAGTATCTGAGTTCAGAATTATTATTAGCAGAGGTATAGCTATTGACAGTAATTTCCTTATTTTCTAAATCTAGATTTGAGGCTTCCAAGTTAATAATTTCCATAGGTTTCCCGCCGTGGAATATTGCCTGTATCGGCTGATAAATCGGTGTGATATTAAGCGAAGCATCAGTAAAATAATTTGCTATAACCCCTTCCGGAAGATGCGAATGACTGGGATATCCAAAGGCTTCAGCCTGTTGATTAATCGGATCTTCATTATAAAATAAGTAATTAGTGCTCATCGAAGATGCACGCCAAATATTTTGTTCGAATTCATTAAATACCGTTCCCCGCAAATAAAAAGGTGAACCCGGTCCTGAAACATTCATAAAAGGAATGTTTTTTAATTCCACCGGTCCGCCAAGTCTGACATCTTGCGGATAATATCCGGCATCCCGAATACTGAACTCAAAGTAATGAACTGTATCCGGCATTTTTTGATTTGATTTGATCAATTGATTAAGACGGTTACTCAATTTGTCATTACGGAAAATGTCTTGCGGCAGAAAAGATTGGAGAGCAAAAATAAATACTAAGACAATTGTGATTAAGACCAAAGGCGGAATTTGCCATACTTTACGCCAGGAAAAACCGAAAGTGCTCTGCCTGGCAAAAGTTATGAGAATACATAATAAGCCGAGGAAAAAAGCCGGAAGTGAAATTTCTTGTCGATTAACGGTAACTATAATCACGATTGGTACAATCCAAACAATAAGTAAATTAATCGGTGCAGGCTTGACATAAATAAACAGCAAACCAACAATAATTGATAAGAGAGCTACATAAACCGGAAAATATTGCGGCATTACTTCAGGTGCTGAATTTAATGCCAAACCCCATTTAACTGAATCTGCAATACCGAGAGCATGCGTTTTAATAAATCCGAAAAAGGGTTCACCGATTATTTTCGGGAAAAACAAGCCTAAAAGCGAAGTTAAAATCAAAAGTCCTAAACTACTTAAACCGACGATTTTCGGATAGTTCACCAAGAGAAGAAATAACAGAGTAACGATTAATTTGGGAAACCAAGCATAATAATATGGATACTCAAGCCAGACCGACTTGATTAATAATTCAAACCAAACCAATGAAAAAACATAAGCTATACCGGCATAAAATAAAGTATCTAAAACAATTTTCAAGGGCTGACTAAACTGTTTATCATTGTCATAACCGACATTCTTAGAGGCAATTTCAATTGAGGCAAATTTATTGCGCATAATCATTGACCTTTCTTGAATGGGCAATTTCAACATTGATATTTAAACTCGATAAATGCTCAATGTGCTCTTTGGCAGCTTCTAAAGTACCGCTTTGATCAATAGCAAATACAAGATGTAAACTTCCTATTCTGGTGCTCAATTCTCTTAAATCAGCGACTAAACTATGATTTAGCTCATGAGTTATGATATATAAAATATTCTGTTCATTGCCGAGTTTTTCATCATGTATTTGCTCTGAGAAAGGAATAACCAGCCGATAAGGAATAAATGCTAGTTGTTTTCTCAATAAATCGGATTCATTCACGTGAATGGCTTCTTCGACCACAAGTTCAGGTTGATAAGTTTTAAGCCTGACTGTCGCTTCCCTGCTAAGAAAAATTTTGATTGCTGAATACGTATGATCTAGCATAAAATTTCTCAAATACAATAGACGATTACTTTCTTTATTATATGTTTTGAAAAACACTTCCGGTAAATTCAGCAATATAGTAATGGTATGATCATCTTCTTTATCATATTCTTTAACCATCCATTCTTGCATACGAGCTGATAGTTTCCAATGAATATGTTTAATAGAATCACCGTTTTCCATGTTGCGCAAACGATCAATTTCGTCTTGTAAAGACTGGCTTTTGCCGGCAGGAAATTCCCCTGCTGCCAATTGATTGCTGAGATACTCATGATAAGTTTCACTCCTGTCTTCAAGGGGTAAAACATAAATATTCGGAAAATTAACTTGGTTTGCAGAGAATGATTTTAGTCTGAAAAAACCGAAAATATCATTAATTGTAATGGATAATCCGTCCACGGTAAAAGGTCCGGTAAATGTCGGAATAGCGGTCAAACGGATATCCTGAGAGCTGTTCTGTGAAACGAAGAGCGTTGATTTGATTTGCTCTTGATCCAGATGTAAGGTATTTGCTTTAATCGCAATACGCAATGCCATGGTTTGTAATTTGCTGAGATTGGTAAATCTGACATACCAACATGCAGGTTGACCGCGCTCAATAAATTCCGATTCAGGAATAGCTTCAACAATCAATTTTCTGCTTATCCAAAACCCGTAAAGAACCGAAAAAAATGGCAAGGACAATAAAAAAACCATCAGGGTCATAATAAATTTATGCTCAATTAATTGATTGCCAATAAATGTCGCTGCAACAGCAAGTAGCCAAAAAACAAAACGTAAACGAAACATAAAAAAATTTATCTTTCCGGAACCGGAACTTGTTTTAATACTGAATAAATCACATCTTCGTTGGTGATTCTTTTCAATCGGCTTTCCGGTGTCAAGGTAATACGATGTGATAATACAGGAATCACCAAAGCTTGTACATCATCCGGTCTGACATAATCACGTCCTTTAATTAATGCTCTGCTCTTAGCAGCCTGCATTAACATGTTGGAGGCTCTGGGGCTTGCACCTAAACTGATATCCGGGTGACGTCTGGTCGCAGCAGTTAATTCGGCAATATATCTTTTTACCGAATTTGCACAATGAACATGTAAAGCTTGCTCTCTCATCCAAAGGACATCATTGCTGTCAGCAACTTTTTGCAATTTTTGTAATGGTTGATCACTGGAATATAAAGTAAGAATTGCTACTTCCTGTTCAATCGTCGGATATCCCAGATCGATTTTCAACATGAAACGGTCCAATTGAGCCTCCGGTAAAGGATAAGTTCCTATATGATCTACCGGATTCTGGGTAGCCAAAACGATAAATGGCTGCGGTATATCATAAGTTATACCATCAACCGTAACTTGATTCTCTTGCATTACTTCGAGTAATGCAGATTGTGTTTTAGGTGAGGTACGGTTAATTTCATCTGCTAAAACCATTTGACTCATAACTGCACCGGGTTGAAATTCAAATTCTCCCGTCTTTTGATTAAACAAACTGAAGCCGGTTACATCTGAGGGCATTAAATCCGGAGTAAATTGGATTCGCTTGAAAGTCAGATTTAAAGATTTTGCCAATGCAGAAACCAAAGTAGTTTTGCCGATACCCGGGACGTCTTCAATTAGGACATGTCCACCCGCGGTTAAAGCGATTAATAAATATTCAATAACACTTTCTTTGCCAATCATGACACGATTAATATTTTGTTCAATTATATTGCATAACTTTTTAAAAGTCTGTGCTTGTATTTGCATCTGAAACACCTTTCCAAAAAAACAAGAATTAACTCATTGCTTTTATCCGAGTTCTTCTCTTAAGCGTGTATTATTCATTCTTTTATTATAAAAACGAACCTTACTTCTAATTTCAGGTCGTTTAATAAAGCGTCTAAAGTTATTATTGCCATGCATTAAAATCATAATTATTAAATCTTGATTCATGCGAATATTATAATAAATATCGCTTTTTGATTTTAAGGAAATTAAAATAACGAATTTATGTGCATAATTACGGTTATTACGAATTAAATTTCTGACATTGTTAAAAACCGGATTACCGGCTTCCCGGTTTACAAAATCCTTAATCTCATTATCGGTTAAATTTAACAAGTATTGTCCTTTGGTAATAAATATACCATCTAGCTCTGATATGTTAACTCTGAATTCATCTTGTTCAGCTTTTAAAAACAGATCATCTCTGCGTGTCAACATCAAATATATATTTTGATTTGTAACAAGATTCAAACCTTCAATTAAAACAAACTCACCAACCCATTTTACTTTCGATTTTCTTTTAATTTTATTTAAGCGAAAATTAAGACTGATTATCTTAACCACTTGAAATGTCAATCCGCTTACAGATAAAATCAATAGCGGTAAACCAAGCCAAATATTAAGATTCCCATATATAATGAGAAAAAGTGCTGTGATTAATATTAATAAGTTAGTGAATATCATTTTTTAACGGGTTCCTCTTTTTACTGACATTATTATAACTTAAACTTAAACTGTGAACCATAATATAATCTTATATAAATTTTATAAACCACCTGTACTGTTAAACTTATGTTACAATATTAAAACGAATCAATTATTTTTTATCTCTGTTAACTAAGGAAGATTTTTAAAATTAACAGACCAATTTTTTAAATGGAGGTTTTTTATGGATTTTTTAGATTTAGTAAAGTTACGTCATTCATGCAGAGCTTATACTGATCAGCCTGTTGCTGATCATTTGATTGATGAAATTTTAGCTGTTGGTGGTAATGCTCCTGTCGGGAGGGGTTTATATAACAATTTACATTTCACTGTCGTACAAAGTGAATCAGCATTAAATAGAATTCGTGAATATTCGACTATAAATGGAAATGACCGCAGTTTCGGTGCGAATGTTTTAATATTTGTGTCTACTAATAATCTGGAAAATCTGATTTCATACGAAAATGTAGCCTGTGCAGTTGATCATATGGCTTTGGCAGCCAGCAACTTAGGATTAGGAAATTGTTATCTATACGGTTTTATCCGAGATATGGTTCAGGAAAATGCACCTCAACTTGATGCTTTGAACTTACCGGAAGGTTATGTTCCTTTAGCGGCACTAGCCATCGGCTACCCTGTTCAGAACCAAGTTAAACCTCCTAAAACCGAATTAATCAGCAAAGTAAAAATACAGCGCGTATAATATCCGGTTACTGATATATATGCTACCAGCTTTTCTGCATTGATCCTGCACACTTTTTCAGTTTAGCCAATTATCTGACGGTACAACTTTAATTGTGTGCAAGGTCTTTTAAATGCCGGCATGTAAATATTTATTTGATTAGATAAATAATAGTGAGATCATGATAATTTATCTATTTAAGTATTTAATAATGGGCTCCAGATATTCTTTATCTGTCCAATCGCAACTTCTATCACCTGCAGCCATTAGTGCTTTTTCCCAAATCTCATATTCTGAAGGTTCTTTCTTTGCAATGACTTTACGCAACATTTTACACATCGTGCGATCTATCACATTCATTTCTTCCAGATTCCAAGCGCCGCGACAATAAAAACAGGGAATACGCGATAATTCATTTTTAAGATTTTTAGCAGCTATAGTGCGTAATGCTTCTTCATTGAAAGGTGATGCACCGACACAAAAGACAATCAGTATTTTTTCTTTCAATATATCAAAATATTTTTTAAGAAAGGATATTCCTGCAATTCCCGAAGCATAAATGCCTCCACCTAAAATAATGACGTCATACTCTTTAACGTCCTCTATTTTTGCTTTCTTTATCTCGATAACAGAAAATCCGGTTTCTTCAGAAAGCCATTCGGCATACTTTTTCGTAGTACCATATTTCGATTGAAATAAAATAATTCCCTTCATATATTGTTAGCATACACTTTTAAAAATTATGTACATTATTTTTAAGTTAAATTTAATCATCTTATTTTCTCAAAACCAAGCAGATTCCAATTTGAGACATTGATTCAAATTGTAATTCAAGTCTGAAAAATACAAATTATTTTTACTTAACAGAATTATTTACTTGACAATTTGAACAATGTTCAGTATGTTTGATTTGAACAACGTTCAAACCGGAGGTGTAATAAGTAATAATATGGAAAATGATAATAATATTCAAAATGTCTCGGATATAAAAGAAAAAATCATCCTGACTACAATCTCTTTAATCAAAAAATCAGACGGTTTAGTAGAAAATATCACCATCCGAGAAATTGCCCAAAAATCTAATGTTGCTGTTGGACTAATTAACTATCACTTTGGTTCAAAAAACAGATTGATTGAGATTTGTGTGCAACAAATTATCAGTCATGTTATGAAAACTTTTTCCGGAATAGAAAATTCGGAAAGTAACCGTAATTCCCTACATCAGAAAAATTCAGAACAAAAAGATAATTCGGAACAAAATGAAAAATCAGATATGGCATCTTTCATTGCAAGTGTTTTTACTTTTCTGTTAAACAATCCGGAGATCTCAAAAATTTCTATGCTGTCCGACCTTGCACAGCCAAACGCAGAAAGTAATTCATCCGTAAGCTACAAAGCAATTTTTAAAGCAATTCCGGCTACCGAGCAAGAAAATATCAGAAAGTTAAAGGCTTTCATGCTTTTAGCAAGTATTCAATCCGCCTTTTTAAATCGCCAAATTATCGATCAGCTTTTGGGGTTTAATCTGAATGAGGCAGACGACTATTATCACTTTTTTCGTCTTATAACGGAAATTCTAAATATTATTTAGATTATGGAAATAACGTAAATATTAACATGCGATGTGATTTTTGCTTATAACATAAAGATTGAATATTTTATAAATATATTCCCTATTCAACGGGTATGGAATTCCATTTGATACAAAGTACAAAGATTGAATATATACAATACACAGGAGAGCTTCTAAAATGACAAAAGAGAATAAAAAAGCAAGGGGTCAAAAAATGAAATGGATATTATTCGCTTTATTAATGGTAATATTTTTATATTTCCTGATTCAGGGTATACGTTGTGCCAAAGGGTTAAATAAGGCTCAAGCAAAGCTTGATTCATATAAGGTTAAGACTGCAGATCTCTCATATGGTTCGGTTACTTACATCGATCAGGGTAAAGGTGAGATTATATTATCTGTCCATGGTATCTTCGGCGGTTATGATCAGGCTTATGAAAGTATAAAAAACAGAGAATCCAAAAACCGCTTGCTTGCCCCGTCACGTTTTGGCTACCTCGGTTCTGCCGTAAAAGGAACCGGAACGCCTGAAGATCAGGCTGATGCATTTAATGAACTGCTCGACTATTTGGCAATAGATCAAGTCTTCGTTTTAGCAACTTCCGCCGGAGGTACTCCTGCCATTCGGTTTGCTCTTGACTATCCGGAACGTGTTAAAGGCTTAATTCTATTTTGTTCCGCCATGCCGGTCAATGAAAAACCGGAAACTTATCTTGAATATCAAGCGCCTCCGGAACCGCTTCTGTCCGATTATGCCATGTACTTAATCAGTCCCCTCATGCCTGCCTTAATGGGTATGCCGGCATCAACTGTAGAAACTATCCAGCCGATTTCCGAGAGAAAAGCCGGAGTTGTTTTAGACGGTAAGTTGACAAATCCCGATATGGAAAGAAATTTTGATCAGTATCACATTGAAGAATTAAGTATACCTGTCTTGATTCTACATTCGGAAGATGACCCGGTAGCAAGTTTTGATAAAGTGGAAAATGTTCAGCATAGGTTTCCGAATCTTACACTTGTTACTTTTCCTGACGGCGGACATATGATGACAGGACACAGTGAAGAAATCAATAAAGCGCTCGATGATTTTCTCAATCAATATAAATAGTGTACTTCTATACCGTTAAGTCGAACTGAGCTAACCATCCAAGAATATTATTTCATTATCATCTGAATTTTTTAAAATAAATATGATTTAATCCAAATTCCGGTAATAACATACAAGATTAATTAATATTAAATACAATTGATTTCAATACAAATTTTTAAAAAGGCCTTGACAGGTCTTTTTATTTGAATTAAAATCATGTTAACTAGTTAGTTAGTCAAGTAGTTAACCAGTAAAGTAAGAAGGGAGCACTTATGAAACTGAATAATCAGGACCAAAGACCCATTTACTTACAAATACAAGAAGGCTTGGAGGATGCAATTCTTGCCGGGACCTATGCGGAAGAAACACAGATACCATCAACGACAGAATTGTCTCAGGCCTTTCAGATTAACCCGGCTACAGCCGGTAAAGGAGTAAATACTTTGGTTGATGAAGGCTTTTGCTACAAGAAACGCGGTATTGGCATTTTTGTTAAAAAAGGAGCACGTGAAATGTTGAAGCAAAAAAGACAAACTGCTTTTAAGGAGAGTTACCTGTCTCCCCTGATCAAAGAGGCAAAGCAGTTGGATATTTCTATGGAAAATCTTATCCGGTGGATTAAGGAGGCAGATGATGCAAACAATTAAAATATGTGATATTTCGAAGAATTATCGTGATGTTTTAGCCTTAGATAAGGTCAACCTCGAGCTGCAAGCAGGAAAAATTTATGGTCTGTTAGGACGAAACGGAGCAGGCAAGTCCACCTTACTTAAAATTATTGCTGATCGAATCAGACCGACAAGTGGACAAATACTCTATAATGGTAAGACCATTTTAGACGATACTACGTCGCGCCAGCTATACTTCTCCGAACCGGATAAAACTTTTCCTGAGTTACTAAAGGTAAAGGAACTCTGTTACTACACGAGTCAATTCTATCCCAAATTTAATCTTGATGAGGTACTGCAGATTTTACAAGACTTCGGTATTAATGAGAAGAAACGACTCAATCAGTTGTCGACCGGAAATTTTGCAATTGTCCGCTCTATTGTTGCTCTGCAGACCAGGGCAGGTTTTATCTTCCTTGATGAGCCAACCCTAGGGCATGATGCCGTCAATAGAGAGTTATTTTATAACGAGGTTTTGCGTATCTATCGGGAAGAGCAAAATACAATTGTTCTTTCCACACACCTGATTGATGAGATCAGCAATTT
This sequence comes from Clostridiaceae bacterium, assembly GCA_012838135.1. GTDB lineage: Bacteria > Bacillota > Clostridia > Saccharofermentanales > DTU023 > UBA5436. The sequence goes on along the minus strand of DUPV01000036.1, from coordinate 9,812 downwards.
ATTAGAAGAGGTCATATTCATTGACCACGGTCAGATTTTCCTGGAAGATAATCTGGATAATATAATTACATCTCACTTTTATCTAACGGGTCCTTCAGAGCAGATAGAACAGATTGAAAGATCATATTCGGTGATCGAAAAGAAAGAAAATCTGGGGTTCGTTTCCCTACTCATACGCCGACCTTCTGTAACTCCGGATCTACCTGATGGCATTAAAACAAGCCGCGCCAGTTTACAAGATATTTTTGTGGCTTACAGCAAGAAGAGAGATAAGTAGGAGGTTCATATGAAGACAAATAGAAAAAATCAATCTTTGTTACTGACATCAATCAAAATCTTAGCTCGTGACTACAATAAATTCATTCTCAGCTTCTTAGGTGTGATGACGTTTATGTATCTCGTAGAATTTATTGTCGCTCTTAGCAGCGGTAATGTAAAAATAGGTGGTATTGAAGGTGTATATTTCATTGCCTGCTTTGTATCCGGATTAATCACCTTCAAAGAGGAATACTATTTCTTGGCCCAAAATCAGGTGCCCAAAGCTACGATTACCAAGGCTTTTATTATTGAAGGCTTCTGTTTTGGAGTACTTACAAGTTTTATGGTTAATATTTACTTTCACCTAATGCAATGGATCAGTCGTAGTTTGGGTCTTTACACACCGGGCATCTTTGCTCTGATCCCTATTAAAATAGATCAAAGCGGGTTAATTGGTTTCGGTCAGATATTAATAATCCTCATCTTTTTGTACGTAACGATATATTTTATCGGTCTTTTGCTTGCCACTATTAATTATCGGCTTAACTGGCTGGGCAGGATAATTTTCTGGGTACCTTTCGGTATCATTACTCTGAACGGTCTGATTGGCAGTTTGGAATATCTGATAGACAAAGTGGCAATAGAAGATTTGGACGTTCCTTCCCTTATCCTTGCCAGGCCTTTTGTCAATGGCCTCAATTGGATTCTGCAAAGTCTTGGCAACTTTATTATGGCTAGTGCTATAATCATTATTATTTGTATTGTCATAGGTTCTCTGCTCTTCCGCGGAGCCGAGCTTAAGTATAGCAATGTAAAATAAGAAATTTTAGGGGGGGGTTGTCCCAAAAGACGACTCCCTTTTTCAATCTTGTATCCCAAATACCTCAACCATGAAAACTGCTCATGATTCGTTGCTGTGCAAATTAAAATTTCACACTGCTCAACATTTTGAGATAACCCTAATCAATCGATTCTTGAATCAGAGAAATAATTCTTTTGTCCTTTAAATAGTCTTCATGTTCAATATCTGCAAAAATTTGCAAATCGGCTGTTTCATAATTTTCGGCTAACTTCCTTTGAATCTCACTTTTCAGTGTTTGATCCGCATCGGAACCAATGATGGTTACCGGACAAGTAGTCTGCCGTGCATATTCAGCTACTGTGATATTTTCAGAGATGAATACCTTCAACGGTCCCCAAAATATGGGTATAATTTTATTATAAAGATCAGAAAAATCGCGAAATCCTGCTAATAAATACAATTGATCACAGTTACGAACTGATGCAAGATAGGCAGCCATACCGCAACCATAACTATGACCGATCACTACAATTTTTCTCCCCGGATACTGTGTCTTAGCCCAATCATAGAGCTCCTCTGCAGATGCTTGCATTGAACGCAGATTCATTTTACCTTGGCTGTCTTGCGTCCCATAATAATCGACAGCCAGGAATGGAACATCATAAAAAGGAGCATAAATACCGACGGTATTGTAAGCAACATAATAAGAACCGCCAAAGCATAAAATGATCGTATCGGATTCGTTTGTCAGATTATAACCGTATCCTGTTAACTTTTCTGTATAATTTAGTTTTTGCGGAATCACATTGATTTCATCCATCTGGCGCTTCCCCTTATAAAAAGAGTAGGAAATGGTTAGCAAAATAGAATTACTCAAAAAGCCGATAATCAAAATCCACATGATAATTTTTAGAATAACTCTAACGACTTCCATTTTGCTTGCCATCATCTTGTTTGCGTAAATAATAATTGGGAGCTTCCGGATCTTGTCCGTATTTCTTAAGATTTTTTTCTACTAAAAAAGTCAAAAATTTTGCAAAAATACGAGTTGTGAGTTTACCCGGAGGAGATTGTGCCTTTATATACAGGCTGTCCGGGGATTGAATTCCCTCAGAAATATTTTGGATAAACTTATTAAAAGCCGGTACAACTGTCCGGCGGTTCATGTGCTTTTCCAAAGGTTTACCGTCCAGCATAGCACCAACCCCCAGTACAAAACCGCCTTGCCATAACAGATGATTCTGTTCGGCAAATAACTGAAGACAAATTAGTCCATGCTGATGTGTGTGGATATAAGGCATACCTCCGTTGATAATACCATAAAGCTTCTGCCCGGAAAATTTTCCTGTAAGGGATGCCGTTTCCAGTAATTCAAGCATTCTGGCAGGATAAGTATTGATGTAACAGGGACCGGAGATGATGATGGTTCCGGCCTCTTGCATAGATACCACCAATTCATCTAAATTGCCTTTCTGGGGTAAAAAGAATAATTTGCCGCCGGTGACAACTCGGATGCGTTCTAACAACATAGCACTGGTGCCTTTATGTCTGGGACTGACACAAAGGAGCATTACGTCTGACTTATTCATGGATAATCTCCTGCACGATATTATTAAGTGAAACCTTATCCATTCTGCTGTCAAGAATAAAAGTTTGTCCCTTGACACTCATGATCTTTCGGTTTTCCTGATGCAGGGATAAAAAGGCTGAGTGCTCAGCTTCATTCAAATCATCCCCTATACCCACCATGAAATAGGTCATGCCTTGTCTGCTCATACCCTTTACCATTTCTCCATCTCTTACCCGATAGCGAGGATCCCCAAGAGCTGCCATACGATCCATCACTTTCTTGATATGATGGCTGACATTCCCGAATATTACCGGAGAAACCAATACCAGTGCATGGCAGACTACTATTTCAGGAAACAACAACTGCATATCATCTTGGATAATACAGCGACCAAAGGTCTTTCCGCTACAGCAGTTACATGCTGTACAAGGTTTGATCTGAAGGGTGTCGGCAGAAAAACGAATTACTTGTACTCCTATATGAAGTATTGCTTCCTCCAGTGTCTGGCCCCAATTTCCTCTACTGTCATCTGAAATGATTACTATCATACGTTGTTCTCTTACCTGCTGATATTTTGTGCGATAACACTCAAGTTCTGACACAACTGGTCAAGCACCAGTCGAGTCTTTACTAAATACTCATTGGAGATTCTCTGTTATCTGGTTGGATTCTTTTCTGTTTCACAGGGCATCCCGCTTTTTAATGCCTCCAATACAGCCGTTTTAACAACTATGCTCGAGGCAGTCGCTCCACTTATACTATCCACATCAGGACTGTTTTTCTTAACAATATTATCACAAATTTCTTCAGCACCATGATCGGGTCCATGACCATGCTCCAGCAACTTAACTTCCAGGATATGTCCGGCACGCACAGTCACTTCTACTTGCGCAGTAACCAATACAGCAGACGCACTGCCCTGATATATGCCATCAGGCAGGCTGGCAATATCAATCATGTTGAAATCTTGCTTTGCAAATTTATTAATCCGCTGGCTCATCAAAAAGAAAACAGTAATACCTGCCACCAATAACAAAATCACGATTAAAATCAGAATCCGTTTGATTTTCATAGAACCTCCTATTCCAATTAGGTAATATGTTACCTATATCAGAATAATATGACTCACAATGTCTGTCAAGACACTCTAGTAGTTATTCAGGAAAAATGAACATTGATCTGGACTTGATTTTACAAATCTCGGCAACTTATTTCTTTGTACTGCCATATTCACGGCATTTTTCTTCAAATTTGCGACATGCTCCGGCAATTCCCTCCGGCTGATTAAAGATTGTAAATACATTAGTCACAATCAAATCTGCGCCATTTTCAGCAATTTCCTTAAGATTATCGTAAGAAATACCTCCGTCAAGAAAAATCTGGAAATCCAATCTCATATCTCTTCTCATTTGAGAAAGTTCAATCAAACGCTCGGTAGATCCCGGAAGATAATGTTGACCTGCAAAACCGGGTTCAACAGTCATTTGTAAAATATAATCTACGTAGGGTAAAATTGGTTCTAAAACATCAATACGTTGGCTGGGATTAATGGCGATCCCCGCTTTAATTCCGGCTTCCTGTAATTGACAGAGCCCTTTCCGTAAATATATCGTACTATCCTGATGAAAAGAAACATAATCAGCTTTTGCTTGAATCATCTGTGGAATATAAGACAAAGGATCATCAACCATGAGATGAACATCAAGTTTAACATCTGGATATTTTGCCTTGCAATCATTTATGAGCGAGACCGGGAAACAAAGATTTTTTACATAATGCCCGTCCATAATATCGATATGGAAATATTTTACGCCGGCGTTGACAAGTTCTTCTAATTGTGTTGAAAACTCCGTAAAAGGTATATTAGCTAGCGAAGGACAATTAATCATTTTTCTTCCTTTCAATACATGTCTTTTATTTTTATTTGTCGACAAAAACTGTGTATGTCGACAGTTTTAACATTAGCTTTATTTTATTCCATTGTTCTAAAATTATTCCGAAAAATCTATCCTGACAGAGCCAACACCACCTTCAAAAAATAGTTTGCTGTCCCCTTGCCCTAATTGAGTGTTTTTTTTCAGATTATCTTCACCAACATAAATGTCACCAAGTCCCTTTTCGATATTCAAAGTATAATCATCCAAAGAACCTGTTAAATCAATTTGACTTGAACCAACTCCCATTTTTAATGAGTTTTTACCTAATAAGATACCTGAAAACTCAAATTGTCCTACACCCATATCTAAATCTAAATTATGCAACTTGCTGTCCCGGATACTAAGTTTTCCTGCACCGGTTTCTATAAATGCTTCATCACTTGCAGATACATTTTGCAGTATGGCTTCTCCGGCACCAAGTTGCATGTCAATAAGTTTTGTTTTAATATTTTTCAAATCGGTACTGCCTGCACCTGTTCTAATTTCAACCTTATCCAACATCTTATTTTCGGGAATATAAAGCGTAATCATCGCTTTACCATCAAGGTTAAGGTAAAATGCCTTTTTATCTTCAATTAGAAGTTTATTTTCCTTTTCCTTCACAATTAAATAATTATAATTGCTTTCTACTCTGAATTCAGAATTAGTTGTTGTTTTTACCTCAATATCAATTGAGTGTATATCTATATCTAAAATATCTATGTCATTTTCAATCTCATACGTTTTGTATTCACCCGTAACATTAGGAGTAAAAGTTGAGATAAAAAAAGACAAAATATGCATAATCCCGCTAGCTATACTGATTATCAAAATGACAGCTAAGGCTATTGCTGCATATTTTATAGTAAAATGCCAAGATTTCATATAATATCAATACCTCCAAAGATACAAGTTGCCTCAACATACAAAGTTACGGCATTGTCCGGCTGATTTTTCTGATATTCCGTCTTAATTCTCTTATCGGTGACACCTCCAAAAATTGCATTCGAATCAATTTTGACTTTTACATAATCCGGTGTTTTTATATCTATACCTGCAAAAACAACAGAAGCTGTAATTACACAATCCTTTTCTATAACAGCATTGCTAAGATCGCAAGTGATACTTCCGAAAACTGCATCTAAGGTCACACCTTCAAAAATTTGCCCGCCATAATCTATTTTATGTGCAGAGAAAGCTGCGGTATCTTTTGTCGTTGATGTACTATTGTGTTTTAATTCTTTAATTTTTTCATTTGTATTCTTATTAAACGTAGATTTAAATATCATTTTCAGACCAATCAAAATAATGATAATAGGAATAAATAATTTCCAAACCAAAGCAAAATCAAGAATGCCTTGAGCAGAAAGAAGTAAAGCAACTCCGATCATAAGTCCGATTAAGCTTCCGAACTTACCTCGTTGACTCAATAAACCAACTACAGATGGTACAATAATAAATAAAGTCCACCAACCTTTAAAAAAGATACTTATGTCAGTGAGCCCCAGTGCATTTAAAGCAAAAATAATACCTACAAGCACCAGTGCTACACCCCAAATAATTCTGCTTATATTTTTATTATTCATAATCTTATCTTTCTAATTCAAAAACTAATCAATATGTCATTTTTACTAACAAGAAGTACCAAGATAAAATTAGCAAATCCATGTTAAAACAAGTTTATGTTTATTTTATATTCAAGTAAATAACAAACCATAAGAAATATACGTTTAAGAAATAACTTTGTGCAAATGAACTAAAACCAGCGATTGCGTTTAAAGTAAATGATTAATCCCATATTGAGCAGGCTCAAAAGTTTGAGGAAATCTTCTATCAGGCTATCCGTTTTATCATCCGCGTACAGCCACCTTAGCGGTACAGATATATCTTAATTACGCAAATGTCTCGGCTAAGGCAACCGATTTGATTGTAATCTACCAGTCAAGCATACATATCGGATCATTGAAAGGAGCCACCCAGGAAGTGCGGGCTACATCATAGTTATCTGTTTCAAATTCATTGAGAAAGACATTCCAGGCTACCTGCCGGATATCCATCGTGATACCGTACCGGGCAAAGCCCTGTTGCAGGTCATCAGGCACCGACCCTTTAGCAGCTGTCAGAAATTCAAAACATAGTGGTGTATCCGCAGAAAGCACACCGTCTTCAAAGACATATCCTGCCCCCTCGAGCAGTTCGATGGCTTTCGCTTCATTCATACCTGTCGTAAAGTAACCATCTCCCACCGGATAAGTGTAGTCTTGATCATTAGTTTTAAAGATACCACCGCGTCCGTCAGACCATTTCAGATTCGGTTTCAGTGTAAAAGTGTAAGTTAATCCGTCTTTTGAAATCTCAACACCTTCCGCTAAGTCCGGCACCAACTCACCGTTTTGATCATAAGTATAAAGACCGGCAAAAGTGTGCAAAGCTAAAATCCCGCCATCAGTCGAAATAATTAGTGCCGGATCAAGACGAGCCGGTTCACCAATAAGATTAATACGTAAAGATTCAGCATCACCCTTGCTTGCAAACATAAAGTATCTCTCTCCGGACAGCGTCGCGTATACACCTTCAACATCATCATTCATCAGGTAGAAATTATTGAAATTAGTGAGAGGAGCATATATACCTGTTTCCATCAGCATATCCTCGGCTTCATGCATCAGACGTTCACGCACAACCGGATCGGATTCCTCTTTAATATCAGCAATAAGCTTGTTATATGGAGCCCAATCGATGGCAACAACTCCATTTTCGAGGACTTTTTCTGAAGATCCCGGCTCTTTGCTTGCTTTAGGTGCATCTGTTTGCTCCGGCTCGGTTTTAGCTTTAGTTTCGTCAGCCGTCGCTGTATTTGTCTGCTCAGTATGAGCTTTCGTTGTTTTACTTTCCTTATTTGTCTGATCAGCCGGCGGTGTATCTTTCAGATCAACGGAAGTATCAGTTGTTTTGTTCCCAGTTTTCGTCTCTTTGGATCCGCAAGCGGTAAACAGACCTGCAACCATTACCAAGGTTAGAAGTATAACTAACAATTTAGTTGATTTCTTCATATATTCTCCTTGTTCATTTTTTGTCTATAAGGTAAATAAGCGACTTATATTCTAATCGGACGAAGTCGGATTCAAATCAGTTTAATAAGGTAAAAGATTCAAATATCCGCATCGCCTGATCGTAGTAGGAAGGCATACCATCATGTTCAATTTCTTCCCAGTAAATAAGCGCAAATGTATCGGCGTGATTTCCCTGAATCGCAATAATTATCATATCGGCAATTAATTCGGATCCGTTATAAATATCGTAAGTCAGTGTCAGCGCACCGGGAAAAGCATCATAGTGGGCATCACCTGCGAAAATCAGATCAGAATCCGTAGCCCAGTCCCCCTCCAGCCACACATCAACATATTTCTGATAAACTTCAGAAAAATCAATTAACGGTATCGGAAGGTTTTCGATCATAATGCCTTGGCAGTCATCACCTTCCGGTATAAAGCGATCATACATATCACCACTGCTTTCTTCATCATAAAACCACTCATCATATAACATGATCGAATACGATCCGCATGCCCAGTTGAATAATGGTGGTTCGTCAGCCGGTGCATTCAGATCAATTTCGATATCTGTATCCGGACTTGTTGCAGTAGTCATAGCTGAACTTGTAGTGGTTATAATCGGACTTGTTGGGGTGGTTGTATTGGAACTGGTTGCAGTGGCAGTAATCGGAGTTGTTGTGGTTATAATGGAACTTGTCGTGGTAATTATATTCGAATTTGTTGGGGTAGTTGTATTAGAAATTATTACAGGATCTGTTTTATCAGTACTGTCGATCATAGATAATGAACCGTTCTCATTTTTTCTGTCACAGGCCGAGGAAATCAATATTAGCAGTAATGTCAACGCAAAACTCAACAACCTATACTTTATATTTCTGTTTATCTTCTTCATTTTTAATACCTCTTTAATCAATGAATTGAATTTCTTTTACCTGCAGTAGATTCTTTAATATCAACATCGATATTTGAAAAACAGTAGTATGTATCAGTATCGTAAATTACATCCAATTCAGAGGGCGGACCGGACCGCCCTGATCTATATATAGTTTTTTACGGGTAAACCGGTAAATCATCAATGAACTTATAATCAGATTGGGAATCGCTGGCCAGCTCAACTGTGACACTGAAATCTTTCATAGTGTCAATGTGATAATTGTCTTTCAGCTGAATGCTACTTAAGTAGATTTCTAAGATTCCCTTACAACCTACGGGAATATCTGCATAGAAGCCATAACCCCCTATCTCGACTCCGTTAAGAACAAAATCGGAGACAGAGGCGTTGATTTCTTCGCTACCTTTGTTTTCAACAAACATATGGCAAAGAATGCCATCTTCATCCTGTACAGTTTTGATCAGGGTTATTCTCACCGCCTCATTGTCTGCCAGTACTCGCTCTTCTTTCTGTGGTAAGATACTTCCTGCATCTTCTTTAAACGGAACAGTCAGTCTGGGAAGTGCATAAAGATCTTCCCATGTCTCATTGTTGACAAGGGTCATCTCAATTTCAACAGAAGAGACATGAGTAATTTGGGCCTTTTCGAGTTCGTATGTAGTTAAATCCAAGCTGGCCTGATTTGTAGTGCGGGGATCAAGGATGCTGCCAAAAATGTTTAGGTTGAGGACTATTCCGTTCACAATAACATAATCGTCTGAAAAATTAAGAGTTAAATCGCTTTTATTTTCGTAGCTGAACAAGATTTTCGAATCGCCGTAGCCTTGTACTGTCTCCACTCCGTCTACGCTGATTTTTACCATTTCGTCCTCATAGATTATCCCGGGCTGAAGCCGGGCAAAGGTAACTTCTTTCTGTCCATCACTGTTCGCAGTTGATTCCGATGACACATCTTGTGAATCCGGTTTTGTTGTTGTTACAGATTCCTGTACTTGAGATTCAGAAGGATCTCGCTTTTGTGAACTGGTATCCGGTTTGACTTTACCTTCCCGGGTTGATTCGCTCTCCTGTGGCTTATTTTGTTTTTCCGGCTTTGCCTTATCGGCGCAAGCAGAAATTGAAAACAGAATAATCAGAGCTAACAGCAAAAAAGCTCCTTTGCGAATAATTACTTTTTTCATGGTGTTTTCTCCTTTATCGTTTACAGAATAAGAATTCTTTAATATTAAACGTATCTTTTAGTATCCTGATTTTATTGTGTAATCTGCAGTCCATAGTTCAGTGTTTTGTGTCAAGGGAAACACCAAACAAATCAAGC
>DUPV01000035.1 GCA_012838135.1 Clostridiaceae bacterium | reverse complement strand
TTTTGCACTTTCCATTACATTTAATGTAGTTTTTATTTGTTCTCCATTGCCTAAAGCACTGACATAAATTGTAGCATATGAAAGATCACGTGTTACTTCAACTGCGGTTACTGTTGTGAAATCAGGTAATCTGGGATCCTCAATTTCATTTTGAATAAGTCCGGCAACTACCTTTTTTATTTCTTCTCCTATACGATCTGAACGCAACATAATGCCTCTTTTCTATCTAGCTTTAATCTCGTGTAATTTCTTGCATTTCATAAGTTTCAATTTGGTCACCGATTTTGATATCGTTGTATTTTTCAATACCGATACCGCATTCATAACCATGACTTACCTCACGTACATCATCTTTGAAACGGCGTAAAGATGAGATTTTACCCTCATGAATAACTACACCGTCACGTACTATTCTAACAGATGCCGCACGATTGACAGTTCCGTCTGTTACATAACAACCGGCGATTGTACCAAGACCTGAAACATTAAAGGTTTCGCGAACTTCCGCATGACCTAAAATAACTTCCTTGAATTTCGGATCAAGCATTCCCTTCATTGCATCTTCAATATCATTAATCGCATCATAAATCACACGATACATTCTCAGATCAACATTTACCTGATTTGCCATATCCTGAACACCGGCAGCAGGTCTTACATTAAAACCGATAATTACAGCATTTGATACTTCAGCTAAACGGACATCACTTTCAGTAATTGCACCGACTGCACCATGAACAACCTGGATTTTCACTTCTTCATTCGACAATTTTTCCAAGGACTGTTGAACTGCTTCAACACTGCCTTGAACATCACCTTTAACAATTAAGTTAAAGTCTTTGACTTCGCCCTGTTCAATCTGAGCAAACAAATTATCCAAAGACATCCTCGATGTTTTACGCAATGCAGCTTCACGCTCTTCGTCTTGACGTCGGGCAGCCAAATTGCGGGCAATTTTATCATCTTTTACAGCATAGAAAATATCACCGCTTTCCGGTACATCCGGTAAGCCCAGAATTTCAACCGGAATTGAAGGTCCGGCTTTTTCTACCTGATGCCCGCGATCATCTGTCATTGCTCTGATATTACCGATTGTTGATCCGACCACAACTGTATCACCTACTCTGAGTGTTCCTCTTTGCACTAAGATTGTTGCAACCGGTCCGCGCCCTTTATCTAATTTTGACTCAATCACCGTACCTTTAGCTTGGCGATTTGGATTGGCTTTCAAATCCATAACTTGTGCAGTCAAAACAATCATATCCAAAAGTTCATCCATATTCTGACCGGTTTTGGCGGAAACCTCTACCATTGTAGTTGAACCACCCCAATCTTCAGTAATCAGTTCATGCTGTGCCAATTCCTGTTTAACCCGGTCTAGATTAATGCCTGATTTATCAATTTTATTGATAGCAACAATAATTTCTGTATCTGCAGCTCTTGCATGGTGGATTGCTTCAACTGTTTGCGGCATAACGCCGTCATCTGCAGCTACAACCAAAACAGCAATATCCGTAACCTGAGCACCCCTGGCACGCATCGTAGTAAAAGCCTCATGTCCCGGTGTATCCAAGAAGGTAATCGGTTGTCCGGCGACATCTACCGTATATGCACCGATGTGTTGGGTAATTCCACCTGCTTCACCTTCAGTAACTCTGGTATCCCTGATATAGTCTAAAATTGAAGTTTTTCCGTGATCGACGTGCCCCATCACAACAACGACAGGTGGTCTTGTTTCAAGATCTTCCTCGGCATCTTCCGAATCATCAAAAAGAATATCCTCTTCAGTTACTTCAATTATTTTTTCTGCTTTAATACCGAAATCATTTGCAATTACTTCCGCCGTACCATAGTCAATTTCTTGATTCAAGGTAGCCATGACACCGTATGTCATCAATTTCGCAATAACATCAGCCGTTGTCTTTTTCAGCAATTCTGCCAATTCCCGAACAGTTAAAACTTCCGGCAATTTGACATTAGTAGTTTGAGCAACTTGTGGACGCTGTTGGTTTTCACGTCGGCGCTTGCGTTTTTCTTTCAGTTTTTCTTGTTCAAAACTACGATCACGAGCTTCACGTCGGCGTTCATAATCAGATTGTTTGCGTATTTTCGCACCTGAAGCACGTTTATCGTGTTGCTTTCTGAAATCTACTTTAGTACTTTCCGTAATTTCCGGATTTAATTGTGCGTCATAACGAGGATCTTGTCTTTTTTGGCGTGGTGATCTGCTCAAACGCGGTGCTTCTTCTCGATCTTTATCTTGAACAAAACCTGTTCCTCCGCTACGCCGAGTATCAGATTGACCCCTGTTGTAGTCAGATGAACTGCGCTGTCTTCTTGGCTGATATTCACCTCTTTGCGGACGTTCTCTGCGCGGTTGATACTCACCTCTTTGTGAACGTTCTCCACGCGGTTGATATTCAGTTCTGCCACGGTCTTCACTCGATCTTGTTCTGCGCTGATCAGCAACAGGAGTTTCTCTGTCTTTACCTATATAATTTCCTTTTTGCGGTCTAAATCTCGGGCCGTCAAAGCTGGATTCCGTAATGCCACGATCAACAATTAGTTGCGGTTTTCGCGGTTCAGATCTCTTTTCATCAATTTTTTTGGTTTTTTGTTTAATGGTATCTGAATCTGAAACTTTAGGAGAACCTGTAATCAGCGGGTCTTTAATTGTTTTTATCGATTTTTCATCTGTTGCAACAGATTCAATCTTAGCTGACATCTGTTGCGGTTCTGTCGAGACAGATTTTGTTGCAATTGTTTTTTCAGTTTTTGCAACTAACGGTTCTTTTATCGTACTTACTTTTGTAGCTTCTGCTTTTTCTTTTATTTCAGGTATTGTGAGTTTAACCTCACCTTTTGTTTCAGTAACAGATTCCATCGGCGCACTTTCGGGGCTTGCTGTTACATCGACAGACTTTACCTGTTTTGGATCAACCGAAACTTTAGATTTTGTTTTGGCAGGAGTTTTTTCAACTTTACGTTCAGCTTGAGCTGTCGTCTTGGCATCCGTAGCCGCAACAGTTTCCAATTGTTCCTTAGGTGGTGCAGCAGGTACCTTTTTAACAACTTTAACCACACCTGTAATTTCGCGACCTGAAATCCCTTGCATACTTACTTTAGGTCCTTCAGGTTTTTTAAATTCAGGTGTTTTAATTTCAGGTGGAGCTTTTACCTCCTTTTCTTGTTTCGATTTCATATCTGATTCTAAGTTGTTGTTTTTTGCAGTTTCAGACATATTTTCAGCCATACCTTCTAAAGACTCTTGATCTTTCTGCGGCCTTGCTACTTTTTTGACATCGTCCTCACGAACGAATCCTGCTCTTAAACCTGAATCAGTCTCTCTTCTAATTTGCGCCATATATTCTCCTAACTCAAAACAAATCAAATCTGTATTAATATACTATACTATCATAGTAACATTGTTTCATCTTCTGCCGAATCAGTTGAATCTGCTAGCTCAGTTTGAACTGTATTTTCAGTTTCTGCAACTTTAAATGTTTCTTCTGTAAATACTTCTTCAACATCGTCTAAAGTATCATTTTCTAATTCAGCTGAAAATTCATTTGTTAAATCTTCCGAAAATTCATCTTTATGATCATCAATTTCATAATCATCATAATCCTGTTCCAAAACATCATCGAAATGCATTAACAATTCATGTTCAACTTCTTCTCTTTGTTGACTTTCGCTCTTAATATCAATTTTCCAGCCGGTTAAACGTGCCGCTAATCTTGCATTCTGACCGGCTCTGCCGATTGCCAATGAAAGTTGATGATCAGGTACGACCACACGAGCTGAGTCATCATCATAAAGATCCACCCGTAAAACTTTTGCCGGACTTAAAGCATTGTTGATAAAGATAACTGGATCTTCATTCCACTCAACAACATCAATCTTTTCACCATGCAGTTCATCAATTACATTTTGAACCCGCATACCGCGTTGACCGACACAAGATCCTACTGCATCAACATTGGGATCAAATGAACGTACGGAAATTTTTGTTCGTGAACCCGCTTCTCTTGCAACTGATACAATTTCCACTACATCAGTACCGATTTCAGGGACTTCTTGTTCAAACAAGCGTCTGACCAGATTAGGATGACTGCGTGATACCAAAACCATAGGTCTGCCATGTCTTTCGTCAACCCTTAAAATATAAAAACGCATTCTTTGATTAAATTCATAATTATCCAAGCGTGATTGTTCATTACGAGTCAAAACCGCTTCAGCACGTCCTATATCTACAACAACTTCTCTTCTGTCCATACGTTGTACAATACCATATGCCAATTCACCGATCCGATCACTGAATTCCTGATGGATTCTCTCTTTTTCGGCCTGACCTAATTTTTGATTAATTACGCTTTTTGATTGTTGAGCAGCCAAGCGTCCGAAATCCTGAGGACTTATTTGATATTCCAACATGTCACCTATTTCAAAATCTTCCGATAAGGCTTTTGCTTCTGTCAAAGAAACTTCCGAATTCGGATCTGTTATTTCTTCTACAACAGTTCGTGTAATAAAAACTCTCATATCGCCGGTTTCTCGATCAACTTCCGCTCTGACATTATCCGTAGACTTGGGATTAAATTCCCTTTTATATGCAGCAACCAAAGCTTCCTCTACATATTCAAAAAGTTCTTCTTCTTCAACGCCTCGTTCTTTGGATAACAATTTCAAAGAATCAATCAATTCAGCATTCATCAATTTTTCTCCTTATTCAATCAAAATTTATCGTTCTGGCTATTTTAGCTACATCTTTCAACTCAAAAATTATTGTTTCACCATTTGTTTCATCTATGATCGTTAAAGTTTGATCCGTACCTGTTAATAATTCTCCGGTAAAAACTTTTTTATTATCTCTTTTCTGGTAAAGCTTTACCTCGACAATTTGTCCTGCATATAAATCAAATTCTTTAGCTTCGGTTAACGGTCTTTCCAAACCGGGTGAGGATACTTCAAAATAATCGTGATTGCGTAATTGCAGCTCTTGTTCAATAATCGAATCTACCGTTTCACTGATCAATTCACATTCATCAATATTTATTCCACCACGTTTGTCTACTAGTAAACGTAAAAATAATTTGCCATTTTCTCTGATATAAAGCACATCAATCAATTCAAAACCTAGGTTTTGAATTGTAGGTTCCAGAGCATCAAATATTTGTTGACAGCGCGCATCTCTTTTTGCCATTTTCCCACCTAATAATTTTTTCGGCTAATAAATAATCAACCAGTTTTTTAGTTTATTAAAATTTATCAATAATATTTAATGATTTTTGATAAATCTATTTCAACAAGTTTTTTAATAAATCTGTCTAAAAACAAAGAGTGGGCAAGCCCACTCTTTTCAGAAAAACTTACAAGATGTGAAATTAATATAGCAATTAAAACGTTGGTTTGCAAGTTTTTCAAACAATTTAAAATATTGTACAATTATATATAATAAATATCGAGAAGTCGGTTAAACCCACTACATAATAATTTATTTGAACAGTAACCGATATATATTCAAGAAATATTTAAAATAAAATATTATAAAAGGAGAATTAATTTATGATTGAAGCCATTGTTGGACTTAAAGGTTCAGGAAAAACATCGATAATAGTAGATGAGATTACAAATGTTGCTAATACCAAAGATACAAATGTAGTTTGTATTGAATATGGTAAGCGATTTAATCAAAATATTCCTTATCAGGTACGTTTGATTGATATTGCCGAATATCCCGTTAGAAATTATCGTGAATTACTTACTTTCATCGCAGGAGTCAGTGCTAAAGATCACGATATTACACATTTTTACATTGACAGCTTATATAAAATAGCTAACTCTGAAGATAGAATCGAGTTAGAAAAGTTTTTTAATGATTTAGAGGATATGACCAAAAATATTGCAGCAAAATTTGTTATTACTATTAGCGATGAGCCTGATGCAATGCCCGACAATGTAAGAAAAGTAATGCGCTAATTGACATGTTTATAGCAATTAATTTATTCATTACATCAAATAAAATGTTTATCCGGAAATCATAAATCAAATAAGCATATTGAGAATAACCTCTTAAAGTGCAGAGAACCCGGTGAACCCGGGTTCTCTGCATTCTCGAAGGGTACTTCTTATGATATCACCTTTGCTCTAAAGGTAATTTACATAAAGCTAATCATAAGGCTGTCGTAACAATCATTGAAATAAATGCTACAACTCTGGTAGATTTTTAAACTCCTAAACCAACTAAACCAAGAACTGTTGGTATTATTGCAATTAGAATTAACAAAATCTTATCCTTGCCAAACAATAATCCGTTTTGATAATTATTTTCTAATTCTTATAGAATTTATCAATTATTTTATGTCCCTTTAAAATCTGCTCCTCAGCCAAGTCATCAAAAGGAAATCTTGTTAAACTCGCCTGAGCTGCCCAAAGCTAAAATACCATCAACTCCGTTTTATATAAGGTAATCGATTAAAATTCCATTCCCATTTTCATCAAACTTTCCATCTGAATCAAAGATACTCAGTATCGGCGTAATAATTTTTTTCATAAATAGAACCTCCTCGAGTTCGTAAATGGGAATGCTCCTTTCAAAAATACGTATTTACGTATATTGTATGAGGTCGTTTTATCTTTGTCAAGTCGTTTCTGCAATTTGTTTGCGTTGGATAATCAGAGATTTATATCGTTTTCGAGTAATTTATATAATTTGAAGACTTAAATGATGCATATTTCATGAAAAATTGTAAATAATAAAAAAAACGATCAATAATTTTAATTGATCGCTCTATTATATTTTTATATTTTTACAAAGAGTATTTAGATTAAAAAATATTCTTTAAAAAATACTCGCAGATTCAAGATTAACTAACTCTTGTTCAATTTTATCTTTATACTTAAAAAGAATTTCTTTCAATTTTTTTAACTTTTCTGTCGTTGATCTGTATATTGGCAGTGAAACACTCATTCCTGCAATAATTTGTTTGTCTTTTTCAATAGATACAGCCATACATTCTATTTCTTCACTCGTTTCTGCATTATCAAGTGCATACTTGTTTTTTCTAACGTCTTCTATTTCATGAATTAAATGATCAATGTCCGTAATCGTATTATTCGTCATTTTTTTCATGTTTTTACCTATTATACTTTTTATTTCATCATTTGTTTTGTATGAAAGTAGTATCTTACCCAAAGATGTGGAATATGCCGGCAAGAATTTGCCTACATGTGAAATCAGCTGTATAGCCTGATTAGGGTCCTTTTTAGCAATATAATACACTTTATCTTCTCTCAACACACCAAGCTGACAAATTTCATTGCATTCAGAAACAATGTTTTCCATATTTTTTTCAATAATTTCTAAAACAGTCGAATTACTCGTATATGCTTTCCCTACAATATGCGAATTTATTCCTATCCGATAAGTATGATCAATTCTTTTATAAATAAACTCTCTGTCAACCAAGGTTGAAAGTATTGGAGACAGAGTGCTTTTTGGTATTTTCGTCATTGCCGAAATATCAGATAGATTTAAATTTTCTTCTGAAGCTAATAGCAATAATATATTTAATACTCTTTCGGTTGGTTTATGCAATTATTCACCTAAATCAAATAATATAAATATAATGGTGACCCTAAGGGGAATCGAACCCCTGATTCCGCCGTGAGAGGGCGGCGTCTTAACCGCTTGACCATAGGGCCATTTGTGCTACTTGATAATAACAGAATCGTTTTTTCTCATCAAGTTTTATATTTACATCCAAAAAATTATTGATTTCCGTTGAACTTACAATTAATGTTCAGTTAATATTTAACATTAAATGCCCCCCTACTCTTTATAAAAACACAAAGAAATGTTAGAGTAATGTTAGAGCAATGTAAAATTGCAAAAATTAAGGGGAGACAAGCGTTGTATAATTATCGCTCATAGTCATGTGATTAATATAATATTTGATTGTTTAATTTTTAAAGCTAACATGTTTATTGGTTAGTTAAACATTAGCTTTTACAATACATGATAAATCGTTATGCTACAGCGTTTCAATTCGATAAATGACAATTTTTAATTTTTTAGAATTGATAGGCGGTCTTTGTCTGTTTTTATTCGGTATGTCAATCTTGGGTGATAGCTTAACTACGATCTCCGGTGGAAAATTAGAAACCATTTTAGGTAGGTTATGCTCTACGAAAATTCGTGGTTTGCTTTTAGGTATGTTAGTAACAGCTGTGATCCAATCATCGTCTGCAACAACTGTTATGGTCGTTGCTCTGGTTAATTCAGGAGTAATGAAACTGGTTCAGGCGGTTCCGGTAATTATGGGAGCAAATATCGGTACAACCGTTACCGGCTGGATTTTGAGCTTAAGCGGAATCTCAGGTGAGAGTTTTTTCATTCAGATGTTGAAACCAAGTTCCTTTACGCCTATTCTTGCGGCAATAGGGATTGTTCTAATTTTTACTGCAAAAACTGAAGGCAGAAAGGCTAGCGGACATGCTTTATTAGGTTTTGCTGTATTGATGTTCGGTATGGAAGTCATGTCCGGCTCGGTTGCCCCACTCCAGGGTGTGCCTGAATTCCGAAATATGTTCCAAGTTTTTACGAATCCTTTAGTTGGTGTACTTGTAGGTGCAGCACTAACAGCTATAATTCAATCTTCGTCTGCTTTTACCGGTATTTTGCAAGCTTTGAGTACCACCGGAGCAATTACTTTCGGTTCCGTTATACCTCTGATTATGGGGCAGAATATCGGAACCTGTATTACGGCAACTTTAGCTTCAATCGGTGCCGGCCGCAATGCAAAACGTGCAGCCTTTATTCATTTAAGCTTCAACGTTATAGGTACAATCTGCTTTATGATTGCATTCTATACAATCAACTTTTTGCATCCGTTCTCTTTCATGGAAGATGTGGTCAATGAAGTCAATATTGCATTGATTCATACAATCTTTAATGTATTTACCACTATACTTTTGTTTCCGTTCAGTAATCAATTGGTTAAATTTTCTAAAGTCGTTCTGCCGCGTAAAGAACCGAAAATTAAAAAAGATGAAATTACCACTAATCTGAGACTCTTGGATCCGAGATTTCTTGAACGTCCGGGTTTTGCGATTGAGCAAGCGTATACGGTAACCTGCAAAATGATTGAAACTGCAACAGCTTCGCTAAATGCTGCTGTTGACTTGATTTTTGATTTTGAATATGAAGAATACACTCATGTTGAAGAGTTGGAAAAACAGGTAGATCAGTACGAAGATGCTTTGATGGAATATACAATGGGGATTACCGCCGGTAGTCTTAATCAAGCTGATAATCGCAAACTTACTATCATCATGCATTCTCTTAATGATATTGAAAGGATCAGCGATCATGCAATTAATATTGCTGATCAAGCAAAAATTAAGCATAAAGCGGAGAATTCGTTTTCAGAACAAGCGATGATTGAATTAGAAATTTATACCAAGGCAGTCTTAGAAATTATGCAAATGACTCAAGATGCATTGGTAAATTTAGATCTTAATTTAGCAGAAAAAATCTCACCT
Organism: Clostridiaceae bacterium; assembly: GCA_012838135.1. Taxonomy (GTDB): domain Bacteria; phylum Bacillota; class Clostridia; order Saccharofermentanales; family DTU023; genus UBA5436. The sequence continues at coordinate 624 of DUPV01000035.1, read as the reverse complement.
TTAGAAGATAGAATTGATGAGATCAATAGGGCTCTTTATGATCGTCATATTGAACGTTTGAAAAACAATATTTGCAGGATTGAGAACGGAATGACGATTGTCGAAATATATACCTGTTTTGAGAGAATATCTGATCATTGCAATAATATCAGTATCGTTTTACGCCAATTCAGTGAACAGCAATTTCGGTCACATGACTTTGACAACAATATGAACAGATCAAGCCCGGAATATAAAAGAATGTTCTTAGCTTATACGAAAAAATACTCTTTGCCCGAAATGGAAGAAGTAATTGGAAATTATTGTCCTAAATAATATATCATTACCGCTCAACAATAATTCTTCATCAGGCAGGAGAAAAACACGATTCCTATTACTAACCGATTATTAACTTCATTGAAGATTAAGCAAAACAGTAATTGAATGAGATAATTTACAAGATAAACTGAACTTAAATTTCACTTTGCATTTGATATTTAAGTTGAAAATTAAATATAGTTAAATGAAATAGGTAACCACTTGACAATATTGTATTGCGAAAGGATAATGTAAAATTGTATAAACAAAAAATACAAGGTTTTGATAACGAGGTGTAGCGCAGTTGGTAGCGTGCCTGCTTCGGGA
>DUPV01000002.1 GCA_012838135.1 Clostridiaceae bacterium | reverse complement strand
TTCGTCACAATTGGTCTGCAACCGGTGCAGATCGACCCATGGCACATGTCAGGATCCGCTTACCGCTGCTTCCTTCCGAACCTGACGGGGTTCACGAGCTGACATTGCACGGAATCCACAGTCGGCCGCAGACCAATTGTGACGATTGAGAAAACTATTATAGCAAAAATGCGGTGTATTTTCATCTCACCTTATACATTTTTCAGTTTAACCTGTGACAATAAAATAGCTTTTGTCAATATTTTCAGATAATGAAATCGTTTGAAAATACATTTGCCGGAAAAACATTAATCTAACTATGCTATAATTGCTAATTGTTAATTGCAATCAATTTACCGTCAAGGGATAATATCTATCTGTTTTAACAAACTGGAAGGGTTTAATGTGTATGTTAAGGAAAACGGCAAAATATTACAAGGGTTTTATGCCTTTTGTAATTTTAACGCCATTATTAATGATTTTAGAAGTTATTGCAGATGTAATTATTCCTACACTAATGGGTAATACAATCAATGAAGGAGTGCTAACCGGCCGGATCGATTTGGTATATAAAAACGGTCTGTACATGATAATAATAGCTGTCTTGGCATTTCTCTTCGGCGGACTCAGTACCTATTGCGGGGCAAAAGCAGGTCAAGGCTTGGGCAAAAATTTACGACTGGCAGTATTTGAAAAAATTCAGACTTTTTCATTTGCCGGTTTGGATAAATTTGAAGTATCGTCACTGATTACCCGTTTGACTAATGATATTGTTGTTGTTGCGGATATAGCGAGAATGGCACTGCGCATTTCGATCCGAGCACCATTTTTATTTATTTTGGCGACGCTCATGGCAATAAGAATTAATCTGAGATTGTCGCTGGTTTTTTTAATTGCTTTACCGGTCATGATGCTGGGAATTATGCTGACAATGAAATTCGGCATATCTAAGTTCAGAAAATTCCAAACGATGATTGATCGGATAAATGCCAGAACTCAAGAAAATCTTACCGGGATCAGAATAGTTAAAGCCTTTTGCAGAGAAGAATTCGAAAAAGAAAAATTCGCCAAACAAAATCAAGATTTAGTTAAAACAGCTTTAGCCGCTTTGAATTTAATGGTCTTAATCATGCCGTTTATGATGTTGATAATGTATGCGGTTATTGTAGCCGTACTTTGGTTCGGCGGTAATTTTATGCTGCAAGGCGGTATGCAGGCAGGTGACTTATTCAGTTTTATCATGTATGTCGGTCAAATTTTAACATCGATCATGATTCTCGCAATGGTTATGATGAATTTCTCCCGGGCAAAAGCATCACTTGAAAGGATTTTTGAAGTTCTGGAAACCGAATCCGAATTCGTTGAGTCAGTCAAGCAAGGCGTATCAGAAGTTGCTGACGGTGAAATCAATTTTCACAATGTTTCATTTAAATATCCCGGCAATCAACATTTCAGTCTGCAAAATATCAATCTGAACATTCCGTCAGGCTCAACCGTTGCTCTGATCGGTTCAACCGGTTCGGCAAAATCCACTCTGGTTCACCTTATTCCGCGTTTATATGATGTTTTTGACGGTGAGATTAGTGTAGGCGGTATACCGATTAAAGAATATCGTATTTCAACTTTACGGGATCAGGTCGCGATTGTTTTACAAGAGAACACATTATTTTCGGGTACGATCAGATCTAATATGAAATGGGGTAATCCTCAGGCTTCGGATCAGGAGATAATCCGAGCTTTGGAGATAAGTCAGGCGGCAGACTTTGTTTTGAATCGACCGGAAGGTTTAGCAGCAAAAGTCGAAAGAGGCGGTGCTAATTTCTCGGGTGGTCAAAGGCAAAGATTATGTATAGCCAGAACTTTACTTAAAAATCCGAAAATTATGATATTTGATGATTCTACATCTGCGGTCGATATGACAACCGAAGCCAAAATCAGAAAGGAACTCAACAAATTTAATCCTGATTTAACCAAAATTATCATTGCTCAACGTATTTCATCCATTCAAAACGCCGATCAGATTATTGTCCTGGATAAAGGAAAAATATCCGGCACCGGAACCCATACTGAATTGTTGGCAGATAATCGTATTTATCAGGAAATCTATGAATCACAACAGAAGGGAATGGCAGCAGGATGAATAAGCGGATGAAGCCTCGCAGTACATCTAGTACGGTCAAAAGATTATTCCGATATATGGATAAATATCGTGCATTTTTAATTATTGCAATTATTGTCATAGGATTATCATCGCTCGGCGCAATTTTGGGCAACTATATGATCAGACCGATCATCAATTCTTTGGTGGCAAGTGCGGGTGTTGCAATTTTAGCGAAACAGGTTTTGCTCACTGCGCTGATTTATTTATTATCGGTAATCGGCGAATATATTGCAGGACGCTTATTCGTATATTGTGCGGAAAATACGACTGCCAATATCAGACATGATGTTTTCAGCCATATTCAAACCTTGCCTGTCAAGTATTTTGACCGGAGAGAACATGGTGATTTAATGTCTGCCATGACCAATGATGTTGATAATGTCGCAATTGCTTTAGGTCAATCTTTATCGAATATTGTTCGAAGTACATTAATGTTTTCCGGTACAATTGTGATGATGTTTATTTTGAGTCCAATCTTATCTGTTATTAATATTGTTTTACTTGGTCTTTTATATTTTGCCGTGAAAATTGTAGCGAGCAAAAGTTCAAGAGCGTTCAGATCAAGGCAAGCCACTTTGGCTGATCTTAACGGTTTTATCGAAGAGTATATGAGCGGTCAAAAAGTTATCAAAGTCTATAATCACGAAAATGAAACGATTAAGGATTTTTCAGAGCACAATGAAAAATTATTCAAAGATGCAACCAAGGCGGATACCTATGCAACACTGATGTTTCCTTTAACCGGAAATCTTACTTATGTCGTATTCAGCATTATTGCAATGATCGGATCATATATGACAATTAACGGTGTTTTCGCGATGGACATCGGTACACTTGCTTCTTATTTGAATTTCACACGCAATGTATCACGACCGGTCACGAATATTGCCAATCAGTTCAACATGATTGTTGCCGCCCTGGCAGGTGCTGAGAGGATATTCGATATTCTGGATGAAGAACCGGAAACAGACGAAGGTCAAGTAAAAATTGTAACCGATCGAAAAGGTCGGTGCTATTGGTACGTACCATCTACACTTTATGATTGCCAGGCAATCATGGCCAGAACAGAAAAAATGCGTCAAGTTGATTTACCGGATGCGGAATTTACCGAACGCTATCCCGGATGTCTGGTGCCCTTGCGTGGAGATTTGCGTTTTGTCAATGTTTCATTCGGCTATGATAAAACACATGATCCGGTTTTAAAAGATGTTTCATTTTATGCGAAACCCGGTCAACGTTTGGCATTTGTCGGAACAACCGGAGCAGGTAAAACTACCATCACCAATTTGATTAATCGTTTTTATGATATAGACAAGGGACATATATACTTTGACGGAATCGATATTTGGGATATTAAGAAGCAAGATTTACGTCACCAATTAGGGATGGTTTTGCAAGATGTTCATCTTTTTGAGGATACGATTAAAGAGAATATTCGTTACGGGCGTTTAGATGCAACAGATGAAGAAATTATAGCAGCGGCGAAAGCAGCAAATGCCCATGATTTAATTATGCAGCTGAATGACGGTTACGACACGATGTTGACAACAGATGGCTTAAATCTGTCACAGGGTCAAAGACAATTGATTTCAATTGCCCGGGCAGCAGTCAATGATCCGCCGATTCTGATTTTGGATGAAGCGACCAGTTCGGTTGATACCAGAACCGAAAGTTTAATCGGCCAGGGCATGGACGAAATTATGCAGGACAGAACAGTCTTTGCAATTGCGCACAGGCTTTCGACTGTTCGTCATTCCAATGCAATCTTAGTTTTGGAAAACGGCTTGATTATCGAAAGAGGAGAGCATCATGAATTGATGAACCTCAAAGGCCGTTATTATGAATTCAACACAGGTATTATCGAATTGGAATGAATATTGCAATCCTCAACTCAGTTGAGCCAGTTTTTCATTCTTGATGCGGTTGACTGCGAATTTTATTTTTTCAATGTCAAGCGTTTGGTATTCACCGTTCCGGTATAAAATTCGTCCGTCAACCATTGTGAGGTAAACGTTTTTCAGATTTGCTGAGTATATGATGTTGGTAGCTAAATCATAAACCGGTTGCATATTGGGTGTATCCAGATCAAAAATCACAAGATCTGCTGCATAGTCTTCTTCGATTTGACCGCAATTATTCCTGCCTTGGGCAATTGCTCCGTTGATTGTAATCATTTGCAACAATTGTTCAGGTTTTAATAATTTGGGATTTCTTTTTAATCCTTTCTGGACTAATGCTGCTAAACGAGTTTCTTGTAAAATATCCAGATCGTTGTTACTTGCGGCACCGTCGGTACCGATACAAACAGTAACATCGAAATCCAACCATTTGCCGACTGAAGCGAAACCGCTGCCTAGCTTAAGATTACTGGCAGGGTTGTGGACTAATACGGCAGCGTTTTGTTGAATAATCCTTAAGTCTTTTTCTTCAACATAAACACCATGAGCCAGAATACATTTTTGTTGAAAAACGCCGAGATCAAAAAAGTATTCAGTCGGTGTTTTTCCCTGATGGCGTTGTTTACACTCTTCATGTTCGAATGCGGTTTCAGATAAATGCAATTGAATAATCAGATTATTTTCTACGGCAAATTCCAATAATTGAAGAACTTGTTCCGGGTAAGAAGTATATTCAGCATGAATGCCGGCATCGGCAATGATTTTTTGTGTGGGATTGTTTTTCATATACTCCAGCAAAAACATTTCATCACGATAGGCTTCGGTTTCGCAAAATTTAATCCCCGGGCCGAAATCAGTGATCGCATTACACAGATTGGCTTTGATTCCTACTTCATCAATTGCCTTGACAATACCCGGCATGCGCATATACATGTCGGAAAAAGAAATTATACCGGAAGCTAAAAATTCACTTAAACCCAATAAGGTTCCCCAATAAGTATCTTCAGCTGTCAGTAGATTTTCGAAAGGAAAAATTTTGGTAAAAAGCCAGTTCTGTAAATTTAATCCTTCACCATAACCTCGCAATAAAGTCATTGGTACATGACTGTGCATATTATAAAAACCGGGCAAAACAACTTTATTTTTTCCGTCAATAATTTCCGGATGATGCTCAGAATTGCATTCAGAAAAGAAATCGTCAAAATTGTCATCGGAACTTGGGCTGATTTTTTTGATAATATTGTCCTTAATCAAAATATCAACATTTTTCTGATGGACAAAATTGTGATCCAGATAATCGATATTTTTTAATAGAATCATTTTGCCCTCTTTCAAAATAATTATATTTTATTGTCAGAGTATATGGTATTCAAGTCTCACCGCACTAATGACTATAGTTCCGAAACAAGTGTGTCTGACAGCTGATGATTTGCAAAATTAATTACACTCGACAATCCTACGGCCCCGAGTCTGATGTGACCGGATTCGGTGCGGCGGGTTCAGGATTAACCGAAGGATCGGAAGGTGCTTCGGTTGGTTCTGTAGCCGGAGTTGGTGTGCTTGGAATTTCTGACGGTTCGCCGGGCGTTGTCGGAGTTGTCGCAGAAGTTGTGGCTTCCGTTGTAGATTTGGTTGTTGTAGTTGTAGTTGGTTGTGTTTTAGCATGAGTATTACATCTGCTTAGCGGATTTGCAACTGAACCGTCGATTAAAAGAGCAGTGAAGGTATTTGGACAATTTTCAGTCGCTAATAAGCCGGTATCACTGCACACTTGTGTTTCAGTTATTCCTACAGGTCGGGTAAAGTCTTTATCTGCCAAGCCGGAATGAATTTCTGTCATGCAAGCATTCCAAATATCAGTTGCATTGTCGAAATCGACTTCCGGTATTTCAATCTTCCTGCCGTTTGTATTATCGTATCCATACCAGACAGCTGCAGTATAGTATGGAGTATATCCGCAAAACCAGACATCAATTGCATCTTCTGAAGTTCCGGTTTTGCCTGCTGCATGAACATTGTCCGGTTTTGCTCCGCTGGACTCGGCAACTTTTTCCAGATTTTTAGTTAAAACATAAGCTGAACTGGGATTATAGACTGCTGTTTGAGGTGGGGAAACATTATCCAAAAGGACCGTTCCGTCATATCTCAACACTCTGGTATACGAGGTAGGTTCGACGTAAATTCCCTCATTGGCCAAAACACTGTAGGCGCCTGCCATTTCTAATGTGCTGACACCTGCGGATAATCCGCCGAGCGCAGTGGAAGGATATTGTTCATCCATACGATTGATTCCGCTCATTTTCAGATATGTCAGACCGAGTTCGGGAGTTACCGTATTAATAAATAAATCTGCGGCAATCGTATTGGTGGAATAAACCAGAGCCTTTGCCAGGGTCATGCTGCCGAGATAACTATTGTAGTAATTTTCAGGATAAGGGCGTTCAGGATTACCCGGATCTAAATAAACAGCTTTATCATTGAAAATAGTAGCATCACTGATTAAATTTAAATCAAGTGCAGGTCCGTAGACAACCAAAGGTTTGATTGCGGATGCCGGCTGTCTTTTGGCGCTGGTTGCCCGATTAAATATAAAATTATCTTTCTTATTGCCGAACCCCCCGACCATTCCTCTGATACGTCCCGGATCATTCAAATTATTCTCTAAAACAGTAATGCCGGCTTGTGGAGATTCCGGGCTATCCGGAATTTGTGAAGGATCTTTTGACATTAAATCGGGATTTTTAAATACTTTTTCTAATTTGCTTTGCACATCGGGATCCATTGTAGTTTCGATAATTAAACTCTGATTAAAAACAGTCAAGGATGCCATTTCAGGACTGTAACCGTTCTTTGTAATCAAGTCCGTGATTACTTCATTGATGGCATATTCAATAAACCAATTGTAAATATTGGTATCGGCTTTGCTTACGTAGCTGAAATCAAACATTAGTTCCGAGTTGAGCGATTCTTCATGTTCCTCTGCGGTAATTACTCCGAGTTCTTCCATTTTGCTTAAAATAGTCCGCATACGGCGTAAAGCATTCCTGCGGCCATGTTCGGTCAGCGGATTATAGATAGCCGGTTGATTAGGAATACCTGCTAAAAATGCAGATTCCAGCAAATTTAGCTCAGAGGCATCTTTATTAAAATAAGTTCGGGCAGCGGCACCGATACCGACGATGTTATTTGCCATAGGCACCAGATTAAGATAGAGCTCAAGAATTCCTTCTTTGGAGAAAGTTTTTTCTAATTCGATAGCGGAATACCACTCTTGAATTTTTCTTTGGGCAGAGATATCGTCTGCTCCGGAAATCAATTTTACTGTTTGTTGAGTTATGGAAGAGCCACCATGTGTAGGGGTGCCTCCGTTGGCAATTGCACTGATGACTGAACTGGCAATCCTTTTGGCATCAATTCCGGGATGACTGTCAAAACGTTCATCTTCAATTGCGATAAAAGCATCATCAATATAGGTATGCTGAATATCGTCATAAGATACATATTCTCTTTTCGCGTTAGATGAACCGGTCAATTCAGCAATCTGATTTCCGTTTTTGTCTAAGAGAATAGTGTTTTCTTTAAAGTTTCTCATATCGGCAATTTCAATCGGATTTGCGGTTGAAATATAACCTGCCAACATACCGCTGCCGAATCCCGTAATTAGAAAACCGATTGTTAAGACGAAAATAAGAAGTATTTTTAAGCCGGACGAAACAATATAAGCCAAAGTTCCCAAGAATGAATTGGGTTTAGCTTGCTTTGAAGGTTTGCCCCTTACACGTTTTTTTAAATCCAATTTTGATTTTGCTTTGCGTTTGGCTATTCTTGATTTTAGTCGATCATTATTATTTTCAGTCATGAAACACCCTTGTTTATGCACATCTATTTATATGTTATAATATTATATTATACTAGGAATTATTGTGATAATTATAGTAGGAATTATTGTGTCAAACAAGCTAAAGTAATATTCTGCGTCCGGTTTGAATATTATATGCGAAAAAGCTCCGAACTGATGGCAGTTTAAACAGAAAACATATTTTTAGTGCAAAGTACAATAAAACATCAGTGATTTTTGGTGAAAATATGATATTTTAGCTTGGACAAACTGGAAAAGCAGTATTATAATTGTTTTTATCATATATTAGTTTAGAGTAATTTAATAATATTTAAGTAATATTTATGTCATTTACCTGATATATAATACTATGTAAAAAATAAAAACATTTTTAATAATAATCTCGAAAGGATAAATGATTACCGGTAAGCGGTAATTGGAGGTTTTATGAATAACTCTCAACATGATCCCATGTTTGATAAACTTAAGAAAATGCTTAATCAAATGCCCAGCAGCATTTTGAAAAAAGTTTTTCTATATGGTCTTCCGGTTTTGTCCGCAATTTTAGTAATAGCTGTTGTTGCAACATCAATACTGGTAAAACCGAATGACGCTAATACTGATTTAGAAAAAAACGAAAAAGAAATTTCGCATGTGAAAATTGAACCATTAGAAAGAGCTGAAATTTCTGAGTTTGTAGAAAAAGATTTAGCCCAAGTAAAAAGAGACAGCACACCATTGGCATTGCAAGAATTAATTGAAGGCGGAACGGGTGTTGAATTAAAAGAAAAAGATACGATCAGCATCGGTGAAATCCATGCCAGTGCAAAGGCTACTCAAACAGAAAAATCTCAACCTCAGGTAGAAGTCGAAGATACCGTCGAAGATAGTGCAACTGAGAATACTGAAGAACAAGATCCTGAAGTTTCCGAAGTTACTGAACAAGTTGAGAAGGTTTCCGATCAAGAAGAGCCTGCAGTTTCTGAATATGAAGAAACTTGGGTCAATAAATATGTCAATACTTCAGTTTTATTAAACATCAGAGAAACACCATCATTTTCTGCTGCTGTAATCGGTACATTAGAGCGCGGCGATATTGTTACCGAAATGTCAACAAATCACGAATGGTCAGAGATTCTGTTGAGCGGGGGAAAAGTAGGTTATGTATATAATCAATTTTTAACTGTCGACTATGTTGCACCTGCTGAAGAACCTGCGCCTGAAGTTACAGTTAATCAATCGGAATTTGAAGCTTTATCCGGAACTATGTACATAGGCGTCGGTGCAGCTAATTTAAGAGCTGAAGCGAATACAAATTCACATATTAACAATACACTATATTACGGTGCACCTGTTTATTTACAAGGCTATGCCGATGATTGGTATTCAGTTTCTGATGCTGACGGTTCAAGTGGCTACATAAGAAAAGATCTTTTGCGTAATGATCCTGTGCCGCAGGAAGAAATTGATGCGTTGAGAGCTTCTTCAGAAGTTCCTGCAGAAACAACAACAGCGACACCGGATCCGGCTCCGACTGAAACACCGGCTCCAACTGAGACACCGGCTCCGACTGAGACAGCTGCTCCAACGGCTGCTCCGACCGAAGCACCTGCACCGGTTGAGCCTGTAGCACCGGGTGGAAGCGGTGGTGTCGTGGCAGCACAGATTGCGGCAAGCAAAGTAGGATTACCATATGTTTATGCTACAGCCGGTCCTAACACTTTTGACTGTTCAGGTTTAGTTCAATTTGCAGTATTCCAGGCGGGCGGTTCAATCAGCAGATCAGCAGCCAGCCAGGCAAGTGCCGGTATCGCTGTGCCGTTTTCAAACGGAGATTATTCGGCATTGGCTCCGGGCGATGTACTGTGCTTTGCTTTCAATGGCGGTGGTGTAAGCCATTCAGGCATGTATCTTGGCGGAGGACAATTTGTCCACGCAATGAATCCGAGAGATGGTATTAGAATCGATTCACTGCATAATTATTGGGGAAATTCATTAGCATATGTAAGACGTGTTTTCTATTAATCTTCATCGAGCAGATAAACAGAAAAACAGCTGATAAAATACAATTCAATCAAAAACAGTCTATATATTTTGTATAGGCTGTTTTTTTCAGCATAACGATATGCACAATATAAAAAATAAAAAATGGCAATAAATATTAATTAATTTATGAATTTTTAAAGTCGTTTTATACTTTGGTTAATACTCTGTTTAGCGGTTTGCTCAGAATTTCGGCAGTTAAGTAACCTAGAACAACTGAAATAATGTCTTTTAATATGAAAGGAAGAGAACCGCTGATTGTCGCAGCGACAAGGCCCATATCAGTTCTTACTGCCAACCAGATAATTCCGAGTAAATGACAACAGATCAGACCTGCGGAAGCTAATAAAATTGTCCGGATATATGTGACAGGCGATTTGTTTTTTTGTATTATCTTGCCGGCAAGACCAATTAAAATAATCATCGGTATGAAACCGATTAAATATCCGCCTGTCGGACCTACAAGTTTTGCCGGTCCGGAACCGAAATTGGAGAAAACCGGTAAGCCGATTAAACCTAAGATTAAATAGACTCCGACGATAAATGTTCCCATTTTTAATCCCAGAAGAAATCCGATTAAAGCAATTGCATAGGTTTGCATAGTAACGGGAATTCCGCCAGGAAGATTGAAAGATATTTGTGTACAAACAATTAAAGCGGCTATCATTAGAGCAGAAATTGTAATTTGTCGAATGGATAATTTTGAATTTGTCATCTTTTTTTTTCTTTCTTTAGTTCAGAGACTTTGTTTTTATTTTATTTGAGTTCCGATATTTTGTTATTAAATTCATTTTTGCACAATCATTTTTTACACGAATATATTTCTTGAGTTTTATGTTTTCACTTATTCGGTAAACTTCCTTCTTGATGTAAAGTGGCTTCACCGTGATTGATTGTTTTGGTTGAGCCGTCTTCAAGTTCGATTATTAGTTCAAACTCTTCATTAACATTCAGTACTTTAGCTTGTAATAAGTTGTTGTTATACCAAATATCTACTGTTTTATTTGTCAGGACAGATTTTTCGCGAAAAATATTTAAAGCTTGTTCTGAATGTTTCCGTTTGGCATATATTTCCCATTGATTCAGAAATTCGGCAATGATACTGTTTCTTAATCCGGAGCGTTTTTCAGCACTTGAATAAATTGCAGTTGCTGTATTGGCTATTTGTTCGGGAAAATCATTTTGTGGTTGATATATATTCACCCCAACACCGATAACCATATATGATATTGTTCTGGTTTCGAAATCCAGTTCAGCCTCAGTCAAAATACCGGCAATTTTTTTGTCATTGAGATAAATATCATTAACCCATTTAATCCCTGTGGTTTTTCCGGTAATTTTGTCGATTGCTTTTGCTAAAGCTACTGCTGCCAGAGCCGGACTTTTTTGATTAAGATTATAATCTTGATTCGGTCTAAGTAATAAACTGAAGTAAACACCTGTGCCCGGAGGTGAGAAAAAATCTCTTCCTCTCCGACCACGTCCGTTTTTTTGGGCATTGGCAACAATTAATGTTCCTGAAACTGCGTTTTCACGAGCTTTTGTTTTGAGAATATTATTCGTGGAATCAATCGTGTCAAAAACTTCTATTTGATAGGTGGAGGGATTATTCAGTTTAAGGTTGATTCCGGCTTCAGAAAGACGGTCCTGCTCGTGCAGTAACCGGTATCCTCTGCCGGTTACTGATTGAATCGAATATCCTGCATTTTGCAATTTCCTGACAGTACGCCAAATTGTATTACGGCTGACTTTCGCTTGTCGTGCCAAATCGCCGCCGGAAATCCATTTATCAGGATTAGATTCTAATTTATGTAAAACCAAATTTTCAGTATTGTTTATATTTTTTTGTTCAATCGTATTAACCATGTATTTTGTTCTCAAATATTATTGCTATTAAATATACTTTCTGTTTTATTCAAAATTTAATTTTAAAAATTTATTCATGGTTTTATTCCATGGTTGACCCCAAAACAACATTCCCAATTATGGGTAAATTTGAGTAAACCTGTTCTTTATTTAGTAATCATTATATTACAAAGAATATTAATATTGTCAACATTAAAAAAGGAGAATAGTGACAATTAGCCTGTGATTTAAAGATCTAGTACTAATATTACATCTGTTACAAGAGAATGGTCAGAAGCTTTATGCAACTTATAAATTGGCTTGAATTTCATCAAGCTACAACAAATTGATACCATTTCTACAGTGAGATGTAGTTATTAGTTGCACTGTTCAAGATTTTTGGCTAAAATAGATTTCTGAATCGGGGTGTAGCTCAGGTGGCTAGAGTGCGTGCTTGGGGTGCACGAGGTCGCAAGTTCAAGTCTTGTCACTCCGACCAATTCGTCTGAGGCTTTTCGTACAGTTCGCAAATTGATACCGTTCGGAAAGCCTTTTGCAATTTTTTACTGAAAAAGAATAACGTAAAAATATAAGTAATAAGGTATTAATCAGATTAACTTGAAGAGAAACAAAATAAATAGCGACGACTGTTTGGTACTATAAATACATAATTATTATTGCATCAGGAGATTCAAAATGAAAAAAAGAGAAGATTATATTTCTTGGGATGAATATTTTATGGGAGTTGCATTGCTCTCAGCTCAACGCAGTAAGGATCCCAATACACAAGTCGGTGCTTGTGTTGTCAATTCAGACAATAAGATTGTTTCTGTCGGTTATAACGGCATGCCGTTAGGTGTTTCAGATGATGAATTTCCATGGGCCAGAGAGGGAGAATTTCTTGAGACAAAATATCCATATGTTTGTCATGCTGAACTGAATGCGATTTTGAATAATCCGGGAATGTCTTTGAAAAATTGCAGTATTTATGTTCCTTTATTTCCTTGTAATGAGTGTTGCAAAGCAATTATTCAATCCGGTATTCGCAAAGTTTTTTACTTGTCGGATAAATATGCTGCTACTGATGGAGTCATAGCATCAAAAAGAATGATGGACGCAGCCGGTGTTGAATATTGTCAACTAAAGACAAATTTAGAAGAATTGATTATTTCATTTCGGATAGAAGATATTTGATCAGGATCAAATTCAGGTATCCGAACTTTTTACAGAAACTGCAAATCACTCCGAAAATGCTGAAAATGCCGGCATTAGTTGGCTTGACATTAGAGTAATTTGTAATTATCATGATTAATGCTGATAAAATCGAGGTGTAGCGCAGTTGGTAGCGCACCTGTTTTGGGAACAGGGGGTCGCAGGTTCAAGTCCTGTCACCTCGACCAATAGTTTATAGTCCGGAGCTTTTGAGCTTGGACTATTTTCAATTATAAATAAAGTGATTTTCTGATAAAAATTTTTGCTGAAGATTTTTTGATATAGATTTTATTTATAAATTTTATTTAATGTAACATTTAAGGATTTCTTGCTTAGCAAAACTATACATAAATTGTTTTCTTATACTGAATAAATTTAAAAAAACGCTAATATTTTATAGGCAAAATTGCTTAAGAAAAACATAATTGATAACGTTAACCTTGGATGAATATTAATTCATCGATATGATTATTTTTAACTTAAAATAATCATATAACATTAAAAATTATTAGGGGACAATATGAATCGAATTTTAAATTTTTCAGCCGGACCAGCCGTATTGCCGGTTGAAGTACTGAGTAAAGCCGGTGCTGAAATAGTGGATTATCATGGTTACGGTTTATCTGTAATGGAAATGAGCCATCGTTCAAAAGCTTATAGTGACATTCAAGATGAAACGGAACAGCTTTTAAGAAAATTAATGAACATTCCGGATAATTATCATGTATTGTTTTTACAAGGTGGTGCTTCCACGCAATTTGCGATGATTCCGCTAAATTTGATGAATAAGAACCATACGGCCGATTATCTGATTACAGGCAGTTGGGCGAGCAAAGCTCAGGAAGAAGGTGCGCGTTATGGTGATGCAAGAATTGTTGCATCTTCAAAAGATAAAACCTATACCTATATTCCGAAAACTACTAAGGCTGATTATAATCCGGATGCTGATTATGTACATATTTGTACGAATAATACAATTTACGGTACCAGGATTAGTCCGGATAATCTTCCTGATGTCGGAGCATTGGATTTGGTAGCTGATATGTCTTCAAATATTCTTTCTGAAGTATATGACGTGAATAAATTTGCTTTGATATACGCAGGTGCGCAAAAGAATATGGGACCTGCCGGTGTTACAATTGTAATTATACGAGATGATTTGCTGGGCAATGCGATGGAATGTACCCCGACAATGCTGGACTATAAAATTCATGCGGATAATGGTTCGCTGTATAATACACCGCCTTGCTACAATATTTATATATGTAAATTGGTTTATGAATGGTTGGATAAATTGGGCGGGGTTTCTGCAATTGAAGAAATAAACAAAGTAAAAGCTCAAAAATTATACGACTATATTGATAACAGTAATTTCTATCACGGTACAGCAGAAAAAGAATATCGTTCCTTAATGAACGTGCCTTTTATCTGCAACAATGATGAATTAAATGCGGAATTTGTTAAACAGGCAACAGCCAGAGGCTTACAAAATTTGAAAGGACATAGAACTGTTGGCGGTATGAGAGCAAGTATTTACAATGCGATGTCAATGGAAGGCATTGATACGCTGATTTCTTTCATGCAGGAATTTGCCAAACAAAACGGCTAGTGTATTTACAAAATAACTCATATTCAGATTATATTTTTGGAAGGACAAAATGAAAAATTATAATATTTTGACATTGAATAATATTGATGAAACGGTTTTAAGCCAAATTCCGAAAGATTTTGTTGTAGGTAGTGAAATTACAAGTCCTGATGCAATTATCGTCAGGAGTAAAGATATGCACGATATGGAATTTGGACCGGAATTAAAATTTATCGGACGTGCAGGTTCCGGTGTTAACAACATTCCGTTGGAAAAATGTTCTGAACAAGGCATTGTTGTCTGTAATTCTCCGGGAGCAAATGCTAACGGTGTTAAAGAGTTAGTTGCTTTAGCTATGATTATGGCATCAAGAAATGTTGCTGAAGCTTTGAAATGGACTGCTGAACTGGATGCTGACGGTGAAGTTATTACCAAAGTTGAATCAGGCAAAAAAGAATTTGTCGGTCCGGAACTTTATGGTAAAACAGTCGGTGTTATCGGTTTAGGTGAAATCGGAGCATTAGTAGCTAATATGTGTGTTGATTTCGGGATGCATGTTTACGGTTACGATCCGTTTTTAACAGTGAAACATGCCTGGGCATTGAACAGCAGTATTGAAAGATCAAATGATCTCGATATGTTGTTCCAAAATTGTGATATCATTACAATTCACATCCCGTATAACAGTGATACTGATGGTTTTGTGAATGAAGGATTACTAATGAATGCAAAACCCGGATTGATTGTGGTTAACTTGGCACGTGGGGGTTTAGTTGATGTAAAAGCTATGAAAAAAGCGATTGAAAGCGATATTGTCTCACATTATGTTGTAGATTTTCCGGATGAGGAAACCTTGAAATTGGATCGCACGATCAATATTCCCCATTTAGGGGCCTCAACTCCCGAAAGTGAATTTAATGCCGCCAAAATGGCTGTAGAACAAATGATCGATTATCTTCAGAACGGTAATATTCATAATTCTGTAAATTTCCCGAATTTCGATTTTGGAGTATGTAATGGTTTTAACAGAATTACCGTATTGCATAAAAACATTCCGAATATGCTTAACCAGATTACAAATATCATAGCTAACAGAAATATTTCACGATTGAGTAATCGCCATAAAGAGGGTTGGGCCTATACAATGCTGGACGTAGATGATGAAGTAGACCGTGAAACAATCAATAAAATTAAAGCCATTGACGGTGTAGTACGTGTGAGAAAACTCATCGGAGGAAATGGAGCAGATTAGCAAACTGATCATAGTTAACAGATTATGACTAAGGAATTATAAGTTAGTACATCTTCATAAAAGCCGATCAATTTTATATTGATTATAAATATTGATTATAAATATAGATTTAACAAGGGAATAATATGGCAAAAATCAGAGCCTTTAAGGCAATTCGTCCTGTTACGAAATACGCTTCCGAAGTGGCGGCCCTGCCCTACGATGTAATGAACAGTGAAGAAGCTCGTCTTGAAATTCAAGGTAAGCCGAACAGTTTTATGCGGATTGACCGACCGGAAACGACTTTAGACAAAAGCATTGACATTTATGATGAGCGGGTTTATCAACAAGCGGTTATCAATATGAATTCTTTACTTGAACGCGGAATAATGCAACAAGATTCTACGGCTAATCTATATCTTTATGAATTGACAATGGACGGCAGAAGTCAAACCGGTGTTGTCTGTTGCGCTTCAGTTGATGAATACTTGAATGAAACAATTAAAAAACATGAAAAAACAAGAGCAGATAAATTGGCAGATCGCATTAAACATGTTGATGTATTAGATGCAAATACCGGTCCGATTTTTTTAGCTTATAAAAAACAAGAAGAAATTAATACAATTGTTAATCAATATAAACAAAATAAACCGGAATCCGATTTCACTTCACCTGATGGTGTAACACATCGCATCTGGGTAATTGATAATCAAGAAATCATTCAACAATTAGTGAATGAATTTGCGAAATTGGATGCACTCTACATTGCTGATGGGCATCATCGCTGTGCTTCCGGTGTAGAAGTTGCTAAGAAACGCAGAGCAGAAAATCCGGGCTATTCAGGTGATGAAGAATTCAATTATTTCTTAGCGGTTGTTTTTTCAGATCATGAATTAAAAATTTTGGACTATAATCGCGTAGTAAAAGATTTAAATGGTTTGTCGGAAGAAAAATTTTTCGCAAAAGTAGAAGAAAAATTTACTGTTGAAAGTGTCGGAGATCAAATATATCATCCTCAGGCTAAGGCTGAATTTGGCATGTATTATCAAAATGAATGGTACAAATTAACAGCCAGGCCCGGTACCTTTGATCCGGATGATCCTGTTAATTCATTAGATGTTGCGATAATGCAAAATAATCTTTTACAACCAATTTTAGGTATTAAAGATCCTCGTACAGACCAAAGAATTGATTTTGTCGGGGGAATAAGAGGGCTGACGGAATTGGAACGCAGAGTAGACTGTGGTGAAATGAAAGTAGCTTTTTCTATGTATCCGACATCAATTTCTGAATTATTTGCTGTAGCAGATGCAAATGAATTGATGCCACCCAAATCAACATGGTTTGAACCGAAATTACGCAGCGGTCTTTTCATTCACAAACTATCTTAGGATACTACCTTATACTTAATAAGCAGGAGCAAACTCAGAAGCTCAGATTCGAGAGCTGCTTATGAATTTGCACTTTTTTATATTCATCAGCATCAAACAAGCGGTTTCCTAAGCAGAACATTTTTTTAAGTTAAGAGGTATGACATGTTTGATGTAATAATTATCGGAGCAGGCATTATCGGTTGTGCGACAGCTTATCAATTGTCACAGTTTAAACTGAAGGTGCTGCTGCTTGATAAAGAAAATGATGTTTCTCTCGGTGCATCTTGTGCCAATACAGCAATTATTCACGGTGGTTATGATCCGGATCCGGCAACTTTGATGGGAAAGTACAATGTTAAAGGAGCCAAGCGCTGTATTGAATTGGTTGATGCTTTAGATATCAAATTCAAAAAGAGCGGTACCTTAATCATTGCACTTGCAGAGAATGATCTCAAAACATTGGACAAGTATTATAATCGCGGTTTACTAAACGGAGTAGAAGGAATGGCGATGCTGGACGGTGAGGAGGCGCGTAAGCGCGAACCTAATTTGTCCGAAGCAGTAATTGGCGCACTTTGGGTTCCTGAATCAGGTGTAATCAATCCGTGGGAGTTTACGATTGCAATGGCGGAAGTTGCAGTCCGTGAAGGTGTTAAACTTGAGTTGAATCAGAAGGTTGTAGATATAGAAAAAAATACCGATCATTATCTTGTAAAAACCGAGACGAATCAATTCCGGACAAAATATGTTGTCAATGCGGCCGGTGTATATAGTGACAAAATTCATAATATGGTAGCAGAACCTGCTTTTACAATAAAACCGACTCGCGGACAGTATTTTCTTTTGGACAGATCAGCAGGTGAAACAATTAAAACGATAATCTTCCCATGCGCGACTGAATTTACCAAAGGAATTTTGGTATCACCCACCATACACGATAATATTTTAGTCGGACCCGATGCAGAGGTAATTTCTGACCCGGAAGATACTTCAACAACCGGAGAAGCGTTGGCTTTCATAGCAAAACAAGCCCGAAAATCCGTACCGTGTCTGGATTTCAGAAATAATATCAGAAATTATTCGGGGATCAGAGCTAATAGTGATTATAATGATTTCTTTATTAAAATCAGTACACCGAAATTTCTGGATCTGGCAGCAATCAAATCACCCGGCTTGACTTGTGCACCGATCATTGCAGAAGAAGGAATTAAACTGTTGGCAGAAGAAGGTCTTGAATTGAATAAAAAAGCTAATTGGGACGGTACAAGAAAGATCATTCGGTTCAAAGAAATTCCGAAAGCGGAGAGAGCAGATTTTATAGAAAAGAATCCTGAATACGGTCGTATTATTTGTCGTTGTGAGCATATTACAGAAGGCGAAATTATTGCGGCAATACGCAGAGGATTACCGATCTTTTCACTTGATGCAGTCAAACGCAGGGCAGGTTCAGGTTTAGGACGTTGCCAAGGCGGTTTTTGCGGGCCTAGAGTTCAAGAGATTATTGCCCGGGAAACCGGGATTTCACCTCTGGATATTCTGCTTAATAAAACAGGCAGTTATATTCTGGTCGATCGGACGAAAAATACAGAGAAGTAAGATTTAGATGAGGTGAGACTGATGCAAATCATTAAAGAATATCAATTAATCATAATTGGCGGAGGTCCTGCCGGTTTAGCCGCAGCTTTAAGCGCAGCCCAAAATGGTCTGAGCGATATATTAATTGTTGAAAGAGATAAATATCTGGGGGGAATTTTAAATCAATGTATCCATAACGGTTTCGGTTTACATTATTTCAAAGAGGAGTTGACCGGCCCGGAGTATTCAAAACGATTTATTGATTTATTATCTGAGACTAATGTCGAAGTAGCACTTGATACCATGGCATTAAATCTGGAAAATTCCGAAGAATGGCGTTATTTACATGTGATGAGCAGTTTTGAAGGTTATCGTATTTTACGGAGCAAAGCCGTAATTTTGGCTATGGGATGCCGCGAACGCACCAGAATGAACATTCAAATTCCGGGAACCAGAGCAGCCGGTATTTTCAATGCAGGTCAAGCTCAATTATATGTAAACCTTGAAGGTTATATGGTAGGTAAAAAAGTCATTATTCTGGGTTCGGGTGATGTCGGTTTGATTATGGCTCGCCGTATGACTTTGGAAGGTGCTGAAGTTGTTGCATGCGTTGAAGTAATGCCTTATCCCGGCGGGCTTAATCGCAATATTGTCCAGTGTTTGCAGGATTTCAACATTCCTTTATATCTTTCTCATACGATTACCGATATTAAAGGCAGGAACAGAGTAGAACAGGTAACAGTGCAAGAAGTTGATCAAAACGGAAAACCGATTGCCGGAACAGAAAAATATTATAATGTAGACACAATTCTTTTATCCGTGGGCTTAATTCCTGAGAATGAATTGAGTCGTGAAGCCGGTGTACCCCTAGATCCGCGTACTTCCGGACCTATAGTCTATGAGAATAAGGAAACTCTGGCTCAGGGAATTTTTGCTTGTGGTAATGTTTTACACGTCCATGATTTGGTAGACTTTGTAACTGAAGAAGCAGAAAGTGCGGGTCAGGCTGCAGCATGTTTTGTTCAGTCCGGCGGCTGTGTAAAGCAAGATAGTAAAATCATTTCTTTAAAAACCGATTCGAATATCGGTTATACCGTACCGCAACAGATCAGAATTGATGATGTTGAAAAAGCGGTTCGAGTATTTTTCCGTGTCAGAAAAATATTCAGGGAACCGAGCAGAATCGTATTCCGTGATCAACTAAAGTCTGAAATTGCATCATTTAAACGTCCGTTTATGTTCCCGGCTGAAATGGAAAATGTAAATTTACCACGTCAGCTGTTGGAAAACATTTCAGGAACGGAATTAACAATTTCGGTGGAGGAATAACATGGTTCAAGAAATAATTTGTATTGTTTGTCCGCGTGGCTGTCATTTGAAAGTAGATCCGGAAAATGATTATGAAGTAACCGGGAATGCATGTCCCAGAGGTATTTCCTATGGCAAAGCAGAACTGAAAAATCCGACCAGAGTTATTACATCAACCGTAAAGATTAAAGGAGCTGAGTTGACGAGATGTCCGGTAAAAACCGATCAGGCAGTGCCGAAAACAAAGATGAGGGAAATTATGCAACTAATCAATTCAGTAACTTTAGAAGCTCCGGTTAAAACAGGTGATATAATAATAGAAAGAATATCGGATACAGAAGCTAATTTAGTGGTTTGTCGAGATATTACAAATTGTTAAAGAGAGAATGTGTGCAGCGATCGAAAATTGAGTAAAAGTTATTCATAATTTTTGTCAAGCCAAAAGCATGGGAGGGTAGGTATCATGGCAAAATATGTAATGGCATTCGATTCAGGTACAACCAGTAATCGTTGTATCTTATTCAATCAAAAAGGCGAGACCGTGTCGTTAGCGCAACATGAGTTTACTCAAATTTTTCCGAAAGCAGGATGGGTTGAGCATGATGCAAACGAAATTTGGTCGACGCAAATCGGCATAGCAACTGAAGCAATCAACAGAATAAATGCAAAGGCTAATGATATTGCTGCGATCGGGATTACCAATCAACGTGAAACAACGATTGTTTGGGAGAAAGATACCGGCAAACCAATTTATAATGCTATTGTCTGGCAATGTCGCAGAACGGCTGATCTTTGTGACAAACTTAAAGAACAAGGCTACACTGATAAATTTCGTGATAAAACAGGATTGGTAATCGATGCATATTTCAGCGGAACTAAAATAAGATGGATTTTAGATAATGTTGAAGGTGCTCAAGAACGTGCTGAAAAGGGTGAATTACTGTTTGGTACAGTAGATACCTGGCTGATTTGGAAATTGACCAACGGTAGAATTCATGTAACAGATTATTCTAATGCATCAAGAACAATGCTCTATAACATTATTGATCTGAAATGGGATGATGAGATTTTAGAAATCCTGAACATTCCAAAATGCATGTTGCCGGAAGTAAAACCGTCAAGTGCCGTATATGGTGAAACAGATCCCCAATTTTTTGGCAAACCGATCCCAATTGCCGGTGCAGCAGGTGACCAGCAATCAGCATTATTCGGTCAAGCCTGCTTCTCACCCGGTGAAGCTAAAAACACGTACGGAACAGGTTGTTTCTTACTAATGAATACAGGCGAAAAGCCGGTATTCAGTAAAAATGGCCTGGTAACAACTATTGCTTGGGGTGTGGGTAATAAAGTTGAATATGCCCTTGAAGGCTCAATTTTCGTAGCCGGTGCCGCAATTCAATGGTTAAGAGATGAATTGAGAATTATCGATACATCGTCGGATTCCGAATATATTGCCAACCAAGTTAATGATACCAATGGCTGTTATGTAGTTCCGGCTTTTGTAGGATTGGGTGCACCATATTGGGATCAATATGCGAGAGGTACAATTGTAGGTATTACGCGTAGTGTTAACAAAAAACACCTGGTGAGAGCTACTTTGGAGTCCTTAGCTTATCAAACATTGGATGTTCTTGAAGCGATGCAGCAAGATTCCGGCATTGAACTGAAAGCATTGAAGGCAGACGGTGGTGCTTCAAATAATAACTTCTTAATGCAGTTTCAAGCAGATATAAACGGCAGCCCTGTTTTACGTCCAAGCAACACGGAAACTACTGCTATGGGAGCAGCATATCTTGCCGGTATTGCAACAGGATTCTGGAAAGGGCAAGATGATGTACTGGCTAACTGGGCAATTGATCGTGAATTTGAACCTGAGATGGCAGAAGAAGATCGTCAAGACCGCATCAAAGGATGGAGAAAAGCAATTAAGAGATCATTTGATTGGGCAAAAGATGAGTAATTACTTTAAACCGGAACTTAATTATGCAACTGAATTCTACATAAATTCTTTGTAAAACTAATTTCAATGGCTTTTTCTTAAGACCGGAACTTAACTTTGCAATTAAGAAAAGTGAGTAAGTCATGTGAAAAACTTGACATCTCTTTTTTTGATTAGTATAATCACTTACGTTGCATAAATTGTACGGGCCATTAGCTCAGTTGGTCAGAGCCACCGGCTCATAACCGGTTTGTCCGGGGTTCAAGTCCCTGATGG
>DUPV01000034.1 GCA_012838135.1 Clostridiaceae bacterium | reverse complement strand
TATATGATATAAAATTAAAATAAATTAATAATTATTTACTTTAATATAAGTAGCTTTAAAGGATTATGGAATGGAAGCTAAAAGAAGAATCACACCTAATAAATTTATTTTAATTGTTTACGATATAAGCTGTACAATTGTTGCTGCCGTAATGGCCTTGTTTGTTTATTATGAGGGGAATATTCCCGAACTTGTCTTGGATATTTTCAAACAATCCTGGTTTGTTTATCCTATTGTCGGTGCAATAGTTTTTGCTCTGGCCGGTTTTTTTGACCAAATGTGGGCATTTGCCAGCACCACCCAATATTTAATCATTGTTGCCGGTTCACTTGTTCATACTGTTCTGATAGTGTTAATTTTGCAATTTGCAAATTTGCGTCTCGCTTATGCTGTTTATATTTTGTATTGGTTTATCTCAACCCTGCTATTGCTATTAATCAGAATGGCTCTGCGTTGGTATAGAAATATCGATATCAAGAAGAGAGAAAGAGCTAAAGGCGGTAAAAAAACCATTAATGTACTCATTGTCGGCGCAGGTCAGGCGGGAGCCCAACTTATTTCCGAATTGCAAAATCGGCAAATCCTACGAAAGCCTGTTGCTATTGTGGACGATAATCCTTTAACCCATACATATAAAAATATGGGAGTTCCTGTTTTGGGAAACAGGCATAATATTCCTGAACTGGTTGAAAAATTGGATATTGATGAAATCATTTTAGCTGTTCCCAGTGCGTCAAGATCTTCTATTAGAGAAATTCTTAAAATCGCAAACGAGACTTCTGCTAAAGTTCGAATGTTGCCATATTTTTCCGGTGTACTGGATGAAGAGTATTCGGCTCAATTAAGTGATGTGCGTGATATTAATATAGAAGATCTGTTAGGGCGTGATCCGATTGAATTAGAAATGGAAGGCATCAAATCCTATTTAAGAGGTAAATCAGTCTTAGTAACAGGCGGCGGCGGGTCTATCGGGTCAGAATTGGCCAGACAAATCGCTGAATTCAGACCGAGTGTTCTCATACTCTTGGATATATATGAAAATAATGTATATGACTTACAGCAAGAACTAAAGGCAAAATATCATTCATCTCTGAACCTGCAAGTTCTTATCGGTTCTGTTCGGGACAAACATCGTTTGGAACAAATATTTGCTAAATGGCATCCTAATGTTGTATTTCATGCCGCTGCACATAAACATGTACCTTTGATGGAAGATAGTCCGGAAGATGCTGTCAAAAATAATTTATTGGGCACCACTAATGTAGGAGAAACAGCCGGTAAATACGGCGCAGAAAAAATGGTTCTGATTTCAACCGATAAAGCCGTTAATCCTACAAATGTCATGGGTGCTACAAAGCGTTTAGCCGAAATCGTAATTTTGTCTTTAAACAAAAAATATCCGGATACATCTTTTTCAGCTGTTCGTTTTGGCAATGTACTTGGTTCTAACGGTTCCGTAATTCCGTTGTTTGAAAAACAAATAAAACAAGAACGACGAGTGACCGTTACTCATCCTGAAATTGAACGTTACTTCATGACAATTCCTGAGGCATCCCGTCTCGTTCTCCAATCCGGTTCATATGCAAAAGCCGGAGAAATATTTGTCCTGGATATGGGCAAACCGGTCAAAATTTTGGATTTAGCCAAGGAATTAATTCGTTTATCCGGATACAAACCTGAAACAGAAATTCCTATTGATTTTATCGGTCTGCGTCCGGGGGAAAAAATGTATGAAGAATTGTACTTGGATGAAGAACATTTTGACAAGACTGCTCATGATAAGATCTTTATTTTGCAACAAAACAATGATATCGATTCCCTGATCAAAGAAATTCAACATCTGTTAAGTATCATCAGAATCAGATCGCCCAAACTATCAAAAAAGGTAAACAATTTAATAGAACAGGTTATACATCTGATTAATCTACAAAATAGTTAGTTTTACCTGTATATTTTTCTTTATTGCCTGACCATAGATTCTCAATTAGCAAAAAAGATGTCTAAAAACTTTTTTGCTAATTTATCATAGGTGTACTTTGCTATAATCGCTTCTTTTCCTCTTGCACCAATTGCTTCCAGTTCATCTTCAGACATATTGGCAAAAGTTAATATGGCGTTTTTTATACCGTTTGTATCTCCGGAATCAAGACTTATTCCGCAATTTTCATCTTTAATCGGTGAACCGGGAGTAGTTATAGCACAAATAATGGGTAATCCGGCATACATATAGTCAAACATCTTGTTCATCCCTATGCCGAATTGATACAAAGGAGACTTCATTGCACCGATATATCCACAATCAAAACTTTCGAGAATATAAGGCACATCTGTTTTAGGAACAGAATCAAAAAATACTACATTATCAAGATGCGCTTTTTCAGCTTGTTGGATTAGATTCTGTTTTTCCACCCCGTCCCCTATTAACACAAAACAAATATTGTCATCCTGCATGGATTCCGCTACCAAAATTAAATCATCTAAGGAGTTTGACAGAGCATGACCTCCAAGATAACCTACGATAAATTTTCCTTGTGATTTATAATTTTGAATTTTTTGTGCAATGGCTTGGGTTGTTTCTGTAGGTTCAACTATTTGATTCGGCACAACACCATTCGGAATATATGCGAAACGATCCTTTTTCAAGCCATGTTCAAATGCATGTTGATCTGCATATTTTAATAATGAAACAACATAATCTGAATTTTTATAAGCTGAATTTTCTGCTATTTGAAGCAAAACAATAAAAGGATGAAACTTTGACATACCACCCAATTCAATTAAAGTTAGTGGCCACATATCATGGATTTCATGAATTAATTTTGCTTTTGATTTTTTTGCTATTCTTTGTCCGGCATAAGTATCGAGAGGATAAGTGGATGAAGTAATTACTAAATCAGGCTTGTATTTCTCAACAATTTGTTTAGACTTGCGCAGAATTTTAGTTACAAATTGGAACATTGTAATAGCCCGGGATATACCATTGCCTTCATACGTTTTTGTTTTAAACCAAACATATTTAATATCCTCAATCGTTTCTTCCGTAAAATCATCATTGATTATCGGGTTTTTTTGACGAAGATGGGAATAATCTGCAGCAACAATAGTCACTTGATGACCCATTTTTACCCATTCTTTTGCCAAGTAGTAAGGTCTGAATTCCATCCCCATTTCTGCTGAACCGGCATAATGATTTATATACAAAATATTCATTTATTCCACTCCAAATAATTTTTATTGATATTTTTATTTTATATACATATGTTAAAATACCATAAAATATTGATTTAATTAAGAATAGGATGTATTTTATGACAAGCAATATATACGGATTTCAAAAATTAAAATCTTCATTTATTAAAGAATTAGAGTCTGAAGCGGCAATCTATGAACATGAGAGATTAGGTGCCAAACTGCTTCATGTGCCGAATGATGATGACAATAAGGTTTTCAACATTCAATTTGTGACGCTGCCGGAAAATGATACGGGAATTGCTCATATTTTGGAACATTCGGTTTTGGCAGGTTCAGAAAAATATCCTTTAAAAGAGCCTTTTGTCAATTTACTTAAGAGTTCACTCAATACTTTCCTTAATGCAATGACCGCTGCGGATAAAACCATGTATCCGTTTGCCAGTCAAAACGAGCAGGATTTTCTCAACATGCTTGACGTTTATTTAGATGCTGTTTTTGCACCGAATATTAAGACCGATCCTTTGATTTTACGCCAGGAAGGTTGGCGCTATGAACAATTTTCAGCTGCTGAACAGCCACGTTATAACGGTATTGTTTTCAATGAAATGAAGGGTGCGATGTCAGCACCCGATTCAAGACTTGATCAAATTTGCCGCAAGGCGATTTTCGACAATACTTATCAATTCAATTCCGGTGGTCAACCTTCGGCAATTGTCGATTTGACCGATCAGGATTTTATAGATTTTTACGAGAAAAATTACCATCCGAGCAACAGTTTTATTTTCCTGTATGGTGATATAGCTCCTGAACCGGTTTTCCGGGCCTTAGATGAAAAGTTTGCCAAATATCAAAGAGCCGAAAATCTGCCCATTATGAAGCATACATCGAGTATTGAGCAACCCAGATATTGTACAGGTGTTTACCCTGCCTCCAAAGATGATTTGCACTATGCCCAAATTCAGCTTGTACTGCCCACCGTTGATACTGAACAATTTCTTTTGCTCGGCAATGCCTTGCAAGTGACCAGTCTGGCTTTGTTCGGTATGGAATCTTCAAGTTTAAGACAAAACATTATCGCACGTGGCTTGGCACAAGAAGTTTATGCTTATGCTGATTTTAGTAAATTCGATCCTAATTTACAAATTCTCTTAATCGGTATCCCGCAGCTTTCTCCCCAAGAAATTGAACTAGCTTTATGGGAAGAATTAAGCAAAGTTATAAACAATTATGAGGCAGATGTTTTTGCCGCAGCATTAAATTCTTATTCTTTTAATCTGCGGGAAGCTGACAGCAAATCCTTACCGCAAGGTTTAACGCGTGGCATCGCTGCTTTAAGAAATTGGCCATACGGAATTGATCCTTTTGATACCCTTGCTTTCGAATCAAGGCTTGAATTTTTAGCAAAAAAAATCGATACAGATTATTTCAAAAACTTAATCCGAGAGAACATTATTGATAATCAACATCGCGTAACCGCTGTTCTAACCCCTTCACCGACAGAAGCGGCAGAGAGTTTGCAGCGTGAGCAAGAAAAACTGAATCAAAGATATAGTGCATTGGATCAATCTGAAAAACAAGCATTGATTCAAATGAATCATGATTTGTCAGCTAAACAAAACACACCGGACAGCCCCGAAGCATTAGCCTCGTTGCCCCGCTTAAAGCGTTCGGATTTAAAAGAAAAACACAATTATCAAATGGTTGAATTGTCACAACTACAATTATTTGATACTGAGAAAACTAAATTCAATTCAGATAGTAATCTTGACTCGGATTATCTTGTTCAAGATAATCTCCTTAATTCAGATGATAAACTTGATTTCACTGCTAAGCCTGTACTGACTGAATATATTCCTCTCTTAACCTATTTCGGTTCAAGCAAAGGCATCGTTTATTTAAGCTTGCAATTCGATTTGGCGAAAATCTCACAATCCGAATTGTTCGAACTAAGTCTTCTGACTGAAATTTGGGGAAATATTGATACCGAAAACTATTCCTACCAAGACTTAACAAATTACAGTTTGACCCATACCGGCGGTATTTCGATTAATCTCTCATATACAGAAAAAAGACGTTATCTTGAGGTCACAATTAAATTCCTAGAATCAAAAGCTGACCATGGTTTACACCTGTTGGAAGAAATTCTTTTAAGAACAAAATTTGCCGATCAAAATCGAATTCATCAGCTATTAACCAGTCTTTTCTCAGGTTTGCAATTAAGCTTGGCAGATGACGGAATCACTTTAGGACGCAAAAGACTAAAGTCTTATCTTGATCCGAGCGGTAAATTCGATGACCTGACCAGTGGAATCACCTACTATCAAAACTTAAAAAATCTCTTGGAAAACTGGTCGCAAAAAGCTGATATTTTGTTAGAAAAATTTGCATCATTAGTGCAGCGCTTGGTAATCAGAGAACAAATCACATTATTTTTCGCCGGAGAAAAATCCGGTTTTGCCAATGTTAAAGATCAGCTAAGGTCAAGTTTGCTGCAATATCCTGATTGGGCAACTTCAGGTTTAACCGAACAAAACACACCTAATCAGGTATGGCATTTTGATTTGGAAATCGCTAATGAAGCTTTCATCATCCCTTCCGATGTTCAATTTGTAATCGGCGGAAATAATCTGCTCAATATTGATTCAAATTGGAAATTTAACGGAAGTTTACATGTTTTACGACAAATAATTAATACGGATTATTTGTGGAATTCCATACGAGTTAAGGGCGGTGCATACGGTGCAAGTATGTTACTTGATCGGCAGGGCAATCTGATCCTTGCCAGTTACCGTGACCCTGAATGCAGCAAAACTTATCAAGTGTATGCCGAATTAGAAAACTATTTAACCAACCTGGCTGTGAGTGATGACGAATTGACCGGCTACCTGATCGGAACTTTTGCCAACTTGGATCAACCGTTGTCATTCCCGGCAGCAAGTCGCAGAGCAAAAAATCTTTATGATCATGATATTACTACGGAACAATTACTGGCGGAACGCAAACAAGCTTTGAACGTTCAGGTTGCTGACTTGAAACAGCATGCTCAATTAATCGGTAAAGCTCTTGCTCAAAATATTCGTTGTACCCTAGGCAATTCAGAAAAACTGAACCAGGAAAAAGACTTATTCAAGAGTACGGAAATTTTGAATTAAGAAGGGCAGATATCTGAGTTCACAGGAACATTTTTACAAGAAACATAATCTATGGATGCAAGAAAAATGGCAAATAATTTTACTAAAGAAAAATTTACTTTCCTATCGAAGTTCAACGACAAAACAATTCATGCAGTAATTTATCGGCCTGAAAAAGAAGCTAAAGGCTTCGTTCAAATCATTCATGGTTTTGCCGAGCATATCGGGCGTTATGATAAATTCATGACATTATTGGCAGAACAGGGTTTTGTTGCTTTCGGCGATGATCATCTCGGCCATGGTTTGACCGCCGAAAACAAATCTGAATTAAGTGATGTCGGAAGTTATTCTGCCTTGGATCCGATGTTGGCAGATCAAAAAGAAATCAATCAAATCGTTCGCAAGCAATATGATTCCCGATTGCCATGCATTATTCTCGGACACAGTATGGGGTCATTGATGTTGCGCGGCTTATTAATCCGATATCCCGACATTTGTGACAAAGCGATAATTATGGGAACCGGCGATAATCCGCCGATTCTGCTCAAAGTTTTTTCTTGGATTTTAACTTTATTTAAAACTTTTAAACCGGGAAACTATCGCAGTCCATTTATTAATTTTTTAGGAGTAGGCAAATATAATTCGTCTTTTAAACCCAAAAAGACAAACAACGACTGGCTTTCGGAAAATCCGGAAAATCTTTCCCATTATGCCAAAGATCCTTATTGTGGTAATCCCGGCACACTGCATACATATTATTTTTTGCTGAAATTGATGACTTTGATCCGCAAGCCGAATGAATTGGCTAAAATGCGAAAAGATCTGCCGGTATTATTTGTTTCGGGCAAACAAGATGCTTTCGGCGGTTTTGGCAAAGGTGTAAATAAAATTATACAACTATTCAAAAAAGCCGGAATGAAAAACGTCAATTCAATTCTCTATCCTGAAATGCGCCATGAAATCTTAAAGGGAAAAGATCATCAGCAAGTCATCCACGATATTTTTGATTTTATCGAAATTTAATTCTCGTGTAATTGCAACAAATTGTTGTAGATGTAAGTTATACTATTTATTCAACAATTCTTTAACATTTGTTGATTAAATTCTAGATTTTTAGTAGTATCCAGATAACCTGAATACTAAAGAGGGTTTTATATAATGTTTAATAAAACTGCAGTAAATAATATAAAAACTGACGATCCGAGAATTTTGCGTACTAAACAATCTTTATATAAAAGTTTATGTTCTCTTTTGAAAAAAAAGCCGCTTTCTCAAATCACAATCAGTGAGATTACAAACAAAGCTAAAATTAATCGCTCAACCTTTTATCTTCATTACACAAATTTGCTTGATTTGCAAAATGAAATTGAAGAAAACTTGTTTCAAATATATAAAAATTCGCTTGATGATTATTTAGCAAGCTTAAATTCCCAGGCGAACAATACCACAAATGAAGAATTCGGCAATTTAAAAACAAACGATCTGACCCCCGAAATTAATTTATATGAAAACACCTTTCGTTTTTTGCAGAAATACAAACAATATACTCCGATTTTATTAGTCGAATCACCAACCAACAAGCTGTTAGAAAATATCATTGCTCTCGGATCTGAAATCCGCTTTGCAAAGTTTAAATCAACAATATCGACTACTGATTCGTTATATTTTAAGTATAGTTATCCGTACATTGTAAGCGGTTTAATTGCAGTAATTAAATTATGGCTGAGTGACGGCATGCAAGAAAGTCCCGCTCAAATGGCGGAATTGGCTGTTAAATTGACTTGTAAAAATATGCAGGAGTATTAACTTACAGACGTATCAAGATTATCTGATGTTACTTGTAAAATATTGATATTAAGCTTTTCATACTCACTTACTTAATACATCAATACTTAGAGAGTAAACAAGGATACAAAAAGAGATTAATGCAAAATTAATCGCGTAAATAAATCAGCCAAAACAAGAATACTAAAAAGACACCGATTGCCAAACCTATTCCGTAACTTCTTAGAAAAAGCATCAAACCTTGGATAAATTTTGATTTAGGCGGACTTTCTGTTTCAACTTCATAGTCTTCCTGAAAATAGTCTGAATTCGAATTATTATCCTGATACATATCGAAATAATTACTGTTAATTTCTGCATTATATTCCGCTTCTGATAAATAATCGAACTCTTTCCATGCTGCTTTCTTAACACCGGAAATATCAATCGGTTCAGTCGGTCTGTCGGTTGTAAAATGATCCATGATTTTGATATTGTTTGATTGCAAAACTTTTAGACCTAAGACTGTACTGTCATCATGTACCTGCTTTTTATTTAAACAATCATGAAAATTGTTAATTACTGTGACAAAAGAAGGATCGCTCAAGCTTAAATCCCGTATTTCCGTATCGGACAACAGATCATAAATACCGTCAGATATCAAGAAAATCATATCTTCAGGCTTTAAAACAAGTTTATTCAAATTCTCCGGTTCTATCTCGATATTAGTCGGATTATTCCCGAAATATTTTAGAGGTTTAGCGATGCCGTCAACAACTGTTCTATGTTCATGGACCATAGAATAAATCTTTTGCTCACGGACCAAGTAGATTCGGTTTGTACCAATCGACATCGTATATGCCAGCGAACCGTTAATCAACAAAAATGCCAAAGAACAGCCGACCTCTTGATCCTTATAACGCATAAATCGCTCAGCCAATTTATCTTGTGCCGAGTTAATAAATTTATAAGTAAAATCTACTACATCAAAAGTTTGAGGGTCGAGCTCACCTAAAGATGCGACTTCTTGAATCAGAGTTTCTTGTATCATACGACCGGACAGATCACCAATACCTGAACCGCCCATGCCATCGGTTATACTGTAGACTTGCCAATGATCTTCCGATTGACCTGATTGGATTTCCAATTTATCCAACGTATCCGGATAAATTCTGGTCATACAATGGAAAGAATCTTCATTTATATTTTTATCAGAACCGGCTATAGTTAAACCGACTGCAAGAATCTTACTAATTGAGATTCACCTCTTTACATTTTAATTTCATAATTACTTATGCAGATAACCAGATTATTGTACATTATTTAGCAATTTTAAAGCAACTAATTTTCAACTCGTCTGCGAATTTGCTGTTCAAGTTCACGCGTTTTCAAATCCTGGCGTTTATCATATGATTTTTTTCCACGGGCCACAGCTATTTCAATTTTGACTAAACTACCTTTCAGATAGAGCTTAGTCGGTACAAGCGTCAAACCCTTTTGTTGAATGTCATTTTGAATCTTTCTTATTTCCCTTTTATGCAATAATAATTTGCGTTTGCGCTCAGGATCAACATTAAATTGTCCTGCTTGTTTATATGGACTGATATGCATTCCAATAATCCAAGCTTCGCCGTCAATAATCTGGGCATATGTATCAGCCAAACTCACCTTATTCTGTCTGATAGACTTTACTTCCATGCCGAACAATTCCAGACCTGCTTCATACGTCTCGAGCAGATGATAGTCATGTCTGGCTTTACGATTGACTGCAATATTTTTAATAGCAATTTGACTCATTTTTATATCTTATACACCTAATATTTTTTTAATCATTCTATTACAAAATTATAACATACGAAATACAGAAATGTTGTCATACCAATGTTAATAACATTATTAACATTGTTATTAACTTATTACGGGCGGAAAACGCTCTTATATCGGCGATTCTGCAAGTTATTAACACAATTCACATTACTGTTTTTAACATAATCGTAACATATATACTTATCTTTATTTAGCAATTCATGCATTTTCCAAGTCCAACATTGCATATGCATTTAACGCCAAAGTTTCAGGCCTTTGATCTTGATATGCATAATAGCCTTGTGCAGCAATCATTGCAGCATTATCCGTGCAATATTGCAATTCAGGTAAATAAAGCTCAAGTGCAAGTTGTTCCGCTGTTGCTTGAAATTGTGACCGTAATTCGCTGTTCGCTGCTACGCCTCCGGCCAAAACCAATTTATTTTGTCCGGTTATGGCAACTGCTTCCAGTATATGATCTAATAAATTTTTAATTACTGCGGACTGAAATGTTGCAGCAAAATCTGCTTTATTTATCAGATCCTCCCACGGTTGATTTAATAATGCAGCTTTTTGTTTAATTTGATTTAACTTATTCAAAGTTGCAGTTTTCAAACCGGAAAAAGAAAAATCTAAACTTTTCTCAAATTTAGGCTGCGGTAGTTCAAAAAGATTGTTCTTTCCCTGTTTTGCCAGAGAATCAATAATCGGACCTCCGGGATAACCTAAGTTAAGTTCACGTGCAATCTTATCAAATGCTTCTCCGGGTGCATCATCTCTGGTTCTGGCAATAACTTCAAATTCCAAATAAGATTTAACTAAAACAATATGACTATGGGCACCGGAAACAATTAATGATAAAAAAGGCGGTTCAAGTTCCGGATAAGTTAAATAGTTAGCAGCAATATGTCCTGCCAAATGATGTATCCCATAAAGCGGTTTTTGCCAAATTAAAGCTAAAGTTTTTGCCGCAGAAACCCCGACTAAAAGCGAGCCGACAAGTCCCGGTCCTTTGGTTACAGCAATAGCTGCAATCTGATCCCGGGTTATACCGGCTTTTGTCATCGTTTGGTCCAAAACATAAGGCAAAACTTCTGCATGTTTGCGTGAAGCAATTTCCGGCACTACACCGCCATATATTTTATGCAAATCAGCTGAACTGAAAATAATGTTAGAAATAACGTTTCTTCCATTATTAACAATGGCTGCTGCTGTTTCATCACAACTCGATTCAATTCCCAAGATATATGTATTTTGTATATTTTTAATCATATCTTATTTCCCCTATTTGCTTTATTATTATGCATTTTTTATACTTGCTTTAGCAAATATTATGAGGTGAAAATGAACTCTTATCCAAATTTAGGAAAAATTCAAAAAGAGAAAAAGAAATTAAAAATTCTGCCAATTCTTATTACATTGATTTTGATAGTTCCACTGGTGACGGTTATCTTAACTGCAGTTAAAGTATATCGCCAGGCAAATGAATTAGTCAGGGTGCCTTCCGATCCTTTTCCTGATGTGGCTGAAAACACAATGCCTGTTTATACGGAAACTAATTTTAAGTCCTTGGATAATTTGACTGTATTATCCGGTTGGTATTTTTCACATAAAGCTGAACATTTTCGCGGTAATATTATTTTAGTACATCATAATCATGCTGACCGGGTACAATTTGGCTTAGACACTGCTGATTTATTTTCCAATTTAATCCAATCCGGTTTCAATGTGTTGGCTTTTGACCTGCGTCATTCCGGCAGATCACAAGGCGAAATTTCCAGTTACGGATTTTCAGAATATGAAGATGTAATTGCAGCAATGAATGCTATGCGAAATATTAACGGCAAAACCGATTTTATTCTATTCGGTGTCGGTACGGGAACTGTCGCAAGCCTGTTGGCTTGGGATTATCTGCCGGATAAAAATGTCGCAGAAACCAAGATACCGGCGAATATCCAAGAGATGGAATTGACCCGTGATGATATTATAGGTTTTATTTTGGATACTCCTACCGCTTCAGCCAATGATTATGTTTGTGCCGATTTACCGAATCAATCTTTTTATGATAAACATATTGCGTGCCGTTTTGTTCCTGCAGCTGTAAAAGCTACCTCCGGTTCAAACCGTGACGCCAATATGATTTCCATTATTACCAAAATCCAATTACCAATTTTAATTACGCGTAATTTACCTGATACTAAACTTGAACCGGCAACTATCGATTCTTTGATTGATGAACGTTTGCGTTTACACCCCGATACAACCAAAGTTTTTGAAATTGCCGAGCCCGGTCATTTAGAAGGTTTTAATTTTCAAAGTGCGGAATATTTGGCAAATTTAAACCGTTTTTTGGATAATTGGTATCCCAATCCGAAAAACATCATAACTCCCGCCGAAACTGCTAACGAGACACCTGATCAAACTCTTGATGAAATCTCCGGCGAAACACCGGCTGAAACTTCCGCCGAAAATTCTGATAATAATTAACTTTTGCGGTTGAGTCAGAATTTCTAACGAAGATAAAATATTAACAATTGAGGTTAAATTTTAATGATAATTAAATATTGCCGGTTGAGCCGAAACCTCCACCGCGATCAGTGCCGATCAAAGTAATATCCTGAACTGTTTTGAATTGCGGCAAGCAATATTTTGCAACAACCATTTGAGCAAATCTCTCATCTTTTTTAATCTTAACAGTACCAAAAGGATAACCGGCTTGATCCAGATAAACCGAAATTTTTTTCAGTTGTTTTTTTAGTTTTACAAAATCCACATCAGTTAAATCGACATTCGGATTATTCTTTTTGAAATAAGTCCATCCGTCAATCCTTTGGTATTTTTTTAATTGTTCAACAATTTCTGAATTAAAAAGAATCAGATTTGGCAGATCAGTAATTTTAAATATATTTTGGGCAATAACTTT
Source organism: Clostridiaceae bacterium (assembly GCA_012838135.1). Classification (GTDB taxonomy): domain Bacteria; phylum Bacillota; class Clostridia; order Saccharofermentanales; family DTU023; genus UBA5436. The sequence continues at coordinate 10,219 of DUPV01000034.1, read as the reverse complement.
GATCTCGTCTCGATAATCCGAATCAATTGTACCGGGACTATTCGGAATACGCAATGAAGTGCGTAATGACAAACCGCTTCGCGGTCTGATTTGAATTTCGTAACCGGCAGGAATTGCTGTTTTAATACCGGTACCGATCAATTTTGTTTGCCCGGGTAAAATTATACAATCTTGAGCAGCAATTAAATCCCAGCCTGCCGCTCCTGATGAACCGCTTCGCGGAATATTGCTTTCTGCTGTCGTTTCTATATAAACTTTTATTTGTTCCATATTAATCCTGTCCCTGTTTATCGGAATCGGCTTGAATTTCAGCAAAACTTGTTTGTAATTTATCCAGCGGTTTTTGATCATGTCTGGTTCCATCAAGTTTATTGGTTATTCTTTCCGCAAAAGGAATATTATTCAGTTCATCTATGCGTTCTTCATAAACTTCGCAAAGGTTTTTATAATATAATAATTCTTTTTTCAGTTCCCAACAGGTTTCGCGCAAATTGAGGACACTTGCATTAAGTTCATTATATTTTTCTAAATATTCTTCAGCATTTTCCGCCATTTTTGAATTATGAAGGTCTTCTTTGGCTTTTTTGTCTAAAACATTGACTAACGCTAAAATTGCTATATTGGCAGTACTCAGTTCCGGATTTTTTTCACGCACCTCGCCGATCAGACGATCTGCCTCTTGTGCAATATCCTGAATATATTGCGAATTTTCTTCCGCTGATAAATGATATGTCATTTGACCGATTTTTACTGCTACAGTCTTTTTTTGTTTCACTTGTGCCTCCATTAAACTTTGTCATTATAGTTTGCCACAGACTGATATAATTGCCAAAACTTTTTAGCAGTAATTTGTTCCGGACGTGATTCAAAATCAATAATATTTAATCGTTCAATTTCACTTAAAGCTTGAGCAGAAAGTTTTGGTCTTAAACTATTTTTAAAATTGTTGCGAATTGTTTTTCTGCGTTGAGCAAAACATTGTTTTAAAAATTGTTTGAATTCAAATAAATTTGTATTGTTTAGATTTGAAAACAAGACTGACTCAGGATCTCTCGTGATTTTTATAATTTGAGAACTAACACCGGGCTGCGGATAAAAACAGGAAGAAGCAACCTTGATTTTTTCGGTTATTCTGCCATATAGCTGAATCAGAATTGCAGTTGGACCGTAACGACTGTTATTCGGTTCCAAGCTGATTCTTTCAACTGCTTCTTTTTGCAACATCAAGGTCATACTAAGTGCATTAGGAACCTCGGTCAGTAGTTTTTCAGTAATTTCCGCTGAAATATAGTATGGCAAATTGGCAACAACTTGAAAATTCCGTTCTTCTGCATAAAGTGCATGCAAATCTACTTGCAGAATGTTCTGATGATATAGAGCCAAATTAAATTTATCACTCAATCTTTGTTCTAATACTTCGATCATTTGATGATCAATCTCATAAGCAGAAACTTTAGCAACATGTTCAAGCAAAACAGATGTTAAAGCCCCCAAGCCGGGACCGATTTCCAGAACATGACTTTGCTTTGAAAGATCACTGATTTCAATAATTCTTTGCACAATTGATTTTGAAATCAAAAAATTCTGCCCCAGCGATTGCCGGGGCAAAATATTAAAGTCATTTAAGATTTTTTTTGTAGCTGAAATATCTAACATTAGTTGGTTGATAAAACAAATACTCTGCTGGTTGTTCTGCCGGGATCAATGCCGGTTGCAAGTTCATTGTCATAATAGCAAACGTCCAGCCAGCTGGAATCTACTGCACCCATACCGTTATAATCCGCAATTACAACTAATCCATATCCTTCAATAAAGAGAACAGTTCCGAAAGGATAGCCGCCATACTTAGGGAAAACTGTAGCTGCTAAGCCACGTGTTGTCCGAAGACCGCTGGAAGTACCTGTGTCACGACTTTCTATTCCATCATATCCGGTAATTGTACTATAATTTGTACTTGTGTAAGCAAAAGTATAACCATCAACAGTAATTGTTCCGTCACCATTTTCAGTAAAATTGTGGTAAGATGCTTTGCCATTCGGTTTAATTAAACCGGCAATTAAACTGTGATTGGTAGCTGCTGCCGAAGATGATCCGGGGCTGACAAATTGAATACTTTGCGCTGCCGGAGCAACAGGTGCCGCAGTCGGTGTTGTTTCCGCCGGAACTTCAGGGGCAGCCTGCACTTCTGCCGGAATTTCAGGTTCGGTCGGTACTTCTGCCGGAACTTCAGGTTCAGCCGGTACATCAACCTGAACCTCAGGTTCAACCCATACTTCAGCCGGTGACTCAACCATAATCGGCTGTTCCGGCACATCCTCAACATACGTCACAGTTTCACTGATATTGATTGTTGGCATATTTTCTTCAACAATCAATTCTGTACCTGCTTCAGTTTTATCTTTTTTAAGTTCAGAATTTGAATCCGACTCAAACTCTCCCGAAATACCACTTAGATCATCAATACTGATTTTCAAACTTTCAGGCATTGTGTTCAGAGAACGATTAAAGTTGTCAGAATATCTGTCGGCTAATATATCAAGCTTGATTGAATCGATATCAGCCATAGCTTTTACATCAGAGCTGTCAACCATTTGATCATAAGTTGCTCTACTTGCAGGTAAGAAGGCAGTTGATTCTTCTTTATTATCAGAATGGAGAAAATATACCGAAACAACAGCCAGCACCAAAGCCAGCGTCACTGTTCCCATTATCCATTCTATTTTCTTTTTCAACATATTTACTCCTTTTTTACCAGTTAGATACAATCATATGTTTAAATTATATTTACATATTTTGGAGTTGGTCAATTAAAAGCCTTGGTTGAAAAATATTCTAATACAAAGCACAATAAATTTAATAAATTATTAATCTTTTTGCACAAATATCCTAAAAAATCTTGTTTTATCGCATTTAAGAGTATTTGCTATGTTTATCTTTAAATAAGCAGTCAAATAATAAAATTTGAAAATTTAAAGAAGGAGCATTTGCACAAAGCTCTCAAAAAATTCTGAATCTTGTTTTTGCGGTCGATTAATAATATGCGAAGCAATAAATTCGGGATGAGAAATCCTGCCCAACACCTTACCGTCCGGGCTGGTCAGTGATTCAATATAATCCTGATCTTCCGTTTTGAATTTAGTCAAAATTAAGTCGTGTTCTATACAGAAATCCCATAAAGTCGGCGGCATATTTAATTTCCAATAATCAGCAATGATTGGAGCATGAAATACTGTATTTTCTGTTTGAAACCAATTTCCGGTATTGCTTACTACTTCGAGCTCAAGCATTCTATTGTTACCGAAATATTCTTGACGGGCAGCAAAATAAGCTTGTTTGTCGCCCCATTCCCGATATCTGCCATAAGGTAGCAATCCACAAGCAATCAATGCTTGAAAGCCGTTACCGATACCCAATATTTTCCCATTTCGGGCTAATAATTCATTGATTGATTTTTTGACTGCATCTCGCTCCAAAATCAAACTGAGAAATTTTGCTACACCGTCAGGTTGATCCTCAAGGTCATAACCTCCCGGCAAGACTAAAGCATCTGTCCCGGTGATTTTATCAGCAAAAATTCTGATTGAATTTTTGGTCCACTCTTCCAGGCCGGAGCTGAAAATAAAATGTTCGACTTCGGCTCCTGCATCCGACAAAACTTGCTGTAATCGGGCAACACCGATTGAGCCTTTAAATTCAGGAAGTAAAATTTTCGGTTTCTTTATCTTTTTCCGCGACCTTCTCCGAGGTAATTGCCCTAACTTAATTGCAGGTTGGAAATTATCATTTGCCTGAAGAGAAATATTGCCTGCCGCTTCAGCTAACAAATCGTCAAATCGATTCTCAATCGGATAAATATCGGCTAATCCGGTTTCATACAAAGCACTTAATTGTGCTAAATCCAATCTTGTATTACGACGTCTGATTGTTCTTGTTGCAGTTGTCATTCCGAGATAGGTCAAACTGGTTTTTTTCAGCAATAAATCAGCATTAGTCTGATCGGTAAATATGATCAACCTACCCGAATTATCTTTTAGAATATCCTCATTCAGTAATTTCGAACTGAATTCAAAGCCTAACCCTTCACCGAAACAAGCTTTAGTTATATCTGAAACCAAATCATGGTCACTAATTAAAGCGTGTTTAATTTTACCTTGATTTATCAAACGATGCAGTAGTGATAAGATTGATTTCATTTTTGTTTTGCTGATTCGCACTTGCGGATTATTAATTGAATCCACCAGATAAGCTTGTAAACCCGGTTCAGATAAAGTTGCAGTTGCAAACCTGTTTTTATTTTTAGTATTTAAGGTAAAACCTATCACAAGCGGTAATCTATCTGTGTTGTTTGATTGTGAATCTGTTGCAGTTTCAGATTCGGTTGTTTTTTTATCAAATGGCAGAAATTCAGTTTGCAGTTTTATTAACGGTAAATCAAAATCTTTTCGAGCTTGATAAGCACCCAATATTGCACTGTAGTAATTACCCCATGCTTGGTCTTGCTGCGGTTCACGGATGCCAATCAAGAGATGGATTGTTGCAGTCTTCGGATTGCCGCCCAGAGCAATATTTTTGAGATAAGAACCCAAAACTGCCTGATAAGCACCATGATATGGACTTTGGCTAACTATTTCCGGATAATAGCTATGTGTAATCAGTGAGAATAATCCCGATTTTTTTGACTTTAGCGTATCAGCTTTATCATTTGTAATTTGATTCAAGTGATTCAAATCAATTTGAGCAATCATGCCTGATTCGGGTGAACTTTCGAATCTGCCGCCTAATTGTGCCAGAACATTGTTTCCACCAAGGTAGGCCGCAAAATTATTGATTAATCCTTTTTGAGAAGCAACATTCATATTTTTGATCTTTTTATTGATATATGTAGCAAAGGAAGATTTTTTATCAGCATTGATTTGCAATTTACCTAATTCAATGACAGGATTTGCAGTCTGAGTTCGGTTTGTAAAATCAAGCAAGCCTTTGTCCAAATCAATAATCGTTTGTCCGCGGAAATTCACCGTGACCTTATTTTCCGCAGTTATTTTGCCGATTACTGTAGCTTCCAGATCATTAGCTTGAGCAGCATTGATAAATTTGTGGCGATACTCAACTCCAATAATTGCTAGTATCCGGTCAGGCGTTTTAGAAAAAACTATATCCATTCCGGAAAGACCACCTTGAGCCAATGGCATTACATCTAAATTTAACATAATACCTTTATTCAGTTTCGTTGCAGCCATAACTAAACCATCTTGATCCAATACAGATATCTTTTTCAAAATGATTTGGATTTGAGAATCACTTAGGAATCTCTGTAAAAGTTTATTCTGTTCAGCTCCGGATGCCAAGTTGTTCTCAGGCAAATCCGTACGTGAACCCAAAATAACCACAAGATCATTTGACTTAAGTTCTTGCTCATTAACTGATACTTGAGATTTATATGACAAAAGACCGTCTATTTCATAGCTTTGTTCAGAAAACTGATCGGAATAGTATTCTTTAACATAACTGATCGGTAAATCAGACTTTTTTGCGTAAAGAGAAACTTGCTTTGCTTGCTCGCGTAAAGCCTTGATTTGTTTGATATTTTGTAAAATATCAGCTTGCTGTTTTGAAGTGCGAGAAAACTTGGTTTGGATTTGCAGCGGAGAATATGTACTTAATCTCATTGCCTGAAGTGGTTTTTCACCCCTGATCATACTTGATTTCAGTAATTTCGCAAAAGTGTCGGCATCCCGAATTTCAGTTTGAATCGGCATAGTGCCTATTTTTACATCAAAATTCAAATTTGAATTTTCAGCAGCAGAACGATTTGAAATTTGTTCGAGATATTCCGAAAAATTCATATCGCCTATCTCTGCCTTAAATTTGTCATGGCTTGTTTTAATTTGCGGATCAATGTCTCCAGCAAAAGAAACTTCACCTAAATCCACTTTAAGCATCCTGTTTTCAGAGGACCTGATTTTATCTAATAAATAAAGTTCGGTTTCTAACAGCTTGCGATTATCTTGTTTAAATGCATTTTGGATTTTTTTCAATGCGGCAAGGTCAATTTGCAGATTATATTTTTCTTTGAGCTTACCTAATTCTTTTGATGATAATTTCACAAAATCGACAATTTCAGGAACTGAATCCGGCTGTTCATGTTTTAGCGCCAAATTGCCAACCGGTTTTAATCCGGTAATAATAAAATTAGTTTGGTCAAGAAGTAATTCTTGAATTAATTTTCTTTCCGAATCTGATACAGGTTGCGAAAAAACAAAAATTTCCGAGCTGCGCAAATACAAATCCCGATAAGGATAATAAAACTTTAATAAGCGGAATGCACTGGCAGCTTTTAAATCATATTTTTGATGACTTGGTGTTAAAGGCAAAATGTACTCTTGATCAAATAATTCGGTCGGATCAACAACATAGTCCAGTCCCAAGGTTGAAAAAACTTGGTAATTGACATGCCAAAGTTCTTCAAGCTTCAATCCCTGTACTTCAAAGCGAGAGAGACGACGCATTCCGGAAGCAGCTTTTATACCTAAATTTGCACTCAATTCGTATTTAATTGATTGCAAACGCACATCATAAATCGGTTCGCGTTCGATAAAGATTGTAGAAATTATATTTCCCTCAGTTGTTGTCTCTCTCTGTTGATTCAAAGGCATATTTCGCGCTCAATTCTAAAAATTCAATAAATTCTGTTCCCTTAAGACTATCTTGACCTAATTTAGCCAACTTTAAAAAATAATTGATTAAATCAAGTGCCTGATCTTGATCCAAATGTTCCAAGCGTTCCAACAGCGGTTGATCTGTGTTGACGATTAACGAAGGTTTGTTCTCATCCCTTTCCAGCATTTCTTTCATAGATTCCAGCATTTGCTCATCACCTGATCTTTTAACTTGCTCCAAAAGATCATTCATACGTCTGAATTCTTCGCTTTCACGAATTAACAAAGGCAGACTGTCTGTGCCGCTTGCCTGATATTTTACTTCGTATTGATCCGCACCAAGCGCTTGCAATATTTCTGCCAAAAGTGTTTTTTGCTCTTGAGCAATATCTTCGGTTTTTTCACTTGACTGTTCTGTTTCCGCTTCCGCATCAACCCTGACAAATTTGATTTTACCTTGCGAATTAAATTCAATATAAGACATCCATTGCAAATCTATCTCTTGATCCAGAATATAAACTGTTTTGCCTTGTTGCTGTGCCATTGCAGTATAGGCAGAGAGTTCATTTTCGCCCGGAGTATAGTAAACATTACCCTCGGTTATATCTTTCAGACTTGTATATTCACCCGATACATCCTTAAGCAAAGCAATATCCTGAACACGTTCTGAAAAATTCCGATCACTCATCATGCCGTACTTAACAAACAGCTGCAGATATTGCCACCATTCTTTATATTGTTCAGATTCTTTTCGGTAAACTTCCGCCAAACGGTCTGAAACTTTTTTCACAATGTGCGAAGATAATTTTCTTACGTATTGATCATCCTGTAAAAAACTCCGCGAAACATTGAGCGGTAAATCCGGACAATCGATACAACCTCTTAACAAAAACAGAAATTCCGGAATAATCTCAGGTATATTGTCTGCAACATATACTTGATTATAGAAAACCTTAATTCTGCCTTCCAATCTTTCATATTGCAAATCAAGTTTCGGGAAATAAAGAATCCCTTTAACCCTGAAAGGATAATCTAAATTAAGATGAACCCAGAATAAAGGTTCTTTGCCGTCAGGAAATACTTCATAATAAAAATCTATATATTCCTGTTTTTCAATTCGAGCCGGCTGTTTATTCCATAACGGATCCGGATTATTAATCGGTTTTTCGGTCTCCTGCTCAGTTTCGGCTTCCTCGGCCTTATCAACTGCTTTCTCAGTTTCACTTTCGCCTTTTTCTGCTTTATCAGCTGTTTCTTCAGTTTCACCTTTTGTTGTAAGCACGTTGAAATAAATCGGATATTGCATAAACTGACAATACTTTCTGAGCACCGCACGTAATTCAAATTCGGTATATTGTTTGGCAGCCTCTTCAGTCAAATGCATGATAATGTCGGTTCCGGCTTTATCACGCTGGCCCGGGGTCATTTCAAATTCAATCCCTTCTTCACTTTGCCAATGGACAGCCGGCTGATCCGCGAAGCAACTCTTAGTCTGAATTTCTACTTTATCGGCTACCATAAATGCGGAATAAAAACCTAAACCGAAATGACCGATAATTTGTGATTGGGGATCTCCCTCGTTTTGATACTTCTCAACAAAATCTACTAAACCGGAATAGGCTATTTCATTGATATATTTATCAACTTCTTCCGCTGTCATACCGATTCCATTATCTGAAACAGTTAAGGTCTGATTATTTTTATCCAAAACAATATCTATCCGTGGATTATCAAACTCGTCAACTTGACCTAAATTTGATAAATGTTGGCGTTTAGTAATTGCATCTACTCCGTTGGATACAATTTCACGTAAGAAAATATCCTGTGAAGAATAAAGCCATTGTCTGATTATCGGAAAAATATTTTCTGTCGTAACTGAAATCTTACCTTTTTTGTTCATTAAATATACCCCCTTATAAAAGACACATTACTAAGATAACACAAATCAAAATTTCTCAACAGATTCTTAGTTCAATCGGTATTTCATTTTTCGCTTTACAGTTATATCATATTTATGAGAATATATTCGAACACTTGAATTTTATCAATAATATATAGGAACACTTGAGATTGCCATGCATAAAATCAGACCTAATCCATTTTTTAACACAGATCGTGAAGAGCCTGTTAATCAAGCTAAGGGAAATAATCTTGATGTGACTGCAGCAAATTCAATAAAATCATCAAACCTGACAAATTCGCAGAAAAAGCTAAATACACAAAATTCACTCAATTTGTCGAATTCTCCCGATTCATCCAATTCGCAAAAAACAAACAAGCTTTCAAACCGGAAAAAGAAAAAGCGAAAAAGGCCGCTAATTATCATCTTGGACATTTTAATTATAGGTTGTTTATTAGGTGCAGCTTACTTTTTCTTTGAACCAAAATTACGCTCTAAAAGACAAATTAAAATAGAACAATCTGCCGTGGCCGAGGTTGAAGCTGCTTTAGAAGCAATTACAGCTGATAATGCTGAAGATGCTGATACTGAAAATGAGCAAGAAACTCCTTCGATTACAATTACTGTCAATCCCAATGCAAACAAAGTTCCCGGCGAAGGTTATGAAGATTTCGGGCATGGTGAAAGTATTGAAGTCGATGATCCGATTTTAGACGAATACGGAAATGTTGTAATTAATTTCATCGGAACATTGAAAATCCCCAAAATTGACTTAATAACACCGATTGCAGATAATGATTCTCTGATTGCATTAAGATACGGAGCAGGTCATACACCGGAATCCGCTACAATAGGCAAGCCCGGCAGAGCTTTGATTTTCGGACACTGGTTTGATGAATATGGTCGGGTTTTCAATCGCTTAAATGAGATAGAAGTCGGAGACAAATTTACAATAGACTTATTGGAAACCAAAACTCGTTACCATTTTAAGGTACATGAAATGCTTGATATTGAAGATTCCCAACTATACGAGTATCTTTTTGAAAGAGAACCTGAAGTTAAAAGTGAGGTTGTTCTAGTCAGCTGTAAAGTTGAAAACAACATGTGGTGGAGTCCATCAGGCCGTTATTTAGCGTACGGTAAATTGATTAAATCCGAAAAACTCGGTCCGTTAATTAAAGATCCTATTGAGCAATTGACAGAATAGTTTTTGTTTATTTTTTGATTAGTTTTTGAAAATATTATTTATTTATAGCTTATTCAATTTATTTTGGTATAATTTGAATTTGAAATGTAATTTTAGAAATATTATTGTATAAAAATTAATTTTTATACACTTATATAAAATTATTTTTTCTGTTTTACAATTATAATAGAACTTTATAAAACTATAATAAACAATAGATTGAGTACTATATGTCGCGAAAAGATTGGCTGGCCGGATTTAAAAAAATTGTTTACGTTATGCTGAGTTATATTCCGCTTGGACTAGCTTGCGGCATTGCTTTGGATAAAGCCGGTTTTTCTCCTTTCAGCGTAATGATTATGAGCTTATTAGTCTTTGCCGGAGCAGGACAGTTTATGATTGCTCAATTAGTATCTGCTGCAAGTTCACCCGTCTCAATTATTGTTACTATTTTCTTTGTTAATTCAAGACATC
>DUPV01000033.1 GCA_012838135.1 Clostridiaceae bacterium | reverse complement strand
TTGCAATCCTGATTTTTATCATAATCATGTTTATAGCAAGCATTTTAATCTCAAACTTTAGTGTAGCAAGTTCGATTGAAGAAGAATATAAGAATATAGGAGTTCTGAAAGCTGTCGGATTAAAAAATCGTTCTTTCAGTTTTGTCTATATTTTTTCGTACATATCTGTCATGATTATGGGGTTGATTGCCGGATTATTGCTTTCGATACCTATATACAGTACGATTACTCCTTATTTGTTTGATGTTACAAGTATGCTCCCCTACAATCAGATTGTGATCTTACCAACTCTAATCGGCTTCTTTGTTTTCGCATTAATATTGCTTGGATTTCTCTTAATCCAATTGAGGAAAGTTGGCAAAATCGTTCCGTCCAAAGCTTTAAGGGAGGGAAAACAAGCAAATCGTTCATCTTCCGGTGCCAAAATTAAATTATCCAGACCCGGATTGAACTTAAAGTTGTCAATCAAGCAATTTACATCTGCGGCAAAGAGCTATATCGGTACAATTTTTGTGGTAGCTTTCTTGTTTTTCTTTGTATTAGTTAGTCTTTCGCTTACTACTGTGATGACTCCGGATCGCATGATGTCAGAATTTTGGGGATTTGATTGGGATCTGATTACTATCTATGACAGTCAAGAACAATATGAAGAAAACAATCAGGCAATCAGAAAAATAATTGAAGAAGATGTTGAAATTAATGATTCATATCTTGTTTATCAATCACTGGTATCAACACTTGAGCAAAAAGTCGGAGCTTTCATACTCGCAGAAAAAGACATGGATCAAATGACCAGTATTTTGGCAGGACGTGCCCCTCAGGGAGATACGGAGGTCGCTATCACCAAGATTTTAGCTGATAATGCTCAAATAGAAATTGGTGACTCTATAGAAGTTAAATATGGTGACAAATCGAGCGATTTTGTCGTAACGGGATTTTTCCAAACCATTAATCAAGCCGGACAGGCGATGACGTTTACTGATTCCTTGATTGAAAGATTGGCAATTAGTGATGAAAATTTGTATGCCCAAGAATATTTTATCATTGATAATCAAGATAAAGGAAAAGATATTGCAAAAAACATTAATGAACAGTTTCCGGATATTGAAGTTGAAAATGTTGTGGAAATGTGGGAGTCTTACGGACTGATGGCAGCGGGATTTGACTATCTTGCAATATTGATCGTAGCTCTGTCTATAGTTTTTGCAATTATCAGCAGTTTTCTCTTAGCCGAAAAAATATTTTCTAAAGAAGAGTCGGATTTTGGTGTGTTAAAAGCGATCGGAATCAAGGATAGCTCAATCAGACGAATCTTTTCCTTACGCTTTATTGTCATTGGCCTGATCGGACTTGTTATAGGTTCTTTGTTGTTCTTACTTATCGGAAACTCTCTTTTAAGCAGCTTGTCAGTGTTAATGGGCATCAGTCAAATCCAGGTTGTTTTACCGCAAATTTTAGTTGCTGTAACAAGTGTATTATTGGTATTTGCCTTCTGGCTGATTGCCCATTTTGTCTCAAGGAAAGTCAAAAAATTAGATGTCAGAAATTTAATTAATGAAATTTGAGTATCTAAGACCCGTTTGCTGATATTTTTTGCTACTGAATAAAATTGAATTATTTTCAGTTCGTGAAATCAAGTTGTCAATATTGTCATTAGGTTCAATATTTATTTTTAATAGTCTACACGAGCAAAAGTTTGATAAACCTCAATCAAATTGCAAGACTATCTTTATTTAGAAGAAAATCAAAGGTACTCATAACTAATACACCATCTTCATTATATAAAGGTGCCAGCGCATCTTTTGTAATAATAATCTTTTTGAAAGCATCTTGAGTCATAAGCAGTGAACGCCGCTCTTGTTCCTTTTTTGCCTCATTCGGCAGAGCAAAAGCGGATTGAATATAATATCTTTTTGAACCCTTATTACAAACAAAATCAATCTCAAGTTGCTTACGGATTTTCTTACCACTTTTATTGACCTCATTTGAAATCACGACGCCAACATCAACATTGTAGCCTCGTACTTTCAGTTCGTTAAATATTATGTTTTCCATCGCATGTGTTTCCTCTACTTGCCTAAAATTCAGCTGAGCATTCCGTAGACCCAAATCTGTAAAGTAATATTTTATGGGGGTGTTAATATATTTTTTCCCTTTAATATCATACCTCTGAGCACTATCTATTAAGAACGAATCTTTAAAATATCCAATGTATTTTTTTATAGTATTTGGGCTGATAGTTTTATTCTTTACACTTTCAAATGTATTGGAAAGTTTATTCGGATTTGTCAAAGAACCTATAGCCGAAGAAATGATATTCAAAAGCTCTTCCAACTCCAATCTGTTTCTGACATTATATCTGCCAACAATATCGGATATGTAAGTTTCTGCAAGTAAACTCTTAAGGAAATCAACTTTTTGATCAGGTGTGGTAAATTGCAAAACTAATGGAATTCCGCCATAAAGCACGTATTCTTTCCACCCCGAATTTAGATCTCCGGAATATACGCTCATGAATTCAGCAAAAGTAAGCGGATACATATGCACATCGTCACCGCGTCCGCGAAACTCCGTGATAACATCTTTCGAGAGAAATTTAGCGTTGCTACCTGTTACGTAAACATCTACATTAGGCATTCGAATTAAACTGTTGAGAACAGCTTCAAAATCCTCTAATAGCTGTACCTCATCTAAAAGAATATAATACATTTCTTTATCTTTGATTTGATTTTTCAGATAAGGAAAGAACAGTTCAGGATTCCGATATTGTTTGTTCTCGTACAGGTCAAATGCCATTTCAATAATATGGTCATCCGGAATTTGCTCGGATACAAGATAATCTCGAAATAACTTAAAGAGAAGATAGGATTTTCCACATCTTCGTATTCCCGTGATTACTTTAACTAAGTTATTGTGTTTCTTTGATATAAGTTTATTGAGATAAAGGTCTCGACGAATTTCCATATTATTATCAACTTCAAATTTTTGCGGATTTCCGCACTTTTTTTCACTACAATTATACAGAATATAAACTTATATTACAAACTATGGATTTTTTTTGCAGAATTCCGCATTTTTCTTCACTAAATAACATCCTTTCAATTATTTTCAGAACTCAGCACTCTTTTTCTCTATAAAAAATCTCAATATTAAATCACCTGAGAGTATATTTACTGGAAAAATATTAAAAAACTTAGTTCAACTGACTTACAAAAATCGCAAACTCGGGCAAAGCCCTCAAACATGCGATTTTCTAACAGCAATTTCGCCAAGTTTTTCATGAATTTTTCCATTTATCGCATGTCTAAGCAATTTCATTGCTAATAAGATTGAATGAAAATGTTTTATTGTTGAATTGATGAAGACTCAATCTTCCAAGCCATAAGTTTCTCTTACTTGCCCAATGGAATAAGTTTCTAATTTTCCGGCTCTGTAGTCAGAAACATCTTGTAAAATATCGTATTCATACTCCAGTTGATCTAAACCTGATTCAATAAGTTGTCTTAAATAAAAGGCTTTTGAGTGCCCGGTACGCTTTATCAATCGATCTAATCTTTGATTTGTTTCTTCACTTAATCTAACTGACGTAGGCACAGTATCACCTCTCTTTTGACTACATGTATTCATTGTCAACAAAGATGAAATTTTTGTAAAGTTTATAAAATTATTCTGATACTTGTAAACTTTTTAATATATTGATATTATTGTTAATACGCTTTTGGGTTTCAGCTTTAATAAAGCAAAGATTTTAGAAATTCAGAAATAATATTTACTAAAAACAAAGGAACACAAAAACGAAAACTAAAGTTATAGATTCGGATTTACTGAAAGTACCGGCTATACTTAATTTTAAATCGCTGCGAGGGGAGTGAGAAAGTTTAATGACAGAAATCAGGGTTAAGGAGAACGAATCCCTAGACAGTGCTCTGAGACGTTTCAAACGCTCTTGTGCAAGATCTGGTGTTCTCGCTGAAGTTCGTAAACGCGAACACTATGAAAAGCCAAGCGTTAAACGCAAAAGAAAATCTGAAGCTGCACGCAAACGCAAACGTTAACAGTCAGCCAAAAATGTAATTTGAGAAGAGGTTCGGTCTAGATTCCTAACCTCTTTTTTATTATAAATTTTCATAAGATGAATTTTACGATTGCTGTAAAGTTGTAAGATAAAAAACATTTTACTATATCAGGATTCACTAGAATGTTTATCTGAATTAATACCTGTGATAAAATATCTAGTTAAACGACCAATTGATTAAAAAGAATTATAATAATTAATAAAACAACTGATTTAGAAATCAATTTTGAAGAACTAATTAAAAAACAATTATAACAATTAATTTAAACTGATTCATATGATATTACATAAGCAATAAAGATAATTGAAAATAAGAGAAAGCAGAGTGTTGGCATATTAGAAAAAAAGTATTAGAAAAACGTAAATGGTATCAAAACCCGATGACTCAATCTTTTAACCGGAGGATTCAAGAGGCTGCTGAGGTTTCAATCAGCGAAGCTGAAGAAATATGTTTTTCCGGTTTGTTAGAGGCAAGAGGTTTGTATGATGATAATGCCCAAGCGGAATTTTTAGATCCTCTTTCGGGTGATTTTTTTGATCCTTTTTTGTTCAATGATATGTTATTAACTTGCGAAATTATTTCGGAATCTCTATTAAAACAAGAAAAAATTATTGTATACGGTGATTATGATTGTGACGGTTTAACGGCTACGGCAATCTTGGTTCGACTTCTTCGAAAGTTGAATACCGGTGCAGATGTGGATTATATGATTCCGGATCGGCTGAGGGATGGCTATGGATTGAATGACAAGACCGTCAATTCATTAATTGCCGGACAACCGGATTTGGTAATCACTGTCGATTGCGGTATCAATGATCATCAAGAGATTGCAACCTTAATGCAGGCCGGGATTAAAGTTATTATTACCGATCATCACCAGCCTGATGATGTAAAAGCCAATCAGGCTTTAACTGTATTGAATCCGCAATTAGCAGATGCCGGTTATCCCTTTACAGGATTGTCCGGAGCAGGTGTTGCTTTTAAGTTGGCACAAGCACTGGTTCAGTATCTGGGTAATGATCAGATTGACTTATCTCCGGCTTTGTGTTTGGCTGCTGTCGGTACAGTTGCCGATTCAATGCCTTTGGAGTCGGAAAACAGAATTCTGGTTGCTTTGGCAATTTCTATTTTTCGACAAAAGGCTTCTTTGGGATTGAGATTATTAGCCGAGAAAATCAACAATTCGGCGAAGATAGATGCATCTTTCTTTTCTTTTTCGATTGGTCCCAGATTGAATGCTGCCGGCAGAATGGGTAATATTACACCTGCAATTAATTTGTTGTTAAGTGATGAACCGGAAGAAATTGAAAAATCATTAACTGAACTTGAAGAACTAAATGAACAACGCAAAGAATTGGAACAAAAAATTTTTTCTGAAGCGATAATGCAAATCGAAAAGATGCCGTTAGCAGAAAAGCAGCATATTATTATAATAGCTGATGAAAAATGGCATACCGGAATAATAGGCATTGTCAGCTCACGTCTAGTTGAACGTTATTCTGTACCGGTAATAACTTTTGCCGGGTCGGAAGAGGGTTTGCAAGGTTCGGCCCGTAGCGTTGGAGATTTTGATTTTTTAGCGGCAATTGACAGTGCAAGTGAGTATACTGTGAGCTATGGCGGGCATATACAGGCAGCAGGCATCACAGTAGAAACCGAACAATATCCGGCTTTCAGACAACACATGCTTGACTATGCTTTAGCAAATCCGATTAAAAAATCAGATATTGAAGAGTTTCAGTATCAATATATTTTGCCGCATAACATTCTGACCGAAGATTTTGCTAAAAGATTGACTCTGTTGGAACCGTATGGACAAAAAAATGAGAAACCGAGTTTTGTCTTGGAGAATTTAAAAATTGAGCAATGGCGTACTGTCGGACAAGGCAAACATGTCAGCTTGACGCTGCGATTGCAAGATAATCGTTTAGTTTCCGCCATAGCCTTTAATGCACAAAGTTTTTCCAGATTATTCAGACAAAATGACCTGGTCAATTTATTGCTCAATATCAATTGGCAAGAGTGGAACAACCGTTTTTCAATGCAATTGCAGGTTCTGGATTGGGCTGTTCCCGCAAGTAATAATTTGATTTGGCAAGATAGTGCACGTATTGAAAACATATTTCAATTAGATAATCAACAAATTGATAATTTACTGAAAATGTACGGTCTGGATAAAAAACAATTTGAAATCAGCAATGAGCAAATTATTGCAGTAACTAAGTATATTCAGCAATATGCCTCTGAATTGGAGAACGGATTTAATACAACTTTATTGGCAAGGGTACTTGCCAGAGAAATGAAATTATTTATTAATCCTTTTATCTTGACGAGGATTCTGTCAATGTTAAAAGAAATCGGATTTATTGAATCTGATCAGATTGATAAAAATAACCGGAGAATCAGAATTAATTATCATACGAATACGAGGAAGAGTATTCAAGATACAAAAACGTGGCGGAATTTGAATGCACAGGAGTTGATGCTTAATGTTAAAAGATAACATGGCTTCGGATCAACAAATATCGAATGCGGAGCACTATAAACAAACTGATCAAATCATGTTGCGTTTGATTG
Source organism: Clostridiaceae bacterium (assembly GCA_012838135.1). Taxonomy (GTDB): domain Bacteria; phylum Bacillota; class Clostridia; order Saccharofermentanales; family DTU023; genus UBA5436. Next base: position 10,596 of record DUPV01000033.1, on the reverse strand, counting down.
ATCAATATCTGCAATATTCCGGAGATGAATCCGGTGAATTAATCATGTCGGCATATGAATATGCTAAAGAAGCACATGAAGGACAAAAAAGGAATACCGGTGAAGATTATATTGTGCATCCTGTTGCAACTTTAGAGATCTTAATTGACATTGAGGTAGATAAAGATACTTTGGTTGCTGCTTTATTACATGATGTTGCTGAGGATACGGAATGTACTTTGGACAATATCAAAGAAAAATTCGGTAATAATATTGCACAGTTAGTTGACGGTGTAACTAAATTAAGTAAAATTCATTTTTCTTCAAAAGAAGAAATTCAAGCTGAAAATTTCCGCAAAATGTTTTTGGCAATGGCAGAGGATATTCGGGTCGTTTTAATTAAATTGGCTGACCGTTTACATAATATGCGCACAATGAATTATATGGTTCCGCAAAAACAAATTGAAAAAGCCCAGGAAACGCTGGACATTTACGCACCTTTGGCTCATCGTCTCGGTATTTATAAGATAAAATGGGAACTGGAGGACTTGTGCTTACGTTATCTTGATCCGGATGCTTACTATGAATTAGTCGGAGCTATTGCCCAGAAACGCTCGGAACGTGAGAATTATTTGGAACAAGTTGTTTCTGAAATGAACACAAAAATTTCGGAGATCGGAATTGAAGCTGAAATTGAAGGTCGTCCCAAGCATTTTTACAGTATCTACAAAAAAATGCTGGCCCAACATAAGAAGTTGGATGAAATTTATGATTTGTTCGCAACCAGAGTAATTGTGCCTACAGTAGGCGAATGTTATGCTGTTTTAGGCGTTGTTCATGAACTCTATAAACCGATGCCGGGCAGGTTCAAAGATTACATTGCGATGCCGAAAGCCAATATGTATCAATCATTACACTCAACTCTGATCGGACCGGAAGGGGTACCGTTTGAAGTGCAGATTCGAACATTTGATATGCATCGTACAGCTGAATATGGCATAGCAGCTCACTGGCTGTATAAAGAAGGGCGTGGTGCCGGCAGACATAATGAGGAACTGGAGAATAAATTAACTTGGTTGAGACAACTCTTGGAATGGCAAAATGATATGAGTGATGCTTCCGAGTTTATGGATCTGTTGAAAACCGGTTTGGTTTTGGACGAAGTATTCGTTTTTACGCCTCAAGGTGATGTTAAGTCATTAACAGCAGGTTCAGTACCGATTGATTTTGCTTATCAAATACATAGTGAAATCGGCAATTCCATGTATGGTGCCAGAGTAAATGGCAGAATGGTTCCGTTAAATTATAAACTACGTAACGGAGATATTGTTGAAATTTTGACTTCGGATAAGGTTCAGGGACCAAGCAGGGATTGGCTAAATATTGTAGCAACTAATTCGGCTAAATCCAAAATACGAAATTGGTTCAAACGTCAAATGCGTGACGATAATATATCGCGCGGTCGGGAGATCATGGAACGTGAAATTGAAAAAATTGGCTTTAAACCAACTAAATTATTACAAAAAGAATATTATAATCCGATTTTGGAAGCACATTCATTAAATAAACTGGAAGATTTGTTTGCAGCAATCGGTTATGGTGGAATTTCCTTCGGCAAAGTAATTCCGCGTTTGAAAAACAATTATCTTAAATCTTTATCGGATGAAGAACGAGCAAAACTTGGTTATCGCATTAATAGCCGAGGTGAAGTTGTTTATAGCCCTGATACAATTTTATCCAGAGAGGAAATGCTGAAAGAAGCTCATCCGAGTGATGTTGAAGAGCGTAAAAAACGCAAGAGAGTTGGTGATCCCGGTGTTACCGTTACCGGTATTGATAATGTGTTGGTTAAATTGGCACGTTGTTGCAGCCCTGTTCCGGGCGACTCAATTGTCGGCTTCATCACTCGAGGTGCCGGGGTAAGTGTACACCGTACAAATTGTCCCAACATTAGAAGTTTAATCGAAAAAAGCGATCGTTCACCGGAAGATGCGGCACAGGCATCCAGACTGATAGAAGTGAATTGGACAGAAGATAGTATCAAAGATTTCTATGTAGATTTAAATATTACCGCAAGAGATCGCCAAAGTTTATTGGCGGATATATCCAACGCAATTGCAGAAGAACATATCGGAATTGTTTCAGGTAACCTCAAATCAGCTAAAGATATGACCGCAAGCCTGATTTTGACAGTCAAGATTAATAATAATATTGAACTCGAAAAAGTGATAGGTAGAATCAAGGCCATTTCCGGTGTTACCAGCGTTCAAAGAGGTCATTAACGTTTTTGCAAATCATGACGATAAACTGTCTGCCAAAGTAACAGCTAATCCCAGATAAGAAGGCTTGTTAATTTTTGTCGGATGTTTGGGATCTGTTTTGAGTTTGAATGGCTGCCGATGAAGGATTTGAACCCTCACAAACTGAGTCAGAGTCAGGTGTGCTACCATTACACCAATCGGCAGTTTAATAATTTCAATATGGAGATTTTAGCAGTATGAGTTTGAATTTTCAACTTGTTTTAATTTTATAAAATGATATTTCACTAAAAATTCTGTTAGAATCTGTTAGAATAGAAATCTGATTAAAACAGATTTATCAAACGTATAATAATTTATATTTTTTGAAAAGGGGTCTGAATGAGTAAAAATCCTACTGAAACACATCGCAATTTATTTGGCACTGAATCCAGAATAAAAATTGTACCGCTAGGAGGAATGCGAGAATTCGGAAAGAATATGACAGCATTCCAATGGGGCAATGATATTATAATTGTTGATGTAGGCATCGGTTTTCCGGATGAGGACATGCCGGGTGTGGATTTGATTATTCCTGATTTCAGTTGGCTAAAAAATCAAAAAGAGCGTGTCAGAGCATTATTTTTGACTCATGGTCATGAGGATCATATTGGTGCAATTACTTGGTTTTTGCGTGAACATAAGGTTCCGGTATATGGCACCGCAATGACTATTAAACTGGTTGAGGATAAATTGAATGACTCCGGTCGGGGGGCAAGAGATCAAGGCAGTGCAATCAAGAATCCGGATTTGCATGTGGTGAATGATGGCGCGAGAATTCGTGCCGGTGCATTTAATGTTGAATTTGTTCATGTCAATCATAGTATTGCGGATGCTTGTGCTCTTTTAATTGAAACACCGGTCGGCAATATTTTTCATACGGGTGATTTTAAAATTGACTATACACCGGTCCATGGTTTGCCGATTGATTTAAATCGGATAGCCCAAATCGGTTCTGAAGGATTATTGGCAATGGTTTCCGAAAGTGCGAATGTGGAGATTGACGGATTCAGTCCTTCGGAACAAATTGTCGGTGAAACTTTTACCGAATTATTTGCCAAAATCCGAGGCCGGATTTTTGTCAGTACATTCTCGTCGAATATTTTTCGGATGCAACAAATAATCACCGCAGCGGAACAATTTGATCGTAAGGTTGCCATGGTCGGTCGCAGCATGCTTAATGCTTTTGAGGCTGCCAGCTCTTTGGGATATATTAATTTTGATAAAAATACAATTATCGATATTAAACAAATAAACAATTATTCACCGCAAGAACTTGTAATTATAACAACCGGTACCCAAGGTGAACCGATGTCGGCTTTAACGCGGATGGCTTATTCACAACATCGCGATGTTGCAATCGAAGAGGGTGATACGGTATTGATGTCGTCCAGTATGATTCCGGGTAATGAAAAAGCGATTTATCGAGTAATCAATGAGTTATTTAAACGCGGAGCGAATGTAATTTATGAGGATTTGGCTGATATTCATGTTTCCGGTCATGCTTATAGCGGTGAAATGGCACTGATGTTGAATCTGTTAAAACCGAAATATTTTATTCCTGCCCACGGTGAATATCGTCATTTATATCATCATGCAAAAATTGCCGAGAGTTTGGGAGTTAAACGAGAAAACATCTTTTTGCTCAATAACGGAGATATTTTAGAATTAAACAATCAGCATGCTGAAGTGGTCGGGTTCACGGAAGCGGCAGGAATTTTGATAGACGGTTCCGGTATTGGCGGAATTGATGATTTAGTTTTGCGTGATCGACTTTTATTAGCTGATGACGGTGTGGTTGCAATCTTTATTGTAATTGATAGTACCAGTAATCGTTTGGCTGCTGAACCGATTATTGAAGCTAAAGGCTTCATTTATGAGAGTGAAATTGATCAAGTGATTCAAATTTGTCATAGCAAAATTAATAGTTTTGTTGAAAAATCTAATCGCAAGAAAAAAGTAAAAAATAAAAACCTGAAAGATAGAATCGATTCAGGTCAACTTCATCAACAAATCAGACAAGTTTTATTTGAACTTACCAAACGTCGTCCAATGTTGATTATCTCTACTGTTGAATTATAGTGAAAATAATTATACTTAAAACACTTGATGTATAAGATATTGATCCGCTTTTACTCTTGAACTGAAGAAGATTAAAAAACATAAAATTATATCATGAAGAAAACATTGAACCGGATTTGATGTTTAAAAATGACATTTAATTGGAATGAATACTAAAATACTTTTAGTTGAGGATGATCAGGAATTAATCAAGCAATTAACTTCATTTTTAGAAAGTGAAGGCTTTTTTATTGAGTCGGCAGAAGGTCAAAAATTGGCTTTGCAGAAATTGGATCTTAATATTTTTGATTTGGTTTTGTTGGATATCAATTTAGCTGACGGTAATGGTTTTGTTTTATGCTCGATGATTAAAGAAAAATATCACCTTCCGGTGATTTTTTTGAGCGCTTTAGGTGATGAATATAGTACGGTTACAGGTTTGGAACTTGGTGCCGATGATTACATTGCAAAACCGTTCAGACCGCGTGAATTAATCTCCCGAATCAAAAATGTATTAAGACGCCGACAAAAGAATACTCTTTTGCAAATCGACACCTTGAAAATTGATACTCAAAGGGCAATAGTTTGGAAAAACGACCAGGAAGTTGCCTTATCTGCTTTAGAATATAAATTGCTTTTGATTTTTCTTAATAATCGGGGACAAATAATCAGTCGTGACGTTTTATTGGAGGAAATCTTCAATCTGTCCGGGGAATTTGTCGAAGACAACACTTTAACAGTTTATGTCAAAAGGTTGAGAGAAAAAATTGAAGACGATGCTAAAAATCCGATTATTCTCAAAACAATTCGCGGCTTGGGTTATCGAATGGATTGAAATGAATTCAGATGATGCTCGGAATGAATTGAATGGATTGAAATGATGTTAAAGCTTCTGCGTAATCCGGAAATCAAAAAATCTCTGCTAGCCAGTCTGTTAATAAGTGTTGCTTTGATAATTGCTGCTTTGTTCATACTCGATTTACAGGCGGCAATTTTTGTAGCTTTTAGCAGTCTGTTTTGGCAAGGCTATTATTTAATCGATAAATATCGTTATTATCAAAGACTTGCCCGCTTAGGAGAAAATTTAGATCAAATTTTATACCATAATCTCAATTTAAAACTTGATGATTATACTGAGGGTGAGCTCAGTATTTTAGCCTCAAATATAGAAAAAATCTTAATCCGCATGCGCGAACAACAAGCATTGTTAGTCAAAGACAAACATTTTTTAGCGGATAGTTTAGCCGATGTTTCACATCAACTGCGAACACCGTTGGCTTCTTTGAATCTGTTGTTTAATCGATTAAAGCAAAAAGAGTTATCCCGGCAAAATTATCAATTGATTATGCAGGATATTTATCGCCTGTTAAATCAAATCGAACGTTTATTGGATAATTTATTAATTATTGCGAAACTGGATGCCGGTGCAATTGTTTTTCGCCGTGAAACTGTTAAGGCGGCTGACTTAATTACCAAAGCAATTCAGCCTTTGGAAATAAAACTTGAATTAAAAAACACAGATTTGCAAATTGACATTCAAGGTGAATTACAATGTGATTTTTTCTGGACTGCTGAAGCATTAACTAATGTAATCAAAAATTGTTTAGAACATTGTTCTGCAGCCGGAGTCATTAAGCTCAAAAGTCATGATAATCCCTTGTACTTTGAAATAACTGTAGAAGATAACGGTACAGGTTTTGATCCGCAAGATTTGCCACATTTATTTGAACGTTTTTATCGCGGCAAAAATGCCGCTGCTGATAGTATCGGAATCGGTTTGGCACTGGCTCGTCAAATTATTCATGAACAGGGTGGAACGCTTAAAGCAACCAATAAGGCTCACGGTGGAGCATTGTTTACATTTCGTTTTTATAAATAACTCAAAAATCTTGTTTCTTATTCAATCATATTAATACAACAATCAATTATTAAGAAAATATTAAATTGGCTTAAGTGACGTTTTTGTCAGTTGAGAGTCATTTGATTGACACTTCATTTCTCTAAACTGTAAACAATAGAAAATGCTTTTATACGAAATTGGGTGTGTAACTACTCAGTTGTTGAAGCATGAAAATTTAACTGAAATAATTATTGAAAAATTTCATAGGAGGCTTTTATGGAATTATTGGATGTTAGAAATTTATCGAAAATATATAAACAAGGTGAGAATGAAATTAGAGCTTTAGACAATGTTTCTTTTAAAGTAAATCGTGGAGAATTTATTGCAATTGTTGGTGCATCAGGCAGTGGCAAATCCACTTTATTGCATTTAATTGGCGGAGTAGATAAGCCGACTTCCGGTCAGATTTTTCTTAACGGGCAAGATGTTTATAGTCAAAATGATGAACAATTGGCAATTTTCAGAAGGCGTCAGGTAGGTCTGATTTATCAATTTTATAATCTGATTCCGGTTCTTGATGCGGAGGAAAATATAACTTTACCTGTTTTAATGGATGGCAAAAAAGTTGATCAGGATTATTTGGCCGATCTTTTGCAAACTTTGCAATTAAGAGGTCGAGAAAAGCATTTGCCGAATCAATTGTCCGGCGGACAACAGCAGAGGGTTTCAATCGGTCGGGCTTTAATCAATCAGCCTTCAGTTGTATTGGCAGATGAGCCTACCGGTAATCTGGACAGCAAAAATTCACAAGAAATAGTCAACTTATTAAAACTCTCTAATGACAAATACAAGCAAACTATAATCTTGATTACTCACGACGAAGATATAGCACTGCAAGCGGATCGGATTATTGCTTTAGAAGACGGAAAAATCATTCGAGATGAGACAGTCAGGCAATAAGTGTTTTTCCTAAGTTGTATTTCATAACATTAGCCAAATCCAAGATTTTAAAAAATGAGTTTTTTCAAATTTGTCATGCTGCAAAATGTAACAAATCAGAGGTGTTAAAAAGATGAGTATTTTTTCAAAGTTATCATTTCGTAATATGAAGCAAAACCGCAACCGTACAATTATTACAATTATCGGTGTAATTTTGGCGACTGCCATGATCAGCGGTCTCACTTCTTTGATCGCAAGTATTCAAAGCTATTTGGCAAAAAGTGAAATTGCCCAAAGAGGTTCTTGGGAAATCAGATATGAAAGAGTAAATCAGGAACAAGCAGCTGAAATGCTAGAATCACCTGATGTCAAAAACTATGTTTCAAGTCAGGAAATCGGCTATGCCAAAATAGATAGCGAGAATCCATATAAGCCGTATCTTTATATCATGGGTGTCAGCTCTGACTTTACGGATATGGTGCCGTTATATTTAACTGAAGGTGAAATGCCGAGTGAGCCGAATGAAATTATTTTACCGCAACATTTTTTAGACAGCAGAATTGAAAAGTTCAAAATCGGTGATCAGTTAAATTTAGAAGTAGGCAAACGTTTTTCGCTCGGCGATAGATTATATTATGCAGGTAATGCAGATAGTGAAATTATAAACGAAGAACCAGGAGATTACTCACAAGAATTATCCCAGGATGATTCGTATTGGTTAGACGAAGAAAACCCGACTGAAGAATTAAGAGATACAGAAAACAAAATTTATATAATAACCGGTTTTTTTAAACGCTACGGATTAGAAAATTATAGTGCACCGGGCTATACTGCGATAACAGCAATCGATCAAACTGCTGAATCTTATTTAAATAGTTATTATCTGGAATTTAATAATCCGAAACAAGTTTTTGAGTTTCAGAATAAATATCCGGTTGAAGGAACTTCTGAAGTACATAATGAATTATTAAGATATTACGGACTCAGCGCAAATGATAATTTTAATGCCACACTTTTAACTTTATCCATTATTTTCTTAGTGATGATTTTAATCAGTTCGATTATTTTAATTAATAATGCCTTTACCATTTCTTTGGCTGAAAGAACTAAACAGTTCGGTTTATTATCCTCAATCGGCGCCAGTAAGAAACAATTAAAACGGACAGTTTTAACTGAAGCAATGATGATCAGTTTAATAGGTATTCCATTAGGTATATTAGGTGGCTTGTTAGGTATAAAGCTAACATTGATGGTAGTTAGCGATCTTATAAAAGACATGATAACATCTTCAAATATTACAAATATCAGTTTAGACCTGATAATATCGAGTAAAGCTGTTATTGCTTCGATTTTATTAGCGATATTTACGGTTTTGATTTCAGCTTGGGTACCTGCAAAACGTGCTGCGCGTATTACAGTAATGGATGCTATTCGTCAAACTCAAGATATAGTTGCTAAACCGGTGAAGGTTTCCAAAGCAACTTATAAATTATTCGGTTTGCCGGCATATATTGCTGTTAAGTATTTCAAACGCAGCCGAAAAAAATATCGATCAACGATTGTCAGTTTGAGCTTGAGTATTCTACTTTTTATTTCAGCTTATACTTTTACTTCAATGATGACAGATTCATTTGACAATATTTATACAACTGCAGTTTCAGATTTGGAATATTATTCCAGACCGGAAGCTGAAGATCATAACGCAATTATAGAAGAGCTGAACACGGTGTATGACCGAATCAAAGATTTAGACCATGTGACCACAGTTAATTATGCAGCTTCTTTGTGGCAAGATTATTTAATTAATAAAGAAGATTTAACAGCTGAATATGTTGAGCGGATTGTTCAGGAATTGAGCACATATAATAATACATACCGAATCAGGGAAGGCCAACAAGAAAAATTCATGCTTTCGATCAACACCGTCTTTATCGAAGATGATATTTTTGCTGAAATGTTGGTACCGTTTAATGTGGATTTCACTGAATATTTAAGTTCGACCAAACTGTTACCGATTATTAAAAACAATGCATTTTTTATGGATATGTCAGCAAGGAAATATATTACATACGATGTATTTAATACGAGTGGAAAAAGTAAAATTGAACTCGTGAACTTACAAGAAATTCCGGAAAATCAGTTAAGTGAAGTTGTTTTAGAGGAAGACTCCGCAGGTTCATCATTGTTTATTTTCAGAAATTATGCTGAAAATACAATGCAAGAAGTACCTTTATCAGAAGCTTTTGAGTCAAAACAAGTGATTGAACTGGAATACTTTGCGGATAAAATGCCGGGTTTTCTCGATAATCAAAGGAATGCGGATGTAACACTGTTTTTCCCGATCAGCAAAATGTCCGATTTAGCAATCAATTCAGATTTATTGAATTTTAATTATTATATAAACTCGGATAATCATCAGCAAACAGAAAATGCTTTAGCTCAATATAATGCTGAATTGGCAAATAGAGGTGACTATGTTAATTATGTCGCATATCGTCAAAACAATAAAAATTTAGTAACAATAGTCAATATCTTCTGTTACGGTTTTATCGTTTTGATTTCGTTAATTGCTTTGACCAATGTATTTAATACGATCACGACAAATATCAACTTGAGGACACGGGATTTTGCTATGCTCAAAAGTGTCGGTATGTCAAATAAAGGCATACGTAAAATGATGATATACGAATGTTTGTTATATGGAACAAGGTCATTATTGTGGGGGTTACCGTTGTCGCTTGGAGTTTCTTATCTTATTTACCGGGCAATTGATCGCAGTGTTGAACAATCCTATGCAATACCGTGGCTTGCAATAGCAATCGTCTGTGTTTCAGTGTTCCTGTTTGTTGCAATCAGTATGATTTATGCCTTGCGTCAATTCAACAAAAAGAACATTCTCGAATCATTAAAAAATGAAAACGATTAATTTATTATATATTATCAATTGGTAATTATTAACATGCACACTTTTTAAGTTTATGCCGCAAATCTATGGTTCAACCTTAAATAGTGTGCATTTCCTTTGGTTAAACCTGCTATTTCGGGTTGTAAATGAAAAATATGACGACAAGGGCTTCTCATATATATTTGATATTCTTCAGATTATTTGAGTAGCTTTTTTAATTAAAACATTGTCTTGGGTAGGAGTAGAGCTTGTTCTCAAGAAATAAGTCAAACATTTATCTTCAGCAATTACCTGAGTTACCTGCAATATTATTTGTTGTTTTATTTTCATAACCTGGTTTTCCTATAAATATTACATTAACTTTACATGAAACAAATATTTTAAGTATATATTTAGGAAAAAGGTAATAATTTGAGGAGTTTTTTATGATAGTAAAAAAGACAAAAACAAAAATTACATCTGTAATTCTAGCCTTAGTACTTTTGTTGTCAATAAATTGTTTTAGTGTTATACATGCACAAGAACAAGGAGTAGTAATAAATGAAATTGAATCTAATGCCCCTGATAAAGGAAAT
>DUPV01000032.1 GCA_012838135.1 Clostridiaceae bacterium | reverse complement strand
AGAATCTGAATGGATTTATACGTTATTTTATACCCAAAGGAACGAAATTAAAGAGCATATCAGCAAGTGAAATAAAACAGTTGGAAGAGTTTATCAACAAATATCCCAGAAAAATATTGGGAGGATGCAGTGCCGAAAGTTTTCATCAGGCTGCAGCCTGATGAAAACAAATAACATTGTACAGAATTGAATTTCAGTTTAAGTTGCAATTAACGGCTTAATTTGGTGTTAATCGTAAAGCTTGCCTCTACCTAGGCTTAATGCTAAAATAAGAATTTGCAATCATAGATAAAATTGTGATTGTTAATGGTTTAATATGAAAGATTTAAATATGTTGAAAAAGTTTAAAGTAGCTGCTTTATCTGATATTGGACTTATACGTGAAGGCAATGAGGACAATTACGGTTTTGTTACGTTTGAGGCAGATTATCCTTTTGTTTGCATTATTGCTGACGGGATGGGCGGTCATCTTAATGGTGAATTGGCCAGCAAAATTGCCGTTGAATATTGTCAAACTCGTTTGAGCAAAGATTTACCGTCCGAGAATGAACCACAACAAATTAAAGATCTTTTAAACGATGTTATTCAAAAAGCAAATATCAAAGTATATTTAACTTCTTTGGAAACTCCGAAAAATAAAGGTATGGGAACCACATTAACTATTGCAATTTTTTATCAATCCAGTGTCTATATCGGTCATATTGGAGATTCACGTTGCTATTTATTACGTGACAGGTATTTAGATTGTTTGACCATAGATCATACAGTTGTTCATGAAATGATCGAAGCGGGAACAATTACCGAAGCTGAAACCTATACACATCCGCAAAGACATGTATTAACTCAAGCACTTGGTTCATCAGGGTATTTAAGACCTGATATCGTTCATATGGACTTACAAAAACAAGATCGCTATTTATTGTGCAGTGATGGTTTACATGGTTATGTCGGAGAAAATGAAATTGAGAATACGCTTGCCCAATACAATGAACCGGAAAATATTTGCGAAATATTAATTGATAAAGCAAATAAAGAGGGCGGCAAAGACAATATTACTACTATTGTAGTACTGTATGAGTGATTTTGTCATTTGGAGGGCTAAATGAAAGTCAACAAGCAATATTTGGCATCCGGCACAGTCTTAGGGGGACGATACAGTATTATACGAACTCTGGGACAAGGCGGAATGGCACATGTATATATGGCTGAAGACTTGCAAAGCAAGTCATACGTAGCATTAAAAGTTATGCGTGATGAATTGTCTGATGATCCGGAATTTATCAGACGTTTCGCTACTGAAGCAAGAGCTGCTGCAAGTCTTGATCATCCGAATATTGTTGCTGTTCTTGATTATGGTCAAGATAATGAAATCAGATATATAGTACAAGAATACGTCGAAGGCAAAACTTTAAAAGATTTGATTCGTGAGCAGGGTGCTTTGGATTATCATTTAGCTGTGCCTTTAATGGTTCAAATCGGTTTGGCTTTGGAGCATGCTCATAAAAGAGGTGTGATTCATCGAGATATGAAACCTCAAAATGTAATGATTACATCAGATATGGTTGCCAAGGTTACCGATTTCGGCATTGCCAGAACCACTAATGCCAATACAATTACTTTAACAGGTGGTGTGGCATTCGGTTCAGTGCATTATTTTTCTCCGGAACAGGCCAGAGGCAGTCATGTAACAGAGAGATCAGATTTATATTCATTAGGTATTATGTTATATGAAATGTTGACCGGTGAATTGCCTTTTGACGGAGATTCTTCAGTTGCGGTTGCGATCAAACAATTGCAAGAAATGCCGGATCCCCCAAGCAGATACAATCCAAAGCTACCGCGTTCGCTGGATAACATAATTTTTAAGGCAATCCAAAAAAGCCCCGGCAATCGATATCCTTCTGCAAGGGCCTTTGTGAATGAGTTGGATGCTTTTTTAAAAAATCCACAAGGTAGATACGGAGTAGTTATTGGAAATCGTAATCGAGTTGAAGCATCATCAGCTCTCGGAGGTCAAGGCAAAGGCTCAAATTTTGAAAAAATTCATGAATTGGAATCATCTTTGCACCAAAGTCGAAGAACGCGAACCAGAGGTACTTCGGTTGTCGTAGCGATAATTGTGATTACAGTTGCTGTTGTAATAGCCGGTTTATATTGGTTAATTAATTCCATTAAAAAATCAAATTCACAAAACGCCAAAGACTTTTTTGTACTGGAAGATTATACGGGCGAAAACATAGAGATTGTCGCTAATAATTTAATTAATGAATATGGCTTGGAAATTGAAAAGGACTTATTTATAGAATGGAAAACCAATGATGTTACTAAGGGGAACATTTATGCCCAAGATCCTAAACCTAAACAAAAATTCTTTATCGGCAAAGATAAGTTAATGTTGAAAGTCAGTGCCGGTAGTGAAATTCTATATGTACCGGATGTTATTGGCGAAACCAAAGAAAAAGCCAGTTCTTTACTGGAGAGTATGGGATACAATGTGCTAATTAAATATGAAAGTTCTGAAACATATTCCGAGAATACAGTGACAAATTCACTGCCTCGACCCGGCAGTGCTTTACCACCCGGTGAAAAGGTCACTATTTATGTATCTGAAGGTCCGACTGATGCAACTGCGGCAACAACTGAAGTACCCTATATCATCGGCTATACATGGGAAGCTGCAATGCAAATTCTTTCCGATGCAAATTTAAATATTGGTGAAGCTACCGGTATTGATGGCAGTGTAGCAGAAAAAGATCGAATTATTATTAAACAATCACCTGCTGAGGGTGTGATAGTCAGAACAAATTCCGAAGTTGCTGTTACCTACGGAACATCAAAGCAATATGATGAATACATGAATCCTACAGAAGCGACTACATCGAAAGGTGTTACAAGCATGCCAAACTTTGTGGGAAAAACATGGAATGTCGCATACAATGAGATTACTAATTGGAATGCTGATAGTATTCCTGATAATATTAAAGTTACATATATTAGCGAAGCATCAAAATCTGAAGCATATCATCAGACTAATCCGGAAAAAGCTTATATTCTAAGACAATCGGTCAGTCCTGGTACAAATTTAACCGGTGTAAACGAAGTTCTCTTTACGCTCGGCACTTATACGGATTATCAGCAAATGTTAAATCCGACAGAACCGCCTACAACAACTACGGAACCTCCAACTACAACGCCTTCGACTACAACACCAACAACTACTCCGGTTTCCGAGCCGGAACCCGAACCTGAACCTCAGCCTGGATCAACTGAAGGAGATAGTTAAGATAATGGCAGGTTTTAAGCCAAAATGAAAAAATTAAATACCAATCAAGCGGTAATTGTAAAAGGTATAGCAGGCCGATATAGCTTACATCGCTATGAACCTTATTTTGAAGGCATTGCCGTGCCAAGAGGTATTTTTCGCAAGAATAAAATAACTCCTTTGCCGGGTGATCTGGTTGAATATTCAGCTTCGGGAGATCCGGATATCCCGTTTATCATCGAGAAAATATTACCGCGTAAAAATGAATTGAAACGACCGCCTATGGCAAATCTGGATATTTTGTTAATCACTGTATCTGCCGAGTTGCCTGTACCTGACTTCTATCTGGTTGATCGTATGACAGCATATGCTAATATATTGAATATTGCTCCCTACATTTTGTTAACTAAGACCGATATAGATGATTCCAGTGTTGCGGCAATTCTTGATAATTATCGTCCTGCCGGTTTTCCGATTTATCAATTAGGTTTTTCCAATGAAGCCGAATTGCTCAGATTGAAAAAAGATATAAGAGGTGAAATTGTGGCTTTTGCCGGGCAAAGCGGGGTCGGAAAATCTACCTACTTAAATCTGCTTTTTGAGGATTCATTGATGGAAACTGGAGAATTATCAAATAAAGCCGGTAGAGGTAAGCAGACGACGCGTCATATCGAATTATTTCCTACCGGAATAAGCTATGTAGCAGATACACCAGGTTTTCAAACAATTAACTTGGCTGAAATTGATATTACCGGAGCCCAATTTGCTGATGGCTATCCTGAAATAAAAAAGTTATCTGAATATTGTAGATTTAATAATTGCACACATCTTCAAGAACCGGGATGTGCGGTTTTAGCAGCCGGTTCTGAACAAATAAACCCTGAAAGACTTAAGCGTTATCAGTTTTTACGTCGTGAAATTGATTCTTTTTATGATAATATGTATTAGAAGAGATTATAAGTGATAAAGAGTAATAGAAAGTATAGTACGATAAGAAGGATTGCAGTTTAGATAATTATTTTTAAAAGAGAGGCCTATGTTAACTAAAAACAAAAATAGTGATGTAGTAATCTGTCCAAGTATATTGTCAGCTGATTTTTCAAATTTAGTGTCCGATATTTCAACTGTCAGTACTGCCGATTGGCTTCATTTTGATGTAATGGACGGACATTTTGTGCCTAATTTGTCATTTGGACCTATTGTTGCATCTGCGATAAAACCTTATTCTGATTTGGCGTTAGATGTTCATTTGATGGTTTCACAACCGGACGATTGGTTTGAAGCTTTTGTTGAGGCTGGTGCAGATTCTTTGGTAATTCATCAAGAAGTAGCTGTACATGCGAACAGATCGCTCCAGAGAATTAAAGAATTAGGTTGTTCTGCCGGTATAGCGATCAATCCCGGAACACCGATAGAGACTTTGTATGAGCATTTGCCATATTTGGATTTAGTCTTGATTATGACAGTTAATCCGGGATTTGGCGGTCAATACTACATAGATTCAATGGATGATAAAATTCGTAGGATGCGTAAAATGATTGATCAATCCGGATACGATATTTTCTTGCAGGTAGATGGCGGTATTACCAGGGATAATATCGAAAGAGTTGCTGCTTGCGGTGCTAATGCTTTTGTTGCCGGTAGCGGAATATTCAACAAGAAGGATCGAGTTACAGAAATAGCTTTAATGCGAGAATTAGCAGAAAAGGGATACTCAGGTTAATGCTTGATGTAGCTATTATACTCAGTGGAAAAATTGCTGATCAAGAAGGATTCAATCATTTAGTTCACAGTGCAACATATTTGGTTGCAGTTGACGGAGGTTTAAATCATTTGATCGATTTAAATCTAAAACCGGATTTGGTTTTAGGTGATTTTGATTCAGTTAGAGATGATGCTTTGGTCAAAGCTGAACAATGGCAAATTGATATAATGAAATTTCCCAGGCAAAAAAACTTTACTGATTCAGAATTAGCAATTGAAGAAGTGCTGTCCGGTCAAAGGTTTGACTTCAAGGGAACTAAACCGGTAATCGGATTATTAGCAGTTTTCGGCTCACGCTATGATCATTTATTGAATAATCAGCTGCTGGCCAAAAGATTTTCTTCACAAGCTGATTTCATCTTATCTGACGGTTTGGCTCTGCAATGGATCTTAAACGGTCCTCACAATTTAAAGTTGAATTGGCCGTGTACCGGATCAAATTTAACAAGGAAATATACTTTTTCATTATTGGCAATGAGTGAAGTGGTAAAAAATGTCAATGTGTGTAATAGTGAATATACTTTAAATCAACATGATTTAAAATCAGGATATTCTTTAGGGATCAGCAATCTGGCCAAAAATGCTGCTTACAAAAGAACAGCAGAAGTGGAAATAAGCTTTGATGCAGGATGTTTAACCGTAATTGTTTTACCGGAAATTTGAAAAACTATGCCGGAATATTTAAATCCTAAAAAATCAAATATAAAAAAAGTAACCGAAGATCCGCGGACATGGAGCTTGTTTCAAGGTTTGACCGAGGCTGAGTATGTCGAACTCGATTCAAGTGTCAAAATCCTTAATTTCGTACGTAATCAAATTGTATTCAGACCCGGAGATTCTGCTGATCGAATGTACATTGTTATTTCCGGCAGAATGAAAATCACTCAATTAATGCCTGATGGGCGTGATCAAATTCTTTACATCTATAATCCGGGTGATTTTGTCGGTGGTTTAAATATATTAAGTGGTGATCATTATTTATATTTGGGTGAAACTCTTGAAGAGAGTATAATTGGACAAATTGGTAAAAATGTATTTGCTAAATTTGCTTTAAACAGAGTAGATTCTTTAATAGACATCTTAGCGAAATCCTTTGATCGTATTCGCTGGGCAGAATCTCTTATATCTCGGCTTTCAGCATCAAACGCGGAAATCAAAGTTGCAGGACTTTTAATCAGTTTAATTGATTCATACGGAATTAAGAAAAATAATCAGATCTATTTGAAACTATCTATTAATCGGGAAGAAATGGGCAGTTATGCCGGATTGACACGCGAAACAATGACCCGTAAATTAAATGAATTTCGCAATAAAGGTTATATTGATTTCATCGGTAACCGTACGATTATTATTCAAGATTTACCTGCACTACGCAGAATTATTTATCTAGTCTAATGCTAAAATGAGATTTTCAACTATATGTTTATATTATTTGGAAAAAATAACGGTATTTTTTGAATTTTACAAAATTAATAACTCGCTCTGATTTTTTAGTGATAAAATATTTTTTAATAAGATAATCTTAAAAAGCAGTTATTAAACGGGAAATTTGCAATTGGAAACTTACAGTAAAAATACGATTTATTATTCTATTTACCAATAGATATCAGTTCTCATGCAAGGAGGAATTTAATGGTTAATAACAATAAAACAATAAAAGTTAGTGCTCCTATTACAGTTGGAGTACCGGAAGAGTTTTGGCATAACACGGAATTGTTATCTAAAATGTTGAGGTATATGTATTTAGTTCGTTATTTTGAAGAAAAAATATTTTGGTTGTTTGCCCAGGGATTGGTTCATGGAACAATGCATCTGGGCATTGGCGAAGAAGCGACCAGTATCGGCACAACATTTGCCTTAAATGATGATGATTATGCTTATGCAACTCATAGAGGACATGGACAAGCTATTGGCAAAGGTTGTGATTTAGATTTAATGATGGCAGAGATCCTTGGCAGAGAAGAAGGTTTGTGTAATGGGCGTGGTGGATCAATGCACATTGCGGATTTTTCTAAGGGCTTATTGGGAGCTAATGGTATTGTCGGAGCAAATGGTCCTTTAGCTTGCGGAGCGGCATTTAGCTGTAAAGCAAAAGGTTTGGATAGAGTTTGTGCTTGTTTTATTGGTGATGGTGCGAATAATGAGGGAGCTGTTCTTGAGTCTCTGAACTTAGCTGCCGCCTGGGATTTGCCTGTCATGTTTGTTACGATTAATAATACTTACGGTATGTCTACATCAATCGAAAAAGTTACGCGTAATTCTGATTTAACAAAACGCGCAATACCTTTTGATATGCCTTGTTATGAAGTTGACGGCAATGATATTGCGGCAGTTTATTCTACTGTAAAAGAAGCACGTGCACGTGCAGTTAAACAAGGTCCGGTGATGATTGTTGAGCATACATATAGAATTTCCGGTCATTCAAAAAGTGATGGTAATTTATATCGCTCAAAAGAAGAAATTGACCATTGGAAAGAGAAATGTCCTATTAAAAATTTTAGAAGAGAATTATTGCAGAGAAACATTTTTAGTGAAGAAGAACTTGATAGAATAAAAAATCAAGCGGAAAAGAGAATAGATAAGGCTATTGAATTTGCTAAAAATTGTGCACAGCCTAAAACAGAAGAAGTTTTGAAAAATGTTTTCGCTGAATGAACAAGTTTTAATAGTATTCAGCTTTTTTATGTCAAAGGAGTAACTAATGGGAAATGTTGAAATAACATATGCTGAAGCAATCAGAGACGCCATGAGTGAAGAAATGCGTAAAGATGACTCAGTATATTTAATGGGTGAGGACATTGGAGTATATGCCGGAGCTTTTGGCGTTTCACGCGGAATGTTAGAGGAATTTGGTCCTGAACGAATTATTGATACACCGATCTCAGAGGCTGCATATATCGGAACAGCCGTAGGTTCAGCTGTCACCGGAATGAGACCGATTGCGGAATTACAGTTTTCTGACTTTGTATCTGTTTGTTTAGATCAAATTATGAATCAAGCAGCCAAGATGCACTATATGTTTGGCGGGAAGATAAATGTACCAATGGTCATCAGATCTGCCTCCGGCGGCGGTACAGGTGCAGCTGCCCAACATTCACAATCTTTAGAGAATTTGTATGCCCATATTCCGGGTTTGAAAGTAGTGATGCCTTCCACACCCTATGATGCAAAGGGCTTACTGAAAACCGCAATACGTGATAACAATCCGGTTATTTTTTTAGAACCGAAGCTTCTGTATAGAGTCAAGGGGTTAGTACCAACAGAAGAATATTTAATTCCGTTTGGCGAAGCTGACATTAAACGTAAAGGTGAAGATATTTCTATTATTACTTATGGAAGAACGGTTCAGATGTCTTTGGAAGTAGCAGATTACTTCGCAGAAATAGGATATGAGGTAGAAGTTGTTGATATAAGAACACTGGTTCCTCTTGATACTGATACTATAATTGAAAGTGTAAAGAAAACGCACCGAGCTGTAGTTGTACATGAAGGTGTTGAATTTGGAGGTTTTGGTGGAGAAATTGTCGGACTCATTGCAGATAAGGCAATTATGTATATCGACGGACCGATAAAAAGAGTTGGCGGCATGTTTTGTCCGATTCCATTTAATCCGTATTTAGAGGCTGAAGTTTTACCTAATGTAGAAAGAATAAAAAAGGCAGTTTGGGAAGCATTGGGCGATTTGAAATAGATTTTGACAAGGAGAAATATAATGGCAACAGCAATTTTCATGCCAAAACAAGGGATGTCAATGACTGAAGGCGTTTTAGTAAATTGGCTTGTAGAAGAAGGAGATAATGTTGAAGCTAACCAGCCGATTATGGAAATAGAAACTGATAAAATATCGATGGAAGCTGAGGCCCCTGCCAGCGGTAAAATTCTCTCTCTTTTAACAAAGCCCGGTGAGACTGTTCCTGTTTTATCTACCATGGGATGGATTGGCGAAGAAGGAGAGGTGATTCCCGAAAAGAGTGATTCTTCAGATATTCAAAAAGATACCGATGAGAAACAAGATCAAGATCAAGATCAAACCTCTGCAGAATCAACAGATAATGAATTTATCAATTTAGAAAAAACTTATACGCTTGCTACTCCGTATGCAAAATATCTGGCTAATACCGAAAATTTAAATATTGACGATATTTCAAAATCCTTAGGAGCAAAACAGATTTTTTCTAATGATGTTTTCAGATATGCCAAAGAGAATAAAATAGAAGCTACACCGGTGGCTGTTAATATTGCTGAAATAAATAATATAGATTTAAAGGAAGTTGCAAAGACGATAACAGGAAAAATTCGCAAACAAGACGTTCTTGATTTCATTGATTGTAAAAATAAAAGAGAAGATGCGCAGCAATTACCGGATACGATTATTTCTGAAGATGATGAAATAATACCTATAAATAATATGAGACGTGTGATCGGGCAAAGAATGTCTCAAAGTTCCAGAGAAATTCCAGCAGTAACACAGGTGACAATTGTTGATGTAACTGAATTGTTGACATTGAGAAGAAAAATTAACGACGAAATGACAGATGATATTCATTTTACAATTAACGATTTTATTATGAAAAGCGTTATTAAAACCAGTATGGAATTTCCCGGTAGCCGTTCAAGTATAATCGAAACGGATTCCGGAGAAATGTTTAGAATATCCGCCAATGTTAATCTAGGAGTAGCGGTAGGTATGGAAAGCGGCCTATTGGTTCCGGTTATCCACAATGCCAATAAATTATCTTTAACAGAACTTTCTGCCAGGATGAAAGAAATAATTCAAAAAATTAACCACAGTAAACTATTACCGGACGATATGTCCGGACAGACCATAACTGTCACTAATCTGGGAGCTTTTGGCATAGATGTTTTTACTCCTATCATTAATCAACCGGATTCTTTGATTGTGGGAATTGGAGCGGTCTATGACAAGCTCTATTTAGATGATAATAATAATTTGGAAAAAAGAAATGAAATGAAAATAAGCTTAACTTATGATCATCGAATTTTGGATGGTTTAAATGCGGCTAAATTTTCATTAAGATTAAAACAATTATTGGAGTCTCCATTAAATTTATTGGTTTAATAAATTCTTTGATAAAGTTGCAGATTGAAAGAATCAGCTATATTTGGGCAGTTCTAAATCAGCGGCAGAATCGGCTTGATAAATAGCTTCACCGATTCTGGCGGCTAAAAGATGCGCTTTGACGGTGTGAGTTCTGACAATTTCGACACCTTTGCTTGCTGCAATTGCAGTCAGTGTGGCGGAAGCCAAATCACGATTGGCAAATCCGGAATCTGTTTCAGGATTAGTTTCAATTTGAGCATCTTGTAAAATGTTAATCAGAAATCTTTTGCGGGAAACTCCTAAAAATATCGGAAAGCCCAATTTGTGGATTTCCGGTAAATTATTAATTAATAGCAGATTTTCTTTTTGGGTTAAACCAAAACCGATACCTGGATCAAGATATATTTGTTCTTTTTTAATACCTGCTTTGGATGCAATATTCAAAGCTTTATCAAAATAGTATTTCATGATTTCAAGAATCGATATTTCAGCCATTTTATCATATTCCGTCATGGTAAAAGCCGGTTGGTTATTATCTAAATAAAATTCAGGAAAATGCAGGCTGCTCGGATGTTGAGGTCTTGCCAGAACAGGGTTGAACATTAAGACATAGAGCGGTCGAATATTTGATCCGGCGATCAGATCAGCCATATTCGGATCGCCCAGGAGACCGGTAATATCGTTAATTATATCGACACCCAGACTTAAACTATGTTCTGCAACAGCTGATTTCCAAGTGTCAACCGATAAAGGAAAAGAGGATTTTTGTTTCAAGCCTTTGATTACAGGCTCGATTCTTTCAATTTCCGTTTGAACGGAAACCAGCGTACTGCCGGGGCGGGTAGATTCACCGCCGATATCCAACATGTCTGCACCCTGAGCAATTAAATCTAAACCATGTTCAATTGCTTTTTCCGGATAGTAATATTGATTTCCATCAGAAAAAGAATCCGGAGTTACATTTACAATTGCACAAATTTTGGTTTTGTTTATTGTTTTATTTGTAGAGTAAAGATTATTTTGTTTTTCCATAATTTCCTAATTTTCATAATTTTGATTTAAACATTTGTTTACCATTTTAAATTGTTTTTTTATAACTTGTATGAATATAGGGCAAAATCATTGGCACTGCCTATAAAAAATCTCTTTTATTTTAATTAATTTTCAGTGAAATCAGATTTGCGATAGAGATTCAGCGGATTATTCTCGACCGCCTGATGCAGCATTTCATCATTGATATGAGTGTAAATTTCAGTAGTTGAAACACTGGTATGACCAAGTATTTGTTGCAAACTGCGCAGATCGACCTGACCATATTGATACATCAGGGTAGCAGCAGTATGACGTAATTTATGTGTGGAATATTTTTGGGGATCAAGACCGGCTTTGATAATATATTTTTTTACAATATTCTGGACAGCTCTTTGTGAAATGCGGCGTCGATTCCTGCTGACGAACAGTGGATCATTTTTCTCTTCCGGTTTAGGCTCAAGCCTTTCCGGCAGGTAATCCTCAATTGCTTGTATGCAGATAGAATTGAGGTATATGGTTCTTTCTTTACCTCCTTTACCCATAACAGTTAAAGTTTCTTCTGCAATATCGCTGAGATTTATGCCGCATAATTCAGAAAGCCGCATACCGCAATTAAGAAATAGAGTTAAAATACAATAATCACGACTTGAAAATTGATCATCGGAATTTGCTGCTTCAGACAATACAGAAATACTTTCATCAACAGAAAGATATCTGGGTAACTTTTTGGTTTGTTTGGGCGACTCTAATTCAGCTGCCGGATTATATTCAATAATTTTAGCTTTAGTTGAAAGAAAATTATAAAATGTTCGAATTGCGGAAATGCGACGTGATCTGGATGCCGGACCGTTATCACGTTCATTGCCCAACCAGGCGATAAAACGGTACATTTCACTCAATTTAACTGAACGCAGGAATTCTTCGTCTATGTCGGTGATTATGATTTCATCAAATGTCTGATCCTCTGCAACCAGATTACGATGTTTTTTTAAGAACCGAAAAAACATTTCCAAATCATAACGGTATTCTTGGATCGTTCCGGGTGCTCTGGCTTTGATACCCGAAAAATAACTAAAAAATTCTTCCAGCCAGTAAAAAGTATTTTTCATCTTACCCTGCCTCCGCATATAATTATATGATAAAATAATATAATTATTATTACAGGAGGTTTACAAAAAATGAAACGTAAATATAAAGTCGGGATTGTCGGCGGAACCGGTTATGTAGGTCAGAGATTTTTAACATTGCTTGATAATCATCCTTGGTTCGAAACAACAACTATTGCCGCCTCTCCGAGATCTGCGGGAAAAACATACGAAGAAGCGATGCAAGGTCGTTGGAAAATCGATGCTGTAATGCCTGAAGCGGTTAAAAATATTGTTGTCCAAAGCAGTGAAGACTTAACTTCGTTTATCAACCAGGTAGATTTTGTTTTCTGTGCGGTAGATATGGAAAAATCAGTATTAATTGCTCTTGAAGAATCCATTGCAAAAACTGAAACACCGGTTGTATCTAATAACTCAGCCAATCGTTGGACACCGGATGTTCCGATGATTATTCCGGAGATTAATCCTGAGCATTCGGCTATTATTGAATATCAAAAACAGCGTCTGGGAACAAAATCCGGATTTATTGCCGTGAAACCTAATTGTTCAATCCAAAGTTATGTTCCTGCCTTAACACCTTTAGCTGATTACGGAATCGAGAAAGTTTTAGTTTCAACTTATCAAGCTGTATCAGGTGCCGGCAAAACTCTGGCTGAATGGCCTGAAATCAATGATAATGTTATTCCTTACATCGGCGGTGAAGAAGAGAAGTCAGAAAAAGAACCGCTACGAGTCTGGGGCAAACTGAATTCAGAGCAAACCGAAATAGTTTTAGCGAGCAAACCTCTTATTTCAGCACAATGCTACAGAGTTCCCGTCCAAGACGGTCATACGGCATCCGTAGCGGTAAAATTTGCGGAAAAACCAACCAAAGAAGCCATCTTGAAAACCTGGGCAGAATATATGCCATATCCGCAACAAAAAAAATTACCAACAGCTCCTCAACCTTTCTTGCAATATTTAGAAGATAATGATCGTCCGCAACCGAAATTGGATGCTAATTTCGGTAAAGGTATGGGTGTCAGTATCGGCAGATTGAGAGAAGATAATATTTTTGATTATAAATTTGCCTGTCTCTCGCATAATACTTTGAGAGGAGCTGCCGGCGGCGCAGTTTTAACAGCTGAATTATTGGTTGATCAAGGTTATATTGATTATAAATAAATAATTAACATAAGGACTTTAATGACGTTAAATCAAATAATAATAAACAAAAAGGAAATGCATGGTTACAATCAAAGATATTGCCAAGAGAGCAGGGGTATCATATGCAACTGTTTCTCGTGCTTTGAATAACAAAGCGGATGTTAATCAAGATACTCGGAAAATGATTGTGAAGCTGGCTGAAGAAATGGGTTATCGTCCTAATGTGATAGCTCAGAGCTTAGTTACCCAAAGAACCAATCATATTGCCTTAATAGTTCCTGATGTTTCAAATCCGTTCTTTGCCGAGTTATCACGTTCAATCAGTGAAGCCTCAAATAAATCAGGCTACATTGTTACCACATGCAATACAGGTTGGGATACCGAACGTGAAAATTATATGTTGGAGCATATGCAAAGTCAGCAGGTTGCCGGAATCATTATAAAACCGTCCGCATTTTATAAACCGGAAACGTTCGATTCAATCAAAATTCCTTTGGTCGTATTTTGGCATCCGTATAAGAATGAAACGGATTTTATTGAAATGGATCATTCAGCCGGAGGGAAAATGGCAACCGAACATCTCCTCAAATGTGGTTATCAGAATATTGCCTATATTGGTGGTGCTGCCTTATCTCCGGCTAATCAATTAAGATCTCTGGCTTATCAGCAAGCTTTACAAGAAAACGAATTTCAAGTACGGCAAGAATTGATCAGTTATGGCGGTTTTGATCTGCAAAGCGGTTATGATCGAATTAAAATGCTTGTAGAACAGGGTTCGATCAAGCCTGACGCCGTATTTTGCGGTAATGATTATATTGCATTGGGTGTGCTGCAATACCTCCATGAGAAAAAAATCCGGGTTCCGGAAGATTTCGGTGTAGTCGGCTATGATGATATTTATTTTTCCGGCCTACCGATGATAAATTTAACTACTATAGCCCAGCCGAGAGATGAGATGGGTTATTCTGCAGTTAAGTTAATTTTGGAACAAATCAGTTTTACTAAAAATGAATCAAACAAAGATGCCTCAGAAATTAAACATCGCAAACCTGCTCGTATTTTACTAAAACCGACTTTGAAAGCAAGAGGCACAACGCGCCATGAATAATAACTTTGATAAAGCCAACACTGAAAAATCAACAAAAATTAAAACTATAAAGAAAAATCAAATTAAAAACATTATTCAGAATTATGAGCGAAAGCCGTTAGGCAAACAAAGACGTGCTGCAATTATTCTTTTGTTGATAGATATTGCAGGAAAATTGAATATAATATTTCAGGTTAGAGGCAATACGATCAGACAACCCGGTGAATCTTCATTTCCGGGCGGGGGAATAGAAGAAGGGGAAACACCGCTTCGGGCAGCTTTACGTGAAACAAAAGAGGAGATGGGAATACCGGCTGATGAAATTGAAATATGGGGTGAAATAGATACTTCAATCAGCGAACAACATATTGTGCATTGTTTTGTCGGCTATTTACCGAATTATAATTTAAGTGATTTGAAACCTGATCCTTATGAAGTAGATCATATTTACACAGTAGAACTGGATTATTTCCTTGAACACGAACCGACTTTTTATAAATTGGAAACAAAACCTATTCCCGAATCGAACTTTCCTTTTGAAAAAATAAAAGACGGTATTAATTATCCGTTTTATAATCTGAATAAGTGGCTGCCGTTTTATAATTTACCTGAACATATTAAAGATGAAGTTCTGTGGGGTTACACTGCAAGATGTGTCCATCGTTTCAGCGAGATCATCAAAACTTCTTCTATTCTTCTCAATGACAACAATTGTTTCTCATAATCGACAATCAATCCACAACTATGTCATTCTGTCTCATCTACTAAGCAGTAGGCTTCACATGATTATTTTTTATATCCAAATGTTCTACAATGTCACAAATTAAATCGGCAATGGTCCCGGCAGTTTTTTTGCCTGTTTCAAGTACATCCTGACCTGACAATGAATCAGTTGTAACACCGGCTGCCATATTGGTAATCATTGACAATCCGAGTACGTCGATGCCGCAATGAGCTGCTGTTAAAGTTTCTGTTACGGTCGACATACCGACAGCATCACCACCTAAAACTCGAATAGCCCGGATTTCCGCCGGAGTTTCAAAATTTGGTCCGGGACAGAAGTAGTAAACTCCTTGTTGCAGGATATTATTTAAATTCAGAGCATTTGCTCTGCTTCTGGCTAAAGCAAGCAATTCCGGTTTGTAAATGTATGTACAATCAAAGAAACGAGAGCCCAGTTCGTCAATATTCGGGCCGCGCATCGGGCTATGACCGTTTAACTTGATGTGATCTTCAATTAGCATAATGTCGCCGACTTTATAGTTGAGGTTAACGGCACCGGCGGCATTGGTCACGATTAATGTTTCAATTCCCACCAACTTCATGATTCTGATCGGGCTTGCAAGTTGCTCATAACTGTAGCCCTCGTAGTGATGAAAACGACCGGAGGCTATCATTACGGATTTTTGCCCAAGCTTGCCAAAAACATATTCTCCCTTATGTGTCGGTGCAGTAGATTGAAGCATATTCGGAATATTTTTATAAGATATTGTTATTTTATTTTCAACCCGATCGGCAACTCCGCCTAAAGCTGAACCTAAAATGATCGCAATTTTCGGACGTTCGGTAATACGTCCCAAGATATAATCTGCACTTTTCTGATAATATTCAAGAGTATATTGTTCCATTTATATTCCCTCCGATAAGGTTTGATTGTTCTGTTTTTTTGCATAAGTAGCAACGTTGTCATGTTTTAATTAATTTGGCTTTTTACTACAAATTAGCAATGCTATTTTGACTTAAGTATAATTAATTATAAGGTATAATAAATTTGTCTGAAACTAAAATATCCAGAATGTATTTTGTGAATATATTTTGAGGTAAGAACATGAAAAAAGCAAAAAAATATTCAGTACTGTTGATCAGTATAATTTTTATCATAATGAGTTTGAGCAGCTGTACAAGTTTAATTGATAAATTGCAGAAACTCAGTAATTTTTTGGAAATTGTTAGTTCATCGAAAGAATCAGAGACAACAACCGAAATATCCACACAATCAATGGTGATTGAAAAGCCAAAAGAAATTTCTGAGACAGAAACAGTTTTTATTCCTAACATACAAAACACAACTAATCCTCAAGAAACAAGCGAAACGACTAAAGAAATTACTAATACGTCATCTGCTCAAAACAATGGTTTATTGAAGGCAGAAAACTTTACCAGAGAAGATATTATTGCCAACGGACCATTATTTGCTCGCCGCGATCAATTTGATCCGCAATTTATTAAAGATGCTTTAGAATATTTTCCGGAAATAGCCGGAGGAAATGAATTTGATCCTTCTATACCGGCAGTTTTGAATCGTTGGGATACAACAATACCGATTAAAATCGCTGCTTTCGGACAACCTGCCTCTGCTGATTTTGCCAGATTGGATCTGATCATTCCCGCCATCGAAACATTGACCGGTCTTGATATTCAATATGCGGAAGCAGGATCTTCTGATTATAATTTTGAATTTCATATTGCACCGCTGGGTGATTTTGACGACATCTTTGAAGGATATTATGTCAAAAACAACTGGGGATTTGTCGTGCATTGGCATGATGGTAATGGATATAATTATCACGCACGTATGGCGGTATCCAATGATTATCCGAATCGTGAAGAAATGAACCATTTGATTATGGAAGAATTTATTCAAGCACTGGGATTACCTAATGATTCCTATCGCTATCAAGACAGCTTATTTCAGCAAAGTTGGACATCAACTCAAGAGTTGATGCCGATAGACTGGTTGCTTTTAGAATTTGTCTATCGACCGGAATTAACACCGAATATGAGTGTATCTGAATGTGTTGAAATTTTACGTGGAGTATATTTGGATTAATTAAAAACAATTTTTAATATTATGAATTAATGTATTTCTTTTTTGATGTAAAGATGAAGGCAAACTAAATGAATTTGACTTTTACCAATTGAAGCTAATTAAGATAAACTTTTATGACTGAACAAATTTTACAAATTATTGATTTGACCGATCAAGGTGAAGGCCTGGCCAAAACGGAACAAGGACAAGTTGTCTTTGTTCCGTATACAGTTCCCGGTGATGTGATTAAAGCTGAAATTTTTCCACTGAAAAAGAATATCTGGCAGACAAAAAACATAAAAATTATCGAAGAATCGGCAAATCGACAGAGTATCCCTTGTCCGCATTTTTCTGTCAGATTAACAGAAACCATGCATGAAGATGTTTCAAAAGAATTGCCGGAAAAATCAGGTTGCGGCGGATGTCAGGTGCAAGCCTTAAATTACGCTAATCTGATTTCTGCCAAAGAAAATATCTTACGCAGTCAACTGGAACGTATTGCTCAAATTGATTTAACTGAAATTGATTTCAGGTCGATTATCAGTATGCAGAATCCTTGGCATTACCGCAATAATGTTCAATTGAAAGTCCAATATAATGTAATAACTAAACAATTTGAATTCGGCTTTTTTGCACAAAAATCTAACGAGATTATTGTGCATCAAAAATGTTTGATTTCACAAACTACTGATAGTATTATTTGCCAGGTAATCAATCAGAAACTATCGCAAGCAGAACCTGAATTGCATAGTTGTTTAATTGAATTTTGGAATGAATTAATCATTCGTACAGGTGAGAATAGCAAAATAATTTTAGTTGCGTTAAGTTTCAAAAAACTTGATAAATCTTTATTGAAAATTGACTATAAGCCGGTTTGGCAAGAAATTTTTAATACAATAAACTCAAAATTATCCGAATTGTCTGAAAACTATACACTACGAAGTTTATGGTTGTTAGATCAGGAAAATAGTTGTAATGATAAACTTCTTTTCGGTGAAAAATATTTCACTGAAATTATCTTGGGAAAACATTTTCAAATCTATCCGCGATCTTTCTTTCAAGTCAATACCAGGCAAACTGAAGTAATGTTTCGCACAATACGCAAATTTATGATCAACGCTTTGCGAAACAAGAATAATTCTCCGGATATTTCCTTGGAAAAGACGCAGAATGATTCTTGTAATCAGCAAGAGGATAATAAGTTCCAAGAAAACACAGCAACTTTATATGATCTCTATTGCGGGACAGGAACTATCGGTATAATCTTGTCTGATCTTTTCAAGCAAATAAAGGGTGTCGATAGTTTTCCAAGTTCAATTCAAAACGCTAAACAAAACGCCCAATTGAACTCAATCAACAATGCTGAGTATTTCCTGGACAAAGCAGAAGACTGGCTCGACGGACAACAAATTTCAGAGCAAGATTTTATTATTGTCGATCCGCCACGTAAAGGACTGGACAAAACCCTGATTAATACTTTGAACCAAAGCAAAGCATCCAATCTTATTTATGTGTCTTGCCATCCGGGAACACTCTCGCGTGACCTTAAACTGCTCAAGGACGAATGGCAAATCAAAGTTATCCAACCGATCGACATGTTTCCCTGGACTATGCATATAGAGTGTATAGTGTGGATACAAAAAAAGAACCGGATTATACCTGTCACCAGGTACAACAACTGATAAGACGGTGTTTTATGACCCGCTACGGTTTGTCTCTGCCATTGGTATAAGTTAATAGAGCATCTTTATTTTCAATTCACGCTCTACCATGGGGTATACATATACTAAAAGGCTGATTTTATTTGCTGATTCCAATATTTTTTGTGCATAATAGGCTATATACTCTTAACTATTATTTACATACAATTTAATAAAAATATTTTATAATATAAAAAAGGGGTGGGAGGACAAGAATATGAAAAATACAAAGAAAAATTTCTTTGGACTGTTTTTGTTTGTAATTTTCACTTTAATACTGAGTTGGTTTTCGCCAGCTGCTAGTTTAAAGGCTGCAAGTCAAGACAAATCTAATTTATTAACAGATATAGGGGTAGATATCCGACAAAGCGGACTTCCTGTAAACAATACTAATCCGCTGAATCCCAAAAATGCATTTAATTTAAAATTCAATTTTACTTTTCCTATTCTCAAAGATGCAAACATACCTATTTATGAATCCGGGGATCCAAACTTTGATGCTGATAAACAGGTTGACGAAGGTGATTTTGCATTTTTAAAACTCGGAAAGAACTTTCGTTTGTTAGATACATTAGAGCCAAATATACCCATTTATATAACAACGACTGGTCAGGTTGTGGGGAATATTACTCTGGGTTATGATGCCACAACAAACGAACCGACAGCAAAAATAAATTTTAAAAGTAAGCCTGACGACCCTAAAGGCCAGTTTAATTACGAACCTGATCAACTTCAAAATGTTACCGTTTTTTTCGAAGGTCGATTTGAAGCTGTTAATAAGGAAGCACAGACCCCACCTACTGAAAATGATGTAATTCAAATCTTGGATAAAACATTTAAGCTACCGGAAAAGGTGAGTCAGGAAACAACCAATTTTGCAAAATCAGGGAAACAACTTGATACAGATACCGTTGAATGGACTGTTGATGTGAGTCGAACAGTTGATAATGTTATCTCTGATTTAGGCAATTTCATTTTCAAAGATAATTTAACAAATGTCGGACAATTTGTTCCCGGAAGTTTTAAGGTAAATGATGTCGTTATTCCGGACGGACAGGTTTATGACTCTGCAAATAATGTATTGACTTATGTATTTCCTGAAAACACAAATGTCAAAACATTCATTACGTTCCGTACGACAATTCCCTGGAATTACAGTATAGGCGAAACTACTAAGATTATTAAGAATACAGCTACTTTGACTTCTCCCCTTTCGGTTGAAAACACAACTGAAAAAGAAGTTCCGGTAAATCGTATGCCAAACATTTATAAAAAATCTAACGGAGTGAATGTAAATATTGCAGCGAATGAAAAGTCGCTATTGTGGACTATCGATGTAGGAAAAGCGGGTTATAATTACGGCCCTGCTTGGGTTTCTGATATTTTAAGTAGTAATATTGATGGAATGGCTCCTCCAAAACGCGTTGAGTTGACAGTAGAAAAACAATTGAATGATGGTACTTGGCAAGAAGTAACATTAGCTGAAGATTTTATCAGCGCAGACCGTCCAAAATATCCCATCGAAAAAGGCTCTTGTCCTGTAATACCTCCAAAATATAAACAATCTGAGATTTACAATTTTGGTGAAAATTTTCAAGAGCCGATTAAAGCTATGCCGGCCGCTCCCTATAAAACGCTACAGACAAACTGGTTCTTTTTACCCGAGCTGAATGGAGTATACAAAATAAGTTTAAAGCATGTTTTCGATATGAGCGTTGACATCCCTGCAAATTCAATTAAAAACAATGCAGAAGTTTATATTTGTGGAGATACAGTTTCACCGATCAATCCCCCTATATATACGGGAATCGGTGCCATTGTAAAAAGTGCTAAAAATATAAACAATTCCTATGCATTCCAATCTGATTTTCGTCAGGGAATCTTACCATGGGATGTTGAAATTAATTTGAATGGTGCATTACCGAGTTTGCCACATTATGTCTATGAATTTTTCTATTATGACTCTATTAATAGTTACAAAACAGAAAGAAGCAAACTAACAATTGAAGGGGTACTGCCCAATGGAACTTTTGAAAGATTAAATCAAGAGAAGTACGTAAATGCAAACCTGTCCTATATAGAAAATTCTTTTTCCAGCAAAAGCAATTTATCTGTCAAGCAAGTCTACCCTGTAATGAATGGAACGAAACAAGTTGGAGAAATTGTTCAAATCCAAGGTTTAGATTCGCCTATGATATATTCTTTCAGCTTAAAAACGCAAATTCAAAATTTTGTTCATCAAGCAAGTAATACAGGCAAGATCAGCGTAAGAAACATTAAAAATACAGTTGCTTTATTTACAGGTGAGGGAAGTACATTAAAAGATTTATCTGCCTCTGACTATTATAGTTTAAGCAGTGAAATTTTAAATAAAACAGCGATTGAATATGATACAAATCTAAACGATTTAGGAGCTGTCAGCAAAGATGATGGCACAGCTAGAATTAACAATGTGAAAAATGTTAATACAAGTCGGATTTTTAATCATAAAGATCGTACTGCTTATTTCCGCATAGACGTGAATTCATTAGGTATTGATTTAGTTAAATTTAATGAATCTATCAAAAATCCAAATTATAAATTTGATGATCCTACCAAATTAACTGTTGCGGAAAAATTACCCGAAGGATGGCAATTAGTATCAGTTGACGATTCAAACGCTAAATTTGCACTATATGAAGCAAGACCGGCTTCTTTATATTCTATTGGATATAGCATTTCCTTTGGTGGTTCTGCCCGTTATTTAATGGAGTATTACGAGCCATATGCAACTAAGAGAATTTCAAATGCCGATATACCAAGCATTGTTACTTTTGATGAACAAAAAATGGAATGGACATTTAATAATTCCGGTAATAAAACCTATATGATTATTATCAAAGCCCAATTGTCAGAATCTGTTTATCGAGAGATAACTGAAACATTAAAGCAAACTGAACCTGCAAACACACACATCAATAACGTTGAGCTTAAAGCAGGTCAACAATTTGTTGCTTCAAATGAAGAAAAAGTTTCAATAAAACCCATGATGTTAGAAAAGAATATTATACAAAATCCAATGTCTACAGAAGATTCCATTTTAATAGATTGGACACTGGATTATAGACCTTGTGATATAGATAAAACATCTATATGTTATTCAAACATTGTACTCACCGACTTTTTAGATGAAAATATTATGCCTCTCTTTAATGATGATGGAAACCTCGATAATAGTAAAATAACAGTTCAAAGATCTAATGAATTATTAGCAAATTGCGAATATACTAATTATTCCAATTTCCCTGTAAGTGATGTCAAAAACGACAATAGCGTTAGTGTCTTTTATAATGCAACAGAACATAGTTTAGAATTTTCAATTCCTGATAGTATCGATGGAGAATTGGAATATGCTTATAAAATCATTTATACAACTGAAATTCAACCTGTGAACTTAAATGCAGAGAGTATTACGAATAGAGTTAAATTAACTGCCAACCGGAATACTTATCCTACAGAAGGTGAATCTGTCTATTCCCTTAAAAATAATCAGGCTTGGGCATCTTTAAAGAATATTCCTTTCTATGTAATCCAAAAGTCTGATAGCAATGACTCTGCAATCGTTCTACCAGGCTCTACTTTTGTACTGGAAAAAGATGGTGCCATTGTTTCTACAAAAACAACCAATGCTCATGGAATGATTTATTTCATTAATTTGGCTGATGGAGTCTATCAATTAAGAGAAACTACAGCACCTGAAAATTATGAATTACGTACAGATGTGATTGAATTTACCATTTCTAATGGTACTTTAACCTTATCTGAAAATAATTCATCAGACATTATTGGTTTAGGAACACTCAACAATCCTATTATCATTTCAAATAAGTTTAAACCATCCGGAACAGAACCTACAGTAACGGATCCTACGGTAACAGATCCTACGAAGGCAGATCCTAAGGTAACGGATTCTACGGTAACGGATCTTACAGTAACGGATCCTACGGAAATGGATCCTAAGGTAACAGATCCTAAGAAAGCAGATCCTGCAAGTACCACTTCTGCTTGTCATACTACAGAACCAGATCCAAATAATCTTGTTAGGACCGGTGAAAATACAAATTATATTTTGATAATCGGGATTTTATTGTCTAGTGCTATTACCTTAATCATTCTACGCAAGAAGTCTAAACGAGAAAAATCAAGCTGATAAAACATGAGAATTAATATTTTAAAATCCAAAAAGCGTTCTGCAAATCTATGTAAGAACGCTTTTTGAATGGGGTCTAATTAGGAATTCGAGACATAGAAGTTTTGCTAATGGAGAAAAGGGTAGAGAAACAAATAAATTTAATTGTCGATAAAATTATTGTTGGTGGAGTTTTTGTTCGAAAAGATGATGAAGAAATAGATGATCCCCATTCTTTACATTTTAAATTAATACCACATGGACTTGATAATAATCTAAATGAAATAATTTATCAGGGAAAACCTGTACTATATACCGATGAAATGAAATTGGAAGAAGTTACTGAATTATTAAACAAGAAAAAAGTAAAGAAAATAATATTATAAATACAGAGCAAAAAAATGACTAAAATGTATTCTCTTCATAGGAACGATACAGTCGATGGTGATGAGATGTTAAAATGGTCGTACTCCGATTATTTTTAATACATCAGTTTGGCATAGAAATCAGTACGATAATCGATGATGTTATGATAAGTAACACTGCAGTTACGGTAAAATGATTGCACTGACGACATAGGTTGAGTATGGTGAAATCAAAAAAGGAGGTCACTATTATGACTTTTGGAGAAAAACTACAGGATGCAAGAAAAAGAGCGGGGCTTTCACAGGAACAACTTGCTGAGAAATTGTCAGTATCTCGCAGTGCCGTAGCAAAATGGGAGAATAACAACGGTATGCCGGACATCGATAATTTAAAGGCAATAGCCCAATTACTGGATGTGAGCATTGATTATCTTTTGGCCAACGGAAGCACGCTGGAGTTCGAAGTGATGCGCGAGCCTATTGATATCAACTCGTTTGAGAAATCGAAGAAGCGTAAATCTCGTTATGATACGGTTGTGTTGTCTAAGTTCCCGGATGCTGATTCCATTATCCCGTTGTGGCGCGAAAAAAAGCTGAGTAAATGTGAACTGGCTTTTGAGTGGATACTGTCTCCTGTTTTCGGTGTGTTTGATTTTATAGACCAGGTTGATAATTTTGGTTGCTATTACCTGATTGAAAAGAAAGGTCAGCAATATTTGGTCAATGTGAGCAAGGAATTTGTTACTTCATCCATGCTTGCCAGGCGAATAAATGAAAAGAAATTTACTATCGGTAAATACAGATTTAAGAGACTTGATCCGCAGGAGCTGGTGGAAAAGGTATAAGAAAAGCTTAATCTTAATATGGATGAAAAAGAAGTTATAGTTGTTATGTTTCTCTATACCGAAAACCGGTAGAAGAGAATAACCGCAAAAAATAGGGAATTAATAGAATAAATCATTGCGAAACGCTATAATAACGCTATATTGGTGGTATGTATTTTCCAGGAGGTGAAAACATGAGTGAAAAGGTACAAAAAGCACTAGAGTTATCAGACAGCGGTTTTAATTGTTCACAGTCTGTTCTTGGTTCATTTTGCGGACAATTTGGAATTGATGAGCAGCTCTTAATGAAAGTTGCCAGTGGATTTGGCGGCGGTTTGCGATGTGGTGAGGTTTGTGGGGCAGTTTCCGGTGCAATTATGGTAGTGGGACTTAAGTACGGGCAATCTATTGCGAATGATCAAGATTCCAAGAAAAAATGTTATGAAATCACATCAGAGTTTATAGAAGAATTCTTAAAAAGAAAAGGAACTGTCCTTTGTCGTGAATTACTTGGTTATGATATCCGGGATCCGGAAGCCAAAGCTAAGTTTCCTGATAGACAAAAACAGATATGTCCAAGGGCAATTGAAACAGCAGTATTGATACTCGAAGAAATGGGTTTTTAAAAGCGTTTTAAAGTGCAAACGGTTATATATATATATATGCTACAGCTTCTTTAGCAGGGGCCATTGTATTTATCATATTATTCGAAATTAATCAACATGCAGCGACTCTGATCAGTGGAATCGTGATTTTTGTACTTAGACTTTTTGCTATTAAGTTTGAATGGGATTTGCCGAAAGCGAAATAGCCAAGATACATCTCAAACAATATCCCCGCAAATAATAAGCTCGGCATATCAAACTGTAGCGGCACATAATTACTTTTGAAAATATATTTGAAGACATAGAAGAAAGGAAGCTGATGTAAGTACATGGATTATCAAAAGTTATTGGAAGTCTTAGTTAAACTAGATGTAAAAACTTTGATAGGAGTTTTAATCTTGGGAAATTTAGCATTGGCTTTTTTAACATTAAGATACTATTTATATCATGAATCAGAGCATGAAAAAAATCTGATACAGAGATTTGGCATCGCTAAGATATTACAGGCAATCGCCTGGATCTTCTTATTCTTGCGCGGAGATATCAGTGAGATTATTTCTATTTACCTTGGTAATATACTGCTCTTTATCAGTTTTTACCTGGATTCCTTAGTTATTCTGAGGATGAATAAAAAAACAAAAAAGCTATGGTTTAGATTGCAAAGTGTATTGT
Organism: Clostridiaceae bacterium; assembly: GCA_012838135.1. Taxonomy (GTDB): domain Bacteria; phylum Bacillota; class Clostridia; order Saccharofermentanales; family DTU023; genus UBA5436. The sequence goes on along the minus strand of DUPV01000032.1, from coordinate 75,820 downwards.
TAGCATTATCTGTTATCATATTTTTGTTCTTTGAGATTTCGCGCGGTATAGGCAATATTAGAATTGCAATTGCCTCTTTTGGTGTATTTTGTATTCTGGTGATTCCGAATTTACTAAGTATTACAGACAATCTGAGCAGTAAATTCGAAAAATTTATTGGATTAATCAGCTTGTTTTTTCTTATATTACTTCTGCTGAGAGCATTAAATTCACTGTTTGATGACGATGTAAGTTTGTTTACCAATAATTTTCTTCAAGTCGGAACATTCCTCATGTTAGTTTTACTTATGTTTGTAAACGGAACGGGGTTCCTGCTCATAATGTATGATCGTTCATATAAATTGTTGAAGGCGAGCTCCAACTTGGATCCCTTAACTCAAATTTATAATAGAAGCTTTTTTATGAATAGGGCAGAAGCATGCTATCAAAGGGCTTTGGGAAACCAGGAATCATTATCTATTCTCTTTATTGATATTGATTCTTTTAAAAAGGCGAATGACAATTATGGTCATTTGTTTGGCGATAAAGTATTGAAAATGATTGCGAAGGAAATATCTGAAAATATAAGACCCTTAGATCTATGCTGCAGATTTGGCGGGGAGGAATTTTTAATTCTCTTACATGATACAAATAATGAACAAGCCGTATTAGCAGGGGACAGAATACGCGAAAAAATACAAAATTTGGTGTTTGAAGAAAATCGCGAATTTAAATGTACTGTCAGTGTAGGTGTTTATTCTGACCAGCCGGATAGCAATAAGAACCTGCAACATTTTATTGATCATGCGGATCAGGCATTATATATAGCAAAAGAATCAGGAAAAAATTGTGTAATTAGTTTATAGGATTCTGGAATCAAGCGGCGATATTAGATATACCTCTCTAATGATAGATGCAATGATTTCAAGGTGCTTATAGTTATGCAAATTTTGCTTATTTAATGCTGGAATTAAGGGGAAATTCATAGATGACTAAGAAAGGGGGATTGTAATGCCGTTTACCATAATTCGTCAAGACATAACAAAAATGGAAGTTGATGCCATAGTCAATGCTGCCAACACCGAACTGAGAATGGGCGGCGGCGTTTGCGGAGCTATTTTCAGAGCAGCCGGAGCAGCAAAACTGCAAGCAGCCTGCGACAAGCTTGCACCGATTAAAACAGGGGAGGCGGTTATCACTCCGGGATTTAACCTTCCTGCCAAATTTGTTATTCATACGGCAGGTCCTGTATATAACAAACAGAATCCCGGGGAGAGTGAAAGACTTTTGCGGTCCGCCTATACTGAATCTCTCCGGGTTGCAATCGGAAATGAATGTGAAAGTATTGCTTTTCCGCTCATTTCAAGCGGAATTTACGGTTATCCTAAAGATGAAGCCCTTCAAGTTGCGACTTCTGCAATTCGAGATTTTCTGAATGAACATGATATTGTAGTATATCTTGTACTGTTTGATAAATAGGCCTTTGTTATAAGATACAAGCTGTCGGGTGATGTCAAAAGTTACATAAATAAACATTATAGAGAAATGCATGAGGTAAAAAGAAGGAAGTTGCTTGATGCAGAACGTCGGTCTGGGCATGAAAGAGAGATCTGTCTCAGTTATTTCAGTTTTTACGACTGCCGGCTTTTGTCTCATGGATCGCCGTGTAAGTCAGTTTGCCGGTGATTCGTTCCGATTTCATGAGTTCGATTTTGTCAATCGGCTGTCCGAATTCTTCAAACATACGAGGAGAAGCCTTTGTAATAATCTCTCTGCCAAGTGTAATGTGTGGACTGAATTTACGCTTTTCTATTTGAAAACCAGATTCCAACAGTTTTTTTGTCAGTTTTTCGTAAAGTTTTGTTAATTGCCTGCTGTTGTTTACGCCCGCCCACCATATGTCACCGCTACCTCGTCTGAAACGGCCGATACAACCGATATTAATTGCAAACGGTTTGAATTCGACCGCATTCATGGCGGATTTTGCATCGGCCACCTGTTTTTCGTCGCATTCTCCTAAAAAGGCGAGTGTCAAGTGTAAATTTTCGGGTACGCTGAAGCGTCCTTTTGTAGAGTTGCTGCGCAACTCGTCGCGTAGTGCGACTAATCGCGATCGTGTTTCAGTATTGAAGTTTATGGCTATAAACAGTCTCATTTCGCAGTTTCCTTCCTGATAGTGTCACACCCGACTTAGCCTTTTTATAGTCTATGGAGACAACCGTGATCCACTCCATTATATTGGCGATCATACTTGATGTAACACACCGAATATATTATTTTTCTGTTGTTTGCTGAAAGCAGGTACAAGCTGATTTTAAAACTAGCTAAAAGAAGCGTTTTGAGCTGATTTTGAATTTGTTTCGTTGTATAATATTAAAAAAGGTAGGAGAAATCAATGAATAACAGAATAATAATAACTTATGGTCAAGATTTACGGAAAATGACAAGAGATGTTCTTGAAAAATCAGAATTGGGTAAGAACATTCCAAAAGGCTCTTATATAGGGATAAAGCCGAACCTGGTACTGGCCAGGCCTTCATCTTCGGGAGCAACAACTTCTCCTGTTATTGTTTCAGCGCTGATTGAATATCTATATGAACAGGGGCATAATAATCTCATCATTTTAGAGAGTTCATGGGTAGGGGACAACACGAAAAGATCTTTTAAAGTTTGCGGTTATGAGGATATCTCTAAAAAATATAATGTACCGCTTTTTGATATTAAACAGGATTCATATACCATAAAATCTTTTAATGGCATGGATATGGAAATAAGTAACAAGCTGCTTTCTTTGGATTTTCTGATTAATATACCGGTTTTAAAGGGTCACTGTCAGACTTTAGTAACAGGAGCTCTTAAGAATATGAAGGGTTGTCTTTCCGATAGGGAAAAACGGAAATTTCATGCCCGGGGTCTTCATAAGCCTATTGCTTATTTAAACAAGATAATAAAGCAGGATTTTATTTTAGTTGACGGCATATGTGGTGACCTTGACTTCGAAGAAGGAGGTAACCCGGTACAAATGAATCGTATTTTCTGCGGCACAGATCCTGTATTGATTGATGCGTATATAGCAGAAAATATGGGTTATAAACCACATGATGTTGAATATATAAGTATTGCTGAAGATATAGGAGTCGGAAGCTCTGATATAGATAATGCCGAAATTATTGTATTGAGCAAGGATGAAAGTATTGCACAACCGTCATCCTCGCGAAAAGTACAAAAGCTTTCTCAATATGTAAATGCAAAAGAGGCATGCTCGGCGTGTTATGCCAATTTAATACGGGCTCTGGCAAGGCTTGACGACGAAGGTTTGTTATACCGGTTTAAGAATAGTCCCATTCTAATCGGGCAGGGTTATAAATCTGTAAAGGGTAACGGGATTGGTATAGGACAATGCACCTCGGGTATATGCAAAAACGTAGCCGGATGTCCACCGTCAACACCGGCCATTCTTGATTTTCTTAAGAATCTATAATTCTATGTTGATCCTTCACTTTATTGAAAGGCGATTTATTTGTAAAAAAGTGACCTTTGAATGTTAATTTTTGTTTTGTTTTTATTATTAATCGGAGCTTCATTTTGTGCAGCTACCGAGATAAGTTATTCTTCCATAAATAAAATTAAGCTTAAAAATTATGCTGATAATGGGGATAAAAGAGCATTGACGGCAACATATATTTTGGATCATTTTGACAGAGCTTTAGTTACTTTGTTGATAGGTAACAATCTCACCCACAACGGATTTGCAGCAATCGCAACCTTACTCGCAACAAGACATTTTGGAGCCGAATATCTGACCGCGACAACACTATTATCCACACTAATAGTGTTTTTATTTAGTGAAATGATACCTAAAAGTTACGGTAAGTCCAATTTTAATTATGCTTTGAGTGTAGCTTCCATTTTGAAGTTTTTTATAAAGATTTTGAGACCGTTCAGTTTGTTTTTCATGGGTATTTCAACTATATTTTCCAGACTATTTCCTAAAAAAAATGAACCTGAAATTAACGAGGAAGAGTTTTTTCAAATTGTCAAAAATGTTGGTGAAGAAGGAATCATTAGTGAGAGAGACCATCAACTGATTTCTTCTGCATTAAACTTTGATAGGAAAAAGGCAATTGATATCTACACTCCGATAGAAAATGTGGTGTCACTGGATATTAACAGTGATAAAAAAGAATTAGTCAGAATTTTTAAAAATACCGGATTTTCCAGATATCCTGTTTATGAAGGGTATGAGGGAAATATTATAGGGGTGCTGCAAACAAAGAAATTCTACAGAAATTTCTTCACAGATAGAAATTTTAATCTGAAAAAAATATTGCTTAAACCTTACTATGCAAAACCGGATATGCTGATTGATGATTTAATGAACGAATTGAGTATAAACAAGATACATTTCTCCATCGTCGTCGATGACTCAAGAAATAAATTAGGTATAGTAACCCTTACTGATATTCTTGAAGAGCTAATCGGAGAAATAAAAGATAATCCGAGAGAAAATCTGGCAAGGGAAGGGGTATAATATGCCGGAAGTAAGTATATTGCATTATGTAGGAATAGGAATATGTATCCTATTCTCCGCCTTTTTTTCTGCTTCGGAAATAGCATTTTCTTCCGTGAATCTTATGAGATTAAAAAGCAAGGCAGAAAAGGGGAATATGCCTGCACGTCTTGCCGTTTATATAGTCGAAAATTTTGATAATACATTATCTACCATCTTAATAGGAAATAATCTGGTAAATATTGCTGCAACTTCTATCTCAACAGTTTTGGTTATTGCTTTAGTGGGCGAACGAGGTACCTTGCTCGCCACCCTTATAATCACCGTGATTATACTTATATTTGGAGAAATTACACCAAAAATTATTGCAAAAAACATACCTTTTCAATTTGCATTATTTGCATCTTTACCCGTCAGAGTATTGATGATGATTCTTTCTCCTGTAATCAAGATTGTAGTGGTAATAGTAGGATTATTCTCGGCAAAATGGAAGCACGAAGACGAGGAAAAAATGACCGTCGAGGAATTGACCACAATCATCGAACATATCGAAGATGATGGCATTATCGACAAAGATAAATCTGACCTGTTGCAATTAACCCTGGAGTTTTCCGAAATAAGTGCATCCGAGATAATAACACCGAGGCGTGATTTGGTAGCCTTAGACATAGATGACGACAAAGATGAAATAATGGATATTATACTAAATTCTCCTTTTACCAGGCTTCCTGTGTATAGGGATAATATAGATAATATCATAGGTATACTTCATGTCAGTCGTATTCTCGAAAAATTGATTGATAAAGGTAATGACGATTACTCAGATATAGATAAATTGATTATGAAGTTGATAGCAAAACCTGTATTTATCTTCGAATCTAAAAAGTTGCCTGAAACCTTTAATGTGCTCAACGCTAAAAAAATGCCTATGGCAATAATTGTCGATGAATATGGAGGAACTACCGGTTGTTTGACCGTAGAGGATATAGTTGAAGAACTGGTAGGGGACATATGGGACGAATACGACATAGTTCGTAGCTATATACGAAAAATAGGTGATGGAACTTATGAAGTAAGTGGAGATTTAAGCCTTAGAGAATTTTCTCTGGAGCTTGATATAGACCGTAAATTAGTTGATAGCGAATACAATACCGTCAGCGGTTGGTTGATAGATAGATTTAACGGACTTCCGAAAATAGGCGACGCCTTCCGAATTGAGAATCTCTACGTAAAAGTTCTGGCGATAGATGAATACAGAGTAGATAATATCTTAGTATGTGTGCTGGATTTTGATCTGGAAGAAGAATGAGATGATGATTGCTTGGAAAACCTAAGAACATAAGAGATAGTAACTTAAGGAGACAATGTGAAAATACGATTTATTTCCGATCTGCATTATACTGATCCGAGTTTATTCTCAGCGGACAAGGCAAAGGTACACGATTTTTATATCAAGTTTGTTTTAGATCAATTATTTAGTAAATCGGCCGATCTTTATATCTCTCTGGGAGATTTGATTCATACAGGAACCGAATTAGAAATTAACAATACTTATGCTTGGATTGACGAACATCCGGAGGCAGTTACTAAATTTCATCATTTATCCGGCAATCATGATTTATTATTATATGATCGTTCTGAATGGCCGAATACATATTATCAAGGCAACTATTTCCAATCTTTTACCGGTTTTCATGTTTTATATTTAGAAACATCTCGTATCAAAAATTCTTCAAATTATGGTGGTTATATTTCTCCCGGGACGATTTCTTGGCTGGCAGAAAGAATTGAACAAACCGGTGATGAACCTTTGCTTGTTTTTGCTCATCATCCTATTAAAAATACATCTCGTTTGTCCTGGCGTACAATGATGCATGTGGATGAAGACTGCAATTTAGATATGGTTTTGGCAAAGAAAAGGGGACCTGCATTCTATATCAGTGCTCATAATCATTGTGATTCAATTTTACATTCAGGACAATGGACATATTTACAATCCGCTTGTGAATTGGAGCATCCGGCAATCAAAAATATTGAGATTGATGCTGAGCATTTGTCCTTTTATTATGAAGATCTTGAAACTCCGGATTTAGCAGCAGCAAGAGCCGAGTTTTTATCGGACATGCCGTTTTTTTCACCCTATGGGTCACCTGCCAGAGGCAGCGTATTGGAGCGCCAATTATATGTGAACTTTTTAGCAGATTGATCGAAACTTATTGCTTAAATTCCATATGTATTGTCAGTAAAACGAACTATAATTTATCGGAGAAAACATGAAAAAAATAAAGAAAGTAATATTAATTATTCTTGGAATTTTAATTATTTCTCTTTGTCTTATATATATAAATCATCGCATTCAACTGAAAAAAGAATCTGAATTACTTATGCCTCCCGGACAACTTGTAGAAGTTGACGGACATAATATGAGCATTTATTCAGAAGGTACAGGTGATCAAACGCTTATTTTTATGTCCGGTGGCGGAACTTGTTCTCCGATCTTCGATTTTAAATCTTTATATTCATTATTGAATGATAAATACAGAGTTGTTGTAGTGGAGAAATTCGGATATGGTTTTAGCGATATTGTTGATCAGGAAAGAGATATTTCATCAATATTAGACAATACAAGAACAGCATTAAAATCTGCCGGAATTGAAGCACCATATATCTTATGTCCACATTCAATGTCCGGTATTGAAGCATTATATTGGGCTCAGCAATACCCGGAAGAAATATCGGCCATTATCGGTTTAGATATGTCAGTCCCGCAAGCATATGAGAATTATAAAGTTAAGTTACCCTTGTTAAAATTAGCCGGATTTGCTGCTAATATTGGCATAACAAGAATTATACCGGGACTTGCAGAAAGTGATGCAATAAAACATGGAACACTTACTGATGAAGAGAAAGAAATATACAGAGCGATTTTTTATAATCGAACAGCCACGCCCACGATGATTAATGAAGCTGCCAATATTAAGGAAAACGCCAGAATTGTAGCTGTAAACGAGGTACCGCAAATCCCAATTTTGTTATTTACATCTGATGGAGATGGAACCGGTTATGAAAAAGAAACTTGGCAAAATTTTCAGCGAAATTATGTTGAAAAAGTTGAGGGCGGAATAATAATAGAGTTGGATTGCCCTCATTATGTGCATGATTACGAATATGAACTAATAAGTAAAAAAATAATTGAGTTCATCTCAAATAAATGTGAATAAACAATTGTAAATAAATTTGCTCGTTAATTGAGAAGGCAAGACATAATATAACATTGTCTGTTGAATTTGTTTGATTTTCGGCTAAAATAAGATAAAATAAGATCACGTGTTGATTTTGCCGAAAGAGTAAAATTATCCCTGCCATTAGAATATTTATAGTTTTACTGCTTTATCTTAGTTGATATTAGTCAATAATCGACGATTGATCGGTAATCAGCCTTTGTGAGTAATCTCCAACAAAAGCAAACGGTATTTTTCGGGGGATAACGTCAATTTGCAAATGCTCAGTTGCAAAAATGACTCCGTCAAAATTTCCGATAAAAGCTTTGCCGTCAGCGGCTTTGACTGATATTTTGTTTAATAATCCTATATTTATCTTGTCTTTCTGAGTTTCAATTGAACCATTTTTATAATGGATTGCTAATTTTGCAAATTGAATGTGACTGAATTTAGGAGCAATTACATAATTTAATAGATTATCCTGCAGGTCACAACTGGGAGCCGGATTAAAACCGTTACCGTAAAAACCGCCGTTACAGAAAGCGGCCAACAGACTATCTATCTGATGATTTTTACCGTCAAAAGAATAAATATACTCCCTGGTATGTAAAGCAAAAAAATGCTTCAAAACTGCAAATGTATAAGCAGAGCCTTTGAGCCAAGGAAATTTATATAAATAATGAAAAGCCGTATTGAGAATTTCAGTATCAAGTCCGATACTCGCAACATTCATAACATAGGTTGACTGAATTAATGCCAAATCATCATTGAAAATTGTATCCGGACCATCACCCATAAGCTGTAAGTCTCCGGTAAGTTGCAAAAGATCAACCGGAGCGATTTTCAGTTTATATAAATCGTTTAGCAAATTATCTAAATTAAATTTTTTATAATGTAATTTACAAAAATCATTTGCCGTACCGAAGGGGAGGACACCCAAAGCGGTTTCAGTCTGCAAATTTGCCATTACATTAGTGGCTTCGTTAATGCTGCCATCACCGCCGGCAACAAACACAATACCTTTTTCAGCATATTTGAGAACAAAATCTCTGACTATTTCTTTTAAATGGTCGGCATGCTGGGTGATCAAGTAATATATATCCAGATTCCGGTTTTTATCAGAAAAATCCTTGATTGTGTTGATAACACCTTTGCGAACTTTTGCCTCACGATTACTGAAAAGAAATAAGATGTGTTTTCTCATAGATTAAAATTAATCCTTTTTAAATCAATTACAGTTAAATGAATTAATTTAAAGAATACTAAATAAAATATATCTCCATCATCAAATCATTTTAAACTATCTTAACATTTTCAACGAAAACAAAAAAGAAACTGATGATTTTAAAAATTTTTCTGACTAACTACTGAAAAAGAACCTCAAAAAAACAATTCAGGAACAACTCATGATTCAATCTAAAAAGCATTACAGAAAAGAAGTAGAAGAAAAATCCAGTGAACATACAAATAGAATAAAAGACGACAATTAGATATTGCAAGAAATTAATAAATCGTATAACCTTATCATAAAACTAATCTAACTTCGCAAAATATAAGTTTTGTGAAGTTAGATTGGGTAAATAAAGTTAAACCTCATATTAATAATATTTTCAATAAAACCTCAGAAATATTTATTGGTTTATATTTTCAAAGGGTATTCTCTAGATATGTTTGCTGTTATTCAGCTCCTGCAGTATTTGTCGATTCTTGAGATTCAGCATTTGTATCTGAAATTTCTTGTTTTGCATTTGATTCATTATTGTTTTTTGCATCGATATAATTTTCACCGTACATACTTTTGATTCCGATAATTCTTCTGAAATCAATTAAATCTTTTATCGGATTCATAGCATATAAAATAATAAAAATAATCACGAATAACATTAATGTGATTAGAATTCTCTTTAATAGTGATTGCTGATTCTCTTTTTTTACACCGTGACGAATTTTACTCAAAGTTGTATAACCAATTAACTCATAAACCTTTGAACCATTTTTGCGATCAATTTCCCACGGTTTCTCAGTATCTCTGGCCAAGTTGTGATTTTGTGAATCAATTTTGTCTATAGGTTTCAAATATTGTTTCAAGGTCTCTGTATTCAATCGAATAGCAGGTTCTTTTATGATGGTATCCTCATTTACAACATTTCTATTCGATCCTACAGGGTCTGATTCTAATGGTTCGGTGATAATTTTCGGCATTTCAATTTCGGAGACATCAGCCACAATTTCGGGCATTTCAATTTCGACTGGTTGGACCGGGCGATCAGAAAGAATACTATTTGACGCAGAATCTTTTGATTCAGAGTTGTTTGCTGACATATTAACACGTCTAATTTGAATCGGTATTTGATTGTTTTTAAAATCTTGAGCATTGAGGTTTTGTTTGTTATTCGAATTTGAAATATTTGAATTATCTGATTTCATTATTTGTTCCTTAAATAAGTCATTATCAATTATTTATATTATAACAATCTTCCAAATTGAAGTCATCATTCGAAATGATATACAATTTCAGTTTACCGATTTTTCTATTTTGACCAGAGCACTTTTTTCCCTCCATACGTCAAAAGATTTGTCGTCTAGTCGTAAAAGATTAATCTATTATATATGTTTTAAAAATAGAATAAAGTTATAAAGCTTTCAAGAGAAATTTCAAAAAACAATTTTGTTGTTTTTTAAAAGAAAATGGCTATCTTAAAAGAATTATTCTTTTGAGATAGCCATAATTGTTCAAATTTCTTAATGGGTTTTTATTGCACTGAATTTGATTGTATCAAATTAATTACCAGACAGCCAATTCAATTATTTTATGCTTTGCCGTCAGAACCCAAAACAGCGGTAATTTTATGTCTGACCAGATCACGAATAGCATCGCGGGCAGGTCCTAAATATTTACGTGGATCAAACTCTGCAGGAGATTCATTAAAGATACGTCTGATTGAACCTGTCATAGCCAAACGTAAATCGGAGTCGATATTAATCTTGCAAACAGCTCTGCGTGCTGCTTCTCTGAGCATCGGTTCCGGACAACCTAACGCATCTTCTAAAGCACCGCCATTGGCATTGATCATTTCTACGAACTCGGGAATTACTGAGCTGGCACCATGTAAAACAATTGGGAAACCAGGAAGTCTTTTCGCTACTTCATCTAAAATATCAAATCTTAATTTGATATCAGTACCGGGTTTAAATTTATAAGCACCATGGCTGGTTCCGATCGCAATAGCCAACGAGTCACAACCGGTACGTGTTACAAAGTCTTCAACTTCATCCGGATCTGTATAGCTTGAATCTTCAGCTGATACATTAATATCATCTTCTATACCTGCTAAACGACCTAATTCCGCTTCAACAACAACACCATGTGCATGAGCATATTCGACAACCTGTTTGGTTAAAGCAACATTTTCTTCATAGTCTAAATGTGAACCATCGATCATAACCGAAGTGAAACCACCATCAATACAGCTTTTACATAATTCAAAAGTATCACCGTGATCCAGATGTAAAGCAATCGGAATATCGGTTTCTTGAACTGCTGCTTCAACCAGCTTCATCAAATATGTATGATTTGCATATTTTCTGGCACCTGAAGAAACTTGTAAAATCAAAGGTGAATTTAATTCATTTGCCGCTTCTGTGATACCTTGGACAATTTCCATGTTATTTACATTGAAAGCGCCTATTGCATAGCCACCATCGTATGCATCTTTAAACATCTTTTCTGTTGTTACTAATGCCATTTTAATTCTCCTTTACAATAACTTATTAATTAAACTTTTGAAATTAATAATCATCAATATACACATTATATTACTAAAACACCAAATCTTCAATCTGGATCTATTAAATTGATGATCAATAGCAATTCAGCAGTTCTTCTCACCAAAGCAATTCTTCGCACCCCAAAATCTTCAGCAAGCGACTATTTAAGCTTTTACCTATCATCCGTCAGTCTGAAAAGATTTTAAGCGGATTTCAGTTTGTTGATACATATTGCGATAATCTTCCAGTTTTTGTCGCTCCTTGGCAACGACTTGTTCCGGGGCTTTATCGGTGAAATTTTTATTTGATAATTTATTTTCAGCTCTCTTGATTTCAGCTTGATATTTAGCTAACTCGTTTGCAAGTCGCTTTTTCTCTTCTTCCGGATCAATCAAATCTTCTAAAGGCAGATAGGCAGTTCCGGCGCTGAATGGTAATGTAATTGCAGTTTCAGGAATATCAGAATTATCAGTGTGAATTGTCACTTGATTAATCCCCGCCAGATTTTCTAAACTTTGGGCCGCATTTTCGAAGGTTGAGCGTACAACCGCAGATTCTGAAACAACCATCAAGCCGGATTTGCGATTATGTGGAACACTCATCTCCGCTCTGATATTTCGTACACCATGAATGACCTCGATTAAGAGTTCCATTTGGGCAGCCTCTTCCGGGAAAATCAATTTTTCGTCAACTGTCGGCCAAGCTTGTTTAATTAATAAACCATCTTTATGCAGAAGTGATCTGTAAATATCTTCCGTTACAAAAGGCATGTACGGGTGTAAGAGTGCCATGCACTGACAAAGCACATGGTTGAGAACTGATTGTGCTGTCAGTTTGGAAAGCTGATCCTCTCCTTGCAAGCGTGCTTTGACCATTTCAATATACCAGTCACAGAAATTATCCCATAAGAAATTGTAAATTTTGGTCAAAGCAATTCCCAAATCGTATTGCTCCATATTATAAGAGACTTCTTTAATTAAATCTTGTAAATTGCTCAAAATCCATTTATCTTCAATTGCTAATTCTGTATCATTATAATCTAAATCCAAATCGTTAAAGCTGATTTCATTTTCGATGTTCAGCATCACAAAACGAAAAGCATTCCAGAATTTGTTAATAAAATTACGCCCGTTTTCAATCCTTTCGGTTTGATAACGTAAGTCGTTACCGGCTGCAACTCCGGCAACTAAAGCAAAACGCAGAGCATCAGCACCGTATTGATCAATGACTTCAAGCGGATCGATACCGTTCCCCAATGATTTCGACATTTTTCGTCCTAATTCATCACGCACTATACCATGGATCAAAACATCATGGAACGGAATTTTTCCGGTATGTTCAATTCCGGAAAAAATCATGCGAGATACCCAAAAGGTTATAATATCGTAACCGGTTACCAGAACATCAGTTGGATAGAAAAAATCTAAATCTTCAGTTTGCTCCGGCCAGCCCAAAGTCGAGAATGGCCACAAGGCAGATGAAAACCAAGTGTCTAAAGTATCTTCGTCTTGCCTTAAATGAGTGCATTGACAAGAATCACAACAATCTGGAATTTGACCTGGTTGTTGCGGAACCGTAATTTCACCACATTCTTCACAATACCAAGCCGGAATTCGATGACCCCACCAAAGTTGACGCGAAATATTCCAATCTCGGATATTTTCCATCCAATGAAAATATGTTTTATTAAATCGTTCAGGAATAAAATTGATCTCTCCCGATCTTACCGCTTCAATTGCCGGTTTCGCCAATTCTTCCATTGCCACAAACCACTGTTCAGAAAGTTTCGGTTCAATTACTGTATTACAGCGATAACAGGTACCGACTGCATGGTCAATATTTTCCGTTTTTACTAGAAAACCTTCCTTCGTCAGATCTTCTACTATTTTTGTCCGGGCATCTTCTCTGGTTAAGCCTTGATATTTGCCACCAAGTTCATTTATTGTAGCGTCATCATTTAAAACATCAATAACTTCCAGATTATGTCTTAAGCCTACTTCAAAGTCATTCGGATCATGAGCCGGAGTAATTTTAACGACGCCTGTGCCAAATTCAGGGTCCACATATTCATCTGCAATAATCGGAATTTCACGATTAACCAAAGGTAAGATTACGGTTTTACCTACAAGATTCTGATAACGTCCGTCTGACGGATTTACGGCAACTGCAGTATCGCCAAGCATCGTTTCCGGTCTGGTTGTAGCAACTTCCAAATGACCACTACCATCAGTCAAAGGATAACGCAAGTGCCAAAACTGATCCTGACGGTCAAGATGTTCAACTTCAGCATCGGAAATTGAAGTCATACAGACCGGACACCAGTTGATCATACGATTACCACGGTAGATCAGTCCTTTTTTATATAAATTAATAAAGACATATTCAACGGCTTTCGATAAACCTTCATCCATAGTAAAGCGTAAACGACTCCAATCGCATGAGGATCCCATACGTTTAATCTGTTCAACAATTTGATTGCCGTAACGCTCTTTCCAATTCCAAGCCCGAATTAAGAATTTTTCACGCCCTAAATCATCTTTAGTTAAGTTTTCTTTGCGCATTGCTTCAACTATTTTCATTTCAGTGGCAATTGAAGCATGGTCAGTTCCGGGTAACCATAAAACTTCATAACCCTGCATCCGTTTGAATCTGATCAGCGTATCTTGTAAAGTCAGATCTAAGGCATGTCCCATATGTAGGACACCGGTAATATTCGGTGGTGGCATAACAATTGTATAAGGTTTTTTACCGGATTGCGGATCAGCAGTGAAACATCCTCTCACCTGCCACATATTATAAATTTTGTCTTCACGGTCTTGCGGTATAAAATTCTTTTCAATATTATCAATTCTCTTCATCTATATCCTCTACTTCCTTTACAATAATTTTTCTACCTTCACCGAATACTGAATCTATAGTTAAATTACCATCTGAATGATTTGATTGTAAAATAAATTGCAAACGCTTAATTTTGCTTAAATCTACCGGCATCTCGTCAATTATAAAACTAATTTTTTGCCACGCCAAGACATCTTTTATTTGATGTGGAACTGATCTTGCAGAATTACCAGATTCATCTTCCAACAATAAAAAGATCTTCTTCACATGATGATCTGAATTAAAAAGTTCAATTGTCAGTCTATGCCAAAAACTCAAATTCAACGGCGGATAGAGTGAAGCATAATGTAAAATAGGTTCGAACATGATCGGTTTTTCATTAGCTTTCGTATATTCTAAGTATAAGGCAGCCGAACTGCTGCGTTTATTATTTTTTTCTAAACTCAATTTACCCTTTCCGGAATAAATCTGCCATAAAGGGAAATATCCCGGACGGTCCTCTTTCATCATTTCCACATAATTCATTTCTTTTTTCGGAACTATCCAACCCGTTAATTGATCACAATACATCCATATTTGACTCAATGAATTTTCCGGATAATCTCTTTCCAGACGGAAAGGAACGACCGGCATACCGTCACCGCCTAATAAATTTGCAGCTTGATTAAAGCTGGAAAAAGCATAGGAACAGGATTGCGGTTTTTTGATTTCCGGATGCCAAACCAAAGTTCGAATACCGAATAGTTTATTGGCGTGAGCCGGTAAATAATTTGAAGTTTCACCGCAAATATTAAAACCTTTTAAAGTTAAATCGCCTTCCGGCAGTTTTAATCCTTCACCCACATTGGCAAAACTCAGAATTAATTTATCTGAAATCCATTCCGCATACTTGACTTCCGGTGCCGAAGTCGGCATATCGGCATGATAAACCAGACCTTTAGCAATTGCACACATTCGCTCGCCGATTTGAGCCTTAGCTCTCGGATTTAACGGTCTGGCGTATATATTATCACCTTCTGTATTATAATCCAAAGGTAAATCATATAATGTAATCATACCGGCAGGAGTTTTCAGCTGGCGTCTGGCAATGGTTAAAATTTCATTAAAATATGCCAATATTTTATCATCGTTTGAACTGTAATAATAAGGTGCTAATTGACTGTAAATCATGCACGGACCGCGTTTGAAACTATGAAAATTGCGACATAAGACTACAGAAAATTCCTTAAATGCTTCTAAATAATACTCGGGGTAATGAACATCCGATTCACCATGTGAAAAAAGAACGCCACGAATTGATAAACTGGTAAACGGAGCAAGTTTGTGATTATACATTACAGTTGGTTGATTCTTTCGACTGAAAGATGTCGCTTCAGATGATAATAAATCATTCCAATTAGATTTATCCCGATAGTGTTCTACGTCCTGTACATGCTGCTTCAGATGCGGTTTAGTTTCAATAATTTCTCGAGGTAACCAACTGTGAATCATTGTATCCGCAGCTGCTAAATCATAAATTGCGACCGGAACATTCAGACTTTCCTGCAATCTTGCAGCAAAAACTAAAGCTGTCGCAGATACATCCAAAAGATTTTCCGTATCCGGAGTCAACCATTGTCCGTTTATAATGCGAGCTGTCGGCATAAATAAAAACATATCTTCATCAGCAGACAAACCATATTCAGCCATTGTAAATATTCGTATTTTCTGTTGTTTGGAAATTTGAGGAAGTAAATCTTCAACATCGGTATAACGAACCGGCATTGACATATTTGACTCGCCCAAGGCTAACCAGACTTCACCAAAATAAATGTTTTCAATGGAACAGCGTGTGTTTTCTACAGTTAAAGACAAACGATAAAAATCATATGAAGCTTCCAACACAGGTAATCTGAATCCGAATAGACCACGCGCATCGGATTCTTCCGTACTTTGAAATACAATCCCATATTCTTTAGTTTTTGCAGAATCAATTCCCGGATACCTCTCTAGCAAAGCCTCAATTTTTGCATTGGGTTTTGTTTGTCCAAAGATACGGTTTGTTACCCCTTGTTGTAAAACCATATTGTCTTTAAAGTAGCCCGGAAGCCTGATACTGATAACTGACAATTTAATCCTCCACATTAATTATTTATAATTAAACTGATATTCAATTGGTTTTTATAATATTTCTAATAATTTAGTTTCTCTTTTTTTTAAGTAAACCTGATCTCGGATAATTATAGCACCTAACGCATCTGTTTTTGTAATTTCCCTTGCTTCATATAAAGCTTTTAACAGCATATCGGGTCGCAGGTTTGCAATACTTCCCGCTTTGCACAAAAGTTTAATTTGTCTGGGAGAAACAACTTGCAAATCAATAATTAATTCACGCAAATTATATCGGCGTATTTTGCCTTTGCGAGTTCTTTCAACAATTAATGTATGATTATTGCTTAAGATAACTTTTTCGGTTGCAGTTCCTAAATTATCAGCGCTAATTGTATATGCAGCAGCTTCAACTAAACTCATCAAATTCTTTTCCGGATGTTCGAGATATTCAGCCACTTCAATCTTCAAACCTTGCGGTAATTTGATGTTCAATTGTTGCATGATCTCCTGAGCAGGTATTTTTTCGATTAATTCCAAATCTAACGGATCCAATCTGGTTTCAATTCCGACACCTACCGGTAGGGCAAATTCCATAATCGGTCTCGGATTATAGCCCTCGGTAAATGCCACCGGCAATTTTGCACGTTTGCAACTACGTTGAAATGTGCGCATCAAATCGAGATGACCGATCCAAGCAGTCACTCCTGTACGCGAATATTTTAAACGATAACGATAATTTGCTTTTTGTTTACTTGCCATGGCTGACACATAATCCTGTTTTAAATTGTAAAGCACCGCAATTATGACATTGTTCGCGACATTCTGCTGTCAATTCTCCGGCTTCAGCTTTTTGATATTCCGACCACAAAAAGTCTTTGCTTACACCGCAACTGATATGATCCCAAGGAAATGTTTCATCACTTGATCTCTGCCTTGAAGTATAAAAATCAATCGATAAATTATACTTACTCATCGCATTTTTCCAACGTTCATAATCAAAAAAATCATTCCAAGATTCAAGCCAACCACCATTACGCCATACTTCTTCAATTACCTTGCCAATTTTGCGATCACCCCTGGCAATAATGCCTTGAGCCACACTCAAGTCCGGCTCATGCCATTGATAACTAATCGTACTTAATCGCATATTCTCGATTAAAATTTTTCTTTTTTCCAACATTTGAATCTGATCAATCTGACTGCACCATTGAAACGGAGTCCAAGCTTTAGGAATAAAAAAAGATGTACTGATTGTCAGTTGGGGTTTACGTTTTCTCTGTTCAGATGGTAAATCAGAATAAACCTGTAAAACTTTTTTTGCCAATTCAGGAATACTGAAAACATCATCCGCATTTTCAAAAGGCAAACCCAGCATAAAATAGAATTTAAGTCGATTCCATCCGCCGCTAAAAGCAATTCGGGCTGCTTCTAATAAATCCGATTCAGTAATGTCTTTATTAATGATATCACGTAATCTCTGACTACCTGCTTCAGGTGCAAAAGTCAAACCAGACTTTCTGGTTTTGCTGACTTTGGACATCAAATCAAAACTAAAAGAATCTAAACGTAATGAAGGTAAAGATAGGCTGATATTCTGTTCAGTACAAAAATCCAAAAGTCGATTGCCTAATTGTTTCAAGTCAGAATAATCACCGGTAGATAATGAGAGAAGACCCAATTCATCATAACCGGTTGATTCAATTAAATGTTTTGCCTGTTCAACTAATAAATCAACGGTTCTTTCTCTGACCGGACGATAAACCATTCCTGCCTGACAAAAGCGACAACCGCGCGGACAACCACGAAACAATTCCAAATATGCCCGATCATGAACAATTTGCGTACTCGGCACAATCGGTTCAGTTGGGAAAAATACCTGATCGATATCATGGATTACTCTTTTTCTAATCTGATCCGGAGCAACCCGATGTAATTTATTAATTTGCTTAAATCTACCGTCCGAATAATATTCAGGCTCATAGAGACAAGGCACATAAACACCTTCAAGTTCCGTACAGCGTAAAAGAAATGATTCTCTGCTTTCATGATCCCGATTCCAAGTTTTATATAAATCGATCAATTCACCTAATAATTCTTCACCGTCACCGATCATAAACAGATCAATAAAATCTGCTAAAGGCTCCGGATTATAGACAATCGGTCCGCCTGCAACAATCAGCGGATCATTATTGCTTCGTTCAGAATTATTAACAGGAATATTTCCCAGATCAAGCATGTCTAAGATTGTCGGAAAACTCATTTCATATTGCAAGGTAAAACCGACAATATCAAAGTAATTCAAAGGAGTCTTCGATTCTAAAGAAACAAGCGGAATATCTAAGTCTTGCATGAATTCACGCATATCACCCGCAGGCGAGAAAATTCTCTCACACCAGGTATCTTCTCTGCTGTTTAACAAGTTATAAATAATACGCAGAGCCATATTGGACATACCTATTTCATAAATATCCGGGAAGCAAAAACCAAAACGGATCATAGGCTTTTTTACATGCCTATGATCCATCAGGTCGCTTTTATCTATCATGTTCCATTCATGTCCTAAGTATCGTGCCGGTTTTTCTACCTGCCTTAAAACATGATTCGGATAAAAAAGGTTCTGTGATTTATTCAGCATTAAAGTCTTTGTTCTAATTCTTTGGTCAATTCCTCATAGCCCGGTTTGCCTAATAAAGCAAACATATTGCGTTTATAAGCTTCAACTCCGGGTTGATTAAAGGGATTTACACCTAAAAGATAACCGCTGATACCACAGGCAAATTCAAAGAAATAAATCAAAGCACCGAGGTGTTTGACATCCAGACGGTCTAATTCCAAACGAATCGTCGGAGTTCCGCCATCTTCATGGGCCAACATGACACCTTGCAAAGCGGTTCGATTGACTTCTTGCAAACTCTTGCCGGTCAAATAATTCAATTCATCCAGATTCTGTTCATCACCCGGAATATAAATTTCTTTTCTGGTTTGTTTAAAATCTAAAACCGTTTCAAACAGATTGCGCTTACCGTCTTGAATAAATTGTCCCATCGAGTGCAGATCCGAGGTAAAATTAACTCCGGCCGGGAATAACCCTTTGCCGTCCTTGCCTTCACTCTCACCATAAAGTTGTTTCCACCATTCATTGAAGAACATTAATCCGGGTTCATAATTGACTAAAATTTCAGTATCGTAACCACGACGCAACAAAATATTTCTCCAACCGGCATACCGCAGAATAACATTGTCTTCCAGATCAAAATTTAAAGCCAATTCTCTTTGTTCAGCAGCACCCTGCATCAATTCCTTAATTGAAATTCCGGCAGCAGCAATTGGCAATAATCCGACTGCTGTTAAGACTGAATAGCGCCCACCTACATCATCCGGTACAACAAATGTTTCATAACCAACCTGATTTGCCAGTTCCTTTAAAGCACCGCGCTCTTTATCGGTAGTAATGAAGATTCGCTCTGTACTCATTTCACCATATTTTTTCTCCATGAATTCGCGTAAAATCCGGAAAGCAATTGCAGGCTCAGTTGTAGTACCCGATTTCGATATTACATTTAAGGAAACATCTTTATCTTCAAGATAGTCAAGTAATTCTGCCAAATAATCACCACTGATTTGATGACCGGCAAAGATTATTTCTAAATCATCAGGTTTACGGAAAGTAGGATTCAATGCTTCAATTACTGCACGTGCACCCAGATATGATCCGCCGATACCGACTACCAATAAGACATCACTTTGTGATCGAATCCGTTCCGCTGCATAAATAATGCGGTCAAATTCTTCCTCATCATAATTAATGGGTAAATCAACCCAACCTAAAAAGTCATTACCCGGTCCGGTTTTCTCCGTGACATTGTCAAAGGCTAATGCTAACTGTGTTGCCAAATACTCTAATTCATGCTCTTGCACAAAAGGTTTAAGGTGATTTTCACATATACGAATCATATGATACCTCCATCTAACTGATTTTTATTTTTAATAAGAATACATTCTTGTTCATCTATAATTATAAGCCAGACCGCTGAAGAATATCAATCAATTGATATTCGGCAATTACTTTAACCGGTCCTTGACCTAATTGTAAAGCACAAATGTATAAAGACGATAGTTTGTCCTCTTTTTTCTTACTTTGCTCTTTTAAATAAGCCAGCACTCTGGTCGGACTCGGTTGCACTACTCCTACACCGGAAAACTGTTTATGCTGAGCCGGAGAAAAACCCGGTAAATCTATTAAACTGAAATGAAAACACTCAAATCTGGCTCTGACTTTATGACCTGCCTTACGGTATAAAATCATCGCTTTTTCAGTTGCGTCTTTAAGTATTGCTTGATCGGTCTGTTGTAAATCAGTAAACCAATTAGGATAACCTTTGAAACCTTGTAAGAAATAATCCAACTTCAACAAATCTGCAAACAGGATTTGATGATTTGTCAACTCTTCGACTGAGCTGTTATTTTCTAAATAATTCATCCCAAATCGATAAAATAATTCAATTTGAGTTGATCTGGCTATAGCACCTTGTTCAAGATTCGGTCGCAGCCAATCATATAATTCCAAAATTACTGCAAACGGCTGTTCGGTCAAAAGCATCAAATAATTAATACTATAAAAATAATGTCCGCTATTATAATACAGATTTAAAACATTCTCAATTTTACGCAAATACATTAAATCTTTAACACTCATCCGATCTGATTGCAAAATTTCATAAGGCGGCATCGTTTGATAAATTGCTCCTCTTTGCTCACAATCGGTTTTCATTTTTGTATCGGGTAATACCTTTAAAAATCCCATTTGCAGCATATTCGGACGTAAAAGCAATAAATCATTTGCGGATTTTATTTGTGATTCTAAACTTTCACCAGGCAAACCGGCAATTAAGTCCAAATGCAAGTGGATATTCTCCATGTTGCGCAATTGTCGCACAATATTATTATAATGTTCAGCCTGATAAGGTCTGCGAATTGTCCGTAAAACTTCAGGATTAGTAGTCTGGGCTCCGATTTCAAATTGAAATAAACCCGGCTTTAGTTCAGACAATAAGGTTAGTTGTTCTTCGGTCATTAATTCAGCGGCAATTTCAAAATGAAAATTTGTTCTGGTCTTCAATTCTTCGGTTTGCCGCATTATAAACTGCCAAATTGCGAAAGCCCTCTGCGGATCTGAATTGAAAGTCCGGTCAATAAATTTCAATTGGCGAGGATTAAATTGCATAATCCATTGAAGTTCCGCAAAAACTTCAGACAAAGGTTTATGCCGTACACGGTAAGTATTGCTCGATAAACAATAGGTGCAGTTGTAAGCACAACCGCGACTACCTTCATAATATAAAATTCGCTCATTTAAATGTTGCATTTCACTTGCTGTATACGGAAATTCCCAGGATAGCTCTTCACTCGCACCGCTCAATCTCTCAACATCAAATTTTTCATATCCTAAATAGCGCAAAATCCACTCAACTGTTGCCGAATCACCTTCAGTCTGAATCAGACCGTCAAGCCAAGGATGAGCATTCAACATCAATTGAGCTTGAGATGAGACATCCGGACCGCCCCAAATTATCGCTGTTTCCGGTCTGATTTGTTTGAGATGAAATGAAAGTGATTCGACTAAAGAACGATTCCAAATATAACAAGAAAAAGCATATATATCCGCACGTAAATTAACCAATTCATCAAACAAATTGAACCATTGATCATTGATTGTCTTTTCCAAGAAAAATATTTCTAAATCGGCAATTCTTAAATCCGCCAACTTTTCTCTGATATATCTTAGCGCCAAATTGGTATGACTATAACTTGAATTAAGAGCAATTAAAGCAACTTTAGCCATCTTATATCTTTTATTTAGGTTTAACTCTTGAAACCAGAGGTTTTATTTTGCAAGTATTATGTTGACTTGAAATAACGACAACTGCTGTACCCTCTTCAATTTCAATATCCGAAACAGCTTCTGAAAAACGCACACCGTCTTCGGTTTCACAAATAATATATCCCACTTTTTCCGGCCGAACATATTGAAATACATGACAAACTTGACCCTCAACAATGTTATCACGTTGTTGATTGAGATAGTTGTTTTTTTTACGAAAAAAACTAAATAATAATCGCAACACGAAATAGACAATCAATAGCGCTATTGTAATAAATGTCAGGCTTTTGATTAAATCTACGGTTTGATCAAATTGTCTGCTTGCTAATATCCACATTATAAATTATTGCCATTAATATCAGATTGGGATGTATTATCCGGTAATACCATATTATCAGGCTGTGCCGCATCATCCGGCTTTATAACATTACCAGGCGGTTGGGCTGTTTCATGTGATTGAACTATACTATCAGGCTGTACCGTATCATGCAATTGTGACGCTTCAACAGGCTGTGCCGTGTAATCAGCTTGAACCACATTATCCGGCTCTGTCGTATTATAAGATTGTGCCGTATTGTAAGGTTGTGCCGTATTGTAAGGCTGGGCCGTATTGTAAGGCGGTGCAGTATTGTAAGGCGGTGCAGCATGAGTAGGTTGTTCAAATGGTACTTGATTTTGATAAAATTCAGTTGCACTCATCGGAGGCTGATTCGAGTTGTCTTGTACTGCAACATAACCCAATTCCTCCATTGTGACTAAACCTTTACGTACTGCCTGATCACGCAGATAAGCATAAAACTCCGCATGACTGGCATTAACATATGTTTCCAATAAAGGTCCCGTAAAAAGCATGAAAGGTAATGTCAATAGCAATAACAAAAACCAACCGATAAAAGAAAGATCTAAGATAAACCATTTGCCTTTAAAACCCAAAGTCATATTTTTCGATAACTGCAATGCCCGACTATGACCGATATTAGGATTGTCTGCTAAAATCCAAGCAGCAGCACGATAACTGTAATGCTTGACAATAGTAACAACTCCAAAACCGATACCGATCATAGCTCCAACGCTCATGATAATTAATAAAAACATCAAACTAGGTATCATCTCGTTTAAGATTTGCTTTTCCACGTTATAAGAAGATAATTTAAAATAATTTTCTCGTAACACTTCCAGTATACGTTCAACAATTAAAATACTATAAATTCCGCTTATTGCTTGAGCTATAAAAATTGGAATTTGCCAAATCATCTGCCATAGATCGCGCCAAGCCATACCTTTAACAAGATCGCCATATGATCCCTTCTTTAATCCGTTAAAAAGCAGTGAAAAAGCAGGTGCCATCATTTGCTCTCTATTACGAGAAAACCAGAGCAGTTTTCCTGAAGTCAAAACATTAGTAAACAATAGTTTTACAACAAACATAATCAACGCAAGAACCAATGCTGATAAAACGAAGACTTTAATCTGATTAAAAATGGATTCCAGTAAATTTAACACGGATTCAATGTCATATGAGAAGGTAGTTTGAGTTAACTCTAATCCGAAATTGAGCAGCGAACCGAACAGTCCTAAACTTAAAAATACTCCTAACACCATTTTGATTATGGTGTTAATAAAAGCAAAAGTGATATTTACACCATATCCTGACCAAAGACATCCTTGTTTCAAAGCATTTTTAGCTCTCAATTTAATTTCTTTTGTAGTCATTTAATCTCCTAAAAACCTGATAAATATAAAAGCATGACAAATTAATTCTCAGAATCATCTCCGGAATTCTCGGTGTTGCTTCCTGAATTTGCCGAAATTATAAACTGTTGCTCCGCGTCCCAAGTTACAATTATTTCTTTAGTATTATCAAAATCTCCAGCCAATAATTTGTCGGCTAAAGGATCTTCTATTTTACGTTGAATCGCTTTTCTTAAAGGTCTTGCCCCATATTTAGGATTATAACCTTCTTTAGCCAAAGCATCCCGAGCAGCATCTGTTACCGTTATTACCATACTGTGTCCTTTGACATCCGCCTCTACTTCTTTCAACATTAAATCGACTATCTGCCGAATTTCCGTTTTAGTTAATTCTTTGAAAATGACAATTTCATCTATTCTATTCAGAAATTCCGGTCGGAAAATCTCTTGCATTGCTGTCTGAACGCGGCTCTCCATAGCTACATGACCGTCATCACCGAATCCGATACTATGTGCTTTCAGCGTAGTACCGGCATTTGATGTCATAATAATTACCGTATTTTCAAAATTAATCACTCTGCCTTGACTGTCAGTTAAACGTCCATCATCTAATATCTGTAATAGTATATTATAAATATCCGGATGAGCCTTTTCGATTTCATCAAATAAAACTACACTGTAAGGTCGACGCCTGGTTTTTTCTGTCAATTGCCCCCCGTCATCATATCCTACGTATCCCGGCGGAGACCCGATCAATTTGCTCACGGTGTGAGGTTCGGTAAATTCCGACATATCAAGTCGCACTAAAGAATCTTTTTCTTCAAACAAGGTTTCTGCAAGAGCTTTAACCAATTCAGTCTTACCGACTCCGGTCGGCCCAACAAAAAAGAACGACGGCGGCTTGTTGACTGAACCGAAGCCGGCTCTTTTGCGGCGGATTGCCCGTGAGACTGCATTTACGGCATCTTCTTGTCCGATAATCCGTTCATGAAGACGTTCTTCCAAATGCAACAGTTTTTCTGTTTCAGCTTCAGTGATTTGCTGAACCGGAATTCCTGTCCACATTTCAACAACTTCAGCAATTTCATTGACACCGATTTGTACGGGTTTTAACAATTCAGTTACTTCTTTTAATCTGCGATTAACTTTCAATTGTTCAGACCTTAATTCAGCATCTTTTTCATAGAGTTCCAAAGATTTTTCTTCATCCGAAGTTTCAATTAATTGTTCATAAGAAGTTGCAACAGCATCATTTAATTCCGCTAAACGATCTTGCAATTCCTTTTGTTCGACTAATAAATCATTATCCAAATTAACTCTGGAACCGGCTTCATCAATAACATCTATTGCTTTATCAGGCAAATATCTTTCGTGAATATAGCGGGCAGATAATTGTACCGCTGCTCTGATCGCAGCTCCTGTATAGGTTACAAAATGATGTTTTTCATAATAATCCCGAACTCCATTCAGAATTTCTATTGCTTCCGCCTGAGTAGGCTCATCAATAATCACCTTTTGAAAACGTCTTTCCAAGGCTGAATCTTTTTCAATAAATCTGCGATATTCATCCAAAGTAGTTGAACCGATTACAGAAACGTCACCTTTAGCCAAGGCAGGTTTTAGTATATTGGCTGCATTCATTGCCCCTTCAGCATCTCCTGCCCCCATAATATTATGCAGTTCATCAATCACCAAAATTACATTACCGTCTTTTTTAGCATCTTCCACTACACCTTTCATCCGACTTTCAAATTGACCTCTGAATTGTGTGCCGGCTACCATCGTCGTCATATCCAGTTGATAAACCTGTTTGTCCAGTAATTTAGCCGGGACTTCTTTGCTGATTATTTTCACTGCTAATCCTTCAGCTATTGCTGTCTTGCCGACACCCGGTTCTCCGATCAGAGCCGGATTATTTTTGGTTCTTCGATTCAAAATTTGAATAACACGATTTAATTCTTCATCACGACCTATAATCCTGTCAATTTCACCATGTTTAGCTTTTTCAGTAAGATTTGTGCCGAATTGATCAAGAAATTTATTGCGTCTTGTTCTGCGTCTGGTATTGCGTGAATTCGAGCTTTGGGAGTCGGCGCCTGTCCCCTCTTGATCAGCTCCGATACTGCTGTCAATTGTAGCTGCCATTAAACTGCTGGATTTATTGTCTGAGTCTGTCTTACTCTGATTTTCGATATCAACTTCCAAGTTTTCAGAATCTTCACGATCATCGGAATCATCAATATCAAAATCATTTAGATCATCAAAATTCAATCCTTCTAACATAAAACTGAATTCATTGCTTGCATCTGAATCCATAAATGATTTGAACATTTCAAACGGATTGGTATCACCCATCTGTTCCAACACGGAATTCATTCTATTCTGAATTTGATCAATGTTCTCTTCATTGATGCCGGATTTCTTAAACAGTGGTTCAAGTCCTCCGATATTCATATCAAAAGCACACTTTAAACAAATACCCTCACTAACGGTTTCATTGTTTTCAATACGTGTGGTATAAATCACTGCTGTATTTTTTTTGCATATTTGGCATATGGACATCTTGTTTCTGCATTCCTATCTATTAAAAACTAAAATCTATCTCTTCGTCTTCCATATCTATGTATCATCTATATTAGTATACGATAATTATTTAATTTTTTCGATTGTACATTTTACTTTTATAAAGCAATCAGGTCAATCAATATTCCGAAAATTCAGGATATTCCCGTTGTAAAATCTGTTGTAAGTATTTTCCCGTATAAGAGCCGGAAATTTCTGCTATTTCTTCCGGTGTACCTTGTGCTACGATTTTACCACCGCCATCTCCCCCTTCAGGCCCCAGATCAATAATATAGTCTGCTGTTTTAATTACATCCAAGTTATGTTCTATAACTAAAACACTATTACCCTTTTCAGTCAACCTTTGCAGGATATTGACTAAACGATGAACATCGGCACTATGCAATCCGGTAGTCGGCTCGTCTAAGATATAGAAAGTTTTACCGGTACTTGTTCTGGAAAGCTCGGTTGCCAATTTAACCCTTTGAGCCTCACCGCCAGACAATTGAGTCGAAGGCTGACCAAGTTTGATATAGCCTAAACCGACATCCATCATGGTTTGAAGTTTATTGACAATTTTCGGTATATTTGCGAAAAAATGGT
Organism: Clostridiaceae bacterium; assembly: GCA_012838135.1. Classification (GTDB taxonomy): domain Bacteria; phylum Bacillota; class Clostridia; order Saccharofermentanales; family DTU023; genus UBA5436. The sequence continues at coordinate 48,676 of DUPV01000032.1, read as the reverse complement.
ACGCATCTTCCACCGTCATATCTAAAATGTCGGCAATATTCTTATCCTTATATTTAACTTCCAAAGTTTCCCGATTATAGCGCTTCCCCTTACATACTTCACAAGTTACATATATATCCGGCAAAAAATGCATTTCAATTTTATTTACTCCATCACCCTTGCAAGCTTCACAACGACCACCTTTAACATTAAAACTGAAACGACCTTTCTTATACCCTCTGGCTTTAGCAGTTTTAGTTTCAGCAAACAGGTCACGAATCTCAGTGAAAACACCTGTATAGGTTGCCGGATTGGAACGCGGAGTTCTGCCGATCGGTGATTGGTCAATCGCTATAACCTTATCTAAATATTCCAAACCTTGAATTGATTTGAACGGACCGCTAAATTTACGTGCTCCATTTAAAACTTCCGCCATTTTTTTCAGAAGAATTCCGTTAATCAAGGAACTTTTTCCGGAACCGGAAACTCCGGTAACGCATACAAAAATTCCTAAGGGAATATTTACATCAATATATTTTAAATTATTTTGATGACAACCTGTAAGCTGTAAGGAATGTCCATTTGATTGCCGACGTTTTTCCGGGATGGGAATTCTTTTAACACCTGACAAATATTGACCGGTAATTGATTTCGGATTTGCCAAAATATCTTCCGGCCTGCCCACAGCAACAACTTCTCCGCCATGCACACCGGCACCAGGGCCGATATCGACAACATTGTCAGCTTCCCAAATTGTTTCTTCATCATGTTCTACTACAATTACGGTATTACCTAAATCACGTAAATTTTTTAACGTATTGAGCAAACGCGAATTATCTCTTTGATGCAATCCGATACTGGGCTCATCCAGAACATAAAGTACTCCGGTCAGACCTGAACCGATTTGCGTGGCTAAGCGAATGCGTTGGGCTTCGCCGCCGGATAAACTGGCCGAAGCTCTGGCTAAAGTCAAGTAATCCAAACCTACTTCCAATAGAAATTGTAAGCGACCGGACAATTCGCGCAAAATTGGTGTCGCAATTTGATTTTTATAGGAATCAAGTTGAATGTTATCTAAAAAATGTTTACTTTCCGTGATTGGCAAAAGCGTCAATTCATAAATATTCAGACCACCAATTCTGACTGAAAGACTTTCCTGATTCAGACGCGCACCATGACAGATCGGACAAGGTGTAACCGAAACATAGCGTTCATAGTATTCTTGAGTATCACCTGATGATTCTTTATACCTTTTAGTCATACTCGGAATAACTCCGATCCAATCACGTTTATACTCTGCTCCTCGGTTAAATTTGCTGTTACTGGTATCTATCGATAAAATTTCTCCATCATTACCATACAGAACAATATCTCGAATTGTTTGCGGCAAATCCTGCCATGGCATATCCAAAGAAAAATTATAGCGTTTTGCCAAAGCTTCAATAAAACCACGCGCCCAACTTTTGCGATCAGAAAACTTCCAGCCGATTGCTTGGATTGCTCCGTCATTTAAAGAAAGTGTCGGGTCATGAATCACCAATTTCGGATCAATTTCCGCCAATTCACCCAGACCGTCGCAACCTGAGCAGGCTCCAATCGGATTATTAAAAGAAAAAGATCTGGGTGAAATTTCACTGATACTTATATCACAATCCGGACAGCTGAAATGTTGAGAATATAAATGCCAATCCGACAAATCCTGTTCGGAATCAGTTTGTAAAACATTAATTAAAGCTAAACCGTTACTTAAATTAAGACATGTTTCCAAAGAATCGGCTAAGCGACTTTCAATTCCCTCGCGCATCACCAAACGGTCTACGACAACTTCAATGCTATGTTTTTTGTTTTTTTCTAATTTATAATCTTCCGGCAAATCATCTAAGTATAGAATTTCACCGTCTACCCTGATTCGCGCATAACCTTCTTTACGAAAATGAACAAATTGATTTTTGAATTCTCCTTTACGCTCGCGTACAATCGGTGCATAGAGGATCATCTTGGTTTTTACCGGATATTGCATAATTTGATCAATCATCTGATCAATCGTCTGTTGTTCAATTACTCGGCCACATTGCGGACAGTGAACCGTACCTGCTCTGGCATAGAGCAATCTTAAATAATCGTAAATTTCCGTAACAGTTCCGACCGTGGAACGCGGATTATTTGAAGTTGATTTTTGATCAATTGCAATTGCCGGTGACAAACCTTCTATACGATCAACATCAGGTTTTTCCATTTGTCCCAAAAATTGTCTGGCATACGAAGATAAGGATTCAACATAGCGCCTTTGGCCTTCAGCATAAATTGTATCAAAAGCCAGAGAAGACTTGCCACTGCCTGACAAGCCTGTAATAACAGTCAATTTATTACGCGGTATTTTCAACGAAATGTTTTTCAAATTATGGGCACGTGCACCATAAATTGCTATATCATCTTTATTATAATTCAAATATTTCTCTGTAATAGAATTATCATCCATTATTATTAATTCAATTTTCCCTTTTTTAATAACTTTGATTTAAACAATAAGCCCTAATCTGTTTGGACTTACGCTACTCTCGATTACTATTTTTAATGGCTTTGATTTAAATGATAAGCCAAAATTCCGAATGCAATCGCCGCATTCAGAGATTCCGCATTGCCCGGCATCGGTATTGTTAAATAGTGATCGGCAATCTGCTTAAGTGCTTCATTTGTACCATGAGCTTCATTGCCGATTACCAGAATAAAACCTGCCGCGGCTTTATCGAGTTTAAATCCAGACAATGGTTCACCGTTAAGGTCGGATATTAATAATTGCAACTGATATTGTTTTGCCAAATTGGCCAGTTCAACATAAGAATTCAAACTGATTAAATCTAAAGCAAATAACGACCCCATCGTAGATCGCATCAATTTAGGATTAAATGGATCAACCGTTCCTTCACTCAAAATGATGCCTGAGAAATTAAATGCATGTGCTGTTCTGATCATCGTTCCGACATTGCCCGGATCAGCCAATTGATCAAACAAAGCTAATTTAATCTGTTTGCCTTTTGCCTGATTATTTGTTGCCTTTCGGCTTAACCAATTTGCCAAACCTTGTAAATCAGGTTTTTTTATAATAAAAATAATGCCTTGAGGATTTTGGGCATCTGCCACGGAAGCGAACAAATCAGGAGCTAAACGGAAAATTTGATTAAAACTAAATTTTTGTTGAATAATCCAATCTTTTGTTTTAGTAAAGATATACTCACCCATACTATCATCGGTGAAAAGAATTGCCTCAATTTTTGCTTGGTATTCAATAGCAGTAAGGCAAGCTCTCAGACCTTCAATAATTAAAAGTCCTTGTTTTTTTACCCCTTGAGCTGTATTTAATCTATTCCAATTTTTAAAACGCGAATTTTGCCGAGCACTGATTAAAGTTAATCTTTCAAATATTAATTCATCCATGTTTTAAGTATATTCGTATTTTATAAGAATTAAAAGACAATATGATACAGATTCTCGTTTTTTCCAAGAGCTTTTAATAAACTTATAGCAAAATGAATTTATCTGTATTTCGAGTTCTGTAAATTCCGATTTGCATAACTCCGATTTTGTGATAGTACGAAAAAAGGGAGTGCTTTTTTTAAAACAGTCCCTTTTTTTCATATATATTTTCAAAACACTCTGAATTTTTAACAGAATACACGTTTTGACTTTTTTAAGTTTTGGCAGTATGCCTTTATAAAGCTTTTTTTGCAGTTTCACAGATGACCGCAAAAGCAGCTTGATCATTAACAGCCATATCGGCCAAAATTTTTCTATCTAATTGAATGTTCGATAATTTTAAACCATGCATTAAACGGCTATAGGAAATATCATTTAATCTGGCAGCTGCATTGATTCTACTAATCCAGAGTTTTCTGAAATCACGTTTTTTTGCTCGGCGATCTCTATATGCATAAACGCCCGACTTCATCACTTGTTGATGCGCTACACGGAATAATTTACTCTTACGTCCAAAATAGCCCTTTGCTTGTTTTAGTACTTTTTTATGGCGTCTTCTTGTTTTTACGCCTCTTTTTGCTCTTGCCATAGGTTACCTCCAGCTTAATTATTTGTACGGAATAAGACGTCTGATTCGTTTTGTATCCGGCTCACTGGCTACAATTATTTGACGCAATTTACGTTTGCGCTTTGTTGTCTTCTTGTTCAGAATATGTTTTTTATAAGCTTGTGAACGTTTTACCTTGCCGGTACCCGTAACTTTAAATCTCTTTTTTGAAGAACTATGTGTTTTTTGTTTTGCCATATAGACCCCCTTGTCTTCAATATCAATTGTTTATAATTATATTTAAACTCTATAGAAGTAGAATTCAAATTTATTTGCTGCTTTCATTTCTCGGCGTGAGATACATTACCATATGCCTTCCTTCAAGACGCGGCTCGCGGTCAACTTGACAAACGTCTCCGACCTTTTCAATAAAGTCTTCCATTACATCATATCCCTGATTTTGGAAAGCCATTTCCCGACCTCGAAAACGGATAACTACTTTAACCCGATCACCATTGTCTAAAAAACGTTGAGCTGCCCGAACCTTTACATTAGTATCATGTTCTTCAGTCGTCAGTTTTAGTTGTACTTCTTTCAGGCTGGTCGTTTGTTGATTTTTTCTTGCTTCACGTTCGCGTTTTGATTGCTCGTAGACGAATTTTCCGTAATCCATCATTCTCGCAACAGGGTTTGCCGGATTATCCGATATCAAGACTAAATCCAGATCTTTAGCATATGCCAAATCCAATGCTTCATCTGTACTGACAATCCCTATTTGATTCCCTTGTTCATCAATTAAGCGTACATTATCCACACGAATATTTTCATTAATTGTGTGGTTATGTTTGTTTGATCTAGCGATAAGACACCTCCTAATCAATACTCTCCTTTTTTGCATATTATTATCACATAAAAAAAGCGGAATGATTCCGCTCTCTAAACACATAAAAACTATAAAAGTTTTATATTCTGTATTAACCTTTTCGCAAAGTGCTCAAGGTGAGATGGAATCTTCTTTTTATTACATTGACTAATAATACCGACCAAATTGCATATTGTCAACCCATACAAACTTTTTAAATTACAATTCAAAAGTAACAACAAAACAGCTTTTGCTAATATTTTTTAAGCAATGAAATCGCCTTGAAGTGTATTTACCGAAAAATGGTTATCAGAATGCTTAAGAATCTATTTCATTGCTTAATAAAATAAACAAGATTTTTTGTATCAGTTTTAATGATGAAACTTCAACTTAATTATTGACTTACCTTGTTGTTTAATAATCAGAGAAGACTTGCTGCTTCTTTGTCCAGACAAACAACGATATCCTTATGTAATTTTAATAAGGAAGCCGGTACTTGAGTAGTGACATATTCATCAGCAAAAGATTTACATACTTCTGCTTTGCTAAAGCCGTTTGCTATCAAAACAATTTTCTTGGCTTTAAAAATGCCTTCCAAGCCAAGTGTAATGCCTTGTTTGGGTACTTCATCTATAGAATCAAAGAAACGCGAATTAGATTTAATCGTCTCAGCGGTTAAATCTGAAATATTTGTATTGGTATTCATTTTTACATTAGGTTCATTAAAACCAATATGACCGTTAGCTCCAATTCCTAAAATTTGAATATCTGCATAGCCTAAATCTCTTAATCTTTGATCATAATCTTTACATTCTTGTTCCATATCATCAGCTATCCCATTTGGTACAAAAATGTTTTCTCTATTAATATTAATGTGTTTAAAAAGATATTCATTCATAAAATAATGATAACTTTGCGGATGATCATCCGCCAATCCGACATATTCATCCAAGTTTATTGAAGTCACCTGACTGAAATCCACTTGATTGTTTTTATACATTTCAATCAGTTTTTCATACAAACCGATCGGTGACGTACCGGTAGCTAAACCGATAACCGGTTTTTCCGTTGAGTTTATAACTTCTTTTACGATTTCTGCTGCATAAGCACTCATTTCATCGTAACTTTCAAATATCTTGATAGTAATCATTTTGATCCTCCATGGTAATGATTCCGTCGGTTAAAATAAATGTCTTATAGTGATTTATTTTACCAAATCGAATATTTTTAATAATATAAAATTATAGCAAATCTTATGCATCAGTAATATTCATAATATTAAAAAATTATTACATATTACAAATCATTGTTTCATTACATCATAAAATTGGGCATATTCTCAATTTTTAATTTGTTTATTTATTTTGAGAATCTCCTTCAATCAAAGAATTACATTGATATACACGAATACCATTGAGATAGGTTTCTTGCAATTTCATGTTCTGATCCAACACAATAAAATCAGCGGGATATCCTTTGCTGATTTTGCCGCAAATGTCAGCAATGCCGGCACTTTCTGCCGGAATCAGGGTTGCCATTTTAATCGCTTCTTGCGGAGTTACGATTCCCCAGTCAATAACATTATTAACCGCATCGATTAATTTGAGACATGAACCAGCCAGACTATTCGAACTATCGGTTAAGCGAACTGTACCGTCTTTATATATTACGGAAAATTCACCTAAAGTATATTCGCCTTCCGGCATACCGTTTGTCCGTATACTATCGGTAATCAAGGCAACTCTATCCGTTGTTTTTATATTAATCGCTGTTTTTACAGCTCCCGGATGGACATGATAGCCGTCACAAATCAGTTCGGCAATCGAATCATCCGTATTAAAACAAGCTCCGACCATGCCGGGATTTCTATGATGTAAACCGCTCATTCCATTGTATAAGTGAACAAAAACTTCGGCTCCTGCTTCAACTGCAGCAACTGCCTGATCATAACTTGCATCACTATGCCCCAGAGCTACAACTATTCCCTGCTTTTTAAGTGCTTTAATGAAATTAATTGCACCTTTTTTCTCCGGAGCTATTGCGATTTTTTTAATTAAACCGTTTGCTGCATTTTGCCATTGATTAAAAATTACTAAATCAGGATCTAAAAAATACTTGGGGTTTTGAGCACCTTTATATTTTTGCGTGAAGAACGGACCTTCCAGATAAATACCCTGGATCTTTGCTCCGGATGCCAAAGCAGCATTATCTGCAAGAATGCGACATGCCGTTTCAATATTATCAGCAGAATCTGTCAATAAAGTCGGCAAGAAAGATGTTACGCCGGTACTTGGCAGTTTGTTAGATATTTCCAGAACACCCTCTCCATCTAAATCCATAAAATCATAATTCATGAAACCGTGGATGTGAGTATCAATTAAGCCGGGTGCAATAGAGAAATTTGAAAAATCACGAATTTCCCAATCCATATTATCGGGTAAAGTTTGGTAGAAATTTCCAATAACTCCGTCAACAATTTCTAAATAGCCTTTTTCCGCAATCTCTTTTTCAAAATAAAATTTGTCTGCATAGATTAAATAGTGCATTTTATTTTTATATTTTTTAGAAATATGGTTAAACTCCAGGTCACCAAACCTCCACAATCAATTCCTATGTTTTAGAAATTCGGTTGAGCCGGTAAGTTCGCCAAACCTTTAGCAATCGATTCATCCGTCGGCGGAGTATCATCCAGATCATTTTCCCGATAACGTCGATATGCAGACATATCAAAATATCCGGTACCGGTTAAACCGAACAGAATTACTTTCTTCTCACCGGTTTCTTTGCATCTCAGAGCTTCATCAATCGCTGCTTTAATTGCATGAGCGGATTCGGGCGCCGGAAGTGTACCTTCAACTTTAGCAAAGAGGCTGGCAACTTCAAAAATTTCTTTTTGAGTAACACTTCTTGCTTCATCCAGATGGCCGTCATGATACAATTGTGAGAGAATCGGACTCATCCCGTGAAAACGCAAGCCGCCTGCATGCGATGCGGGAGGAATAAAACCGTGACCCAAAGTATACATTTTGGCCAAAGGAGTCACCTGACCCGTATCACAAAAATCATAAGCAAATTTGCCGCGGGTCATACTGGGACAAGAAGCAGGTTCAACCGCTATAAAATAAGGAGATTGTTTGCCGGCAAGACGATCTGCCATAAATGCGCTCATCAAACCGCCCAGATTGGAACCGCCGCCCGCACAACCAATTACGATATCCGGATAACGATCAATTTTCTCCATCGCTAATTTACTTTCCAAACCGATAATGCTCTGGTGGATTAAAACTTGGTTTAATACCGAACCTAAAGTATAGCGATAACCTTCATTCGAAACGGCATATTCCACTGCTTCCGAAATTGCAGTACCTAGGCTGCCATTGCGATTGGCCGGATCTAGTAACATTTTTCTGCCAACCTCGGTCGTATCCGACGGCGACATGGTAACATCAGCATTATAGGTTTGCATGATCGCAACTCGATCCGGTTTCTGCTCGGCTGATACTCTGACCATATATACTTTGCAATCCAAATCAAAGTAACCGCAAGCCATCGCTAAAGCTGTTCCCCATTGACCGGCACCGGTTTCAGTAGTAACACCTTTTAAGCCTTGTTCTTTGGCATAATACGCTTGAGCAATTGCCGAATTCAACTTATGACTGCCTGAAGTATTGCCACCTTCATATTTATAATAAATTTCGGCCGGAGTATCTAAAACATCTTCCAGGAAGTAAGCTCTAATCAGTGGAGAAGGTCTGAACATTTTATAAAAATCTCTAACTTCCTCCGGAATTGGAATATACCGATCAGTTGCATTTAATTCCTGTTTAGCTAACTCTTCGCAAAATACCGGACTCAAATCTGCCACCGTCATCGGTTGCATTGTTCCCGGATTAAGTAAGGGACGGTGATCGGTCTTCATGTCTGCCCGGATATTATACCAAGATTCAGGAATCTCATTTTCTTTCAGATATATTTTATAAGGAATATTGTTTTTCATATTATAACCTCTTATCTTAATATTTTTCATGAGTTTATATTTTATCACAAATATACTAGCTAAACCTTACTGATTTTGCCGGCTTGAGCACGGGTATCTTTATGATAAATCAGTTTGAAGATTTCACCGATTACAAACGGTATGATTGCTAATCCGGCAATCACCAGCCAATCTCTTCCCTGCAAGGCAATTGTATGGAAATATGTTTGGAATAAAGGTACATATACAACAACCATCATCAGTGCTGCTGAAATAAGAACCGATTTGTTCATAGTCGAATTGCTGAAAAACCCTAATTGAAATACCGAATAGTGTTCTGAACGACTGGAAAAAGCTCTCAATAATTCCGCGAAAATTAAAGTAATAAAAGCAAAGGTTCGAGCACCAAGTGACGGACCAAAACCTGTTGCCGCAATAAAACTGTATGATGTTGCTTGGACTGTCGGATCTGTGAGCATTATATCCGGGTATAGGAAACGTCCTATTTGGAAAGCTGAAAATACTGCAATAAAAATTGCAAGAGCTTGGGTAATTATTGCAGCTATCATTTCTCGATTAATAATTGACTCATCTTTTTTCCTTGGTGGATGTAGCATAATATCTTTTTCACCTTTTTCTCTGCCTAAAGCCAGAGCCGGAAAACTGTCCGTAACCAAATTTAACCATAATAATTGGATCGGAGCTAAAGGTGTAAATTGCGGTCCCAAAACCAAATTGGTAATGAACACGACCAAAATTTCACCAACATTACACGATAACAAGAAACTGACAAACTTTCTGATATTGCTGTAGATGATTCTGCCTTCTTCAACTGCCGTAACTATAGTCGCAAAATTATCATCGGTCAAAATCATATCGGCTGAACTCTTGGCAACTTCAGTACCGGTAATCCCCATTGCAACTCCGATATCCGATTGTTTGAGAGCCGGAGCGTCATTAACTCCGTCACCTGTCATCGCTGCAATATGAGTTTTTGCTTTTAAGGCAGCTACTATGCGCACCTTATGTTCAGGTGATACCCGGGCATATACCGCTACCTTATCACAGACTGCTTCTAATTCCTCATCAGACATTTTTTCCAATTCCGCACCGGTTAAAACCTGATCGCCATCCTGCATTAAATTCAGATTTTTTGCTATGGCAACTGCCGTATCTTTGTAGTCACCAGTAATCATAACAGCTCTGATACCGGCACCATGGCAGACCGCTATCGCATCCTTGGCTTCCGGACGTGCCGGATCGATCATACCGCAAAGACCGACAAAAATCATATCTTGTTCCGCATTTGAAAAATCATGATCCGGATGTATTTTATAAGCAAAAGATAAAACTCTGAGTGCGGAATTGGCAAAAGCCGAATTCGCCTCCAAGACCTTTGCTTTAGTTGTTTCAGTTAATTCAGCAACTCCCGCTTCCGTCAAAATGTGAGTACAGCGATCCAGAACGATATCCGGAGCACCTTTGGTAAATGAAACATAATCTCCTCCAATTTCATGGAAAACCGACATCATTTTACGACTTGAATCAAAAGGCATATCACCTAGACGAGGATATTTTTCTTTTAAAATTTCCGGTAAAAAATCCAGCTTGGCACTTAAAGTGAGCAATGCACCCTCGGTCGGATCACCTAAAATCGTCCAACTTTGATCTTCTTTCCGAATTAAACTGGCTTCATTGCACAGAGCCGCTATTTCCAACAATCTGGTCAATTCCGGTGAACTTTGTTTCACAACCTGATTCGAACTGAATTCAATTATCTCGCCCTGAGGTTCATAACCGGTTCCGGAAACTTCATAAAGTTTATCCGCAACATAAAGTCTGGTCACCGTCATTTCGTTTTGGGTCAGCGTACCGGTTTTATCCGAGCAAATTGTATCAACACTACCTAAGGTTTCAACAGCCAGCAGACGTTTGACAATTGCATTTTTCTTTGCCATTCGATTCATACCTAAGGCTAATACGATCGTAACAATTGCCGGTAAACCCTCAGGAATTGCCGCTACAGCCAAACTGACAGCAGTCATAAATAATTCCAATAAATCACCACCTTGGAATAAGCCCACTACAAAAACAATTGCACAGACTGCCAAACAAATGATTGCCAGAATTTTCCCTAAATCATTTAAATTTCTCTGCAAAGGGGTCGCTTCTTGTTCAATACCTTTAAGACGTTTGGCTATTTTACCTACTTCGGTTTTTTCAGCAATTTCAACAACAATTCCGCGACCTCGTCCATAAGTTAAAGCCGTACTGGAAAAAATCATATTTGAACGATCACCGATACCGAGTTCGGTATCACAGGTAAATTCAGCATTTTTATCAACCGGAACTGATTCGCCGGTTAAAGAAGCTTCTTCCGCTTGTAAATTACTGCTTTCCAAAAGTCTGATATCTGCCGGAACAATATCGCCTGCTTCGAGAATAACAATATCGCCGGGTACGATATCAGCAGCTTTAATCATCGTTTGCTCACCGTCACGCAATACTCTGGCCTCCGGTGCCGCCATTTTTTGCAATGCATCAATTGCCTTTTCGGCTTTACCTTCCTGATAAACGCCAAGAATCGCATTAATCAAAACAATTGCAATGATTAAGATTGCATCGATTAACTCACCCAATATACCTGAAATAATTGCTGCAACAATCAAAACGATAATCATTACATCCTTAAACTGTTCGAGCAATTTCTTCCAGAGCGGAACTGATTGTTCAGCTTCCAGTTCATTGGCTCCGTAAATTGCCTGACGCTGTTTAGCCTCTGTTGAATGAAGTCCGGTAACCGGATCAGAATTAAGACGTTCAATTATCGTTTCCCTTGATAATTGATAATGTTCTCCGGCTAGAAAATTATTGTGTGTATTAGAAGTTTCGTTCATTTGTCCACCTACATTTTGCTCATCTGAAAAATTATGCCGATTAAAATATTGAACACCTTACTCTTAATTATCATTTTAATCAACACATATTTTGTTACATTTCATTTATTTTGTTACTTTTTCAATTATTAATTTTGGTGTTTTCAGTTTGATCTGTTTTAGAATCAATATTTTTATTTCTTAGACCTTTTTATTATCTTCTTCTGATTCCTGAACAACTTGCTCATCATCTAAAAATTCGAGCTTAATACGAGCAATTCGTTTATCATCCATTTCGAGGACTGTAAACTTAAACCGATCTACAATAACTGAAGGATTTTCAAAAGGCTCCGGAATACGTTCTAATCTATTGAGTACCAGACCGGCCAAAGTATCATAATCGAAACTGTCTTCTTCATCTAATTCAGAAACTTCCGGTACTCTTTCAACCACTTCTTCCGGTGAAAGCAAACCGTCTAAGACATAGCTGCCATCCGGATTTTTGACAACACTGTGATCGGCACCATCATATTCGTCTGCTATATCTCCCACTATTTCTTCTAATATATCTTCAATAGCAATCAAACCATCTGTTCCGCCATATTCATCAATCACAATTGCCAGTGAGATGTTCTGTTGTTGCATCTCACGGAATAACACATTAATCGATTTGCCTTCCGGTACAAAATGAGCTTCACGTAAATATTTGCGCAAATCAAAATTTTCTTTTTGATTTTCAGTAATTCTCAATAAATCTTTGATATGGAGAATTCCGATAATATCATCGACATTTTCTTCATATACCGGAATTCTGCTATAGCGTTCATGTGCGGCTACAAAAATCACTTCTTTATATGTTGAGTCAGCAGGTAAAGTAACCATAGCAGTACGTGGTGTCATAATTTCCGAAACCTCCGTATCATCCAAATCAAAAACGTTATATATCATTTTGGCTTCATCGCTATCTATACCGCCACTTTCACCACCTGCTCGCGCCATCAAAATTATCTCTTCTTCGGTAACTTCTACTTCATTTTTGCTTAAATCGATTCCTATCATACGACAGACAAATTTGGCAGAAGCATTCAAAAATTTCGCGAAAGGATTTACTAATATTTCCCATATTCGTAAAATTGCAACGAATCTATTGGCAAATTTTTCCGGATAACGCATACCGACTTGTTTCGGTACTAATTCACCTAATACTAAAGAAACACAAGAAATTATTAAGGTTATTCCAACCGTAATAATCGTTTCCAAATATCCTCTGGCTTGGCTCGGATCAACCCAATTGTAAATAATCGGTGCAATTTGATTTGCGCCAAAAGCAGCGGATAAAAATCCGGCAAATGTTACACCGACTTGGACTGTAGCTAAAAAGCCACCTTGATTGTTAATAAAAGGAAGTAATTTTTTTGCAACGGTATCTCCCTCTTCAGCTTTTGCACGTATTTTTGTTTCATTTAATCTGACTATTGCCATTTCGGAAGCTGCAAAAAAACCGTTGATTATAATTAGAAGAAAAATAACAATTACATTAATTAAAATAACTTTGGCTGAATTTGAATCGCTTACAGAGTTTGCGTTTATAATAATATGTTGCACAGAAGTACAACAATGACTTATGTCCACTCGGACTTGTCCTCCTTAAATATATGAGCTTTTAATGTTAATTATACCTATTTCTCTATCATCTCTATCAGCAAAAAGTAGATTTGTTACCTTTTGTATAGATGTTAGAAATATATCAAATATAGATATACTTGACAAGCATTTAACTGTTATCATAAATTGATCAGTTTCATCTTTTCGCGCGCTATATTAAGTAATGATTTTTGACTGGTAAATAAAATAATCTGGCGTTTTTGGCGTTGGCTTAAATCATGCAGCAATTCAAGTGATAAAGATGCACGGTTTTGATCTAACTGAATAAAAGGATCATCCAAAATCAACGGAATACTGCCTCCTTTATCTTGTAATAATTCAGTCAGTGCCAAACGCAAAGCCAAGTTAATCTGGTCATTCAAACCGGCACTGTAAAATGCTTGCTCATAGTAATTCAAATTATCATTCGTATCCGACTGCAGACGCACTATGTAATCCTGATCAATTTTCAAATCCTGATACCGATAACCGGTCATAACAGATAAATATTCCGCAGTTTTTTGATTGAGTAAAGGACGTACATCTTGTTCGAATTTTGCTTTGCTATATTCCAAAAGATGAATCGCCATCAACAAGGCAGCATAGTTTTGTTCAGCTTTTTTATATACGGTATTTAATCTGTCAAGCTCAGTTTCCAACTCTATCGTATTGATTTGATTTTGCATCAAATGATTTAACTCCGTCTTTTCAGTTGCTAATTTTTCCCGCAATATAAGCCGATTTTCTTGGATTCCGGCTAATTGTGAAGCGATATAATTTTCTGAAAATTCAGGAAATGTTCTCAATTCGGCTTGTTTCTCGGTTAACCAATTTTGGGCATCTTGATAGGCTTGATAGAATTGTGTTGTACTATATGAACCCTTAAGTTCTTTCATCTGTTCTTTGATCCGTTTGACTTCTTCTTCATTATGAATACCTGTAACGGTTTGCTCTCGCAAGCTTTGAATTGCAAGGTCGAGCTGATCATCATCAGGCAATTCTGAAAAATATGGTTTGATCAGATATTTCAATTTAGTAAATTCTTTTTGATACTCTTGCTCAGCATATTCTGCTGCTTCGGCAGCTCTTTTCTGATCTATATTCAGCTGTTTGAGCCGCTGATCTATTTGTTCAAGTTGCCACTCTAATTTTTGCAATCCGTTTTCAATTTTCAATGTGCGAATTTCATGTTTGCGAATATGTTCATGATATTGTTTGAGCATCTTTTCATGTCTGCGTTGTAGAAAATAATAAATAAAAACCATAATAAACGGTAATAAGACCGCTAATACAATCAGAATTCCCGATAACACCGGTTTATTTACACGAAAAATCAGGCCACCGATCAGACAAACAAATTCTGCTATGATCAGAGGAATAAAAGATGCATAAGAAATCTTCGGTTTATTAAATGTCTTGGGATTCTGCTCCGACGATTTTTGTTGCAAATATTGTAATCTGCTTCTTTCAGCAACAATTTCGGAGACAGTTCGTTTTGCTTCATTACGATAATTCTCTTGTTCGACCGATCTTTGTTCTGCTAAATTAAATCTTATCTCATATTCACTTTGGGCTTGAGCAGTCTGTTGACGTTGATTGGCAATATCGGTTAATTCTTTAACTGAAATCAGTTTATTACGTAAAACACCATCAGATACATCATTAGTAAAATCTGTATATTTTCTCAATGAATCTTGCAATTTATTATATTTCTCAAACCGTTCTGCTAATTTTAATTTTTGATGCTGTTGATTTTGGAGAAGCAATGAGTTTTCCCTATTGGCAAGTTCAGTTAACTCGATTTCCAAATCTTCAATACTCCGATTCAAATCCGCCACCTGTTGATCTCTGATTAAAGCCTGCTCCAACTCTAAATTCAAATCGTCGGTTTTCTGTTCAAGTCTGGCCAAATATCCTGTATCTCCACGATCCGGTTTATAGTATTTACGAGCTTTATCCAATCTTGCATTGATCTCTTCGTACGACCAATCATATTCCGACAGACCGACTTTACGATTTATTTTTTGGTCAAGCTCAGATAGATTTTCCGAATCAACACGAGGATTATCTACAAAAACCGTATTTAAAAATTCAGTTTCCGAAATTTGAAATAATTCCTGTCCCGGTTGCTCCTGATTTTTTAAATTAATCGGCTCACCGCTTGATTCAAGCAAAAGTTGGGTTTGATCTTGAGCTTTGCGTTCAGCAAATCTCTTCGTTAAACGATAAGTTAAGCCCTGATGACTAAAAATAATATATCCACCCATTGTTTTACCCGACCAAGGTCGGTATTTTTTTCGAGCATTTGTTTCAACCGAATGACCAATTTTACCAAAACCATAAAAAACAGCTTTAATAAAGTTCTGGATTGTCGTTTTTCCACTTTCGTTAATCCCATAAACAATCTGCATTTCAGGACTGAAATTGATTTCCACGTTTTCTAAACCGCCAAAAGCCGAAATATATATCTGATCAATTTTCATAAATATCCAAATCCTGTTCCGCTGCTTGCATCGTAAAATAATATCCCTGCTCAATCACCTGTTTTGCCTGTTCAACGTTCAGATCAGCCAAGCCGATTTCCTCTAATACTTTATTCAATAAATCGGGGCCGGTGGCAAGTCTTTTTGCATAACGCGCAACATCTCCTCGTAATGAATGTTCCTCCATTAAGCCGGTGAAATTAATCTTTATTTTTGTTTCATCTATTAATTCAACAAAAAAGAACATGTTTTTCAATTTTGTTAATAATAATTCTTTATTAACTTTTTGTGATAAATAGCCGACTAATTTGAGTTGACAACAATCATAATTTGATCTGATTCGATAAGCGTAAATTCGTTTTTCCAAAGCTGCGATAATTTTTTCTTGCAGTTCTAATTGTGTATCAAAATCAATCTGAGTTAAATCCAGACGAATTTTGAAAAATTCAGGGCCTGCGAGCGGAACAAAACTAATTTGTCCTACTTCCGAAGCTTCTAAAAGCTCAATCAGAAAAATCCCTTTACTGCCATCTTCATCAAATCCTCTGCCACACGGGCAACCGCTGTACAAACAAGGAATGCCCTCCGCAGTGAGTATTTCCTTATCCGACTTATGAACATGCCCCAGTAAGACTAAATCGAAACCGCAACGATCAAACCAAGATAAATTCAGGGGATTGTAGTTAGATGCAGAATTTGGACTCTGCAAGTCTCCATGTTGAAGTAAAATATTGAAATAGGCAGAATCCAGCATTAAATCAATTCCTTGCCACAAAGGTCTCGGGCTAGATTGACTAATAAACGGTTTGCCATAGAATCGTACTTTTTGATCAGGAAATTCAAAATATTCTGTTTTGGGTTCAAAGATACTCACATGTTGTAAATCAGAAAAATATTGCCAAAATCCGGCTTGATGCCAATAATCATGATTTCCCGGATTGATTAAAATCTTAACCTGCGGAATTGCTGAAAAACCTTGAAAAACTCTATCAAGCAAATGCTTGCCCGGATTACTTGAATCAAACAGGTCACCACCAATTGTCAGAAAATCTACTCTTTCTTTATGACATATATTTATTATCTGAAAAAAACCTTTTCTTGTTCTGAACACATCACTTTTTGCTTAGCCGGCTCCAAAAAACTGAAAGGAGATCCGAGATGCAAATCTGCAGTATGTAAAATTTTAAAATTTTTCTTCATATTGTTCATTGTTTGTTTTATGTTTCATATTTCTGATATAACTAAGG
This sequence comes from Clostridiaceae bacterium, assembly GCA_012838135.1. Taxonomy (GTDB): domain Bacteria; phylum Bacillota; class Clostridia; order Saccharofermentanales; family DTU023; genus UBA5436. The sequence goes on along the minus strand of DUPV01000032.1, from coordinate 31,588 downwards.
AACACTGCTCAAGCTTTAGTGATAAAACCTGTTTCCATAATCAAGAAACTTTATAATAGCAAAATTAATTTTCATTATTAAAATATATTTTAGCATATTAAAACAATTCTGTTTTTAATTCTCAAGAGAACATCAATCAAACCTAAGTTTAATTTGAACACAATAGAATTCAATATCAAATTATTTGTGCTATAATAACTACGTAGTGTTTCATCTTTAGGGGTATTATCATGTGAGATTTTTCTTTTGTCAGGCAATTTTTCGCACTTCGATATCAGCAGCACTACGTGTTATTAAATTGAAAAAATATCCAGCAAATACGCCCCCCTGCAATCTACAGATATGGATTTTTTTCTAATAAGCAAACTAAAATAACATTGTTATTTATAGTAATATAAAACACTATTTAATAAACACTATTTACGGAGGTACAAATGAAAAACAACATGCAAATGGATCTGCTGGGTATTAATGCTCTACGTGTACTGTCGATTGATGCTATCCAAAAAGCAAATTCCGGACATCCGGGAATGCCTTTAGGGGCTGCGCCGATCGCTTTTGAATTATGGGCAAATCATATGAAACATAATCCAAATAATCCGGACTGGTTTAACCGTGATCGATTTATCTTAAGTGCCGGGCATGCATCAATGTTGATGTATTCATTACTATATCTATTTGGTTATGGATTAACAACTGAAGACCTTGGACAATTCAGACAATGGCAAAGTAAAACGCCGGGTCATCCAGAATATTTGGACACCGAGGGCGTTGAAATGACCACGGGGCCTTTAGGTCAAGGTATTGCCTCAGCTGTAGGTTTTGCAATGGCGGAGGCTCATTTGGCAGCTCGGTTTAATACGGATGAACAAAAAATTATTGATCACTATACCTATGTATTATCCGGTGATGGTTGCTTAATGGAGGGAGTCAGTGGCGAAGCATCCTCTTTGGCCGGACACTTAAAATTAAATAAGTTAATTCTTTTCTACGACCGTAATGAAATTACAATTGAGGGCTCTACCGATTTGGCTTTTACCGAAGATGTAGCAGCACGTTACAAATCATATGGATGGCAGGTATTATCCGTAGCCGACGCTAATGATACCGATGCAATTGCCAAAGCAATTGAAGAAGCTAAAGCTAATAAAGAGCAACCTACAATGATTATCCTGCATAGTAATATCGGTTACGGTTCTCCGTTAGCAGGTAGTGAAGCTACACACGGCAGTCCTTTAGGTGACGAAAACATCGTCAAAACAAAAGAATATTTGGGTTGGGATGTTAATTTACCGGCATTAGAAATTCCGCAAGAATTAAAAGATTATATGGCAGATGTTCAAGCCAGATTATCTGAAGATGAAAAAATATGGAATGAAACTTTTGCTGCATGGCAGAAAGCTAATCCGGAACTGGCTAAAGAATTTGCCGAATGTATGGAGCCTGATCTTGAAGCCTTAGAAAATGATCCTGCTCTATGGGATTTCTCCGGCGAACAAGCTACCAGAAAAACCAGCGGCAGCGTCTTGAATGTTGTCGCTAAACATGTACCCGGATTAATCGGCGGTTCGGCAGATTTAGCACCTTCAAACAATACCAATATGCCGGGTTTGGGTTATTTTTCAGCCGAAAATCACAGCGGACGTAATATCCATTATGGAATTCGTGAATTCGCAATGGCTTGTATCGTTAACGGTATGAATTTACACGGTGGTGTTCACGCTTTCGGTGCAACTTTCTTTGTCTTTGCAGATTATATGAAAGCCGCATTCCGTCTGTCTTCGATCATGAATGTACCCTCGCTCTTTATTCTTACCCATGACAGTATTGGTGTCGGTGAAGACGGTCCTACCCATCAGCCAATTGAACAACTCAGTATGTTGCGGGCAACTCCCAATACTTATGTATTCCGACCTGCCGACGGTAAAGAAACTGCTGCTGCTTATCTCTTTAATTTAAAAGAGAAAAAGCCGACCTTCTTAGCTCTGACCAGACAAAACCTGCCCACTTATGAACAATCCGGCATAGATGCAATCAAGGGAGGTTATATTTTCCAAGATTGCGAAGGTACCCCCGAATTAATTATTATGGCAAGCGGTTCTGAAGTTAGACCTGCTCTGGAAGCACAACAGGAATTAACCGAACAAGGCAAAAAAGTTCGTGTAGTTTCAATTCCGTGCATGGATGCTTTCTTGGAACAAGATGCAGCTTATCAAGAAGAAGTCTTACCTGCCGCTGTAACCAAAAGAATCTCAATTGAAGCCGGTGCAACAATGCCTTGGTATCGTTTAGTCGGCTCAAACGGAATAGTCATTGGTATAGATCATTTCGGAGCATCTGCACCTGCTAATATTCTATTTAAAGAATTCGGTATCAATAAACAAGCTGTTTTGGATGCTGCAAATGAATTACTCTAAATTACTAAATCAAGTTTAAACAACTTAACTGTAAGTTTAAAAATTCAATTCAATTAAGAATATTGAAAAATTACTTGATTAATAACTCAAGCCGTACCAAAATATAGGTACGGCTTTTTTAATGTTAATTTTAAAGATTAAGGTGTATATGAATCAGAATGAGGTGTATATGAATCAGAATAATGAGAAATGGACTATAAACTCTACACTGGGAGATGTCTTGGAATCAATTATCGGTTACGAACTCTTATCTTTCATTGCTTATTATTCAGGTAAAACTGTTGAAGATTTCAATAAATTTTATCTTCGATCAATAAAATTAAAATCATATGCGGTCATTCAACGTATTACCCAAATCATGTTCGACCGCAGGATTGCGACATGGATCGTGGAAAAACTTAATCAATACGAAAAACGCCAAGATATTTACCCGGATAAAATATCGTTTAACCATAAATGGTGGAAAAGTAGTATTATTTATCAGATTTTCGTGCCCAGCTTTCAAGACGCTAATGATGACGGTATTGGTGATATTAAGGGAATTATTGAACGTCTTGAACATATTATGTCATTGAATGTAGATACAATTTTACTAAGCCCGATATTTGACTCGCCAATGGTTGATGCAGGCTACGATATTAAAGATTTTTACGAAATTAATCCATTGTTCGGATCAAAAAAAGATCTGCGTGAATTAATCATGTTGTGCCACCAAAATAATTTAAAAGTAATCTTGACTCTACCAATAAGTCAAACCTCAGATCAACATGCTTGGTTTGACATCTTTAATGAGAAAATTGATAGTTCCAATATAAATGATTTTGATAACAAATTCAGAAAAGATAAAATTAGCAATATTGCAAAAAACAAAAATTTCTACATTGTAAATGACGGGCCAAACAATTGGCAGTCTTTTTATGGTGATTCGGCATGGCTTTATCAACGTATTAATAAGAATTATTATTTACATCTTAAGAGTTCGAAGCAATTGGATTTGAATTGGGATATGGATTTTGTCCGAGAAGAGATGATCAAAGTCATGATTTATTGGAAAAATTTCGGTGTTGACGGATTATTTCTTGAGTCGGCTTCAATTATTGCCAAAAACGAAGCCTATCCTGAGGGCAGCAAGTCTTTGGCCGTTTTAACCGGTGTTTCCGGAATCGAAAACTATATCTATCAGCCCAAACTATTAGATTGGCTGAATGAAATTTATACAGCCCTAAAAAAAGATTCGCCCGATTTCTTAATCATTGCCGATTGCTTGAGAATGCACGATAATTACACCAGACTAATCAGTGGTGATGCTACAAAACGCAGTGATCTCGGATTGAGCTATAATCAATTTGAAGAACCAGGACAGCGTCGTTTTCAATCTAATTATTTACCACTCGACTATTTAAGTAATGTTTGGCTCAAAATGCAGTTGACAGCAGATAATTCATATTGGCCTGTGTTGTTTTGTGAAGATCCTAAACATCCAAGAATTGTCAGTCGAATGCAAAATCATATTCTTTACCGTAATCAAATAGCCAAATTGATTGCAACCCTGCAATTGACCGCTAAAGGGACCGTCATGTTATATCAAGGCCAGGAATTGGGGCAAATCAATGCACCATTCCATAGCATTGAGCAAATAAGAGATATCGAAAGTCAACTGCGATATGAAAAATTAAATGAACAACTATATTTTGCAGAAGATTCCGGATTGCTTGACCGCATAATTCGGGGTAGCCGAGACCACGCCAGAGTACCAATAGTTTGGGACAATGAATATCTCAACGGAGATTTCTCCCAAAATAGTACAACTTGGATTGACTGTTTTGCCGATCCCAAAATGAGTGTTGCTGAACAAGGTAATGATTCTCATTCAATCCTCAACTATTACCGTTCACTGACTTCTCTGCGTTCACATTACGCCACCTTAGTTTACGGCAATTTGGAAATCATCAGTAAATTCAATGCCAGCATCCTGCGTTATTTCCGTTATGATGATCATCATGCATTTTATATTGAAGCCAATTTAACCGATGAAGTTTTAAACGTAATCGGCTTCAATCCTTCGCAATTGTTACGTCAAGCTGAGGAAAATAATATTAAAACCCCTGGATCTCTTGATCGTACAATTCTAATTTCCAATTATCCCGATCGTAATCAACAAGACTTTATTAAAAACAGTGAACTTCGTCCCTACGAAACTTTTATCGTAAAACTATTTTAGGCAATTATTTTCAACTTAATTTTAATAACAAATGGTTATGAATTTTAATTAACTGTTTTCCGCTTCGTCTTGACGCAGATGGCAGTTTTTATATTTTTTACCACTGCCACACCAACAAGGTTCATTTCTGCCCGGAATAACTTTTTTCTTAACCGGTGCCTGTTTCGGCGGTGCTGCAGGTTGGCTCTGACCGCCTCCTCCGCCGGCTGCTTTAGCTATGTTAAAGGCTGTATTTTGTGAGCCTTTACGACCTTCGCTCAATTCTTTGGGAACTTCTCTGCCTTTCATCTCTCTTGATTGATCGGTTGTGATTTGAGCTCGCATGATCAGGCGCACGGCATCTTCTTGAATTCCCGCAGTCATCGCATCAAACATCTCAAATCCTTCGCGTTTGTATTCAATTACCGGATCATGTTGAGCATATCCCCGCACTCCTATACTATCACGCAAGTTATCCATTGCATCGATGTGATCCATCCAGTGATTATCAACCGCATTGAGTAATACATAGCGTTCAGCTTGATATAAAATTTCTTCTGAACCGAGATCTGCTGCTTTGTTTTCTAAAACTTCCAATGCTTCCTGGATTATTTGATCAGCTATTTCTTCAGGTGACACCTTACCGCTAATCGTTTTTAATTTATTAATGGTCACCAAATCACCTAATATGTCTCGTAAACGCGATACTAAAGTTCCGATATCCCATTCTCCGGTATCTGAGGAACCCATGGTTAAAGAATTCACATTGCTTGTAACAATATCTTGAATATATTTTACGAAATAGGGATGAACATTCTCGCCATGCAGAACTTCTTTTCTTTGTTTATATATTAAATCACGTTGTTGATTCATGACATCGTCATATTGCAAAACATTTTTTCTAATGCTGAAGTTTTGAGCCTCCACTCTGCGTTGTGCTGACTCAATCGTTTTGGTAAGCATCGGATGTTCAATTTCCATATCACTTTCAATACCGAAGGCATTGAAAATGGTCTCCATCCTTTCACCACCGAACAAGCGCAGTAAATCATCTTCTAAAGACAAATAAAATTTACTGGTGCCCGGATCACCCTGACGTCCGGAACGACCACGCAACTGATTATCAATCCGTCGTGATTCATGTCTTTCAGTACCGACAATATATAGACCGCCACTGGAAATAACTTGTTGTTTTTCGTCCGCAATTGATGCTTCAAATTTATTTTGTAATTCTTGAAATAGAGCTCTGGCATCAAGAACTGTTTGATTATCAGTAATATTGTAGGAATCAGCTTCTTCAATCAATTCTTCTGCATATCCCTGTTTTCGCATTTCTTGTTTTGCCATATATTCGGCATTACCACCAAGCATAATGTCCGTACCGCGACCCGCCATATTGGTCGAGATAGTCACTGCACCTAAACGTCCTGCTTGTGCGACAATTTCTGCTTCACGTTGATGATGTTTGGCATTTAATACATTGTGCTTTATTCCGGCTTTAGTAAATAAGGCAGAAATAACTTCCGATTTTTCAACTGAAATTGTACCGACCAAAATCGGCTGACCGGTTTCATGAATCTCTTTCACCAATCTGATTAGCGAACTATATTTTCCGGCTTCGGTTTTATATACTGCATCAGATAAATCCTGTCTGATCATCGGTTCATTGGTAGGAATCGTCACAACATCCAAAGCATAAATTTCCTTAAATTCATCTTCTTCCGTCATTGCAGTACCGGTCATACCGGATAATTTACGATACATTCTAAAATAATTTTGAAATGTAATTGTTGCCAAGGTTTTGCTTTCACGTTCAACTTTGACACCTTCTTTGGCTTCTATCGCCTGATGGAGTCCGTTACTATATCTTCTGCCCGGCATCAAACGACCGGTATTATCATCTACAATAATAACTTCACCACCGTCAACAATGTAGTCCTGATCACGGAACATCGTACCATGTGCCTTCAAAGCGTTGTTAATATGATGATTAATCAAATAGTTTTCTTGATCTGTCAAATTCTCTAAACCAAAGAATTTTTCCGCTTTTTGCACACCGCGTTGTGTTAAAATTGTACTTTTGGCTTTTTCATCAACAATGTAATCAGCATCGCCTTCAAGCTCAGCCCTTTCTTCATAAGAAAGCTTACTATCGGTTTCTTTAAAAGTTTTACCTTTAAGACGCACAATTAATTGATTGGCCTTTTCATATAATTCAGATGATTCACCGCTCGAACCTGAAATAATCAAAGGAGTTCTGGCCTCATCAACCAAAATACTGTCAACCTCATCAATAATTGCATAATTCAAATCACGTTGAACCAATTGTTCAACCGAGGTAACCATATTATCTCGTAAATAATCGAAGCCAAATTCATTGTTGGTACCATAAGTTATATCACTATTATAAGCTCTCTGCTTCTCAGCTTTTGAAAGACCGCGAATTACCAAACCCACACTCAGACCTAAATAACGATAGATTTTACCCATCCATTCGCTGTCACGTTCTGCCAAATAGTCATTAACCGTAACAACATGAACACCTTTACCGGCTAAAGCATTAAGATAAACCGGTAGGGTTGCAACTAAAGTTTTACCTTCACCGGTTTTCATTTCAGCTATTCTGCCTTGATGCAAAATAATTCCGCCGAGAATCTGAACCGGGAAATGATACATGCCAAGAACTCGGCGTGAAGCTTCTCTGACTGTCGCAAAGGCTTCAGGCAAAATATCGTCTAAAGTCTCACCCTGAGCCAAACGCTTTTTAAATTTTTCGGTCTGTCCACGCAATTCTTGCTCTGACATGTTTTTATATTTATCTGCTAAATCCAAAACTTGTTTTTGCAGCGGCGTAATTTTCTTGATTTCTCGCTCCGAATAAGTTCCGAAGATTTTTGAAAAAAGTCCCATATCTCTAATGTCTTTCTTATATCCTTGTACGTAATACGTATCATTAATATAGTTTAATTCTTTTGATTTGTTTAGTTTATTTAATATACTTAATTTACTTAACGTACTCAGTTTGTTTTATTATTATTTCAATAAAATCATCTTAAATGATAGCTTATCATTTTTTTTAAAGCAATTTAATATTGTATCTTGATTAATTATTTATAAATTACAACGCAAACTGAAATTTGCATTTCATCTTGCAACTTAATAACTTATTAACTCGATAAATATTCTAATTAATTTAATTATTACTCATTTTTAAGTATTGTTCTTTTTTGGGGTTATTATTCTTTCTTGCCGGAATTTTCTGTTTCCGGTTTCGGTAAATAACGATAACTGTTGCCTCTAATATCAATTTGTATTGTGACACCGGAGTTTGAAGCAAATACTTCAATATTTTTAAATAATTGAGAACTCAAATCAAAGCCGGAATTTCCGGGTAATACAATAATTAATTTACGTGTCTTTATATCAGCTGAAGTAATCTTAGACACAGGTAAACCGGTATCACGCTCTGAACCGTTAAAGCTTGCCAAATTATTAATCTCCTGTTCGATTTGCAACCTTACCTTTTCAGGCGAATTGTAACTAGGAGCAGTTAAGTCAAGACTTCTAACAGCCATAATCTCTCCGGCTTGATAGCGACAAATTGTCGGATAATTAAAAGGAAGATTCGCTTTATATTGTTCTCGAAAATATTTACCACGTACAAAATTATGCTCTGTCCATATATTGTCTGCTATTTTAGCATGTTCATCATTTGTCCCACTATTCAACTGATATTTACTGTCATATTTTGTCCAGATCGGAACATAACTTACTGCACTTTTTTCAGTTATTGTCCAGGGAGTTTTTACATGATAGAACAGTTTTAATTGTAAACTATGATCAGAAATTGTGGTCAAAATAACCTGTCTTTGATCAGATGGTATTTTAATTTTTAGTCGATTAGCTCCATCAATTAACCATTTTTCAATCCGAGTTTGTAAAAAATTTTGTAAAAAAATTGAACCTGCCAAATCACCCTCTGCTTGTCTGAATTCGGATGCAAATTCGGGTAAAATTGAATCGATCAAATTATCTATTGAACTTTGTTCAATTTCTGAAGAGATACCCTCTGCCAACGGAATTATTAGGGACAGTTCTTTTGCTGTTTGATCCAAGGCATAACGCATTATTATATCATGTTGAATCGTCAGCGTGATACTAAGCATGAAGTAACAGATAAATATTATTAACGGCATAATAATGGCTGCATCAAAAACTATCCCGCCATCTTCTTTGTGTAACTTACATTTGCTGATAAAACTTACAATTTGTCTTTTTGTATCCTTGAACATAATCTGAAACTTTCTCGTTTAATCGGAGCGATTATTTCAAAAATTGATATATTTCTATATATTTGCCTTAACCTAATCTGAATTGTCCCTGTTTAATAAGGGTTAGTCATAATGAAGAAACTCATGTTTTTTATTGTTTTTCACTAATATAATCTGAAAATTCCCTGCTTAGCCGGAGTGAGCTATTACGAAAATCAGCATTCAATTCAATCGACGTAATAAAACTTCCTGCTATTGTCTTTTTTCGCATATTATTAATTCCGGTCAGTAATTTATCCTCTTTTTTTAATAAAGCAAACACTCGCATAAAATCCCGATAGTTCAACTCAAACTTTGCATTAGCAAAAGCAAAAGAAACTTCTTCTCCCGCCAACAATTGATTACAGTCTGCAAAAGCTTGCGACAATGAATCAATTAAAATTATTAAATATGTCAATGATTGCGGATCAATTACTACATGTCCGAAACTGACCGCCGCTATTGCTGTACTGATCCCTGTTGCTTGCAGCAGATAATGAGACTGTTTCTCAGCATCGGTAAAATTGTCTATCAGATGATAGGTGAAGCAAATTCCTCTAATGCTCCATTTGGCTTTAGATGCTGCCGAATCGGGATTTTCGGTATTATAAATAATCTGCTCAATTTCATTTTTTCTGCCTGCTGCTTGCAAATCTACATGTAATCTGCCATCAGGTGTTTGTAGTTGAGTTTTATTGCCTGATATTTCCAATTCCGTTACCTGCATCGGATAATAATTGAACATATATTCCTGGATCTGCAACCGACTGATTACCGGAATATCATAGTTAAACAATAATTGATCGGAAAAATTTGCAATACTCTGCAATGAACTTGGCGCAAGCGGATTTGCCGGAACCTGATTGCCGGTTGACTCATACATCGGAATAATCATTGTTTTGGCTTCTTCAGTTAAATCTGCCAAAATTTTCAAAGCTGTTTCGGATAAGGCATTGAGTTCTGTATTCGACATTTCAGCCAATCTGTCTTGATCTTCTTGTTCGATTTCTACGTCTAAATCTTCCAAATCACCCGGAACGGAACCCGGATTATTAAGAATTGACTCCGGATCAAATAAATCACTTTGGGAAGTAATTGCTGTTAAAATAGGACTGTTATTAAGTTGTTCACCCAGAATACTAACATCGGTTATTCTGTTAACAATTTCTTTGGTTACCAAAAAAGGGGCTCTCACACTCATATGACGCAATATTTGTTTTCTCAACTGATCAGTTTCGTCAAGACTATGCAATGCCGAAATTTCAATGTTTGCTTTATGTTTATTTTCAACAAAATTTTGTTCAATTTCATTTTTATGTTGATTTATAAAATTACTATCCACTCCCCACAGACCGAATTCATGCCATAATTGTCGATCATAATCTGCTAAAGTAAGATCCAGGCTGTTTTCGCAACCGCGCACAAAATCCAGCTCGGCTCTTCTCATTTGAGCATTTTCAAAAGTTAAAAATAAAACGATTACTGCTGCAGGCAGCAATATTAAAAAAAATAAGCTTGAACTTGCTTCTTCTGCTTTAAATTTATTTTTAATCAACTTCAGCCATTTTCGATAAAAGGATCTCAGCCACTTGGTAATATGTAAGTTCATATTTATCCACCTACCCTGTTTTATCATTATTAAATCATCCTATTGTTCAGCAGAATGTATTTCATTCTGATTCCCCAAATTATTTTTAATGTCTAATCCCAACGATAATAATTCTTTTACTTTTTGCGGATTAACCTGCAAATGAACAACCTCGTTTTTGTAATTAAGTTTATATAATGGTTGGTTCTTCGATTCTGCAATACGATCTGTTGCAATAATTTTTGCTTGTTGTTCTATTCTCAACTCGATCGGTTTCACATAAAAAATTGCTTGAGCAAAAATGGTCATACATAAAGGAACACATAAAAATGCTTCTATACTTAACATAGAAATCCTCCTTATTACAAAAAGTGCTTAAGGTTTTTCAATTGTTCTCAGATAAGTCATATGAATTTGATTTGATAAATCACGATATAAAATATGATGAAATTAGATGAATGAGATGTGATTAGATTATTAGTAAATGAATTAAATATATATTTAATATAACTTGATTAATTATAATAATTAATAGAATGAATATGCTCCGTTTATTTTGAGAAACACTAACATTATTAGTAAATTTAGCAAATATTGTAAAAAAAGATCCCCCAAAAAGGTTTTCTTTTTTCAACATTTACTCAAAAGTCACTGCTTGCAAAGCAAAATTGGCACAGCTTAAGATTCTGAGCAGAAATTTGTTTTCCTTATTTAGACTTGTACACAATTTAAGTTTGTGCAGCAATTCTACGGTACAACTTTAAATTGTGTGCATGTACTTTAATAAAACCGGCTTTATCGAGGTGCATATGCACACTTTTTAAGTTTGTGCAGCAATTCTACGGTACAACCTTAAATTGTGTGCATGTACTTTAATAAAACCGGTTTTGCCGGGCAAAATTTGCACAGCTAAAAATTCTGAGCATTCTCTGATTTTCTTTGCTCTCTTATTATCTAAGTTTTATCCCCTTAAGATAATGTTTTTTTCCGCCATTTTGGTAATTATTTTTTGCATGATCGGGTTAATTTCTTGGTCGCTTAAGGTACGTTCAGCTGCTCTGAATACTAAGGAAAATGCTACTGACTTTTTATCTTCAGCAATTCCTTCACCTTGATAAACATCGAAAATTTTAATTGATTCCAAGAGATCACCTGCCAAATCGGCAATTTCTGTTTCTATCTCAGATACCAGGTTTTCCTGAGGCATAACAAATGCCAAGTCTCTGTTGATAGCAGGATATTTGGGCAATGCTTGGAAAACAATCTCTTCACGTTTTGCTTGCAATAAGGGTTTAAGCTCCAAATCCAAAATATAAGTATTCGGCGTAATCTCAAACTCTTTTGCCACACTGGGATGGATAGTTCCGATAATTCCTATCGACTCGTTATAATCCGGCAGATAAATTGATGCTGCCTGTCCCGGATGATAATAGGGATAATTGTGACCTGCTCTGACCACTTTGAACCGAGCTATCCCCAGATGACGGAAGAGTTCTTCCATAATGCCTTTCAGTTCAAAATAGCCCTGTGAACTATCTTTTAAATTCTGATCAAATAAAGCAATTGTAATATGATCTCTTTCATCAGGCAGATGTTCATCCGGATAATCAGCCGGCAAACCATAATCCGGCAATATGTTAAGCGGATGATAGGTTTTACCCAATTCATAGAAAATACCGTTGGAATTACCATGAGCTGAATTATATTCAATAACTCGTAATAAACTGGGCAGAATTGTAGTTCGCATTTTTGAATACTCTTCGCCCAACGGATTGAGAATAGTCAATTGCTGACTTAAAGCATGATCGGAATTTAAACCGAGCCTGATAACATCCGTCGGTGAAACAAATGAATAAGTATATGCTTCATATGCTCCGCAAGCCTCTAAAATCCGGCGGACTTTCTCTATATCAAGTTGTCTTGCATTGCGACCGCCTAAAGTCGGTGTATTACCTTTACTGAAACGGCTTTCAATTTTGTCATATCCGTATATTCTGGCAACTTCTTCCGCTAAATCAGCTTCTAATTTAAGGTCATCTCTGAAACAAGGAATTGTAGCGGAATATATATCGGATATTTCAGTAGGTTCAATAATCAATTCCAATTTGCTTAAAATCTGATTAATTTGTTCAATGCTTAAATCAATGCCGGTCAATTTGTTAATGCCTTGAGCTGTATATTTAATTTTGTGCAGTTCAGGATATTGCTCTGCGACCTTGATTTCAGTACAAGCAACTTTACCGCAATTTAACTCTTCAATTAAATAACAAGCATAATCCATTGCACGTTGAGCATTTTGCGCCGGCAACCCCTTTTCAAAGCGCAGTGAAGCTTCTGATCGCAAATTATAATCTTTGGCTGTTTTACGTACTGAAATTTTAGAGAAATTTGCCGCCTCAAATAAAATTGCTTTGGTTGAATCCCTGACTTCTGAATTTTCGGCTCCCATAACACCGGCTAAACCGACTGCACCTGCAGTATCTGCAATTACCAAATCAGCCGGATTCATTTTAATTTCTGTTCCGTCTAGTAATGTCATTTCTTCCTGCTCTTTGGCACGACGTACAATAATTGATTGATCCGTAAGAAAATCCAAGTCATAAGCATGCATAGGTTGACCTAAACTCAGCATAACAAAGTTAGTAATATCGACAATATTGTTGATCGGTCTCATACCGGCAGCTCTTAATCTTTTTTGCAACCAAATCGGTGATGGTTCAATTTTTACATCAGTTACAACTCTGCCGATAAAAGCAGGACATAAATCAGGCGCTTCAACCACAATTGACGCAAGATCTTCTGATTTTAAATCAGAGAATTTGCTCGGCTTTTTATCTAATGGTGCAAATTCTGTATCAAAAGTAACTGCAGTTTCTCTGGCTAATCCTTCTACTGCCAGACAATCCGGACGATTGGAAGTTATTTCAAATTCAATGATCTCCTGGCCGATACCTATAACATCTAAAGCGTTGCCGCCAATCGGAGCATCATCCGGTAAAACATAAATACCATCAGATATTGCATCGGGAAATTCATGAATCGAAAATCCTAATTCATCAATTGAACATATCATACCATTGGACTCTTCACCACGCATTTTAGCTTTTTTGATTTTGAAACCACCTGCTAAAACCGCTCCCGGTACAGCTACAATAACTTTTTGTCCGGCAGCTACATTCGGTGCACCGCATATAATTTGCAAAACATCCGTACCGACATCAACCTGACAAATTGAAAGACGATCAGCATTCGGATGTTGAGTTTTTTCTAAAACATGTCCGACAACAATGTTTTTCAGCTCGGCGCCTTCGTGTTCCACCGATTCTACCTTGGTTCCGGACATAGTCATACCGTCAACAAATTCATTTAGATTACCTTGATATTCAGCAAAATCTTTAATCCACTCTAAAGAAGCTTTCATACTCTACCTCACTTACTGAATTGTTTTAAGAAACGTAAATCATTTTCATAGAAATTTCTGATATCGGTTACATCATAACGACCCATGGCTACACGTTCTACACCGATACCGAAAGCAAAACCGGTATATTTATTTGAATCAATACCACAGTTTTCCAAAACTTCCGGATGGACCATACCGCCGCCTAAAATTTCAATATATCCTTCGCCGCGACAGGTTTTGCAATTCGGATCATCTCCACCACAAGTCCAACAAGAAATATCTACTTCACAACTTGGTTCAGTAAACGGGAAATGATGGGGTCTTAAGCGAATCCTGGTTTCTTTACCGAACAACCTCCTGGCAAAAAGCTCCAAGGCAGCAACCAAATCTGTCATGCTGAGATTTTCATCAACCGCCAGACCTTCAATCTGATGAAAAATCGGTGAATGAGTGGCATCTACAGCATCCGAACGATAAACTCTGCCCGGACAAACAATATAAATAGGAGGTTTATGCTGATTCATTACTCTGATTTGCACCGGAGAAGTTTGTGATCTTAACAAAACACCGTTTTTATAATCAAGATAAAACGTATCTTGTTCGTCACGTGCCGGATGCCCTTTCGGCAAGCGCAACATTTCAAAATTAAAAAGATCAAGTTCCACATCCGGTCCTTCGGCTATGGTATAACCTAAACCGATAAAAGTATCACAAATTTCATTCGACATTAAAGTTAGAGGATGACTGCCACCTACTTTAACTGCTTTACCCGGCATACTAATATCAATCATTTCACTTGCAATCTTTGCTTGTTCAGCTTTAGCAGTTAGTTCGGCTTGCTTTTCTGTAATTTTTCGTTCAACAAATTGACGTGTTTTATTGGCAGCTTGACCCAATTTCGGTTTATCTTCATTAGAAAGACGCCCCATGTTTTTCATAATAGAAGTTATTTCGCCTTTTTTACCTAATAATTTAACCCTGATGTTTTCAAGTTCCTGTTGTTTAACAACGGAATCAATATCAGCTCGGAATTTATCTTCAATCGCTCTTAATGCAGATAATAACTGATCCATAAGTCCTCCATATTTTCCTAATAAATTAACATTGGATATCATAACATTTATCGAAAAAAATTCCGAATTCATAATAATAAAAATATAGCTCGAAAACAAAATATACAAAAAAATAACAAGCTAATCGTAATTCAATTATGTTTAACGGCAGATTAGACAAAATTATTTAAATTTTTATAAGCTCAGATAATTCGGATAATATTAGCATATTCAAGCATGAAAGCTGAATTATTTACAAATATTGTCTGATAAAAGGATTGAAGCGAAAAGCATCTTTAATTAAAAACGGTGAACCGTGCCCCGGTAAGACCGGCAAATCTTGTGGTAATTTTTGCAATAAACCAGTTAATCGGGCAAGCGATTTTTCCATATCATCAGGATTGCCACCCTTGAGATCAGTACGCCCGATACTGTTGGAAAACAATGTATCACCTGAAATCAATGCCAGAGGTTGATAAACATCATCTTCTTTAATTTGCAATAAGATACAGGAACAACCCGGACAATGCCCCGGTGTGTGGTAAATAATCAATCTTAAATCAGGTTCAAGCTGGATTTTTTCCTGATCCGTATAGTAATAGTCTGCGGCAGAATATCGAGTCGACTTACCGAACATCATTGAACAATTAGCCTCCGGATCTGTAAGCAATGGAATATCCCCCTCCGGCATCATAAAATCTAAACCGGTTTTTTCACGCCAAATTTCGACTTGACTGATATGGTCATAATGAAAGTGAGTCGCAATAATACCATTAAGGTTAGCTGCTATTTTTTGATCATAAGCAATTGAAGGGTCAATTAAATAATCCTTTGATCCATGAATTATATAAGAATTCGCATGATCCCAAGATTCCGGAATATAAGAAATTTTATTTTTCATATCAAATCCTCATCAGCGGATTAATTCACGCCAATCGAGATCTCCGCGATCAATAGCTAAAATTAATATTTCAGCAGTCGCAACATTAGTTGCTAACGGAATACTATTTACATCACAAGCCTTTAAAAGAGAATTCGGCGTATCATATGTACGAAGCAACGGGTCTCTCAAATAAACAACTGCATCTATTTCATTGTAATATGCCTTAGCTGCCAGTTGTTCAATACTTGCCGACATATCGGTAGTAAGTGTTTCAACCATCAAATCCGTATTTTCACGAATTGTACGAGATATATTAAAAAGCGAAATCAAATGATGTTGTGCCAAAATTTGTCGGTAAGCAATACAGAAATTGACCAATAAGTCATACTTTCTCGTATCTGCGATGAGAACAATGTTCACAGCCACCTCCTCATATCATAATTAAAACAAAATATATCTTATACATAATAACTAAAAAAATCAATTATTTCAAGATTTTTTATTTGAATTTACCTATGAGATGGTTGCTGTGCAAACTAAAATTCATTTTCAGAATTATTTTCAGGAGTAATCTCTGAGTCAACCTGAGATTCAAATTCCGGAGCGGGTTCAGGAGATTCAATTCCGAAATATTGATCTAAAACTTTTCTTGCAACTGTAGAAAAACTATCACCAAGTGATGCATCTTCAACAATTCCGGCGAAAACAACTTCCGGATCACTTAAAGGCGCAAAACAAACAAATAATGAATCAATTGATATGTTTTTACTTGAACTGTCTTGTACTTCCGCTGTACCGGTTTTCATCCCCAACTCAAAAGGATAATTATGAAAATTTTTATAAGTTGTACTGTATTCAACATCATGTTGCAGACCGTTCATCGCATCTTTTACTAAATAAATTGAAGATTCGGAAAAACCTAAATCTTCGACCTGAATTATCTCCGGTTTTATTATCTCTCCATTCGGTCCGGTAATTTCTTTGATCACATGGGGTTGAACTAATTTTCCTGTAGCAATACCACCGACTCCTCGTGCCAATTGAATTATTGTATATGCATTATCAAATTGACCGATTGAGGATTGCGCCGTGTCCGCCGGGAACCATAATTGATCTTCCGGTAAAGCACGTGTAAGACGCTTAACTTCTTTACTCGGCCGGATGCCTTTAGCTTCATTCGGTAAATCAATTCCGGAGTATTCGCCCATACCCAATTTTTTAAAAACAGGGGAAAGCTTATCTATTGTCGTATCAATACCCAATTTGGCAAAATACAAATTGCAAGATGTTGCCATCCCTTGACGCAAATTTAAGTTGCCGTGTCCCCGCTCAGGTTCACCGTAACAAATCCAAATTCTATGTCCGATTTCTTCTTTTCCTGCACAATTATAGACTTGGTTAGTTTCAGAGATAACACCATTTTCCAAAGCTGCAATCGCTGTAAACGGTTTAAATGTCGATGCAGGATGGTAAATTTCGGATATTGCACGGTTTAGCATAGGTTTGTTTTCATTATCTGAAAAATATTCTCGGACCCGTTCAGCTGCTTCAGCATCATATTGAGCCACTGCAAAATCCTGCGGATTAAACGACGGTATTGATATCAATGCTATCACAGCCCCGGTTTTGACATTCAGTAAGACTCCGGCTGCTGCTTTTGCCGGAACCGCATCCTCTTTATCTCTCAGTTCAGTCATATATTCAAC
Organism: Clostridiaceae bacterium; assembly: GCA_012838135.1. GTDB lineage: Bacteria > Bacillota > Clostridia > Saccharofermentanales > DTU023 > UBA5436. Next base: position 14,029 of record DUPV01000032.1, on the reverse strand, counting down.
AAATGCTTCAAGCATAGCTCTTTGAATATCCTGATCTAAAGTCAAACGTACATTTGCCCCTGGTTGAGGTGAAATACCGCCGGTACCCTTAATAAATTCTTCACCATCTGCAGTTTTTTTCCAATAACTATAAGGAATTGTTCCGGGAATTCCGTGTAAATATCTTTCTGCCGAAAGTTCGACTCCACTTTTACCGATAATATCGTTTAAACTGTAATTCAGATTTTTTAATTGCTGATACTCTGTTTCTGATATTTGTCCGGTATAACCTAAGACATGCGAATAGAGATAACTGTTTTCCGAATATTGTCTTTGCGGCTTATCCGCAATCAGTACTCCGGCATATCTTTGATTTTGCTCTTCTATTGTCGTGATTATTTTTTGATTAACCGGTCCGCCTACCTCTATGGCTTGTCCCTGTCTGTATTGCCAACTATGCTCGAGGATCAAATAACGCATTTGAATGATATTAAAAGCCTCATCAACCGTATAGCGATAATCGCCTCCGGCTTCTCGATCCTCAATCCCGAATTTATCAAAAAGCAAATACTCATAAAAGTCGTTTGGCTCTGCTATTATTCGTTCTGCCGGTTTCTTGGTGTCCTCTGGTTTTTTCAGACCAAACAGATCTGTATTTTGTTGCCATTTTTCAATTTCCTGTAAATCTTTTTTAAACACAAATTCTGCATTGCTTTTATCTCTTTTTTCTTTACTGTCACTTGAATAATCAAAATATTTCACAAGGTTTTCCGGCAATTTGACACCGTTTTCGAGCATTAATTCACTCAAATCAAGCAACATGTCATTGAGTGCCGTTCCCTCCAAACCGGAATTACTAAGATAGAGCATCGGTTGAGTTATTGAATATGCAATAGGCTCACCTGAACCGTCTAAAATATCGCCACGCGGTGCTTCAACTTGCATTTGTGCACGATTACCATAAGTTTCCGAAACTTGATCTGAATCAGCTGAACTCAATTGCAATTCAGTAGTTTGCCAAAAAATAATCAAAAACATTAAAACAAAAAAGATTCCAATCAAGATATTGCGATTTTTAAAAATCCGATTATCGGATCTTTTAACATTAGAACTTGTTTTACTTTTGATCAGAGTAAAATCAGAGCGTGCCACTTAGAGAACCTCCCGAGTATCATCGTAAAAACTGTCAAATTCTGAACTTTGTTTCGGTTTTTCATATGGAAGAAGAAAACGCAAAATCAGAAACCACAATATAGTCGCTAGCATATTGACACCGATTGTCAAAGGTAAATCTCGCACAAAATCATTCCCAATATAGTGTGGTTTTAAAGGTATTTCATACTGCAAAACTAAAAACAGAAAATTAAAAACAGCCTCCAGAAATTTTGTTACAAGTAAAGCGATTAAAGCTTGTACAAATAAAAATGCGGAGCGGCGTTGCCAAACAGATTGTAAAAAACTCGAGCAAATTATTGATGTCAACATGCCAATAAATATTCCGACACCAATAATCGGACTGAATAGCCAATCGTGAAAAAAACCTGCTAACAATCCCATGACAAAACTCCAAATACTGTTATTCAGATAGGCAAAAACCCATATTAAACTGAAAAAGAAATTCGGATAAATTTTCAGGCCTGGGAATACCATTTGGTTGATTTGATTAAATATAAAACCTAATAAACAATAAAGCAATATTTTTAAAAAATTAATAATCAGATTTTTCTTAGACATTAATTATTCTTCTCCGGTATAGGCCTCATCACTTTTTATCAGACCCGCCATAACAAATACAACATCAGTTTCGGCATAATTGATTGCCGGTTCTACCAATGCCTGACGATATCCCTGCTCATCGACAGATAAAATCTCAACTACTTTGCCCAGTTCCAGTCCATATGGAAAAATTCCGCCCAAGCCGCTGGTAATAAGTTGATCACCTGTATTGATTACGGTTGCAGCAGGTATTTCATCCAAAACGCATAAGTTACGACTTTTTAATTCAGGATCACCACGCAAGACAAAAGTTTGTCCCCGATTATCCTCGGTATAACAGCTTACTGAAAATCCTTCATGTGTAAGCGGCAAAACCTTTGCACTGAATTCATCGGAATTGTAAATTCTGCCAAATACCTGAGCATTGGCATTAACTACCGGAAACCCTTTTGTTTCAGACATGTCAATACCTGCCTTTTTTCCCTGATCGATACGAAATAAATAAGTATCCAAATTGATCGGCCTTTGAATTATTCTGCCTGCTTTAATAATAGAATAATTGTATTTTGAAGATAAATTAAAAGCTAGTTTCAACTTATCGTATTCAATTGCTGAAGCTTCATTTTCTTTTATTTGAAGCCGGAGCTCAACATTTTGCTGTTCAAGCTCTGCAATTTGATTAGATAGTTCTTTATTCAATGCTATTGTAGAAAAATAATTTTGACCGGACTCCTTTACACTACTAATAAGATTTTGGATCGGTTTGAAAATCGCCGATAACGGATTCGTACTCTTATTAACAAAACTTTCAGGCAAGATAGAATAAACCATCATAATTGAAACTACAATAGTCACTACTAAAACAATTAATATTCTTGTACGTCGATTCTTTGACATTTTAATTCACCTGATTTACAAATTAATTCTATTAGTAAATTATCTTTCCCTAAATATAGCCTGCAGCTTTCAGACTGATTGATTCTTTCCTGCCTACGATAATATGGTCAATAACATGGACATCCAATTGTTTACCCAGTTCACAAATTTTCTTAGTTGTAATGATATCCCTTTCTGAAGGCGTTGGATCCCCACTTGGATGATTATGTGCTAAAATTACACCGGCAGCATTAGTTCTGATCGCTTCACGGAAAATCTCTCTTGCATCCAATTCAATTGATTTGATATTACCGGTTGAAACTTGGACTGTTCTGATCAATTCCTGTTTAATATTCAACAATGCTAAATGAAATTCTTCTCGCGGTAAAAACCTCAATTGATTTTCAAAATAAAGAATTGCTTTGTGACAACTGCTCAAGTGCTCTCTTTCCTGATTTGCTACATAATTATTTACCCTGTTACCTAATTCTATAGAGGCTTTAATCCGAATCGCCTTTACACGTCCGATACCTGATACTTTTTGCAATTCCTCCAAACTTGCCATTTGCAGAAATCCAATATTGTCGTCAATTGCAAGCAATTGCATTGCTATCTCGACTGATGTTTTTCCATTCATCCCACTTGAAATGACAGCTGCCACCAACTCAGCATCAGATAAAGCTTTTGCTCCCAACTGTTCCAATTTTTCATATGGACGGTCTGCGAGCGGCCACTCTTGAATTGTCAATTTTCTGTTCATACTTCAACCTTTCTTTTGATAAAGAAATAAATGAAAGTAAATTGAACACAAATCTAATCATATTTTGAATATAATAGCTTTATATATAACTCCTCAGTTAATTGAGTACTGTCATAAATATCGCCAAATGCTTCACTTGTCAATTTCTGCTTTATTTTATTTGAATCACACTTCAAACTAAAATGCGAATGACTAATTTTTTCCGCAACAATTTTTATACTTTTTGCCGCTGCCACATGGACAAGGCTCATTGCGTCCGATTTTATCAACTCGAACAATTTTACTTTGACGCCATTCATACAACATTTCTTGTTGTTTTTCCGGTTCAATAATATCGTCCCACGCTTTGATATTGTATAACCAATCGGCTTTCGCTTCATGCATCGCAATAAACAATTTTTCAAAATCAATTTCAATTTTTAACTCGGTATCGTCTTCAATTTTATTCAAATCCAATTCATTTTTCAGACTCGTATTGATTCCTTCAAGAAATCCTGTAAAAATAACTGATTTTTTACCAAAACCGAATTGCTCTCTCAAGTCGATAAACTTTCCTTGCCATACTTTATGTGGTTCAGATAAAATAATCCCATAAGCTTCGGTTTCTAATTGATAGTACAAGTCAATTTCCGACATATTGAGCTGTTGACTTTGCTGATCTTGGAACATCGCATTCCATTGTTCAAGATATGAACTCATTTCGTATCCCTTCCATAAAATAATTTATTTTCAAATATCCTATATTTTATCTACTATTAACTAACTTTGCTAGCAAAAGTTAAACTCGCTTCAATTAACAATGTTTCAAAGGATAAACGATCTGTCATGTGACCGCGTTTGACTTTCCAATCGGATTCGAAGGCTAAGCGATAAAAATGTTCCAAATTATCGAGTGACATATTCCTCGCCTGCTTTAACAATCTGCGAGCTACAAAAGGATAAACTCCGATTTTTTTGATTAAGAGTTGCTCATTCCCCAACTCTTTCGCACAGATTAACTGTTTAATATGGCGGGTAAACATAAATCTGATCAATGGTAAAGGTTCTTTTAAGACTAATAATGTATCCAGTAATTTTAAAGCTTGATCAGTTTTACCCGCTGAAACCGCATCAGTCAAATCAAAAACAGTACCTCTGACATCCGATTTGCAAACCAGATCAATTGTAGCTAAATCAATTCCTTTTAACCCGGCATATTCAGCATATAGTAATGCTTTACTAAACTCTTGTTCAATCTGAGTCATATCGGATTCACAACGATCAATTAAATTATCCGCTGCCTCAACTGTTAAACCTAATTTTTTTTGTTGAGCCTTGGCTTGAAGCCAATGTCGCAAAACATTAATTTCTTCACGACCGATTTCAACTTGAACTCCTCCTGCTTCAAACCAGTTTTGAAGTATTTTCTTAAGCCGACCATCAACAGTTGCTTCATGTATAATCAGACAACTGCCCGGATTTAAAAGAGGAAAAATACGACTGAACTCTTCTTGATTTTTCTTATGAACTTCCGATTGACCTTGCACCGCTCGTGCAAAAATTCTCGTATTTTCAATTAAGATCACTTTACGTTCCGACATAAAGGGCGGAGTCTTCAGTTCCTGTTTGATACGTTCAATATCTGCATCGGACAATTGCGATCCGATCGCTATTTTAACTAAATCGATATCCTGCATTTGTGCTGCAACAAATCTTCGACAAATTAAATCTATTATCTGCTTGATTAAATATTTCTCTTCACCATAAATCAGATAACCTTGATGCCAGATACCTTGATCAATTTCTTTCTTTATTGTTCTAAAATTATATTTTGTCATTTTTATCTTATTCTACATATGTTGCGATATGCCATTGATTGTTTATTAATTTTAACATAATAGCACCATTCAAATCTGTACGTTTAATCTTAATATTGTGTTGTGTCAATCTCTCCAATAATTCCGGAGAAGGATGGCCATAATAGTTAATTCCCACAGAAATGATTGCCAATTCCGGATCAACGGCACGCAAAAATCTGTCTGAAGTGGAATATTTTGAACCATGATGAGCAACTTTAAGAATATCTATTTTAGCAAATTGATATTCAGATAGTAAATTTTGCTCACTCACATTATTAAGATCTCCGGTAAACATCAAATTTAAACCGGCGATCTCCAAAACAAAGCATAAGCTATGATAATTCCGATCTTGTACATTCCTTGTTAATTGTGGAGCAGGTGTCAATATTTCAATTTTATCAAACAAAGGTTCAAGGATAACAATATCCGACTGCTTAACCGTTTGATATTTCACACCATTTATATTACACATATCACATAAGGATTGTCTGTTAATCGTCGCAGTGATATTGCTTCCGAAGTAAGTATTATGATTATTTTCGGTATAAATAACATTGTTGTCGGTATCATGGTCAGAATCTGGGAAGATAATCTGTTCAATTCGCCTTAATTCAAGCAAATCGATGATCCCTCCGTAATGATCTGAATCAAGATGACTGATTATGGCATAATTAATCTTGGTAATACCGAAATAATTCAGTGCCGGCAGAATTGTCCGATAACCTTGTCCGGGAATCCCACCGTCAATCAAAATACAATCTCGCTCAGGTGAAATTAGCAGGCAACAATCACCTTGACCTACATCCAAAAAACAAATTTGCCAATTAAGTTCCGGTCGAAAAATATAAAAAAGCAAAAATATCATCAAAGCAAATCCCGGTAAGTATGTTTTAAATGTTAGTGAGAACCTTTGTTTCTCAATCAAAAGATTGCTTAAAAACTTAGTTGAAATTAAGCTTATACCTAAAATCAACAATCCGAAAACCAACCAAGTGAGTAATGAATTTTGATTATTTTGTAATTTAAACCAAAAATCCGCTCGGGCAATCCGCGAAAATATTTTTAATGCATTATTAAGCAGCCAATTCAAAAATCCAAACAATTTTTCGATTATTATTTCTAACAATGTAATGTCTGAGAATAAAATATTTTTAATTAATTCGAATATTAAAAATAGATAAAAACTGAATATTCCTGTTAAATAAATGAATGTTAAAGGAAAATTCAAAAATCCGCCAAGTAAAACAACTCCAATTTGCCAAACACCGAAATTTTTCATTATAAAAGGCAAAATAATCATTTGGATCAATAAAGATAAAGCCATACTTAAAAGAAATTTTGACTTTTGCATAGTACGATTTTTTCTCAAATGTGGCAAAAAATAATAAATAGCCAAGCTGGACAAAAAACTGAGTTGAAAATCAACTTGAAAAATCAACCATGGATTAATCAATAAAAAAGTTGCATGACTGTCAATAATATATTTTTTCGCGAAAAATCCAGACCATAATACCTGCTAAGCAGAATCAAAACATAAATTAAACTGGCTCTGACCAATCCGATTGGATAAGCACAAAGCCAATTGTAGAACAAAATTAAAGGCAATAATAATAATTGCATTTTCAAATTACGCTTTTTCAGATTAAATCCTTCCAACAGAGGCAACAAAAACAAATCAAAGTGAAATCCTGATACAGCCAGTAGATGGCTCAAACCAAGATTGCGAAAATCTTGCTTGAGATCCGGACTTAGATTTTCAGTTCGACCAAAACATAAACCAAGTAAAAAATTTGCTGTTTTCATATCAAAACTTGATCTGAGATTGTTCTGAAAATCGGTTAACAATTTATTTCTGTCTAAAATCGGCATCCTGATTGTAACTTGATTAATTGAAGTATTATTATCTTTTAAATCTAAAACAGCATAACAATTATGATTTGACAAATAGCTTTTTTGATTAAAACCTCCTGGATTTCTGGCTGCTTGCGGAACTTGCGGTCTGAAATTTCCGGAAATTTTAGACCAATATTTTTGTTCACCATCTAACCAAAGTGCAAGCTTTACACCGTTTTGGCTCCGATATATTTTGAATTCACGTTCTTTATCTGTTTGAAAAAGAGTGTTTTGTGCTGTAAGCTCCAAATTAATTGTATGTCCAATATGTTGTCTAATCACTTGGGATTGAGCATTAGCATAAAGAATCCGCCACATTTGGATTAATAACAAACAGATCAGTCCCAAATAAAACAAACGATTTTTCCGCAAGATAAATGAAGAAGCAAAAATTAACAAAATCGAATAGAAAAAAATAATAAACAAACAAATAACAGAATAATATCGTGCTAAAAATGTGATTAAACAAAGTAAAAAGCAGCCTGATTTCAAACCGTAACGTTCGACATTGAATAATAAAGCAATAATTCTTTGTTGGAATAAAAGTTTCATAAAATTATTATCCGACAAAGAAATTGTGACAAGTCGGCTTTTTTTGGTAAACAGTGGTAATTTTCAGAAAATTAAATAATTGTTTGAATTGCCGATCTTAAATTGTCTATCCCCTGCTTTTTGATTGCCGAAGTAACGATTGGTTGAAAAGACTCGGCTATTTCCGGTGGCAAACTCTGTTTGATCAAATTGATTTGTGGTTTTATTTGGCTGCGTTTCAATTTATCTGCTTTAGTCAAAACAATTACATAGGGAATTCCCGAATAATTAATCCATTCGAGCATTGACAAATCATCACGACTCGGCTTATGCCGGATATCAATCAATTGAATAAGCATATTGATATTTCTTTCGGAGTTGAGATACTTATCAGTCAAATCCGAAAATCTTTTTTTCTCAGTATGTGAAGCTTTTGCATAACCATAACCCGGTAAATCTACTAAATATAATTTTTCGTCAATTAAATAAAAAATCACTTGCCTGGTTTTTCCGGGACTGCTGCTTGTAAGTGCTAAATTTTTGTTATTGCATAAAGAGTTTATCAGACTTGATTTACCGACATTTGATTTGCCTGAGATCACTATTTGAGGCAAATTGTCTCGTGGAAACTGCTCAGTAAACCCTGCCACTTGTGCTAATTTTGTATTTTGATAATTTATCTTCATATCTTTGTATCCCTTCGTGAACATTGTTATAATATATTTAATTGCTCAAGTTCACAAGTAAGAATATCCGCTGAAACAGCTTCGGCTGTTTGGTGCCTCTAAGCACAAATCTTTTTTTGCATAGGTACATATGTCCAATATTTTAACTGAACCAAAACATTCCTCACGTTCCGAAGCATTAGTACTCAGGAATTATGATGAACGAATTCTCCAGCCAATAGGCCCTGTCGGAATTATATCTCATCAGTTAGAACAATCTTTTTCCGATGCAATTAACTTCCACTTATGCAATCGCCGAGCATTAACAATCGCAAAATATCCCGAACAAAATCAACTTGCAGGATATTACCGACCCGAGTATCGTATTCCGGTCAGCTTAAAACGTTTTAATTCAGGAGAAGGTCAGGCTACTATTTTAGATACTGTCCGGGGACATGATTTGTTCATTATCACCGATGTTCTGAACTACGGTCAACGTTATACAAGATATAAACAAAACGTTTCGATCAGTCCGGACGAACATTTTGAGGATTTATGCAGATTGATCTCCGCAGCACATGGTGTTTCTAAAAGAATAAATGTTGTCATGCCATACCTCTATCAAGGCAGACGATATCGACGTGAATCGAGAGAATCTTTGGACTGTGCCGTTATGCTGAAGCGTCTTTTTGAATTGGGTATATCAAATTTTGTTACGTTCGACGCACATGACGATCGAATTGCCAATGCCGTTCCGCGTTATAATTTTGAATCAGCAGCAACTTCATTTCAGTTAATAGATGCTTTACTCAGTGAATGTCCCGATCTGCAAATAGATAAAGATCATTTTATGGTAATCAGTGCAGATGAAGCTTCTATCAGTCGCTGCATTTATTATGCTTCCGTCTTGCGTGTACCGCTCGGTATTTTTTATCGAAAATATGACCCCAGACTGTTGGACAAAAGCGAATATACTTTACAAAAACTCAAAAGAATTGCTGAAAAGAAATTCCTCGGTGATAACATTGCCGGAAAAGATGTATTAATTGTTGATGATATGATTGATTCAGGCACAACTGTCCTGGAATGTGCTGAACAACTAAAAGCCCAAGATGCAAGAAGAGTGTTCGTAGCTGTTTCTTTCGCTCAATTTTCTGAAGGAATCGAAAAATTTAATGAAGCATATGATAACGGTTTAATTCATAAGATATTTGCCACAAATCTCTCTTACAGACCTCCGGCTCTGTTGGAGACCGAATGGTTTTGTGATGTTAATATGGCAAAATATCTGGCATTATTGATTGACGGCATTAACCATGATGCTTCACTTTCTAAATTAATTAATCCGACCGAAAGGATTCATTTTTTATTGAAGTCATTCAAAGGAGATAAAAATGGCCAAAACTAAACGAGCAATCACTCGTGATTACAGAAATTATTATCGTTACGATCAATATGGAGATAATCCGATGCCTGCCCATGGCCCGGTAGGTATCATTTCTCTGACCGGAGCAAAAGAATTCGGTGACCAAGTTAACAAGCATTTGGTTAAAAGAAGGCATGCATATTTGGATCATGTTTCCGATGATATCAGCAACGCCGGTTTTCTACGCGATGACTATAATATTAAAGCTGAAGCTATCCGGTTTTCTACAGGAGAAGGTAAAGGCGTAATAGATCAAACAATTCGCGGACATGACCTATATATCATCTGCGATGTAACAAATTATAGTTGCACATATAATATGCGCGGTTTAATCAATCATTTCAGTCCGGATGACCATTATCAGGATCTGAAAAGAATTATTCTGGCAGCTTCCGGCAAAGCACGCAGAATTAATGTAATTATGCCTTTCTTATATGAAGGCAGACAACATCGCAGAAATTCCAGAGAGTCTCTTGATTGTGCGTATATGTTGGAAGATATTTTTGATCTGGGAATCAGTAACTTTATTACTTTTGACGCACATGATGATAGAGTCGCCAACGCTGTACCCACTTCAAGTTTTGAATCTATTCCTTCAACTTATCAGATTTTGAAAGCCTTGATTAAATCTGTACCGGATATTGTTATCAATCCGGAATCAATGATGATTGTCAGTCCGGATGAGGGTGCTATCCAGCGTTCAATGTATTTTGCTTCGATGCTCGGCTTACCGCTAGGAACTTTTTACAAAAGACGAGATTATTCTACTATCATTAATGGTCGAAATCCGATTATCGCTCATGAATTCCTTGGTGATTCGGTTGAAGGTTACGATGTTTTGATCGTTGATGATATGATTTCATCGGGTGAATCTCTCTTGGATTTAGCAAAATCACTAAAGGACAAAGGAGCGAAACGCATTTTTGCTGCAGTTACTTTTGCTTTATTTGCAGAAGGCATTGATTCTTTTAATAAATATTATGAAAAAGGTTGGATTGATCGGGTTGTTGCTACTAATTTGATCTATGCATCAGAAGAGGTAATGCAAGCTCCCTGGTTTATTTCTGCCGATATGACAAAATTCGTCGCTTTATTAATTGATGCCATGAATCATAACGCTTCTATGTCCAGCTTGATTTCACCCACCTCCAAGATTAATAATCTCTTGAAAAAGATTGCAAAATAACCGGTCAGCTTAATCATTGTCAATAATTGTCTGCACTGATTATTAAATTTAATAGAATGTCAATATCATTTGGATATAAATACAGATAATGCTATTCTAAATCATCATCTGTATCATGATCTGAATTACGTTTAATTAAAAACCAGGTCCAACCGGCAACCATAATAATTACTAATTCAATACCGGTGATTAAGGCAAATCTCTTCAAATCATTAGTTGCAAATAATGTATTAAGAGTTAAGACTAAAGTTATCAGCAATATGATTGAAATAAATCGACCAATGATATTATAGCGTAAAAATACCAATAAAGAATGAAAGCCAGTTGTTCCTTGTACTGTGTCGTCTTTCTTCTGTTTGGTTTCTTTAGTTTTTGTTCTCATGCTTTTCCTTTTCTTTTTCCCATATTTCAATAGAAGTATTATTCTTTATTGAATAAAATTTTTACTAACTGCAAATTAAAGTTTTTAGTTTTCAACAATTTCGCCCGGCAGTTTCGGTAACACATAATATGTTTGATGTTGATCATATATTACCATACCCGGTTTTGCACCTTTCGGCTTTCTTACATATTTTGCTAAACAACTGTCTACTGCAATTTTTCCACCGTGATTCGTTTTGACCTGATTAGCTTCCGAATACCAAGCAGCAATTTGTGCTGCCTTTTTAACATGTTGTGGCTCTGCCGTGTATCCGTCTTGAACAGTCAAAATAACATGAGTACCGGTTAAATCTTTAACATGAAACCAGAGATCATCTGCTGCAGCTTTGCGCAAAGTGAGTTGATCATTCTGAATATTGTTACGTCCGGCATATACTGTTATTCCTTCCGCTAATTCAAATTTACGGGGCGGCAAAGATTTCTCGCTCTTAACTTTTTGTTTAGTTTTTGGTTTATTCTTTTGTTGATATTTTTTGCGTTTACCCGGTTTACCCGGATTTAAACGGTTTTTAATTAAATGCTGGTCGGGTTGAACCGCTTTTTCTGCGGCATTCCGGTTCTCAAGCGGCTTTTCAAATATATCTAATTCAATTTTAATCGCTTGTAAATCTTCTGCAACTTCAGCTCGTTCAAGTGCAGTATTTAAAGAATGAAGCCATAATAATTCTGCTTGATCCAGTGCCAAAAGTCGCTTAGCTGATTTAAATTTGGCTTGTGCTTTGCGATATTTCTTAAAAAAAATCTTCGCATTATCCGCCGGACTTAATTGAGGTTTTAATTGAACTTTAATCTTTTTTTGTTCAGGGTCATAATAATCAACCAGCTCAACTTCAGTTGCCTGATTCTGAACTAAATATAATTGAGAATTTAACAATTCACCTAATTTCTGATATTGTTCAGCTTTCTCGCCTTCGGCAAAATCTCTCTGATGAAAATCTAATCTTTTTTGAGTACGATTGATTGCTTGATTTAAATTACGTTCTAACTTTTGCCTGAACTGCTCAAAAATTCTTTCCTCATCTTGTAATTTATAAAAAACATCCATTGCAACTGATAAGCTCGAAACTTTCTCGCGATGTGGCAATGATTTCAGTTCAAAAGCATGAAAATCGTACGGTTTGTTAGCATGTTCATCAAGAAAATATAAAGTCGGTTGATCGGCATTTGCTTTAATCATTTCACATGTTTTGTAAAATTTTTCACTCAATTTCTCTTTTTGATTGCTCGACAATTGATCTACATGCAACCGGAATTCAATTCCGGTTGCGGCAATAATTGAATGTACCAACAACGGAGAAAATCCTTGCACATGATTTAAAATAGCTTTGTCCAGCCTGCTTGACTCTTGAGAATTTGTCAGAAAAGATAATATAGCCGGTTTTTGTTCATAATAAAAATCCAATGACTTTTTGTTTTGTGTCGGCGGTAATTGATAACTCCTGGCTGGCATAACTTCACGCCTGCTGGAAACATCCTGATCCACATGAATCAGTGCATCATGAATTTTATGATGTTCATTCAGAAAAATAATGTTGCTGTGTCTGCCCATAATTTCTGCAACCAAATATTTTTCCTCTGGATCACCTAATTCATTTATGGTTGAGAATTTGAATTTGAATACTCTTTCATAATCAGGTTGAATAATTTCTTTCAACCTTGCCCCGATCAAATATTTTCGCAGCAGCATGCAAAATGTTGGCGGATTTTTCGGATTTTCAAGTTCTGCAGTAGTTAAATAAATCCGCGGCGAACTGGGATTTGCAGAAATCAACAGCCTTTTCTGTACCCGATTAACATGAAAAATTAATAGAATTGCAAAACGATTAGGCTGGTAAATACGATCAACCCTTGCATTCGCCAATTCATAATTCAATTCTTTGTTCAAAAATCGGGAACTGACACCGTCTAAAGGCATATTATCTTGTTCACTTTCAACTCTCTGATAAATTCTTTGCAGTAAACCGTCAATTTCATGAATGAAAAAGTTCTCTTTTAAATCTGTACTGTGTTCTTAATCTGAGGTAAATCAAAAACTTTATGAATGATCGTATGTGCTTTTAGCTCTGAGCGAAGTTTTTGCGGTATGACATATTCCGCTTGATCCCTTTCGATTTTAGTTAAAAAATCTGAATCTTCTAATGAAATCATACAGCCACAATATTTTTGACGATAAAGGCCATCTGCTCTTGCCATTTGTTGACCTTTACGAAAACCTTCCGTAAAGTCAGCTGCCAAAAATTCTATTGCATTTTTTTCAGCTTGACGCTGACCTGCTTGATGAATCAGCTGTTTATTCTGGTAAGGACTAACCAATAACGAAGTTGTAATAATATCAAAATCATTTTCACGGGCAAAAGCCGCAACCCTCTTCATACGTGATTCATAGCAATAAGCACATCTGGCTGGAGTTCTGCCAATGCTACACCAGGTTTCAGGATCACAACCTTCTTCAACAAAAATCGGTAATTTGCGTAATTCAGCTAATCTCAACGCACCTTCCAAACGACGATACCATTCTTTCTCCGGTTGAATATTCGGATTAAAAAAATATAAAGTGATATCATATTTTTCCATGCTCTTTAAAATTTCAAGCGGATACTCACCGCATGGACCACAGCATAAATGTAATAGCATTTTCTCAGGCATAGCTTATCCTTAATCAAGTATCTAAATCCAATTGGTCAAAACCAAGTTGAGTATATTCTGTTACTTCAGATT
>DUPV01000031.1 GCA_012838135.1 Clostridiaceae bacterium | reverse complement strand
CTGACACAGTTGCACAAGTTCAACTGTTGTAACAGGCTCATGCTCCCACATAATCAAACAAAAACGGTATTCACTTTCGTGGATTTTCGGAATTTCCATATCTATTTGCTCCTTATCTGTTCGGTTAAACTAAATTCCGGGAATTTGCTCTTCGTACTTTCCGGATTCACTTCTTGTCTACTGTATTAGACTTTTATTATAGTCTACACCATTAGACAAGAAAAGCAAGTCCTGATTCATTTATAGAGTAGAGTTTATTCTCTATGCTCAAAAGCATGCCAACGGCAATATTTTTTGCAGTCAATATTCCTACATATAACTGAACGCAGTTAAGCTGCCGATACCTTCATATCTGTTCTCAGGATATATTAAATTCCTGATTACTTTATTGATGCAATCAAGTTCCACATTTCTTGAACATCTGTAGTTATATATTGTTACTACATTATTTATATCAATGCTTAACTTGCAGACAAATAATTTTTATTTGTATGCTCAGAGCAGACAAATGAAAATTACCTTAAGTCTATAATCATTAATAGAAGTATGACAGAAACGGACATGCAAGCTGATAGTACCAGGAGGTAGGAAAATGTATTGTTTAAATTGTGGCAAACAAATACCGGAGGATGCAGAATTTTGCCCTTTCTGCGGAGGAAAAATTAAAAGAGAAGAAGACCTGATTGGTGAAGTGAGTTTTACCAGCAATCTGCAGTATCCGCAGTCAAATATTCCAAGCAATATCCCGACCGGGAATGAAAAGGGTCCGAAGCAAAGGCGTATACCAAAATGGGGCTTAATCGTACTTAGTATCACAGGATGTTTGATAATACTCCTGATAGCCTGGATAGGTATACGTTCCGCTAAGAAGATATCCGATAACAAAACACCTTTTGATGTAAGAGTTTCCGTACCAAGTAAAGAATCTTTCGCTGCACAAACTTCAACTGCGAGCAAAAAGTCGGTACAAGAGACAACACAAAAGACAGCAAAAGAGTCGGAAGCTGTTAAGCCGAAAGAGGGTGAATATTTATATGTAGGCAATACCTCTTATTTTGATATTGATGACTTGGAGTTGAGTTTTATTCTTTCGGCAGATAAAACTTTTATCCATGATGTTTCCATTCAAGTAACAAATCTAAATACCAGCGTTACAACAGGGAATATGCGAACGGACCTTTCCGTATCTAAATCTACACAAATGTTTCCCGGCTCGTACGCGATTGATTTTAATGGGACAACTACAAATATTTGGCTTGGCCAAAGTAAAATAATCAGCCTGTATTTTGACGGCGGAACTGCTCATATGGAATTGGATTATACATATGTTCATAATAGCGCGGGCATAGCTTCACAAAAGACAGAAATACCTTTTGGATCAACTTGGATTGACTTATATGCAGAGGATTATATTGAAGTAACTGAACCAACTCTTGCTGAAGCGACAACAAGTGAAACGACGAAAGCAAATACTCCGACAGCTACCACTACAGATATAACCTACACGGAATTTGACTGGGATATCTTAAAAAACTGGAATGATCAGGCTATGCAAGAAACTTATGGAATAGACAGTCTGTTCAATTTTACTCCTAATAATCCTCAGCCTATGCATTATATAGTGTCTACCGATGGGGTATATGACCCGGTTACCGGTACAGAATCCGAGGGAGGATATATCCATGATTATGTACGCCATTTTCCTATTAGTACAGATGACTTAATTCGCCGGGCAGGAAAGCTGAAGGATAGCGGGTTGACATTAACGGATGATCCGAATCAGGCCACTTTTGCACTCGTTTTACACTTCAGTTATACGGATAACATCGGGACTTTCAGATTCGCAGACGGTTCAATCATTAGCCAGTATCACGGCAATTTGTGGGCGGATTTAGTAAATCTTGTGACGGGTGAGGTCATCCAATCCGATGTTAAAAACGCATATGCTACATATACCAATGAGAGTGTATATACCTCTATGTTGAATGCAGCTAAAGGGAAACAGTTGTATAGCGATACGCCTTCATTATATGCTGAGGATTTTGAAGGTTATTGGAACTTTGTTAAGAAATGACAGTGTTTGATTAAAGCAGTAATAAGCTCTGTTAACTAAAGATGAATTTTTAAGTTAACAGAATACAGATATAAGAAAGGATTTTAATATGAAAAAAATTTTAACAACAGCAATTGTACTGATTATGTTCACGATGATGCTCTGCAGTTGTGCATCTAAAAAAAAGACAGATATCAGTGATGACAAAATGCAACCAAAGCTATCCGAAAGCGAGCCGAAGAAAACTACAAAACCGTCTGCAAAACCTACTACAAAACCGTCTGCAAAACCTACTACAAAGTCTGCAACGGAACCGTCCACAAAGCCTTCCGTAAAGGCTTCGACAGAACCTTCAACAGCACCTACTGCAGAACCTGATGAACCATTGCCAAAAGAGCTTGTCGGACTCTGGGAGGGAACCGGAGAACCGGAGGGTGGCGGCAGCCCCATCAAATTAAGAGTAACTGTCAATGCAGACGCCACGGGTGAGTATACGTTTGAACAGGCGGGATATAAGGAAAGTTATCCATTTACACTCGAAAAGAAAAGCGGCAGCTTTACCGTTAATATCCCTGCAAATAACAAGCTCGGCATATCAAACTGTGGCGGCACATATGAATATACTAACGGCACACTGACATTACACATCAAGACTGATTTTTCGTCCGGAAGGAGCTTTAAATACACTGCTGCGTGCACAAAAAAAGATGAATCGCAAGCTGATAATCCCCCTGCAGAAGCAAATGTCGATATTGCTGCAGCTGTCGAGCATATCATAAATAATGAATCCATTGATGGCATGAAACCCGGCCTAGGGACCTCCGACATTACGGCAAAACTCGGCGAGGAGGATGATTTCCCGGCGGTCATTATGGAAAATATGCAGATGTTTTATTTTTCACAGGGGTATATTATAAGTTACCTTAATTCCAATAAGATAGTCACGGTTGTGAGCGCGATGCCGCCGGCTGCCGGAAAGACTGCAAGAGGTATTGGTATAGGCAGTACCGAAGATGAAGTTCGGACAGCATACGGTGACGGCATTAACACAGAGCTTTCAAAAGAGGGGACGATTGTGTTCGGAGATGAGACTGCATCGATTGATTTCATCTTTGAAAATGGATTCGTAAAGATTATCAATCTCTCTTACTAATCTAGTGCATAAGATTTTAAAAGAATCTTATGCACTCTGATATGATTCTGATATGATAATGTTATAGAAACACCATGAAGAATTTAATTCACAATATTTTTTTCTTCGCCGCAAGCAAAAGATAAAGAATTATCAAAAGCAATCGCTGCCCTACGAACCATCGCCTCTTTTGTTAGGAAGGCAATGTGTGGAGTTAAAAGTACATTTTTTGCCTGTATCAGCGGATAATCAGACGGGATGGGTGGCTCCATGTCAAAGACGTCGATACCGGCAAAAGCTATTTTTCCTGCATTAAGCAGATCTGCAAGTGCTTGATTGTCAACAATGGGCCCTCTGGCACAATTAATGAAAATTGCATCCTCCTTCATCAACTGAAGCAAATCTTTATTGATAAAACCACGAGTATGTTCATTCATAGCCAAATGTAAGGAAACTATATCGGATTCTTTCATCAGATTCTCTATTGACACATAGCGGATTCCCATATCTATCGCATCTTGTTTTTCCGTGCGTGAAGCAGCAATCACCTTTGCTCCAAAAGCTTGGAACAGCCGTGCAGTTTCCAAACCGATTTTCCCGGTACCGATAATTCCTACTGTTTTGTCTTTAATCTCCATTCCGGTATAAAAATCGGCGGGTGTTTTTTCTTCTCTTGTTGCACGATCACTTTCATTGAGCATTCGATAAATGTTGATTACCATTCCGATGACAAGCTCGGCAACCGAAGTATTGGAATAACCGGCGGCATTGCAAACTTTGATTCCTTTTTCTGCTGCAAATTTTACATTGACGTGGTCAAAGCCTGTAAAAGCTACATTGATAAGCTTGAGATTTTCTGCTTGCGCAATGACACTGTCAGGAAGTGGAGTATTGGCAATCATAAGAATCTCAGCATCCTTGGATCTTTCTAAGAACTCTTCTTCTGTCTTTGCTTTGTCCGTATAATAAACAAACTCATGGCCGGCTTTTTCCATTTTTTCTTTATAGTGGAAAAGAAGATCTTCAGAAATAGCGAGGGGTTCGATTAATGTAATTTTCATGGTTTTTCCTCCTTCGTAATCTTAATAGTAAATCTTTTACTCTAACTATATCACTCTATGAGAAAAAATGCTTACCGGATTATAACCATAACTAAAAGCATCTTCATTCTAAAACCATTAAGAAATCTTCTGTTATATATGTTGTATTGACATCTCTATATATTAAAGTTATAATGATTTTATTATTGCAGTTTTCTTCTGTATCGTCATGCGATTCGGAAGAAAAGTGCAAAAATTTATTTCCAATATAAAGGTAAGGTGGTACTATGCAAAAAACCAAATTCAACATGGAAATCCTGGATTCGTGCAAACTGCGCGAACTGGATGCCTTTATCGAGGCAGAGGATAACCCTCAAGGCAGAATCATCAATATTTTGCACGAAGCACAAAAACTATTCTCTTATCTGCCACAGGAATTGCAGCTTTATATAGCACGCAAAATCAATATGCCGGCAGCGAAGATTAACGGCATTGTCAGCTTTTATTCGTTCTTCTCACAAGAACCCAGCGGCAAATACACAATCAGCGTTTGTATGGGCACCGCTTGTTTCGTCAAAGGTGCTGATGCCGTGCTTCAAGCTTTTCGTCGTGAATTGCAGCTTGAAGAAGATCAGAAAACAAGTGCAGACGGTCTCTTTTCACTAAGAGATGTACGCTGTATCGGTGCCTGTGGTTTGGCACCTGTCGTCACCATTAACGATCGAATCTTCGGTCATGTCAAAGAGGCAGATGTTAAAGGTATTATTGAGGAATACAGAGAATTAGCCAAACAAGAAGTAGCGGAGGTGGCACAATGAAACTGAATTCTTTTGATGCTCTCTATGAATTACATGAAAACTTAATATCATTACTTGACCTTCGTTCCGATGAATTGCAAGCCGATGAAGCAAAAAGCGGCCCCAGAGACATTCTTGTCTGTGGCGGTACCGGTTGCCATTCTGCACAAAGCGCTGAAATAATCACAGCTTTACGTGAAAAAATCGCTAATGCCGGTTTAGAAGATATCAAAGTTATCCAAACCGGATGTTTCGGTTTCTGTGCTCAAGGACCGATTGTTAAAGTGCAACCCGAAAACATATTTTACGTACAGGTGAAAATGGAAGATCTCGACGAAATCATAAATAGCCACTTAATAGGCGGCAAAGCTGTCGAGCGTTTACTTTACACCGATCCTCGCACAAAAGAGAAACAAAAACATTATCTTGACATGGACTTTTATAAAAAGCAGAAACGTGTTGCTTTACATAACTGCGGCCTTATCGACCCTGAGTGCATTGATGAAGCTATCGCCAACGGTGGTTATCTGGCCATAGCCAAGGTTCTGAGCAGCATGACACAAGATGATGTCATTTATGAAATCACCGCCTCCGGACTACGCGGCCGGGGTGGCGCAGGCTTCCCAACCGGCAGAAAATGGGGCTTTACCAAAGCTTCAGTAAGTGATGAAAAATATTTCATTTGTAATGCTGACGAAGGTGATCCCGGTGCATTCATGGATCGTTCGCTTTTAGAAGGTGACCCGCATGGTATCCTTGAAGGTATGATGATCGGCGGATACGCTATCGGTGCAGATACCGGCATTATCTACATTCGTGCTGAATATCCGTTAGCAGTCTATCGTCTTGAAACAGCTATCGCTCAAGCTCGTGAATACGGACTTTTAGGCAAAAACATACTCGGTACGGATTTCAATTTTGATGTTCAAATTTCACTTGGAGCCGGTGCTTTTGTCTGCGGTGAAGAAACAGCTCTCATTCGTTCACTCGAAGGAAATCGTGGTGAACCGACACGCAAACCACCGTTCCCTGCCGAATCCGGTTATAGAGGAAAACCAAGCAACGTAAATAACGTTGAAACCTTAGCCAATGTGGCTTCCATTATTTTAAAAGGTGCAGATTGGTACAAAACTATCGGGACAAAAGGTTCCAAAGGTACCAAAGTTTTTGCGTTAGCCGGTAAAGTTAATAATATCGGTCTGGTTGAAGTTCCGATGGGTACAACGTTGCGTGAAATTATTTTTGAAATAGGTGGTGGTATTGAAGGCGATAAAAAATTCAAAGCCGTACAAACAGGTGGTCCTTCCGGTGGTGTTATCACTGAAGCTGATCTCGACACACCAATTGATTTTGAAAGCCTGACATCCATTGGTTCCATGATGGGTTCAGGCGGAATGATTGTCATGGATGAAGATAACGACATGGTTGAAATTGCCAAATTCTATCTTGAATTTACAATGGATGAATCCTGTGGCAAATGTACTCCTTGCCGTATCGGTACCAAACGCATTTATGAAATGCTGGAAACACTCATTGAACAAAAAGGCGATCTTGAAACATTAGAAAAACTGGATGCTTTGTGTCGTACTATTCGTGAGACAGCACTTTGTGCATTGGGCCAAACAGCACCCAATCCGGTACTAAGTACAATGAAATATTTCCCTGAAGAATATGAACGTTATGCCAAAGGCGAAGTGAACAAAGCATATTCTATCGATCCGGAAAAATGTATCGGCTGTACAAAATGTGCACGCAGCTGCCCGGTATCCTGTATCAGCGGAAAAGTTAAAGAAGTTCATGTAATCGACGTAAGTAAATGTATCGCTTGCGGTGCCTGTTTCACCGCTTGTCCGTTCCAAGCTATCGTCAAACCTTAAGGAGAACACATATGGAAAAAATTAAATTAACTATAAATGGTATCGAAACAGAAGTTGAACAAGGCAGCACGATTCTCGAGGCAGCAAAATCTGTCGGAGTCTATATTCCGACACTTTGCCATCTCAATTTGGATGGTTTCGAAATTTGTAACGAGGTCTCTTCTTGTCGTGTCTGTATGGTAGAAGTGGAAGGGCGTCCTGCTTTGGTTACCGCATGTAGCGAAAAATGTGCTCCGGGTATGGTCGTCCGTACCGATTCAGCACGTGCATTAAATGGTCGTCGTACTGTACTGGAACTGTTATTATCAAATCATCCTAAAGACTGCTTAGTATGTGCTAAAAACTTGGACTGTGAATTGCAGTTCTTAGCTAAAGAGCTCAATATCAATCAGATCCATTATGAAGGTGAGATGATGGATTATCCTGTTGATACAACTTCACGTTCATTAATTAAGGATCCTAATAAATGTATTATGTGCCGTCGTTGCGAAACAATGTGTAACGAGGTACAAACGGTTGGTGTTCTCTCCGCTTTGAACCGTGGTTTTAATGCAGTCGTATCACCTGCCTTCAATCTGGATATGGCAGATACCTCTTGTACATTCTGTGGTCAATGTGTTGCCGTTTGTCCAACCGGAGCTTTAACTGAAAAAAATGAAGTGCAAAAAGTTTGGCGTCAATTGAATACTCCCGGTAAACATGTTATTGTACAAGTCGCTCCGGCCGTACGTGTTGCTATCGGCGAACTGTTCGGTATGGAACCGGGTTCTATCTCAACCGGAAAACTGGTTGCCGCTCTGCGTCGTTTAGGTTTTGATGCTGTCTTCGATACAGACTGGGCAGCTGACTTAACGATCATGGAAGAAGCTTCAGAGTTGATTCATCGTATCCAACACAACGGTGTCTTACCTCTCTTAACTTCTTGCTGTCCGGCCTGGGTCAATTTCATCGAACATCAATTCCCGGACATGCTTGATATTCCTTCAACTTCCAAATCACCACAAATCATGTTCGGAGCGATGGCAAAGAGCTATTATGCTTCAAAAATGGGGCTTAATGTCAATGACATCTGTGTTGTTTCGATTATGCCTTGTATTGCTAAAAAGGCCGAAGCGGCTCGTCCTGAACTTTCTATCGGTGATAACAGTAATGTTGATATCGTTATCTCTACTCGTGAATTGGGCAAAATGCTGCATGAAGCCGGAGTTGACTTCAAGAGATTGGCGGATGAAGATTTTGATCAATTAATGGGAGAATCGACAGGTGCCAGTGTCATTTTCGGCACCACCGGAGGAGTTATTGAAGCTGCCGTACGTACAGCTTATGAATGGGTAACCGGAGAAACTCTGGAAGATGTTGAATTTACTCAATTGCGCGGTCTGGAAGGAATCCGTACCGCCAGTGTTCAGATGGGTAATATCACACTTAATATCGGTATTGCTCACGGCCTCGGTCATGCCCGAGAATTACTGGAAGGTGTGCGTTCAGGCAAATATGATCTACATGCTATCGAAATTATGGCCTGCCCGGGCGGTTGTATCGGTGGTGGCGGACAACCTTATCATCACGGCGATGTAGAAATTTTACGCAAACGTCAGGAAGCACTTTATCAGGAAGATCGTAATAAGCATCTCCGTATGTCACATCAGAATCCGATGATTCAAAAACTTTATGAAGAATATCTGGGTGAACCCTATGGCGAACTCGCTCATGATCTTTTACATACAACCTATACTGCTAAAGAGCGTATCTAAAAAATTAAACGGGAAGCCAGCCAATTAGTTGACTCTCCAACCCCATCAAACCGCTCGGTGTAAAACTATACATCGGGCGGTTTTAATGTTTAATTCAATTCTTTATTTATAATTAGATAAATATAATATATTACTTGTTAGACTTTTTGCCTGTTCCAAATCATGCATGACAGCAATAATTGTACGTCCTTTTTGATATTTCTTGATAAAGGAAATAACATTTTCTTGATTTTCCTGATCCAAATTACTGAGCGGTTCATCTAAGATGATTAATTCGGATTCCGGAATAAAAGCTCTGACCACAGCACAACGTCGCGCCATGCCACCCGAAATCTGCTTAGTCGGAATATGGATATTTTCTGTAAAACCTACCTCCTGTAAAGCATTAATAATATCTTGTTCTTCTATATGGTCAGAACATGCTAATTGAATATTTTGAACTGCAGAAAATTCATCTAACAAACGATTTTCTTGAAAAACAGCAGTCATTTCATGTGGCAGACCGGAAATCGAACCTTCATCTGCCTTGGTTAAACCCATTAAAATATGCAATAACGTTGTTTTACCACAACCGGATTTTCCCAAGATACAATGAATTTCCTGCTTCTTAAATTGTAAATTTAAATTCTTAAAAACGAGATGTTCGCCAAAAGATTTTGTTAAATTATGTATTTCAATCATGTAACACCTCGCCATTTACGGTGCAGAGCGATGATTAAACGAACCATTATTTTTTCAGTTAAAACACTGAAAAGCACAATCATAATTGCATAACAAAAAATATCTGCACTTTGCAAAAATATTTTGGCATTATAGATTTCTTCGCCCACACTGTGTTTCGGTAAGCCGATAATTTCTGCGGCAACACCAGCCTTCCAGGCCATACCGGAAGCAATTTGCAAGCCCGATTTAAAATACGGTTCTGCCGCTTTTAAATAAATGTATTTCCACTTCTTTTTCTCTGACCAACGAAAAACCGTTGCCATCTCAAGCAACTTTTGATCGTGTTCTTTCAGACCTAACAAATAATTTGTGTAGATGATCGGAAAAGACATTATAAAAACTACAATCATTGTGATTCCCTGACTGGAAAACAGAATCAACAAAATAATCGTGATCAGAGCTATCGGTACACTTTTAAAAATCAAACTGATCTGCTGAAAAAACTCATGCAGCCAACAATTTTTCTTCGCCAGGACAGCAAACAAAACACCTGCGATAATTCCAAACAATAAGCCTAAAACAATCCGATTGGTTGAATATAAGAAGTTCAACCAGAAATCATAAGATTGAATTAAGGTAAATAATCTTTGAACCACTTCAACAGGACCTGCCAAAATAAATTTAACAGGGAAAACAAATGCAAGCAATTGCCATATAAGCAATATGGCAATTGCTGCTGATATCGTTACAGTAATTTGTTTTTTACGGTTTGAAGTAGAATGTTTCATCCGGCAAAGCTCCGCCTACGGACTGAGGATTTGCAGTAAAGAGAACTTCTAAATAACCGCTTAGAGCACTCTCCATTTCTGCACCTGTCAGACATACAATATTGCAATAAGGAATTGCTTTTTCAGCTACTGCCGCCTTTTCTAAAATTTGATGTTTCTCTACTAATTTTGAACCTTCGGACGGATTATCATTCACATAAGCAACCGAACTTGCATACTCTTCTAAGAAAGCCTGTGTGACTTCCGGATTTTCTATAACAAAATCTTTGCTCGCTACCATTACACCCATAACGAAAGCAGAATCATTTTTCAAATTGCTCCATGCTTCATTCAAATCAATGGCTATTCTCAGATTTTCGATTTTAGAAGAAGCTACCGTTACAAATGGTTGTGGTAATAAAGCAATGCTATTTTCTTCAACCGCCATAGCTGAGACGACTTCCGCATGTTCCGCTTTCCATTCTATTTCAACATCCTCAGGATCCAAGCCATATTCAGATAATAAATATTGGAAAGCATATTCAGGGGTTGCTCCTTTACCGGACGCGAAAACTTTTTTACCTTTCAAATCTTCTATAGATTGTATTGTTTCTCCATTTTCTACAATATACAGAACACCCAAGGTATTGACCGCTATTACTTGGAAATTGCCTTCTGTTTTGTTCCAGAGTACTGATGCTAAATTACTTGGCATTGCCAAAATATCCGCTTCACCCTTGGTAGCTGCAGCAACTAAATTATCCGGTGCAGCAGCGATCGAAAGTTGATAAGAATTTGCGGTCAGTCCTTGTTCGGAATCGTCGATTAATTTGGCTAAACCCATTCCTGTAGGTCCGCTTAAAGCCATAATCTTGATTTCCTGTTTTTCCGTTTCTTCGGCTGTAGTTTCTGCTACCGTTGTTTCGGCTGGATCTTCGATTGCAGTTTCAGCTTCTTTTTCTTTCACTTCTGTCTCCGCGGCCTCCGTTAAAGCATTTTCAGCACTTTCGGATACTTCTTCTTTTACTTCTTTTTCAGGATCAGTCTTTTTCACAGCACATCCGCTGATTACAAATGCTGCAATAAGTAGCATTGTTAATAATTTTAAAATCCGACTCATCTGATTTTTCCTCACTTTCTTTGTTGATATTAATATTTCTACGAAGCTATACAAAATAGTATATAACATACCTATTTTTTATAATATCTCTTTGGTAGTTTAACGGTGAAATCATTTGTTACATTTTTTAAAGCAATTTCTTCTGCAATGGATCAAATTCTTATTCTTAATGAATTCTTAATGAATAATTCGATAAGTTGACAATTATTATAAAAATACTATATTGTAAGAACGTCAAATAAGAAATAATGAACAGAGTAGGTAAGCTGCGTTAAGTGTTCGCGGATGGGACGTCGCTGCGGAACGAAATGCTTGGTCATGCGATAGCTTGCCGCTTCCGCTGTGACTTATTATGATTATGAGCGGAAGCACTGATTTCAGTGCTTTTTCTGTTCCGGGAGGTCTCATCTTCAAAACAATAAAAATTAAACCGCTTCTAACAGCTGTCAGCGTGGGCATTTTGCTTTTTTTGATCAATCCTTTTGACTTGGATGGCAAAAGAGCCTTTTTGTTTGCCTCGCTAGTTATGACCATTATCCTCTGGGCTACTGAAGCCGTACACAAATCATGGTCCAGTCTCTATCTCTTAGCAGTTTTTATCCTGTGCGGGAAAACCCCTGTCCTTGAAGTAATAAATTTTGCTTGGTCAGACACAATGCTGCTGATCATTACCTCTCAAGTTCTCTCCATAGGCATAATGAATTCAGGACTGATTAATAGCCCTGTCGAAAGTCTTATGAGAAAGACAGCGGACAATACTTTTCTCACCCTGCTGTTACCCTATCTTTTAGGAGTGGTGCTGATCTTCATAGTGCCCCAAGCCTTTGCAAGGGTTTTGATTCTCGGGGGTATTTATGATGCCTTGTTAAAAGTTGATAATGAAGAGGAAAAGCGAGCCAAACAAGCCCTGATTTTTAATGCATTTTTGGGCGTGTGTATTACCTCTATGATGTTTTCCGGGGGAGATGTTGTCTTGAATTATGCAGCTATAAGCTTCTCTGGTCCTCTCGTCCGGGAAGCCTTGACCTTCGGGAATTGGGCACGGTGGATGGTGGTGCCGACTATGATTACATCAGTTATCGTACTGGTCCTTGTGCGATTATTATTCTCAAAGGATTTTGCCGGCTACCACGCCGGAATGATTGGCGAAAAGACACAAACGGGTGAAAAACTTTCACCTGCTAAAAAATTTTTGACGATTTTAACTGTCGTCGTTATTATTACTTCTTGGATGACGGAGCCCGCACACGGTATTGCACCATGGATATCAACCTTACTTGGCCTGTTTGTTATGATGGCTCTGGGTTTGATCAAGATGAAAGATTTCAAGAACGTTAATATTCATTTCCTTCTGTTTTTAACAACTGCTTTTTCCATTGGTAAAGTATTGGGACAAGCGGAGATTACCAATGAGATCTTCGTCTATTTAGAAAAACTCATTCCGGCCGGAGACTCAGCCTTCTATCTGCCGACAATTGCCCTGATGACCATGCTGCTTCATATGTGCATCGGCTCCAGTGTGGCAACCATGTCCGTTGTGCTTCCGATCTTGATGCCGATGGCTGCTGCCAACAACTTTCAGCCACAACTGATCACCTTGATTGTATATATTATGGTTAACATTCATTTCCTCTTTCCCTTTCACCATGCAACCCTCTTGATAGGATCAGGGAAAAATTACTATGAAGACCGTTTTATGTTAAAAACAGGAATCGCCATGACCTTGGTCAGCTTACCATTAGTCTTTCTGCTATACGTCCCGTGGTGGCAATTTAATGGACTAAAATAATAAACTCTTAAATTCTACATTATATATCAAGACAAATTATTAACACGAAATATTGTCCGATTAAATTCTTTCAACTGTTCCTTCCCAGGTATCAACTTCTTTTTTAGCTTTGCCATGTTCATCATACCAATATTTTGTAACGGTCTTTGCTCGCGTAAAGAAACGTACCCCATCTAACCCAAGAACATGTTGATCACCAAAGAAAGAGTTTTTATTGCCGGAGAATGGATAATATGCCGTAGGTACAGGTATTCCCACATTAATTCCGACCATGCCGCCATCAGTCAGAAGCTCAAATCGGCGTGCATAGTAGCCATTTTGAGTGAAAATTGAAGAACCGTTGGCAAACGGACTGTTATTCATTAATGCAAGACCTGCGTCAAAATCTTTTACCCGTTTAACACATACAACCGGGCCAAATATTTCATCATTTCCTATACTCATTTCCGGTTTTACATGATCAAAAATTGTCGGACCTACGAAGAAACCATTTTCAAAACCGGGAACTGTATAATTGCGACCATCCAGAACTAATTTTGCACCTTGGTCCACACCTTTTTGAATCCAAGCTTCAACCGATTTTTTGTGTTCTGCAGTTACTAAGGCACCCATTTCGGTTTCAGGATCATATGCACAGCCAACTTTCAATACTTCCGCTCGTGCTTTTAATTTTGCTACAAATTCATCTGCTATGCTTTCTTGGACAACTACAACCGGCAAAGCCATGCAACGCATTCCGGCACAACCGAAAGATGAATTTACTACTGCCGAAACAGTATTATCCAAATCGCAATCTTCTAAAATCAAAGCATGATTTTTAGCTTCAGTTTGAGCTTGAACACGTTTGCCATGTGAGGCTGCAACAGAGTAAATATGTTTTCCTACACCAGTTGTTCCGACAAAACTAACTGCCTTAATACGCGGATCGGTTAAAAACAACTCTGATTCCTTACGAGAGCAAGTAACTAAATTAACTACACCTTTCGGAAAACCGCCTTCTTCGTAAAATAATTCTAAAATTCTCATTGATGTTAACGGAGTGAAGGAGGCCGCTTTCAGAACAACCGTATTGCCTGTGGCAATCGCTAAAGGAACTACCCAACCCCAAGGAATCATCGCAGGAAAATTAAACGGAATAATGCCGGCTACTACGCCTAACGGCTGTCTGTAAGTTGTACAATCAAAACCAGATGTGACTTGCAGTGCCCCGGAACCTTGTATTATATAAGGTAATGAACAAGCAAATTCTGTAGGTTCAATCGCTTTTAAAACATCGCCTTTTGCTTCCGCTAAAGTTTTGCCTAACTCTTTTGCGCATAAAACTGTTAATTCATCTAAATGAGCCATCAATATATTACGCCATTTAAACATCAATTGTGTTCGATGGCTGAGTGATAATTGGGACCATTCCGGGAATGCGGAATCTGCGGCAGCAATTGCTGCTTCAACTTCATCTTGTGTACAACAAGGAACTTCTGCAATAACTTCTCCGGTACTGGAATCCGTAACTTCCATATATTTGTCAGTCTTTGATTCCAGCCACTCACCGTTGACACAATATTTCATTTTTTTTATTTCGCTCATGATTTCACCCTTCCTGTTATTATTACTACTAATTAAAAGGTTGTTTATGCCAAAAACCTATCTAATAAATACAATATAAAAAAGACTATTTCGTTGACAAGGTGTAGCGTAGACTATTAGAGTAATGATTTTGTGTCAGCTACGAAAATATAGCAATACTTACAATATGGCGAGAATAGAAATTAACAAAAATCCATTTCGGATAAGTCTCAGATTGGTATGTCCTTGACTTTATTTATTATAGTATGAATTTTAGATCATCCATCATTTTAAACAAGTTACAGACATTAACATTAAAAAATTTTGCCACGTCAGGTATCTGTGCTCTCCTGCTAGGATTTTCGATGTTTAAACTTGTGTTATTACTTTCAAAAGTAACAATCGTTAATCCAAATACCTTTGCACTTGCAATAAGCCAAGGATCAGCAATATTATAATTTGACCACTCTTTCAAGGCAGCTTCCTTGTAACAACGATTCGTACGAACATGTTCCAATACTTCTTGATAAACAAGCATGATTTCTTCGTTTCTTCTATCAATGTAATACCCTATCTCAATTCCATTCAGCCATTTTGATAAATCGTCATTGCCTAGTCCTATTTCCTTTTTAACCAAATCTAGAATTGCTATTTTGCCTCTTATTATTTCCTGCTCAAGCCTTTCCCAGAACACAGGTGCAAATTTGAATTGATAATATGTCCTGCTCGGTGTAATCAATGAGTTAGAGTCTATCAAATAAACCATGTCACTCACATTAATTCGCCCCTAACTTGAAGAATTAATCTTTCGAAAGTAGATTGATTTGTATTCGTTAAACGAAAAGCATCAGTATAAAGAGTATGCCCCGTATTTACGCTATTAACCAAGCTATCTAAGAAGCGCCTATCAATTCTGCTAACTAGAGTATTATAATAATGGCCACCAACACTTTCTTTATTCTTTCGTTGTTCTCGAAAATCCTTTATAGCAGCACTGACTGCGACATTATATGTATTTCTATTAATTAGACGTGCATCAAGCGCCCTTCTAGCAATAACGATAGTTCCACATCTAAAGCTCTTAGCAATAACTTCAATTTTTTCAGATGCTTCCGTATCTTCCAATTCTTGCCACTCATCAAGAAACAGTTGGTTAGGTACAAGAATCTCAGCAGCAACGGCATTACACAATACTTCTGCCTTGCTTACGTCTTGTTGCCTACTGTATCTATCATTATAGAAACTATTCTCTCCCAGAACGATATGATTAAATTCATGCAATAAAGAAAACAATTTTCCATTGTACGAATCATTACCGTTGATAAAAATAAGCGGTGCCAATTCATCTATAAGCGTGAATGCTCTAAATTCATCTACAGATAAAGCTCTGTGTGTGTTATTTCCAACAATCCCACTCATCATTACAGTAACACCTGCATCACTTATAGCATTTCTTAAATACCTGAAAGAGTCATAAGAACTTTTTCCTTGCAGAAACCATTTCAGATCAAGACCGAGAATATTTCTGCTGTAATTGACAAAATCATTGACATCACTGTTAACATCTTTTGCTCCAACAAATTTCAGCGGATCAATGCCTTTTTGCAACAAATCTTCTTTGATCCAATCTTGAATCAACTCCATCTCGTGAATTGTATCTAGCAAATCTCGACTTGGCGTTTCTAACTCGATACTATCAACCGTTCTATATTCTAATAATGACATGTCCTCTTCAGGAGGCTCTTTCAAGAAAAAGTATCCAAAAGGAATTCGTGTTGCCTTGCTGACAGTTTCAACTTGATTAAAGGTGGGAGTCTTTTCTTCAGCTATCCATTTCTCCAACAACATTAAGATCTTTTCGCTAATTATTGAATTTTGACATTGTTGGAATACCCATTCTAGAATGTTCTTTTCAATGTGAACATACATAAAAGACGACCTCCTTTCCTAGACAATCACATTAATTCATTCCTCTACGCATTCGAACAAACCTAGGCAAACTCCTAACTGCATTATATCTAAAAAGCTATATACCATCAATAATAGTGTTCACGCACTAAAAAAGTATCCGTACATAGTCACCTAAATAAAAGTCCTCTTTTTCTGACTTAGCTTTGCGGCTGAGATTGATTGTTGTTTTCTTTGAGCGTATAAACTACCTGGGAGCCGGTGTCTTTGACAGTTGTAATCGCTTTTGAGCCGGTATCTTTAACAGTAGCAATTGCCCTGGAACCGCTTTCTTTAACAGTAGAAATCGCCTTTGAGCCGGTGTCCTTAACTGTCATAATTGCTTTTGTACCAACATCTTTTACTGTGTCTGCTGCCCTTGATTTGGTGTCTTTGACTTTGTTAATTGCTCTTGAGCCTTTGATTAATGCTGAAGCGGCAACTTGGGAACCTTTTTCGCGAATTTGGTCAGTTATGCTGGTTTTTTCTTCAGGCCTGAAAATTTCATCTTCCGGATTAAAAGATTCTTCTAATGAGTTGGCAATTTGTTCTTTTTGAATTGCTCTGATTGCTTTAGCCTGATCGCCATATTCATTTTTGATTGCGGTTGAAATCATCAGTTTAATTCTGTTCAGCTGATTGACTTCACTGGCACCCGGATCATAATCGATCGCTACAATATTGCTTTCCGGATATTGATGACGTATTTCCTTGATCATGCCTTTGCCGGTTACGTGGTTCGGCAAACAGGCAAAAGGTTGTACACAAATAATATTGGGTGCGCCGGCTTCAATTAATTCAATCATTTCTGCCGTCAAGAACCAGCCTTCACCCATGGCATTACCTAAAGATACAATCTGTTGTGCCGATTCTGCCATCGCATAGATTGAATTTGGCAACATAAATTTACCGTTGGTTTTGGCTAAAGAATTTTTAGCATGTTTACGATATTTTTCCAAGATTGAAATGATTAATTTACCGCCTAAAGCAGCAAATTTGCTATTGCCTAAATTATTGGCTTGCCATTGCGGATTGAAACCGCAATAAAGGAAAAAGTCAATTAATCCGGGCATCACAGCTTCGCAATTTTCTTGCTCGATTACATCAACTACCTGATTGTTCGCACCCGGATGGAATTTTACCAGAATTTCTCCGACAACGCCTACACGCGGTTTACGTGGTATATCCAACATCTCAAATTTGTCGAAAGCTTCAACAATTGCCGTAACCAATGTTTTGAAATTGTAAGTTTTATCTTCGCGTCTTAAATAAGCCCCACTGATGTCCATCCATTTGCGATACAGCTGATTTGCCTCACCCGGATGTTTTTCATAAGGACGAATTCTTAACAGGCAAGTCAAGAACAGGTCGCCTAAAACCGCTGCCTGAATAACCCGATGCAAATCGGGCAGGCCTAACTGCAGACCGGGATTTGATTCTAAGCCTTGAGCACTCAAAGCAATTACCGGTACTTGTGACATGCCTGCATCTGCTAAAGCTTTACGCAAAAAAGCCACATAATTGGTTGCGCGGCAGCCTCCACCGGTTTGAGTGATGGCCAATGCCGTCTTATCAGGATCATATTGACCGCTCTGCAAAGCATTAATGAATTGTCCGACAACTATAATTGTCGGGAAACAGGCGTCATTATGAACATATTTCAAACCGACTTCAATATCTTCGGCACTGGTTTTTTTCAAGATTTTCAGATTGATTTTGCTCGGCTTAAAAGCTTGCTCAATTAATTCAAAATGGATCGGTGCCATTTGAGGTGCTAAAACAGTATAAGTTTCTGCCATTTCTTTGGTGAATTCAACCCGATGATTTAAGTAAGGCACCGGTTTTTGACAGTTTGCATTACAAAACGGCAGTGGAACCGAATCATGGTCTGAAAGTTGAGCCGGTTCAACAGCAACGCGAGATGATGATTTAGCTGCATTGTAAGTTGATGGTTGAATTGATTTGTCTTTTTGAATTACTTTAGCATGTTGTAAAGATTTCCGGTGTTTAATCCGTTCTAATTCGGCGATTCGGGCAGCTTGATTTAATTGTTTCACCTCATTTTCAGCTTGTTCTTTCGCGTATATTAAACGAGCAAAACGCTGTCTCGCAGCTTCGCGTTCATCCATGGCTACTTTCAAAGAGCGCAAGCGGATACGAGCTGCTCCCAGATTACTTACTTCATCAATTTTCAAACAAGTATATAATCTGTTCTGACTTTCCAGAATTTCTTCCGTTTGATCGGTAGTTATCGCATCAATGCCACAACCGAAAGAATTGAGCTGAACTAATTCCAAATTATCATTTTCAGCCACAAATGCTGCCGCTTCATAGAGTCTGGAATGATATGTCCATTGATCGACAACTCTGATCGGACGTTCCAAATAGCCGGGACGAGCAACTGAATCTTCAGTTAATACTGCCATACCCAGTGAGTTGATCAATTCCGGAATTCCGTGATTGATTCCCGGATCAACATGATAAGGCCTACCGGCCAAAACGATGCCTTTTTTCTGATTAGCTTTCAGCCAGGCAACAACTGCATCACCTTTTTGTTGGATATCTTCTTTATAAGCTGCCATTTCCCGATAGCCTTTGATTACAGCTTGTTTGATTTCCGATTTTTTAATATTCCAATCTGCCAATACTTCAACCAGACGTTCAATCAATTTTTTCTGATTGTGGAGTGGCAAATAGGGAGTCAATAATTTGATATCAGATTCAGCAACACTATCCATATTATTTTTAATAACATCAGGATAGGAAACGACAATCGGGCAATTATAGTGATTATCGCTATTTTTATCTTCCTGAACTTCATATGGTATACCCGGATAAAAAATTGTCTTGATTTTCTTATTGATTAAATCCTGGATATGACCGTGAGTCATTTTTGCCGGATAACAAACACTTTCACTGGGAATCGTGCTCATACCTTTTTCAAACATTTTATGATCGGATTTTCCTGATAAAACCACGCGAAAGCCGAGTTCAGTAAAAATAGTGAACCAGAGCGGATAATTTTCATACATATTAAGTGCTCGTGGCAAACCAATCATTCCGTGTTTGGCTTCGGTCAGTTTTAACGGTTTATAATATTCGAAAGTTCTCTTGTATTTATATTCGTAAAGGTTTGGTAGTTTGTCCTCCGCTTTAATTTCAACACCTGCACCTCGTTCGCATCTGTTGCCTGAAATAAATCGACTGCTATCAGAAAAGGTAGATATGGTCAATTTGCAATTATTCGGGCAAAGACCACAATTGGCAAAGGTTGTATCCATCCTGAAATCAGCGAGTTCAGGCAAGGTCAGAACTGTCGATTCTGAAACCTTATCCCAGCGTTGTCTGGCTATTAATGCTGATCCGAAAGCCCCCATCAAACCTGCTATGTTCGGTCGCACTACTTCTCTGCCGCAAATCTGTTCAAAACAGCGCAGTACCGCATCATTAAGAAAGGTTCCGCCTTGAACCACGACATGCTCGCCCATATCGGCAGGATCTTTGATTTTAATGACTTTGTACAATGCATTACGTACAACGGAATAAGAAAGACCGGCTGATATATCACCAACTGTCGCACCTTCTTTTTGTGCTTGTTTGACTCTGGAATTCATGAATACCGTACAGCGTGAACCGAGATCAACCGGATTTTCCGCCTCTAAAGCAGCTTGAGCAAAATCGACTATTCCTAAATCAACCGATGAAGCAAAAGTCTGGAGAAAGGAGCCGCAACCTGAAGAACAAGCCTCATTCAGCATGATATGATCAATTACACCGTCTTTGATGTGCATACATTTCATATCCTGCCCGCCGATGTCAATGATAAAATCTACACCCGGCAAGAAAAATTCAGCACCGCGATAATGAGCCATAGTTTCAATTTCACCCTGATCAACTTTTAAGGCAGCTTGAATCAGTTTTTCACCGTAACCGGTTACACAGGAATTCGCAATCCAAGCTCCTTCCGGTAAAATTCCATATAGTTCTGTCAGGATTGCTATGGTGCTTTTGACCGGACTGCCGCCGTTGCTGCCGTACCAACTGTAAACTAAATCACCTTGCTTATTAATTAAAATAGCCTTCGTAGTTGTACTGCCCGCATCAATTCCCAGAAAACACGGCCCTTTTGCAGTTTTAATATCATGAATTTCAACTGATGCTTTCGCATGACGTGCATTAAAGCTGTCACGCTCCGCTTGATTCTTAAAAAGCGGTGACATAGTCAGGACATCGCTGCCGATTTGATCAGCTTCACGAAAACGTGCAATAGCCTCAGTCAGATTGACTAAACGGCTTTCATCGGATAACATTGCCGCTCCGATTGCAACATAAAGTTGGGCATTCTCCGGCACAACAAATTTATCAACCTGAGCCGCCAAAGTTCTTTCAAAAGCAACACGTAATTCAGACAGAAAATACAGCGGTCCGCCCAAGAAAATTACATTACCTTTGATTTGACGTCCTTGGGCCAAACCGGCAATAGTTTGATTAACTACCGCCTGCAAAACCGATGCCGCCAAATCGGCTGTCGGCGCACCTTCATTCAACAATGGCTGCAGATCACTTTTGGCAAAAACTCCGCAACGTGAAGCTATCGGATAAATCGTTTCATATTGTTTTGCCAGTTGATTCAGACCTTCAGCATCAGTTTGCAAAAGTTGTGCCATTTGATCTATAAAAGAACCGGTGCCGCCGGCACATGTTCCGTTCATTCTTTGCTCGGTTTGGGGTTTAAGGAAGGTAATTTTGGCATCTTCACCGCCCAGCTCAATAATACAGTCGGTTTCCGGATAATAACATTCGATAACTTCCGTTTCCGCAATAACTTCTTGCACAAAAGGAACATCTAAAATTTGGGCAACTGTTAAACCTCCGGAACCGGTCAGGCTGATTTTGAATAACTGCTGTGGAAATTCAGCGTTAATTTCTCCCAGAACCGTTGTTATTCCGCCTCTGATATCAGAATTGTGTCGCCGATAAGAATTATATATAATATTATTTTCTGAATCTAAAACCACAGCCTTGATGGTGGTTGAACCGATATCAAATCCTAAACGGACATATTTATTATGATTCAAATCTGCTTACCTTCCAAAATTCTCATTTTGTTATAAATTTTATATTATCTACACTAAACTACTTGTTGTAAAAAGTTTAAATAATTATAACTAGTTAAAAATCTTTAACGAAACACAGTACATTATAGTTCATATTTATAAAAATTTCAGTTACAAATCACAATTTATAAAAAAGATGTTGAATCAGGTTTAAGCTAAACCCTCCTCAACATCTCCCCCATTTTATAAGCAAAAAATTATATACTTTTATATCTAAAAACAATCTGCTTTAATAATACGAATCTTCAAAGAATTCTTTGTTTTCTTCGATCATTGGTGTAGCTGAAATATCCCGATATTTTTGCAAGCCGGTTCCGGCAGGAATCAGCTTTCCTAAGATAACATTTTCTTTCAAACCGCGTAATTCATCGACTTTACCTTTAACGGCAGCATCAGTTAAAACTCTGGTCTGTTCTTGGAATGAAGCTGCAGATAAGAAAGATTCCGTTGCCAAAGAAGCCTTGGTAATACCCAGTAATACCCGCTCGCCTTGCGCAGGCTGCAAGCCTTCACGTTCAGCCATTTCATTGGCTTCTTGGAATTCAAACATATCAACCATCGTTCCGGTCAGGAAGTCTGTATCACCCGGATCTTCAATTTTTATCTTTTTCAGCATCTGACGCACAATAATTTCAATGTGCTTATCATTAATATCAACACCGTTGTTTTTATAAACTTTTAAAACTTCATTTATAATGTAGCGTTGGACACCTTTAGCACCCTTAATCTTCATGATATCATGCGGATTGACCGAACCGTCGGTAATTAAATCACCGCTTTCAATCATATCATTTTCTTGAACTAATAACGGAGTGGAAATCGGAATCTTATATTTCCTTGATTCGCCTTCTTCATCAATAACTGTTACTTCGTTCATTTGCTTTTTGGTTTCCTTGATTTTCACGATACCGCTAAGCTCAGACAGCACAGCTTGGCTCTTGGGTTTTCTCGCTTCAAACAATTCCTCAATTCTCGGCAAACCTTGAGTGATGTCATCACTTGATGCAATGCCTCCGGTATGGAATGTACGCATTGTCAATTGGGTTCCGGGCTCACCGATTGATTGAGCAGCCATGATACCAATTGCTTCACCGACTACTGCCGGTCCGCCTGTCGCCAGATTGAGCCCGTAACATTTTGAGCAAACACCATGTTTACAATGACAAGTTAAATTGCTGCGGACCGCTACTTTCTCGATCTTAGCTTCTTCAATTTCACGCGCCATCCTATCTGTAATCAACTGATTACGACAGACAATGATTTCTTTTGTTTCCGGATGAATAACATCTTTCGCTGCATAACGACCGTTGATTCGATCATACAATTTTTCAATAATTCGCTTGCTTCTGGAACTACCTACTGTGACAGCTGAAACTTCTATAAATTCATCGGTACCGCAATCATCCATGCTGATAATTACATCTTGAGCGACATCGATCAAACGACGTGTCAAATAACCTGACTCAGCAGTTTTGAGAGCCGTATCGGAAAGCGATTTACGTGCACCATGCGATGAAATAAAGAATTCCGCAACATTCATGCCTTCACGTAAATTCGACTTAATCGGTATTTCCAAGGTTTTACCTGAGGTATCGGTCATGTTGCCACGCATGCCGGCCAACTGTTTTATTTGATTAATATTACCACGAGCACCTGATTCTGACATCATGTAAACAGGATTGTATTTGCCTAAACTTTCTTTGAGTGCTTTCGTAATATCGTCGGTTGTTCTCATCCAAGTATCAACAACTGCACGATAGCGACCATCTTCATTCAACAAACCACGTTCATGCTGGCGATTGATTTGAGTCACTTTATCTTCTGCTTCCGCCACATATTTTTCTTTAACATCGGGCACAACCATATCAAAAACACCGATCGAAACTCCACCGATAGTTGAATAATGAAAACCCAAGTCCTTAATTTCGTCCAAAATTTCAGTGGTTTTTATAATACCGTGTTGATGAATACAACGCTGAATAATTTGACCCATAAGTTTTTTATCGACTAGAAAATCACATTCTAAAGCAAAAAGATTTTCCGGTTTGCTGCGATCGACAAATTCCAAATCTTGCGGAATCTTGCTGTTCAAGAGGAAACGACCATAAGTACTCTCAACAATACCTGATTTAATTTCGCCGTTAATTTCTTTCTTCATGCGAACTTTAATCCGAGAATGCATCTCAATTTCATTTTGTGAATAAGCCATAATTGCCTCATTCAAATCGATGAAAGCTCTGCCGTCACCTTTGCATCCTTCTTTATCAATGGTCATGTGATAAATACCCATAACCATATCCTGATTCGGTACGGCAACCGGTTTACCGTCTTGCGGTTTCAGAATATTATTGGATGAGAGCATCAAGTAACGTGCTTCTGCCTGAGCCTCAGTTGAAAGAGGTACATGAACAGCCATTTGATCACCGTCGAAGTCCGCATTGTAAGCCGGACATACCAAAGGATGTAATTGAATCGCTCTGCCTTCAACCAAAACCGGTTCGAATGCTTGAATTCCCAGTCTGTGTAAAGTCGGAGCACGATTGAGTAAAACCGGATGATCTTTTATAACTTCTTCCAGAATATCCCAAACTGCGTCGGAGGCTTTTTCGACTAAACGACGAGCTGTCTTAATATTATGTGCATAGCCCTCATTGATGATTTCACGCATTACAAAAGGTTTGAACAATTCCAAAGCCATCTCTTTCGGCAACCCGCATTGATGTAATTTTAATTTAGGTCCGACAACAATAACCGAACGACCTGAATAGTCAACACGTTTACCCAATAAGTTCTGACGGAAACGTCCTTGTTTGCCTTTCAAAAGATCGGATAAAGATTTCAATGCCCGATTACCTGCACCTGTTACGGCACGACCGCGACGACCGTTATCGATTAAAGCATCAACCGCTTCCTGCAACATTCTCTCTTCATTACGAATGATGATATTAGGGGCGCCCAGCTGCTGTAAATTAATCAAACGATTGTTACGGTTGATGACTCTGCGATAAAGATCGTTAAGATCTGAGGTCGCAAAACGTCCGCCGTCCAGTTGTACCATCGGACGTAATTCCGGCGGTAAGACCGGTAAGTTTTCCAGAATCATCCATTCCGGTTTATTATTGGATTTCAAAAATCCTTCAATTACTTCTAAGCGTTTAATAATTCTGACCTTTTTTTGACCACGTGATTCACGCATTTCAACTCGTAATTCAGTTGCCAATTCTTTGAGATCAATTCTTTCCAAAAGAACTTTGATTGCTTCCGCACCCATTCTGGCATCAAATCCATCACGACCGTATTCTAAATATGCTTCGCGATACTGTTGTTCCGTAATAATTTGTTTGACGACAAAATCCGTTTCTCCGCCATCTAAAACCACATATGAAGCAAAGTAAAGAACTTTTTCGATGTCACGCGGTTTCATATCAAGAATTAAACCCATTCTGCTGGGAATTCCCCGGAAATACCAGATATGTGAACAAGGAGCAGCTAATTTAATATGCCCCATGCGTTCACGTCGGACAACTGCTCTGGTCACTTCAACACCACAGCGATCACAAACAATTCCCCGGTATCGAATTTTCTTATATTTACCGCAATGACATTCCCAATCTTTAGTCGGACCGAAGATTTTTTCACAGAAAAGTCCGTCACGTTCCGGTTTTAAGGTCCGGTAATTTATGGTTTCAGCTTTAGTTACTTCCCCATGTGACCATTCCAGGATTTTCTCGGGTGAAGCTAAGCCTATTCTAATTGAATCAAAATTTTTAATATCTGACATATATCCTCTTATCTTTAGTAAAGCAAAATGTTAAATATAATTACACTTAATTGAGCAAGGAATCAGGTTAATAATTATTCATCCGGATCAAGCGTACCGTCTTGTTGCAAGATACCTGCCATAAATCCTGCTTCTACCAAACCTTCTGCAGTCGATTCACCAAATAATTCCTCCATCTGTTCACGAGTAATATCCGATGTTTCATCTGTAACAATTGATTCTTCAAGTTCAACCTCCTCATCAGAAGATGAAATTTTCACATCCAATGCCAAACTTTGTAACTCTTTAACTAAAACACGGAAAGCCTCAGGCACTCCGGGTTCAGGAATATTCTGACCCTTGACAATCGCTTCATAAGTTTTGGTACGACCAAGAATATCGTCCGATTTCACTGTGAGCATTTCTTGCAAAGTATAGCTGGCACCATATGCTTCAAGTGCCCAAACTTCCATTTCACCGAAACGTTGTCCGCCGAACTGAGCTTTACCACCCAACGGTTGTTGAGTTACTAATGAGTACGGTCCGATTGAACGGGCATGAATTTTATCATCAATCAAATGATTCAATTTCATATAGTACATAATCCCTACAGTGATCTTGTTTTCGAACGGCTCGCCGGTACGTCCGTCATAAAGTACCATCTTACCGTCTTCACTCAAGCCTGCTCTCTCCAATGCTTCAACAACATCATTTTCATCGGCACCGTCAAATACAGGAACTGCAACTTTCCAGCCAAGTTTAGCTGCAGCTAAACCGAGATGTACCTCTAAAAGCTGTCCGATGTTCATGCGCGAAGGAACACCCAACGGATTCAGAACAATATCCAATGGTGTACCGTCTTCCAAATAAGGCATGTCTTCCTGAGGTAAAATCAAAGAAACAACACCTTTATTACCATGACGGCCTGCCATTTTGTCACCTACCGAGATTTTTCTCTTTTGAGCAACGTAAACTCTGACCAATTTATTTACACCGTGTTTGAGTTCATCACCGTTGTCACGATCGAATACATTAATTGAAACAACTACGCCTGCCTCACCATGAGGAACTTTGGTTGAAGTATCTCTGACTTCACGAACTTTTTCACCGAAGATTGAACGATATAAGCGTTCTTCCGGTGTAAGCTCGGTTTCACCTTTAGGAGAAATTTTTCCTACTAAAATATCACCGGCCTGAACTTCCGCTCCGATTCTGATAATTCCCTCTTCATCCAGATTGCTGAGTGCTTCATCACTTACATTCGGAATTTCACGTGTAATTTCTTCCGGACCGAGTTTGGTGTCTCTGGCTTCACATTCATATTCCGTAATATGAATCGAAGTGTAAACGTCATCTTGAACCAGGCGTTCACTAATCAAGACAGCGTCTTCATAATTATAGCCTTCCCAAGACATAAAACCGATCAGTACATTTTTACCGAGTGCCAATTCACCATTATCGGTTGAAGGACCATCAGCTAAAACGTCACCTGTTTTGACTTGTTCTCCGACTTTGACCAAAGGTATTTGATTGCTACAGGTACCTTGGTTGGAGCGTTTGTATTTTAAAACATCATAAGAAATTTCTTTATCGGTATCTTGTTCGCGAATTCTGATTTCATTGGCAGCTACATGACTGACAACACCGTTATGTTTGGCCACAACACAAACACCTGAATCCTTGGCTGCTCTATATTCCATACCGGTACCGATCGTCGGTGATTCCGGTTTGATCAGAGGAACTGCTTGACGTTGCATATTCGAACCCATTAAAGCACGATTAGCATCATCATTACCTAAGAAAGGTATCAAGGAGGTCGCAACTGAAACTAATTGTTTGGGCGAAACATCCATGTAGTCAATATCTTCCGGTGGTAATTCCAAAAATTGATCACGATAACGGCAGAAAATTCTTGCGTTAACAAAACTGCCATCGTCATTCAGCGGTTCATTCGCTTGTGCAATGTTGAAATAATCTTCTTCATCAGCTGTCAAATATTTAATTTCTTTGGTAACAATACCTTTTTCTTTATCATAGATACGATAAGGTGTTTCCAAAAAGCCGTAACGATTT
This sequence comes from Clostridiaceae bacterium, assembly GCA_012838135.1. Classification (GTDB taxonomy): domain Bacteria; phylum Bacillota; class Clostridia; order Saccharofermentanales; family DTU023; genus UBA5436. The sequence goes on along the minus strand of DUPV01000031.1, from coordinate 7,399 downwards.
ACTCTGGCATAGGTTGCCAAAGAGTTAATCAGACCGATATTCGGCCCTTCCGGCGTTTCAATCGGACACATTCTGCCATAATGCGATGAATGAACGTCACGTACTTCAAAGTTGGCTCGCTCTCGCGATAAACCGCCCGGACCCAATGCCGATAAACGACGTTTATGCGTTAATTCTGCTAAAGGATTCGGTTGATCCAGAAATTGCGACAATTGCGATGAGCCAAAAAACTCTTTAATTGCAGCACTGATCGGTCTTGTATTGATTATCTGTTTAGGCGTTGCTTCATTGATATCCTGCATCGCTTGCATTCTTTCACGTACGACGCGTTCCATTCTGGTAAAACCGACACGCATTTGATTTTGCAACAATTCACCAACTGAGCGGATTCTGCGATTGCCTAAATGGTCAATATCGTCCGTATGACCTATGCCGTAACTAATACCTAAGAAATATGAAATGCTTGCTACAATATCATCAATTGTTAAATGCAGAGGACAAAGTTGTTCTTTCGCCGATCTGATTAAATTTTTGAGTTTTTCTATCGGTTGTTCTGCTTGTTCGGCTTCAAGAATGATCTCATCCATTACAGGTGTGTAAACTTTTTCCGTAATACCCAATTCTTCCAGATTAAAATCGGTAAAATCTAATTCAGGCATTTGATTTGCAAGATAAATAATCGCATCAACGGAATTATTGCCGATAACTCTTACACTAGTGTCATGTTCGATGATTGAATGACCTTCACGTTTCAGAGGGAAGATATCGACACTGTTAACACCGGCATTTTGAATGACATCCGCAACATCAATCGAGATAATATCGCCTTCCATTGCAATAATTTCACCGTTTTTATCGACTACGGTCTGAGCTAAACGATGACCGGCAATTCTTCTGCTGAGAGCCAGTTTTTTGTTTAATTTATAGATACCGACATGCGCCAAGTCATAACGATTAGCATCAAAAAACATATTATTGAGATAGTTGGCTGCACCTTCAGCTGTATAAACCTCACCCGGTCGCAATTTTTTGAACATCTCCTGGGAGCCGTCTTCCTGATTATTGCAACCGTCTTTTTCCATCGTTGCTTTAAGGACATCTTCCTCTCCGAAGAGATCTAAGAGTTCTTTATTGGAACCAAAACCTAAAGCACGCAAAAATATAGTTAAATGAAATTTACGTGTTCTGTCGACACGAATCCAAGCCAGTCCATTACCGTCTGTTTCATATTCCAACCAAGCTCCGCGATTCGGAATAATCTGTGCAGTATATATGTCAAGGTTATTGCGATCTTTGTCTTTGCCGAAATATGCACTGGGTGAACGCACAAGTTGAGATATAATAACTCTTTCCGCACCATTAATAATAAAAGTGCCGGTATCAGTCATTATCGGAAATTCGCCTATATAAATCTGTTGTTCTTTGACAATATCTTCTTTCTTATTATGTAATCTCACCATAACTCGCATTGGAGCAGCATAATTTGCATCGCGCTCTTTACACTCTTCCAACGGATAACTGGGATCAGTTGTATCAAATTCAGTTTCCAAAAATGTCAGTTCAATATCACCGGAAAAATCCCGAATAGGCGAGATACCGTCTAAAACTTCTCTAATACCTTCATTCAGGAACCATTGATAACTGCTTTTTTGAATTTCAACTAAATCTGGAATATCAAGTACTTCATTGATTTTCGAATAAGACATTCTCTCAACACGTCCACATTGAACGGGCTTTACCATCAATAATCACCTCTCGATATGACCCACACGGAAATGTGGTATGTACAGGCCGCAGAATAATCCTTGACCGCACTGATTTGTATGATATAATAACTGTTAAATATACTTTAACGAGTCATTTTTTGGACTTTTTTCACAAGAAATTAACTCGTGTGATTAGATGTGCATAAACAGCGACACAGTGGAATATTTTATCATGTCGCTTTTTTGATGTCAACACTGTTTAAAAGTATTTTTAACTCTTCTTAATTGCAATTTAAACTGAAATTAAAATCTGAATAATGTTATTTCTTTATTTTCATCAGGCTACAGCCTGATGAAAATATTACCACGATCTGCCATCTGAAATTTAGCTGCTGTCTATCTGATTTTTTCAGATTATCAGTTTTTCAGCTATCCAATTCGTTCAATTACGGTTTACCGAAATATTTAACTCCTTTTTCTTGGGTAATATTGGTATGTAAATTAACATCGGTCAAAAATTCTTGTTGATCGGCTTGTTTCAATTCGTTTTCAATCGTCGAGTACCATTTTTCAGTAGTACCTTCAAAATAAATAATATGATAACCATGTGATGATTTTACTATTTCTACATCACCAGGTTCTCTTGCAGGATCCAAACAATATTCTTCATATTCCGGAACAAATTGTCCGGCTGCAATTCCTGTATACTGTCCGCCATTAGCAACAGAACCCTGATCTTCAGAATATTTAACTGCTAAGTCGGCAAAAGCTTCGGCGGTTTTTTCACCGGCTTCATATTCTGCTAATATCTCTTCCGCTTTAGCTTTGGATTTTTCATCTGTTTTTTCCGGATCTGCTTCAGCAATTCCAATCAAGATATGGCGTGAATCATAATTCTTTTCTTCCGGTTTATATTTTTCGATAAACATTACAACCCTATATCCGCCGGCTTCTTCAATTATGGTTTTATCTAAAGCTTTACGTTCATCTGAAAATAACCATTCACCCAATTGCTCTGTCATATAAGCTTTTTTCGCAGCTGTAATCAAAGTTGTATCGGCATCTGTATCTTTCGCATCAACATCCTGATCTTGAGTTTCAGCATCGGTTGAACTCAGCTTATCTGCTTCTGCCTTGAAAGTTGTCTCATCAGTAACTTTAGCTTTGAATTCCTCAGCATTCTTTTTAGCTGTTTCCATATCTACCGTCGGCTCAGCCGAATCTTCCACAGTTGGTTTTTCAGATATGTCAGTTGAAGTCTCTTGACCGGCAAATAAATAGCTGCGATAGTTCACTTCATTATAAGCGTCGGGATCTTCATCATATATTTGATTGATGGTTGCTTCATCATATGTAAATTCATCAAAGACTTTTTTTACATATTTATCAGCCAATTGATTTTTTTCTAAGAAATTTCGCAAAACATTTTCGTTGACACCCGGACCGTAAATAACACCGAGAAAATGACCCAAAGTAACCTTGCTTTGACTGGCAACAGATTCCAGTTGTTCGATATTACTGTCAATTTGTTTTTGATCACTTTCATCAAGTTTCAAACCTTCTTGTTTAGCTTTCCAATAAAAATAACTGGTGCTTTTGGCAGATTGTTCAATACTCGACAAAAAATCATCTCGCAATGTACCTTCCGGATTGAACATTGAAGCTTGACTTAATTTATCTTGACCTTGTTGACTGAAAGCTCCTGCACCTTGCAAAACTTGTTGACTCATATAACCCAAATAAATATTTGCTTCGGCAACAGTAATTGTATCAATCACTTCACCTTTAGGAGCAGTTTTTGCCGGAACTTCGGCTTCATCGGTTTCAGAATTTTCCTCTGTTTCGGTTGCCGCTTTTGCATCTGCATCATAGCGAACCGTAAATGCCTTGGCATATCTTTGACGCAGACCATTTTTCATAGCCAACCACACACCAAAACCTAAAACTATGGCTACTACAACCAAAATTGAAACTATGCGGATAATTTTACTATTATCACGAATCGGTTTTTTATAGCCATCTTTGGCTTTAAGTTTTGCTAAACGCTTTTTGCGCTCTTGGCGCACCTGATCAGATTTCCAAACTTCATCTTCTTTTTTTGTTTTTTTGAGACTCATCGATTTTCACCTTAAACTAGGTTGTTCACCTTATAACTTATAATATGTTTCAACTCAATTATTATATATCATTAAGCCGATTTCTCAAGCCATGATTTTACTAAAACTTTAATATATCATTAATTATTTAGATAATTTGATTTTTTTACTAATTCTACCAAATCCAACGGATGATCAAGCCAAAAATCCGGACTCTCGGCTCGCAATAATTCCGGATCAATTTGTGTCCAGTCAACAGCAACAGATATAAAATTACCATTATTGGCGGCTTGAATGTCAAAAACGCTATCTCCTACATACATAATTCTGGTCGGATCACTGAGACCCAATTTTTTCATGCCTAAGAATAGAGGTTCAGGATTCGGTTTGTGGATTTCTGTATCATATTTAGTTACAATAGCGGAAAAATAATCTTTATATCCCGAGGTTTCAAGAGTGACGATTGCATTGTTGTAACGCTTTGCCGTAACAATCCCTAAAGGAACATTGAGTTCGCGCAAACCGTCCAACATCGGACCGATACCTAAAAAAATACCGTAACCCGTAGCTGTGTGATGATTGTTATGTTCGAGATAAGTCTTTAATAAATCCGCACTGTCTTCCGGATATTCATTATTAAAAATTGTTTCTAAAGGCAATCCGATTCCCGCTTTGATTTCTTCCTCAGAATGTTCACGTTTATTATGTTTGCGATAAGCATATTGATAACTCTCAACAATTAAAGAAATTGTATCAAATAACGTTCCGTCAAAATCAAATAATATACCGTCTATTTGCATGCTTTCTCCTTCTAAATAATCAACGTACCAATTGGTAAATATTTTAAACCTTATTTCTGATTAAACTATATCTTGCCGAACCTGAATAGCTGATTATGCAGGCTCAGTAAATTTCAGCTTGTTTAGCCTATCACGTTCCAAATTAACTGACAAATACATCAAATATATACGGCAAATTTATGAAAGAATTATTAATTAGTCGAACAGTTTAACAGCAAAAAGCAAAAAAGGCTGTTTCAATTTCTTGAGACAGCCTTATCATCGTTTCAAGTTATTCAATCATTTCTGATGAAAATTACAAATTCCATACTGTTACAGTTGGAGTATTTTCTTCTTTAAACAAAAGTTACTCTTGTTCGCGGTTGGCCTCGGCAATAACTTTTTCCGCAACATCGTGCGGAGCTTCCTCATAACGAGCAAACTCCATGCTGAACCAACCACGTCCTTGGGTCATTGATTTGAGGTCTGTAGCATATTTGCCTAATTCAGACATCGGAGCTTCCGCATCAACACTTTGGAAACCGACATTGGAGTCAGCACCCATACCCAAAATGCGACCGCGACGTTTGCTCATATCGCCCATTATATCACCCAAATAATCATCCGGTACCGTAACTTTTAATTTTGCAATCGGTTCAAGTAATACCGGATCAGCTTTTGGCAAACCGTTACGATAAGCCAGTTTGGCAGCTAATTTAAATGATATTTCATTGGAATCAACCGGATGGATTGAACCGTCATAGAGAGTTGCTTTCAGTTTTACTACCGGATAACCTGCCAGAACGCCGTTCTCACAAGCTTCTTCCAGACCTTTTTCAACCGCAGGATGGTAATTTTTCGGAACTGCACCGCCAAAGATTTCTTCGCCAAATTCCAGTTTATCTTCTGTGCCCGGTTCAAATCTGATCCAAACATCACCGAATTGACCGCTGCCACCTGACTGTTTCTTATGACGACCCTGGACTTCAACTTTTTTACGAATTGTTTCGCGATAAGGAACTTTTGCTTCAATTAATCTTGTTTCGGTACCGTAATTAGCTTTTAGCTTTTGACATAAAACATCAAGTTGAACTTCACCTATACCGGAAAGTAACATTTGTTTGGTTTCAGGATCATTGCGAATATCAAAAGTAGGATCTTCATCACGCAAACGATTCAAACCTTGCATGACTTTATCTTCTTCACCGCTTGTTACAGCTTCAACTGCTAAGGTTAAACCGGGTGACGGTAAATCAGCAGGCTTAATTAATAATGGGTTGCTCTTCGAAGTCAGAGTTTGATTAGTGGATGAAACACTGAGTTTAGTTAAGGCACCTATATCTCCGGCAACAACTTCATTGGTTGAAATTTGTTTTTTACCTTGCAAGTAGTATACTCCGTTTACTCTTTCTTCCTGATCATTCGCATAGTTATAAACAGGAACTCCATCTTTGACCTTACCGGAATATACACGATAGATTGAAATACGTCCGACAAACGGATCGATTACTGTTTTGAAAATAAATGCGGATAACGGTCCGTTTTCATCACATGCTAATTCTACTTCCGTACCGTCAGGTTTTGTAGCTACTACACCTTCCTGCATTCCTGCTGAAGGGAAATATTTTGCAATCATATCCATCAAATAAACAATGCCTCTGTTATCAGCAGCTGATGTAGCAAAAACCGGATATACACCTTGGTTTTGAATCGCTTTGCGCAGACCTTCCTGCTCTTCTTCCGGCGTAAAAGTTTCACCTTCAAAGTATTTTTCCATCAAATCATCATCGGATTCAGCAATTTGTTCGATCAGCATTTCATGGTATTCCTCAGCTTGATCTTGCAAATCAGCCGGAATCTCAATTTCAGAACTTTTGCCGTCAGCAAATTGGAAAGCTTGATTAGCTAAAACATCCACTAAACCTTTCATCTCTCCGCCTTCCATAATCGGCATAACAAGCGGTACGACCTTGTTGCCATATTGATCTTGGAAAGCTGACATGGTTTTTCCGTAATCGGCATTCGGTTCATCAACTTGGTTAATTACAATTGCTAAAGGCTTATTATTCTTTGAAGCCAGGCGGATCGTTTTTTCAGCACCCACAGCAACACCGTCTTTAGCTGCTGCAATTAACAAAACTACATCACCTACTTGCATACCGAGCATTTGCTCACCCAGAAAATCGAAATCACCCGGAGTGTCAATTAAATTAAATTTATTATCTTTCCACTCACAAGCAGCATAAGAAGTATTGGTAGAAATACCACGACGTTTTTCTTCAACATCGAAATCGGTAACAGTATTACCACTTTCTACTTTACCCATTCTCTGGATTGCACCGGAGTTAAACAGCATCGCTTCAATTACTGTAGTCTTTCCGGACCCTCCGTGTCCCATAAAGGTAATGTTTTTTATTTTGTCAGCTGGATAACTTTTCATATCCGATCCCCCTCGTTCATTATTTTATAGTAAAGTTGTTGCTCATAATCATTTGAGATATTTGCATTTTTCGAATTGCATTGTTCAGCTTTCAGAACCGCATTGTTCATTATACTATGCTATGTTACGGAATTTCAACCTCAATTTTCCTGTTAAACAACACCTGTTAATTGCAACTTAAACTGAAATTGATTCTGTACAATGTTATTTGTTTTCATCATGCTGCAGCATGATGAAAATTTTCGGCACTACATCCTCCCAATATTTTTCTGGGATATTTGTTGATAAACTCTTCCAACTGTTTTATTTCACTTGCTGATATGCTCTTTAATTTCGTTCCTTTGGGTATAAAATAACGTATAAATCCATTCAGATTCT
>DUPV01000030.1 GCA_012838135.1 Clostridiaceae bacterium | reverse complement strand
TTGTGTTTCTGCGCAAGAAGGGTATTATCATAGTCGGTATCCAGAAATTCAACATAGGGGATAGGTGCATCCGGCATCTGTCGACGTGCTTCGCGAAGGACGTTAAACAAGTTATACATACGCATTGTGGAGTAAGACATAACCACACGTTCCGCAGTTGAAAAATATGTACCGTCCGTCAGCTTTTGGATAACACCGCGCGCCCAAGCATCATGGTCACAACTTTCTTCCAAATACAGCTCTGTGTTGGTCGGTGCGCCGTAATTGCTGAATACTGATACAGGTAGATAGTTGGCTGCATATAGGATCTCTTCGGGAACATCGGATCCCATTAGTAGTACGACTCTGCCGCCTTTTGCCCGCCACTCGGCTGCAGCCATATCACGATTGAGATAGATATCTCTCAGCCGCTGATATGCCTTGGTTGCCAGAGCTTCTTTCCTTTCAATCATTTTTCATTTTCCCTCCATAATTAACTTTGTTTACGTTGCTCCACAGCGTCTGTCTGTTGTGATTATACACAAATAAAAAGTTATATTTCCATAATCTTTTAGTTGATGTCAACATCAACTAAAATGCACTCCATTCTATTTGACAGCACGGTTTGTTTATAGTATTAATATTAATAGCATATATAAATAGGTAGAGATTCAGAGCCGAAGCGATTGAGGTTATGCTAATATGACGATACAAGAGCTTGACTATTTTATAGAGGTAGCTCGTGTTGGCAGTATCGGTCAGGCCGGAGCTAATCTTTATGTGTCTCCTCAGGCAATCAGCAAAGCCATCAAGAATTTGGAAAATTCCCTGAAACATGAACTGTTTTCCCGCAATTCCAAAGGCGTGAGGCTGACGGTTTTCGGCGAAGCGTTCTTGCAGGAAGTTCTACCGATTATGCAATCCATAAATGGCTTATCCGATTTTGGGAAAAAGTATTCTATTAAAGAAGATAACTCCCTGCGAGTCTATTTGGATACCATCAATTCTTATTCCTATCGTGTTAATTTGTTTACTCAACAATATCGGTGTGAACATCCGGGAATCGCGATTCGGTCAGAATCAGTACGTATTACGTCAGATCAGCCGCTGCATGATGATTTGTGCGATATTATGTTTCTGTGTAATCGCCCGGGTCTAGTAAATGCACAAAAATGCGAATGCTTTACGCTGTTTTCATCCAACACTGTTGCAATTGCCAATCGTAAACACCCAATCTGTAATACGACACTGCTACACTGGTCTGGTTTTTCTGGAATTCCTGTTTTCCTTCGCAGCGAAGAAGTTTACTATGCGCAAAGTATTATCAACAAGTGCGTCAATAGTGGGTTTTATCCGAACCTCAGTTACCGGGGAGACATGATGCTTGACCCATTCTATTTTGTGGCAAATAATGACGGCATCGCTTTTGTGCCGGATTTTGTGGCAGAATTCTTTATGAAATTATCGCCGGAAATATGTGTTCTTGATTTTGATACTGGTATTGTGACTGACTATATTTTTGCCGTTCGGCGCAGTGAGAAGAAAGAGCGAAAAGAGCGAATAGAACATTATATAAACTACGTCGAGTGTCGTTTGAAAAGCAACGGGAGAGTAATGGCAATCTTTTAAAAAAAGCAGCATTTGAACATCGTGAGAAGATAAGAAAGTATTCAGAAATTCTTCAAGAGAAGTATCGCAAATTTAATAAGCAAGGGCGTGTTTCAAAATGGATTTTAAAAATCCATAGAGGCACGCCCACTCATATTCCCAATAAACGCCATATTCTTTGCTTAATGTGCAGGAATTCTTTGGTAAATACCTGCTGGAGATGGACCCCCAGAGGTGCGGACAAAATTCTGGACCAAAACATAGTCACAGGATGTTGGGCAACAATAATGCCTACCAAAAGATAAGTATTTTGGTAGGCATTTGACTACGTACTATTTCTATATGTGGATAAAATCGGTAAGGTCAATCACCTTGGCTTCGACAAAATAGCTCGGGCAGACTCGCATGGCCGGCTATTTTTCCGAAGGCAATTACGTACTATGACTCGCCTGCTCTAGTCTATAGTACTTCTCCGCCACCCAGTATATTTGGGATGCAATCCCAGAATTAATCTACGCAGAAATCGGCTTTATTCCGAGCATTGCTTTCTGCATCGCGGACTCTCTCGGCCTTATATAGAAATGTGTTGTGGTCGTGGTGTCGGCGTGGCCCAGTAAGCCTGACATTGTTGAAACATCAATGCCGTTTTCGATTCCACGGGTCGCAAACGTATGTCTCAGCGCGTGGAATTTCTTGTGGTTAAGTCCCAGCTTTTTCAGTATGGAATTGTGGTACCTCGTCAAATTATCGGGATCTATTATTCCGCCGACAGTGCTGAAGAATATATGGTCGTTTGCGGATGGGCACCGCCCAAATTTCTCTTTAAATGAAACCTTCTGTCCTTCGATAATGTTTATCAGGAACTCCGGAAGGGCAAGCGACCTGTCCGAGGAATCAGACTTCACCGGATAGAATACTAGCTCGGTTTTGGCGGTGCCGGTTCCGCTAGAGTCTTTCTTCAGACGTTTAACAGTCCGCTCTATATGTATCGTTCCAATTCTTTCATCGTAGTCTTTCCAGCAGAGAGCACAGACTTCGCCCCTTCTCGCCCCGGTAAATAAAGCAAAGATTTCAGCACGGCTTAAGGGACTGTTGCTCTTAAAAAGATGCTCTTCAAGTGTTCTCTGCTCTTCGTCAGTTAAGGCCTCAACCCGTTTGGTTCTTACATGTTTTATTGCCGTGAGAGGGACCGGGTTAGCGGCAATATAGCCTTCCGCAACAGCCTGTTTTAACGCAACGTCCAGGACAACACGCATGTTTTTTATGCTCTTTGCGGATAGCGGTCCGCCGGTGCGAAGATTTCCATGCGCGGCACGTTCATTAAAGAATCTTTGGATAAGTGAGGGCGTGATTTCAGAAAGAGATACATGTCCGATAACAGGTATTATATGTTTGCGGCAGTTGTCTGCATAATGCTCGTAGCCTGACGGCTTGTGGGATGGCTTGATATAGACCTCCAGCCAGTTTTCAAGCCAGTTTCCCAAAGTCATATCAGTAAAGTTTGAATCGGGATTTAGCGATTTGTTGATAATAGAAACTCCTCCTTTGGGAATATAAGTATTTGATTTTCCGTGATTTATCGGGTTTTCCTTGAATGCTAGTCGGACTGCAAATCAAGATTAAAAACGCAGAACAAGACTTCGTCACGCCCGATTTGATAAAACTCCCCATCAAAGAATACAAACCAGCTCCTATCATACCTGACAATATTACCGGTCTGTTTGTCCACATATTTAATGCACTGCTCGTAGACGCCCTGGTCTATTTCAAATGTAAACCACAGCTGTATTTGGTACCTGTGGTACTCCCACTTAAGAAAGCTTCGCTTGAAGCGGTACTGTTCATCGGGACCCGATATTTTTGCCAGATATGTTCTTACAATGATTCCTTCTGATAATTCAGCTCCATATGTATAAAGCATCTTTATATATTCCTTGTAAATAAATGTGATACATGCCCGTTATATTAGCATGAAATACAGTCGTTCCGGATCAACAAGAGCCTGTACCCATCAGCTTTTTATGCTATCGTCTTCTATATTAGAGTACTTGGCGATGAACTCTTCCACGCTGATACCCTCAAGAGCTGCCAGAGTTTCGACGTGCTTTTTAACCGGGACTTCTCTCGCGCAGGCCTTGCGTGCACATTCTCTGGAATCTCTGTCCAAATGTTTAGTTTAGCTAAAGCGGCAAATGTAAGTCCATAGGCATGCCTGTAAACTGTAATACAGTTCCTCTTGTTTTCGGTTCTGGATTTTCCTATGGGACTCACCTGATTGGAAAATATATTTTCTTCTTTGCTATTAAGCAGCTCGTTCATCGGTATTTCGAAATAACGGCTTATGGCATTGTAATTGTGCCCTCTTCCGCCGGAGGGCTGGGAAGCTCTTTCATATTTATGTATAGTGGCCTTACTTAGCCCGACTTCTTTTGCAAGCTCTTCCTGTGTAAGCTTATGCTTTAATCTGTGATATCTTATGGGGTTCATGCTTTTTCTCCTTTCTCTTTTTTACTATGTAATCGTATACTTCGAAATCGAATTCATTGAAAAGGTCGCTGGCCGTGTAGATAATTCTGCCCTGTTTAGGTGAGTTTAGATTGTACACTCGATGGAGCTCATATGGAATGCCATTCTCAATGCACTCCTTAGCAAGTTCAAGCTCTTTCGCAGTTATGTGGAACGGCTCGTTTTTTGAACCGGAGGTTGTTTTAACCTCAATAATCAGTGTCTCTAAAGTGTCTTTATTGAAGCTTATAAAGTCACAATGGGCGTCGGGATCGTCTGCATAACTCGTTATCCCAAGTTCACACCCAGTTCCGGCGAGCTTTTTCATTTCACGCTCAAGCACCCAATCCTCGCCTGAACGGCCAATTTTGTCGCATACCTCGCGCTTTGCCTTAATCCTATCTGTCATCTTGCGACTGACAACAGCCGGGGTTGTCAAGCTTCGCGCAACGTCTGCCAGCCGGGGATTGTCAGCGCCAGTGATAAAATGCAAGAAAACGCC
>DUPV01000029.1 GCA_012838135.1 Clostridiaceae bacterium | reverse complement strand
GACCAACGGGCCATCTTGGTAGCGGCGGTAAGATTTGAACTTACGACCGTCCGGGTATGAACCGAATGCTCTGGCCAGCTGAGCTACGCCGCCGTGCATACGCTATTTTAAACGCTTAATGATAATAGCAACGAATTCCCGAGTTGTCAAATCATTTTTACAAGAATTCGGATAAATATAAGAAATAATTATTTAGTTCTCTTTTCTTTCCTGTTTTTGCTGTTTTTCAGTCAAACAGACGTCTTACAATAACTAAGCTTTCAGCAATTTTTTCATTTGCCGGTAAACTGACAATTTGAATTGATCCTTGATTTCCCGAAGCATAGAGAATATTGCCATCTGCTAAATAAATAGCAGACGAAGTCAATTTCGCCGGATTTTTATCTAATGAGAAAAACAGAATATCTCCCGCTTTTAATGCATCGATATTCGGCATGCCGTATCTATCTCTTTCAAAAGAAATCTGAGTGCCATAATTTGCTTGATTTTGCATGATACGCGGAATTTTTAAGCCGTTTGTTTTACCGGCAAGATAAATTATCGAAGACAGGTCTATGCCGCTCATATCCATTCCTCCGGGTACGTACGCTACATTCACAAAAATTAATGCACTGGAACAAAAGATGTCTGCCTGCTTTTTTTCCGGTTCAGGAATTGCTTGATTTACATCCAATACAACTAAATTTTCTCTGCTCATCCATCCGATATCTCCACCGGGAATAATCACCCGTACTACTTGTTCCGTCACATAATCCGCATAAAGCACACTGCCCATAGGAGCAGTTGCAATTACATTACCGCCCATTGTATCTGAAACAATCGCTTTCTCCCGATTAATCAACAATACTTTATTTTTTGCCGATTCGCTATTATACGAATTCAAATTAAGGGTTAATGCATCCGATAAAGCATAGCCCTGTACTCCATCTGCCAATTCAATCAGATAATAACCATTATTGATTTGTGGATCTAAAATCTTAACCGGTTCATTATAAACACCGGAAGTTATACGAAAACTTTGACGATTCGGTTCCGACCAAATTGCCACACTCCTTTGATTAAGAACCGCATCGGCCTCTTGAAGAAAAGGATCAATTTCAATTTGTTCAGAATCATTACTGACTGCTTTTTGCATCTGATATTTAGTAAACAGCACCGGTACAAACCAGATCAACGCCAGAGACAGTACTATTACCAAAATCATCGGAATCAACCATTTTGGAAAACTTCGGGATTTAGTACTATCAATATAAATATCCTGTTCGACAATTTCCAGTTTGCGATCAACCAAATCTATTTCAACATTTTTTATTGTTTTCTTATCAATTTTCCGGTTAATTTTTCTGTCTATTTTATGTTTGTTTTTTTCGTTCAAGTTTTTGTCAATTTTTCCATCATTTTTTTTAGCTTTTTTATTCATAATTCTTTCGTTATTCAGGCTTTCGAATCAGTTAATATTACGCAAATTGCAACAACATAATTTTTCTCATGACTGATGCTGATATCTATATCTATCCCGTTCATTTTATCATATCTGTCAATTGCTCCACCGCTCAATTCAACGAGCGGTTTGCCTAATTCATCATTATAAATATAAATATCATGCCACTTTACATCAGCTTGCCAAATACCGCTGCCGATTGCCTTAGAAACAGCTTCTTTGGCAGCAAATAAACCGGCTAAACTCACCGGTTTATTCTGTGCATTTTCAATTTCTTCTTCCACCAGAAAAGTTAAAAGAAATTTTTTTCCTCTGCGTTCAAGAGATTTCTTAAATCTTCGTAAATCCAAAATATCTATACCAGTTTTAATCTGCATCTTGTTCCATTTTTCCTTTTGCCGTTCGGGTTCTGATATCGGGTCCTTCAAACATCAATAATTGATAATTTCCGGTAATTCTGCTCTGAATTCTCTCATCATAGTCTTCAGCAAGCTCCGAAGGCTTGAGATTACTGGTCATAATTACCGGCAAATTCGCATTATAGCGATCATCTAACAAAACAATCAGATCAGAATAAGTGTTGAGCAAACCTTTTGCTTCAAGACCGATATCATCAATACAAAGCAATCCGGTTTTATTGATTAAATCAAATTTTCTGTTAACCAAATCCTGTTCTTCAGGATCAGGACTGAAGCTATTGAGCAATATTCTGCGTTGAGCCATTAATTCAAATAATTTAACAGCTTTGATAAAAACCAAATTTACACCTTTATTGCTTAATGCATTCGCAATACAAGACATTAAAAAGGTTTTTCCGGTACCGGTTGTGCCGAACAAATATAAATTTTCCGGATTATCACGGAATTTATCTACATATCTTTTGGCAATAGTACGTAAACCACGCATTGCTTCTTGCGGCGAAAGTTGACCTTGAAAAAATACCGGATTTTTTTGTGTTGAAAATACACTCAAATCAAAATTCGCAAATGTTTGACCCGGAACCGGCAAATAGAGATTATCTTGTTGATTGATTTCGATTAAGACACGATCCACACAAGAACAATAGTTATTACCAACCCAACCTCTGTCTTGACAAATCTTGCAATTATAATCAGGCTCCATGTAATTCAGAGGAATATTATGCAAATTTAACATTTTTATCAACTCTTGATCGATCTCGGCTAAATCAAGCGTATTTTTCTCGACAAATCCGTTAATTTTATTTCTGATTTGGCCTATTCCCGCCTGAATTTTCTTGTTTTCCAATTCCTTTATTTCAGGATAAGCTTGATAAATTGAATTCACCCTATGGTCTCGAATGCGCTCTGCTTTTTGCCTTAATAATTCATAATAATGATTCAAGCGTTTTTTAGTATATTGATCAAAATTTCGCATCATTCGTCATTTTCTCCCGCTTCAGAATAGCGTTGAATCAGGTCTAATCGATATAATTCTTCCTCAGAAACATCTTGTTCAGCTTGTTCTTTTGTCTTGAGACGTCGTTTTGTTTTTGGAAAACTGATCATTTTTTTTGCATTGCGGGATTGTCTCCGATGTTCTTTTTGATCCGTTTCAATAGCTGCCACAGTCTTCAGGCCCTTTTTATACCAAGCAGTAAGAATTGTATCAATATATTTAAAACTCGGCGAACCGACGTTGACAGTTTCTGCCATTGCCAAATCAATAATCTCAAAATTATAACCATATTGTTCAGTCCATTTAGTGACTAATTCTTCCTGATATTCAGTCAAAAAACCTTTAATGTTCAATTTTTTCCGGATTTTTTGTGTCAAAATCTGTCTTGCTTCATAGTTTTTATAGTATTGATTTAATTGGCTATAAGTTTTAACACCGGACTTACCCCAATTTTTAGCAATGCCAGAAACATAGCCCGGGTTTTTCAACATTTGTTTGGAGCTTGCTTCAGCAAAAATTGCGTAAACGACTTCAGGTTCAAATTGATATTGATTGAACCATTCATCAATTACCGTATAAAATCCTAAAGACATCACGCCTTGGAAGAAGGTATCATTTATTTGTTTGATAATCGCTTCTCTCCGTGAAATATCCGTCTCAGATACGTTTTCATCAGGTTGATTGTAAAGTAAATTACGTTGGATTTCCTTAGTTTTCAGATCAACCAATTCAATATTGCCACTTTGGATAATGATCAGTTGAACTTGTTGTAATTCAGTCAAGGCTTGTTCCGCTTTGTTCACACTGACACCTAATCTTTGTGCAAGATCTGCAGGTGAAGCTTTTCGATTACCGTGTTGAAAGGTTAAAAGCAAGATTAAATAGCAGCGTATTGCATTTCCGCTTAATTTACTAATATATTCGGTAATGAATAAATCAGGAACTAAAGTATCTGATAGATGCAGCATTCTGTTAAAACTTACCTGCATTTGATGTAGCCCTTTCCTTTAGTAACAAAATCCCAATGAATATCTGCTAAACTCCGATTATTGTTCTTAACTAGATTATCTGCTTAATTCAGTTTATTCGTTAAATTCAGAAAAAATCCCCGCAACTTCATTTTGCTACGGGGATTTATTATAACATATTTATTATTTGCCTTTGCAGTTATGTTTCTGCATTAAGAATTATTCTTTAGTTTCATCTTTATGAATAAAGCTTGTTCATCATTCAGCTTTGCCAAAATCTGCTTCCGCCATACGTACATATACTTGATAGCGCTCTTCGGCAGCCTTGGCTGCTTTTTCGAAGATTTCTTCTACTTGCTCTTTATCATATTTTCTGTTCAAAGCGGTATAACGTACCTCTCTGGTGATAAATTCGCGATAATCACGTTTAGGCGGTTTAGATGTAAGTGTAAACGGATTTTCACCTTTTTCAGCTTTTCTCGGGTCATAGCTCCAGAGATGCCAGTAACCGGTTTCGACCGCATCTTTCATTCTGGTTTGTGACAAGGTCAAGCCGCCTCTGATACCGTGTGAGATACAAGGAGCATATGCAATGATGATTGAAGGACCGTTATATGCTTCAGCTTCGGCAATCGTTTTTAAAGCATGAGCTTGATTTGCTCCCATAGCGATTTGACCGACATAAACATAACCATAGGTTGTTGCAATCATACCGAGATCTTTCTTCTTGATCGGTTTACCACCGGCAGCAAATTCAGCAATTGCACCTAACGGAGTCGATTTAGAAGCTTGACCACCGGTATTGGAATATACTTCAGTATCGAGAACAAAGATATTAACATCTTCGCCTGATGCCAAAACATGATCCAAGCCGCCGAAGCCTATATCATATGCCCAACCGTCACCACCGATAATCCAGGATGAACGTTTCATCAAATAATCTTTCAATTGAAGAATTCCGTCAATTAAAGCTTTTGCCTCAGCATTATCTCCGGCATAACCTTCTAAAGCAGCTACCAGATCAGCGGTGGTCTGACGTGTGGCCTCACCGTCATCGTAACTGTCAAGCCAAGCCTGTGCAACAGCATTAATGTTTTCACAAGCATTCAGAGCCATCAAATCTTCAACTTTTTTCGTAGCACGTTTACGGATTTGCTTTGCACCCATGTGCATGCCCATCCCATGTTCTGCCGCATCTTCAAACAGTGAATTGGCCCATGCCGGTCCGAATCCGTCTTTATTCTTGGTAAAAGGTGCTGAAGGCGAAGAAGCGCCCCAAATTGAGCTGCAACCTGTTGCATTGGAGATTTGCATTCTATCACCGAATAATTGAGTTAAGAGTTTAATATAGGGGGTTTCACCACAACCTGCACAAGCTCCGGAGAACTCGAGTAACGGTTCTTCAAACTGTGAACCCTTAACTGTGTTCTTATTCATCGGATTTGCTTTATGCGATACGGTTTCTGCATATTCCAAATTCTCAATTTCATTCATATGATCATCAATCGGTTCCATTTCGAGAGCTTTAACAGGACATGCAACAGCACATACACCGCAGCCTGTACAGTCTAAAATTGAAACTTGGATTTTGTATTGGAATTCTTCATACGGTTTGGAACCGCCGATTGTAATAAATCCTTCCGGTGCAGCAGCTGCCTCTTCCTCATTTAATAAGACCGGACGAATTACCGCATGCGGACAAACAAATGAACATTGATTACATTGAATACATTTTTCGGGGATCCACTTCGGAACATTAACCGCAATACCGCGTTTTTCATACTTGGAGGTACCAAGCGGAATATGCCCGTCAACATATTTCATAAAGGCTGAAACAGGTAGTGTATCACCTTTTTGACGATTCATGACATCAGCAATATTCTGTACAAAATCCGGAGCTTCACGAACTGGTAAAACTTCATCCGGAGCATTTGCCCATTCTGCCGGAACGTCGACTTTCGTAACATGTTCAATACCTGCATCAACTGCAGCATAGTTCATGTTAACAATATCTTCGCCTTTCGAACCGTAGGATTTAACAATCATCTCTTTCATGTACTTGACTGAATCTTCTACCGGAATAACTTCAGTAATTTTAAAGAATGCAGCCTGACAGATTGTATTAACTCTGGTACCTAAACCAATTTCAACACCTAAATCAACAGCATTGATCGTATAGAAATTAATATTATTTTCAGCAATGAAACGCTTCATTTTGCCCGGCAGGTGTTTTTCCAAATCTGCCTGACCCCATTGTGTATTCAAGAGGAAAGAGCCACCCGGTTTCAACGGTGTAAGCATATCGTAAGTATTGACATAAGCTTGGTTATGGCAAGCAATAAAATCAGCTTTGTCTACCAAATATGGTGCCCGGATCGGCTCACTGCCAAAACGCAGGTCAGAGATTGTAATACCGCCTGATTTTTTCGAGTCATAGCTGAAATAAGCTTGAGCATACATGTCTGTATGATCACCAATAATTTTAATTGAATTTTTATTAGCGCCGACTGTGCCGTCTGAACCCAGACCCCAGAAACGTGCAGCAAATGTACCTTCCCTTGCTACATCAATGCTGTCACCAAGCGGTAAGGATAAATGTGTAACATCGTCGTTGATGCCAATTGTAAAACCGTGTAGTGGTGAATCATTGCTTAAGTTAGTAAATACTGCGGCAATTTGATCCGGTGTCGTATCTTTAGAACCTAAACCGTAGCGCCCACCAACAATTTTAGGTGCATTTTCTATGCCTTTGAATGTTGCAACAACGTCAAGATAAAGCGGTTCGCCTTCTGCACCCGGTTCTTTGGTTCGATCCAAAACGCCAATTTTCTTAACAGATTTCGGAATTGCTTCCAGCAGAAGATCCGTTGAGAACGGACGATATAAGTAAACATGTATTACACCGACTTTACGACCGTTGGCATTGAGATAATCTACAGTTTCACAAACGGTTTCATATACGGAACCCATACAGATGATGATTTCTTCCGCATCCTCCGCGCCGTAATACTTGAACGGTTTATAGTCACGACCGGTTAACTTGCTGATTTCCGTCATGTATTCTTCTACAATCGGTAATAAATTCTTGTAGTATGTGTTGGATGCTTCACGAGCTTGGAAGTTAATGTCCGGATTTTGAGCCGTACCGCGAATTACAGGATCATTCGGGCTTAAACTTTGGTTGCGGAAAGCGTCAAGTGCTTCTTTATCAACTAATCCGCCTAAATCGTCATAGTCCAAGACTTCAATTTTTTGAATTTCATGTGATGTTCTGAAACCGTCGAAGAAATGGAGGAAAGGTACACGACCTTTAATTGTAGCCAGATGAGCTATCGCTGCTACTTCATGTGCCTCCTGAACACTTGATGATGCCAACATCGCAAAACCGGTTTGTCGGCATGCCATTACGTCTGAATGATCACCGAATATTGAAAGAGCTTGTCCTGCAAGTGCTCTGGCAGAAACATGGAATACACAAGGTAATAGCTCACCGGCTATTTTATACATATTTGGTATCATTAACAACAGACCTTGAGATGCTGTATAAGTAGTTGTCAATGCACCTGTTGCTAATGAACCATGTACGAAACCTGCAGCTCCTGCTTCGGATTGCATTTCAATAACGTCCACTGTTTGTCCGAATATGTTTTTACGTCCCTCCTGAGCCCACTGATCAACATAATCAGCCATGGGTGACGACGGAGTAATCGGAAAAATACCTGCTACTTCGGAAAACGCATATGATGTATATGCAGCAGCCATGTTCCCGTCCATCGTCATAAATTGTTTGTCTTTTGTCATAAGTTCTCTCCTTTTGACTAAAAATTATAACTGAATTTAATTATTTTTATACATTTTGTATTATATCATAATTCCACTGTTTAAAAATTAGAAAAATTTATATTTTTAGCTGGAATAATCCAGCTTGAACTATAAATCTAGTTTGAACTACAAAATTACAGTTCTGTTATTGATCTCACTTTTTTATAATTAAACTTTCTCCGGTCATTTCAGCAGGCTGCTCAAGTCCCAACAAATCTAACATAGTCGGTGCGAGATCCGCCAAGCGTCCACCGGATTTCAATTCAATCCCATCTGTACCGACAACTATTAACTGCACCGGAAAAGTTGTATGAGCCGTGAAAATTTCTTGGGTTACAGGATCTACCATCTGCTCACAGTTTCCATGATCGGCAGTCAGTATGGCAACTCCACCCATAGCCAAGATTTTTTCAACTACCTGTCCGACACAATTGTCAACCGCTTCAACCGCAGCAACCGCGGCTTCAAATACGCCCGTATGACCTACCATATCACCATTTGCATAATTACAGATAATTGTATCATATTTATTCGAATCAAGACGCTTCAATAATTCTTCTGTGATATCATAAGCACTCATCTCCGGCTTTAAGTCATATGTCGCTACTTTGGGTGAAGGCAATAAGGCTCTGTCTTCGCCGGGATATTCTGTTTCAATGCCGCCGTTAAAGAAGAACGTAACGTGCGGATATTTTTCGGTTTCCGCAATTCGTAATTGCGTCAAACCTAAACCGGATACATATTCACCATAGGTATTTTTTAAAACTTCCGGTCCGTAAGCAATTTCAAATTGAGGAAAGTTATAAAAATCTTTATGATATTCAGTCATAGTTACATAGAACAAATTCAAATGTCCGGTTTTTAAATCAAATTCGGCAAATCCCGGCTCTTTCAGAGCTCTGGTCAATTCGCGTGCTCGATCCGGACGGAAATTGTAAAAAATAACACTGTCATTATTTTGAATCGGTCCAACAGGTTTCCCGGCTTGGTCAACGATTGTAGTCGGGAGAATAAATTCATCGGTCACTCCCGCGGCATAAGAATCTTTCAAAACCTGAACCGGATCGGTACCTGTTTTTGCAGCACAACTGGTCACTGCATCATAAGCTTGCACTACACGTTCCCAACGATTATCCCGATCCATCGCATAGTAACGGCCACTTACTGAAGCAATTTTGCCAATACCTATTTCAGAAATTTTTTCCAATAATTCTTCAGTATAACCTACGCCTGCCGTAGGTGAAACATCCCGACCATCATAAAAACAATGGACATATACTTCAGCTAAACCTTGATCTTTTGCCATTTGTAACAGGGCATATAAATGTTCTTGATGACTATGAACGCCGCCATCTGATAATAAACCTAACAAATGGAGAGCAGATTTATTTTGCTTCGCATATCCCATCGCATTAATCAAAGCTTGGTTTTGGAAAAAACTTTTGTCCTCAATTGCTCTGCTGATTCTGCTTAAATCTTGGTAAACAACACGTCCCGCGCCGATATTCATATGACCAACTTCAGAATTGCCCATTTGTCCGGCCGGTAAACCGACGTCCTGACCGGAGGTTTTAATACTTGTATGCGGCCACGCAGCCCGATATTTGTCTAAATTGGGTGTTTTAGCTGTATATACGGCATTATTCTCTGTGTTTTCATTGATACCAATACCATCTAAAACAAAAAGAACAACCGGTCTTTGTTTGATTTCTGTCATTAAAATTACTCCTTCTGAATCAAAAATTAAATTCTAAAATTAAGGCTCAAACTATAAGTTCGAGCCTTAATTTGATTATGCCAAGCAAATAACACTGAAATCCTGAGGTTTTAATGAAGCACCGCCTACTAAACCTCCGTCAATATCCGGTTGGGCAAACAAGCCCGCAGCATTTCCGGCATTGACTGATCCGCCATATTGAATCCTTAATTCTGAAGCGATTTCCGCATCATATAATTCAGCAACTAATTCTCTAATATAAGCACAGACTTCTTGTGCTTGTTCATCAGAAGCCGTTTTCCCGGTACCAATCGCCCAAATCGGTTCATAAGCAATTGTAATAAAGCTCATCTTTCCGGCAGGAATATCTTTCAGACCATTGGTAATCTGCTCTTTAATCCAAGCAAAAGTTTCGCCTGCTTCACGTTGTTCTAAACTTTCACCACAGCAAATAATCGGCCTTACACCCCAATTAAGAGCTGCTTTCACTTTCAAATTGACAGTTTCATCAGTTTCGGCAAAATATTCACGGCGTTCCGAGTGACCGATTATTACATAGGGCACACCCATATAGGCCAGCATTTTGGCTGAAACTTCACCTGTGTAAGCACCGTTATCTTCGAAATGACAATTCTGAGCAGCAATTTTAATATTGCTGTATTCTGTCAATTCTAAAGCTTTGGTCAGTGCAGTAAAAGGAACAGCGATTGCAATAGTTGAATCAGCATCTTTAACCAAAGGTAATAATTCACTCAATAATTTTTCTGCATCGGCAGGAACACCGCTATTCATTTTCCAATTACCTGCAGCAAAAGTTCGACGTCCTTCACCGCCATCTAAAAAACAATCCAGTCCTGGCAAAACCTTGCCTTCAAGTAATTCTAAAGATGCTCCGCCACCGGTTGAAATATGTGTGACCTGGTCTGCAAAACCCAGCAATTCAACTGCTGCTGCAGAATCGCCGCCGCCTACGATGCTGATCGCATCGGAATTTGCTAAGGCTTCAACAACACCTCCGGTTCCTTTGGCAAATTCTTCAAATTCAAAAACACCCATCGGACCACAGCAAACCACAGTACCGGCTTCTTTAATAACTTCTGAGAATTTCTTAACTGTCTTCGGTCCGATGTCAAGACCAAGTCGGTCACTTGGCATTGCCTTAACATCTACGATATCATATGCTGCATCTGCTGCAAAACTTGTCGCTGCAACAATATCAACCGGCAATAACAGATTGACATTTTGTGCTTCTGCTTCTTCCAGTAACGATCTTGCTAAATCAAGCTTATCTTCTTCACATAAAGAATTACCGATTTCAAGACCTTTGGCTTTTAAGAAAGTGAATGCCATACCACCGCCGATCATCAACGTTTCAACTTGTGGTAAAAGATTGCGGATCACTCCGATTTTATCGGAAACTTTGGCACCGCCCAAAATTGCTACAAACGGTTGCTTCGGATCTGTTATGGCTTCGCTCAGTATATCTATCTCTTTTTGGATCAGATAGCCTGCATATGCCGGCAAGTAATTTGCTACGCCTGCGGTTGAAGCATGTGCACGATGTGCTGTTCCAAAAGCATCATTAACATATATTTCAGCCAGACTTGCCAGTTCTCTGGCAAAGGCAGGGTCATTTGCGGTCTCTTCAGCCTGGTATCGTAAATTTTCCAACATCATTACTTCGCCAGCCTGCAAATTTTCAGCTTTAGCCTTTGCATCATCACCAATAACATCTGTTGCCAAGATTACTTTTTGCTTTAAATATTCACTTAAGCGGTCTGCTACCGGTTTCATTGACAACTTAGGATCAAATCCTTTCGGTCTGCCAAGGTGTGACATTAAAATAACTTTTGCCTTGTTAGCAATTAAATATTGAATTGTCGGCAAAGCAGCTCTGATTCTCTTATCATCTATAATTTCACCTGTTTGTTTATCCAGAGGAACATTAAAGTCAACTCTAGCAATAACTTTTTTGTCCTGTAAAGATACATCTTCAATATTTTTCTTTTTTCTTTTGGCCATAACAAGCACCTCTATTCTATTTTATATGTTACAATCTATCTGTAATAATCTTAAAATATTGTATAACTAATATGTTTTTATGACAAATTTTATTAATTACTAATTCATTAAGGAGATAAAACTCTTGAAAATAACTTTAATTATTCCTTGCTTCAATGAAAGTCGAATTTTACCAACACTGATTCGTACTTTGGAGCAAATAATGGATGAAGTTATAGACTACACTCTATTATTTGTTGATGACGGTTCAACAGATGATTCCTGGGAATTAATAACGAAGGCTGTTCAACAAAATCCGAAAATCAGTGCTCTACGTCTGTCACGTAACTACGGCAAAGAAGCAGCTCTCTGTGCCGGATTGGAACAAGCAGAAGGTGATGCGGTGATAATTCTCGATTCAGATTTACAACATCCACCCGAAATTATTCCCGAAATGATCAACCTCTGGCGACAAGGTTATGATGTAGTTGAAGGTGTGAAACAATCACGCGGCAAAGAAGGCTTTTTTTCTAAATTATCCGCAAAAATATTCTACGGTTTATTTAAAAAGTTCTCCGGTCATAATTTGGATAACGCCTCGGATTTCAAATTGTTGGATCGTAAAGTCGTCCTTGCCTGGCGACAATTCAAAGAAAGAGATACTTTCTTTCGCGGTTTATCAGCCTGGATGGGATTTAAGCGAATTGTGATTCCTTTTGTCGTGCAAGATCGGGAAAAAGGCGAATCCAAATGGTCATTCCGCAAATTATTGCGTTTAAGCATTTCAGCTATTACCGGATTTTCTGCAAAACCTCTATTGATTATTCCGCTGCTTACTGTCATCCTTTTAATTTTTTGTTTTATTTTAGCTGTTCAGACTTTGATTAATTGGTGTTTAGGTCATGCTGTTGAAGGTTTTACAACTGTTATTCTGTTGATTTTACTGATCGGAACAGCAATTATGATCAGCTTGAGTATGATCGCATTATATATTGCCAATATTTTCAATGAAATTAAGGGAAGACCTCGGTATCTGGTTTCAGAACAGCTTAATCTGACGGATAAAGAACGATAATCAAGGCTCGTCTTAAAATGAATAATAAATTAGGATTGTTTTTAAGCAAAATCACTGAAATAGGCGGAATTGATCTTCATACTCATTCAACAGCTTCTGACGGAAGTTATACTCCGGAGCAGGTAATGCAACTTGCTCAAAGCAATCAACTAAAATATATCGCATTAACAGATCACGATACAATTCAGGGCTGTTTGGAACTCATCGGGCAATACCCTGTCCTTGAAGATTGTTTAACTGAACAAAATTCAGAGAATAACTATTTCTTGAAGCATCATTCAGGTGGAAATTTTCTAACCAGTCAACCCAAAACCGAAAATAGCAAAAATCAATATCCGATATTAATTCCGGGTGTTGAATTGTCGGTAATTTTTGAAGGTCAGGAAATTCACCTTTTGGCATATTATTCCGGACAGGAAATCAAACAATTAGATAGTTTTTTAGAAAGCCAAAGGATTACGCGTAACAAACGAAATCAGGAATTGATTAAACGCATGCACGACTTGGGAATACCGATTCCGAAAAATGAGCTGAATCCTTCACCTGAGCAACCGGTTACAGGTAGAATTAAGGTTGCCAATTGGTTAGTTGCCAATAATTACGTCAATTCTATCCAGCAAGCGTTTGACGATTATTTAGCGGAAGGCAAACCGGCATATGTTCCCCGCCAACGAGTTGAACTTGAAGATGCTCTGCAATTGATTCATCAATCGAACGGTTTTCCGGTAATCGCACATCCTCATCAGTATGGTTGGTGCGATAAACAAAGTTTGTTAACTGAAAAAATCACTAAAATTGCAAATCTGGCAAATATCGGTGTTGAAGCTTTTCACAGCAATGCAGATCTCCGGCAACAAAAAATGATCTTCTCTCTGGCTGAAAAACTAAAACTGCCTTTCACAGCCGGCAGTGATTTCCACGGCAACAATAAAAAAGATCACCAACTATATTCTTTTGAGTATAAGCCGATCGTTTTTTAAGATGTTGTTTCCTCTGAATTGAAAGGAAAATTCTTCAATCGGAGGAGCTGTCTGCAGGTGTCGGCGCTTCAGTTGTTTCTGCCGGAGTAGGTGTAACAGGTGTGGCAGATGTAGCAGGTGTTTCGGGTGTTGTCGGTACAGTAGTGGTAGTAGTCGTTCCCGAAGACGACTCTTCTGTTGTTGATTCAGAAGTTGTACTGTCAGGCGGATCAGGATTGTATTCAATCGTTCCGGCGTATGACCAATAATGTGAATCATTTAAGTGAACCCGATCATATTCTACGCCATCGCGATAATATACTTTATCGGTTGACCAATACGAACCGACTATTCCGTTTTTCACCACAACTTCTTCACCCGGTTTCAAGTCTTTATTAACAACCTTCTTCGGTGCTTTAGCAGCAGCTTTACTTAGAAAATGCGGATCTAAATCAATCGTTACTCCCGGCGGCAATTTTTTGCCATAAATTTGAAATTCAATTGAAGTCGCATCAACGTAATATCCGACAATCGCTATCGGGTATCCGGTATTATTTACAAACTTTAAATCGGACCAGTCAGAAACCATTGCATCAATGCCTTCAATCGCATATGCACTCGGAATTGTATGGTTATTGCGTTCCGTTATTTTCAAATCTGCTCTGACCGCAGCTAAATATAATGTGCTGCTGCCTTGGCAAATACCTCCGCCGATTACCGATTCATACGAACCGTCAGGGGCAATTGCACCGCCGTAAGTGTAACCGTTCTCTACAGTAAGCGGAGTAATGTTTGTCCAATAAGAAAATTCTTCGCCCGGTTGGATTACAAATCCGCTAAGTAATTCAGCGACTCTTTGTACGTTAGAATCACGGGCAGGGTCATATAAACCTAATTCAGTATATCCTGAGGATATAAAACCGAATTCAACATCTTCTTCCGGAACTTCATCTGATTCAACAAATTCCAACTTAATCGATTCGCTCAATTTGTTTTCAGAAAAAGCCTGCCTCAGTTTATCAATTAATTTTTCCGTATCCAGTTTATAACCTTTGTTGCTTTCACCAAATTCAAATTCCAAAGTTTCAAGATTAAATGCTGTTGCTGTCGACTTTCCCGGTTTGATTTCAACTTCTGCGGAAAATTCTTCTACAGCTTTTTTCAGAGCAACTTCATCTATCACAAAAACCGGATGCAATTTGTATTTGTTATCCTCAATATCTGCCAATTCAGTTATCCGGGAATTATTTTCAATCAAAGCTAAAGTCGTGCTTTCAGTAATTCCCGCTTTTACAACTTGAAGGAACAAATGTGTTTTCTCAGACGATTCACGTTTAATTAATTCGTTCAGTTCTTCCGCATTTTTGTAAATTTGTTCAAAGTCTAAACTTACTCCTAAATCTAAAGCATTAAAACTCGATTTTTTTTCCTTTTTTTCGTCTTTTTCATTCTCTAAATCTATTTTGATGTTTTTTAATATTTCAGAAGATTTTTCAGCCATTAGTTTTTCAAAATCAGCATATTCCATATCACCTAAACAAATATCGCCAAAATAAATGCTGGATGAAATACCTTCTTCTATTTGCGTTGTAACCTCAGTTTTAGTAGTTTCATCAGACTTAGATACATCATCTTCCGATTTACCGTCTTTCATCAAATGAATAACTGTAAATACCAACAGAATTAAAGCTATGCCTGCTAAAGCATAAACTAAATACAATATTTTATTGGATGTTTTCTTTTTATTATTTGAATTAGGTTTTTTTTCGACTCCGAGGTTTGTCCTGTTACTTGCTTTAAATTTTGAACCACTATTAATTGGGGCTGTTCTGTTATGAGCCCCGGAGTTCACTCTGTTTTTATTGCGAAGTCTGACTTCTCGTAAAGATTGAGCTGTATGATTCTTTTCAGAGCCGGCAGTATTTGATTGCAAACGATTATTGGGTTGTCGATTAACCGGTTTGCTCGGTTTTCTATTTGCATTATTCTTGTTGGGCATATACACCTTTTTATTTTAATAAATAACTCTATAATTATTCCTGAAACAATTTCAACCTTATATTAAATAATCGATTATGAATTATGAACAGTATCGATTTTTTGTATAATTAGGCATCGCCATTATAGCATCAAGAATCTTTTTTGCCTATTCTGAAAACTAAATCATCAAACATAACTATTATATATTAAATATAATAGATAAAAATGTAACAATTGCTCTATTAATGGAATTTTAATATTTCAAATTAACTTGCCGATAGAATATTATGTTCAACATATATATATCTAAGTTAGCATTATAAATTCTCTAAATCATTCAACAATCGGTACAACTGAAATTACGCAAAAAGCTTCTATACCTTCGCCTCGTCCGACATCTGTCAAACCTTCTCCACTGGTTGCAGTAAGCATAACTTGTTTAAGATCAAGCTCCGTGATTTGAGCAATTGATTTTCTTATTTCAGGAATCAAAGGCAAAAGTTTCGGTCGGCGTGCCTGAACTGTAAAACTTATATGCAATATCTCATAGTTAAGATCTGCTAAATCAGCTAAAGCCAATTCTAAGTAAGCTTTACTGTCGGTAATTCCATGGTTCAAACATAATTCATCAGCTATAGTACCGAGAATCGGCTTACAAGTAATGCCGGATATGGCATTGGTCAGTGCATGAAGCAAGACATCTGCATCACTATTTCCCTCAAGTCCCGGACAATCATTAATTTTGACTCCTCCCAAGACCAATACTTTCCGGTCACCTTCTTCCACAAATCGGTGACTATCCTGACCTATGGCTTGAATAGAATAATTGTTTTGTTTGCATTTATTTAACATTATATTTTCTCCGTTAATTGATATGTTTTAGAATGTTTTAATATCATTCCTTTGCTTTAGTCTGGATTTAACTTTAACCCGGATTAGGAGTTCTGCAACTAATCGTATGATAACCACCTGATTTATCAATTACAACTACATCTGAAAATAATTTTTGCAAGTATTTAAATGCTGAAACTGCTCCTTGTTTTTTTTGAATGACAGTGTAGAAAACACCGTTCACTTTCATTGCCGCACCAACTTCAGCAAACAAACGATAACAACTGTCTTTACCGGTACGAATCGGCGGATTCAATAAAATTAAATCAAATTTTCTTTTATTGTCAGATTCAATTGCTTCAGATGTTGATTTTGAAATTTTGTCTAATTCATTTGATGCAGTCGCTAATCCCGGAATACCGTCAGATTCAACTACCGTAATATCCAAACCATGTTTTTTTGAATTCCTTTTGGTTAATGCTACTGCTCTTGGATTTATATCTACTGCATACCATTTTTGTTCCGGAAAAAATGTATTTAAGACAATTGAAACAACCCCATAACCACAACCTAAATCCAAGCACTTCATAGTTTCAATACCATTAACAGATTCAGGCAAATTTTCCTTAGATCCATCTCGTTGAATTTTATAAGAATAGCCGGAAGCATCAGTACAATTTTCTTTTAATTCTTCAAGAACAGTTTTTAACATAACATTCGTACCGTAATCAACTTTGTTACGCGAGAAAACTCCACGATCCGTAATAAAATTAAAATCATGTTGAGCAATTGTATACTCAATTGTTTTTATATCATGATCTAAAGTTTGATCCGACTTAAAATAATGTGATTGTGTCATATCTGCCATTCACCAATAAAAATTCTTTATTAAAGCCTAATATATTCAAATATATCAGATATAATTCAAAATAGCTTTATTTTTGCTCAGACCAATTAAAAGCGGTAAACCCAGACCGAAAATCACAATGGTTTGAGACACTGTTATCGAGAGTATTGTTGTTAAAATTACACTGATTGCAGGAGTTTCCGGTGAGAAGAGAAATGGTAAATATGTTCCGACAATCAACCCGTTAAGAATTACCGGTGGTATCAGGGAAACAATTCGTGAAATATTAGCATATTTACGTAAGCCGATCTCTTCAAGTTGTTCCGACTCCTCCAATTTCAAATAACGGCGTAACGGTTTTGCCAAAACATAAGTTAAATATGCTGCCAATAAAGTTGTCAAACTGCCACCGAAAATATCAATCGGACCGAGATTTTGCAGATTGAGAAAATTTGCCAGAAGACAACCCAGAAAAACTCCGGGAATTGCTGCCGGTGTCAGAGCAGGTAAAACAGTAATGGCTTCTGCCAGTCTGAACTGGATCATACCGGATGCTATCTGGGCAAAAGGCAAGGTTAAAACTAAATATAAACCTGCCAATACACCGGCAAAGATCAAATTATAATGTTTTCTATTCACTTATACCTCCAAAGATGAGAAACAGTCATCCGGAAATCAGGATTTAATTATACCTTAAATCAAGGTTTAATAAATCATTAAGATTAATTAATCATTAAATTAGGGTTTGATTATCCCTTTAATAAAATCTTTGTCACGCGCAAAGACCTCCCTGAGATCACGCATAAATTGGCCGGGGAATCTACGTTGATCCGCAATCACACCATTAGCCTCAAGTCCCAGTTGATTGGCAAGGTAGATCGCACGATAAAGATGATATTTTTGGCTAACCAATAAAACCTTTTGTAAATGATAGGTGTTTAAACAACGTTGGACACTTTCATAGGTTGAAAAACCTGATTTGTCAATAATCAAATCAGTATCAGGCACATTTTTATTCAAAACATATTCATGCATTACTTTGACTTCATCATACCCTTTGCCATCAGCTGAACCATGACCGCTAAGTAATAATTTCGGCACGACACCTGCTTGATACAAAGCTACTCCCGTATCCAAGCGTTCTTTTAAAATCGGCGAAGGTTTTCCGTCACGTACTCCTGCGCCAAAAATCAACGCACATTCATAGTCTTGGGAGTCTTGAAATGAAATGGCCTTAAGTGTGGTTATTTGACCGTGAGTTGTTGCTAATATATATATATTGGGTAAAAAGATAAGTAACATCAAAACTATTGCTACAATCAACAATCTTTGCCATTTCCATTTAGATTTAGATTTTTTCAACTTTTCAACTCTCAATCTTTTATTCTTTTTATTATTCGTTTTTTGCTCTCTCAATTATTTCATTTTATTAATTGTTAAATAAGAAATTAGCCAAAATTTTGAGCTGTGCAAATTTCCATTTGCTGAAACTCGAAAAGTGAGCAAATCTCATGGTTGAGATAACAGTTCTGATCAAAGTTTTCAGCCGACAACCTCCATCCCGATTGTTAAATCTTTACCATTAATGTTAACGCTCGAAACGTGAGGGACACTGTCTTGTAAAGGTGCAACCGATACAGCCAAAACGTCAGCTTTAATCGTATCGGCAAAGCGTTCAATCAATTCGCCTAATTCAGCATTTTCCGCATAATACAGATTAATGCGATCGGCAACTTCGAAGCCGCTGTCGCGACGCATATTTTGAATTTTTGAAACAATTTCACGTACATTTCCTTCGTCAATCAATTCAGAAGTTAAGGCTGTGTCTAGAGCAACCGTCATACCATGATCGGAAGCTGTCGCTAAACCCTCAGCTTGAATTGCAGAAACCAACAAATCTTCTTCCGTGAAAACTTCCATTGCACCGGCAATTTCTAATTCGATTTGACCTTTTGCTTGCAATTCAAGATAAGCTGCCCGGCCATCGATCGATGCAAGTTTTTTACTTACTTCGCCTAGGTTTTTACCGAAACGCGGTCCTAATAAACGAAGTTGCGGCTTGAATTGATAATCCTGTAATTCAGTTGCATCGGTTACCCATTCGACTTGCTTGACATTTAACTCATCTGCAACTAAGGGAATATAAGCATCGTCCAATTTGTCATCAGAAACAATTGACATTTTTGCCAAAGGTTGACGAATCTTCATTTCTGAAAGATTTCTTGCCGCACGACCAAGATTGACCAAATCTAAAACAAGTTGCATTTGTTGCTCTAATTCCGGCTTAATCTTAGTGACATCATAAGTCGGAAATTCAGATAAATGAACACTTTCCGGTGCATCGGCAAAGAAATTCACTACTATATTTTGATAGATGCTCTCTGTCATGAACGGAACAAACGGAGCGGACAATCTGGTTAAAGTTTCCAGAACGGTGAATAAAGTCATATATGCATTGATTTTGTCTTGTTCCATACCGGAACCCCAGTAACGATCCCGAGAACGACGAACGTACCAGTTTGTCAAATCATCAACAAAATTTTCCATGACCCGGGTCGAACCGGTGATGTCGTATTTTGCCATACGTTGATCCACATCTTGCACCAAAGTATTTAAACGGCTTAAAATCCAATGATCCATGACACTTAATTTATCATATTCAAGTTGGTATTGACCGGGATCAAATTGATCAATATCAGCATATAAGACATAAAATGCATAGGTATTCCATAGTCCACTGATAAATTTACGCTTCATCTCATTAACCATCTGAGCAGAAAAACGTGACGGCAGCCAAGGCTGACTGTTGCTGAAGAAATACCAACGCACAGCATCTGCACCTTCTTCATCCAACACATCAATCGGATCGACAACGTTACCGATATGCTTTGACATCTTGCGACCTTCTTCGTCCTGAACATGTCCCATTACGATACAATTTTCAAATGGTGAACAATCAAATACCGCTGTGCCAAGAGCCATTAAGGTATAGAACCAACCTCTGGTCTGATCAACAGCTTCCGAAATAAAATCGGCAGGGAATGTTTTCTTAAATAATTCCTGATTTTCAAAAGGATAATGATATTGAGCAAAAGGCATTGCGCCTGAATCAAACCAACCGTCGATAACTTCCGGTACTCTTTGCATCTTACCTTGACATTCAGGACAATTGAGATGAACTGCATCAATATAGGGTCGGTGCAATTCAATGTCTTCAGGGCAATTATCTGACATAGCTTTCAGCTCTTCTATTGAACCTACTAAATGATCGTGTCCGCAGTCTTCACAACGCCAAATCGGTAACGGTGTACCCCAATATCTTTCGCGTGATAAAGCCCAATCGACAACATTCTCCAGGAACTTACCGAAACGACCGGTTCCGATTGTCGGTGGAATCCAATTTACAGTGCTGTTATTGGCAACCAAGTTATCTCTCAGAGCGGTCATTTTTACAAACCAGGATTGACGGGCATAATACATCAACGGTGTGTGACAACGCCAGCAGAACGGATAATTATGCGTGTGTTCCTGTATTTTCAGCAACAATCCGCGCTCTTGTAAATTTTCAATAATTTTGGGATCTGCTTCTTTGAAGGTTAAACCGGCAAAATCTGTTGCTTCCTCCGGCAGCGTTCCGTCTTCTTTGATAAATTGGACAAATGGCAAATTATAGATACTACCGACTCGTGCGTCATCATCACCGAATGCAGGCGCCTGATGAACTATTCCGGTACCTTCATCCATTGTTACATATGTATCCATTACAACATAAAAGGCTTCTCTTTTTTGTTGCTCTATCAATGGTTCAGCATATGGAAATAATGGCTGATATTTCTTGCCTGTCAAATCCCTGCCTTGCATTCTTTCAATTACGGTATAGTTTTCACCTAATACAGTCTCGGCCAAAGATTCTCCGACGTAATAACGGATTTTCTTTTCTTTTCCATCTATATCCTGATTTACTTCGGCTAAAACATAATACTCTTCCGGATGTACGCAAAGTGCAAGATTCGACGGTAAGGTCCAGGGAGTTGTTGTCCAGGCAGTCAGATACGTATCGACTTCGCCTTCAACAGCAAACCGTACATATACCGATGCTTCAGTTACATCCTCATAACCTTGGGCAACCTCATGACTTGATAGTGCCGTTCCGCAACGTGGACAATACGGCACTACTTTATGCCCTTGATAAATCAATCCCTTATCCCAGATTTGGCGCAAAGCCCACCAGCCAGATTCAATATAGTCATTCTCATATGTGATATAGGGATTCTCCATATCTGCCCAAAAAGCAATCCTTTCAGACATTTCTTCCCATTCGGTCTTATATTTCCAAACACTTTCTTTGCATTTTTTGATGAAAGGTTCTATGCCGTATTCTTCAATCTGATCTTTGCCGTCTAAACCCAACAGACGTTCTACTTCCAGTTCAACCGGTAAACCATGGGTATCCCAACCGGCTTTGCGATATACATTTTTACCTTTCATAATATGATAACGCGGAATAACGTCTTTAATAACTCTGGTTAAAACATGGCCGATGTGCGGTTTACCGTTTGCCGTCGGCGGACCGTCATAAAAGACGAATTTTTCACCGTTTTTCCGGAGTTCTGTTTGCTTATCAAAAATATGATTATTATTCCAAAACTCTCTGATTTTATTCTCGCGTTCAACAAAATCCAATGAACTGTCCACTTTTGTATACATATTTACTCCTTCAAGTAATTTAAAATTAGTTTTGCCTTTTCCAATAAAAAAGCGCCTCTTCACCGGGGCGCAAATCTGCACGGTACCACCCGTTTTCATAAATTTATTGCATTCTTGGTTCTACCTGATTACTCAGCAGTTAGAGTTATCAATTGGGAATTACAAATAAATTTATCTCATTTTCCACTAACGCAGGACTGTTATCAGCAATCGGTTCACCTTATTAATTTAGTCTTCTTCTTTTCAAAGCAATTAATTAACAGAAAATAATTTTTCCGTTAATAAACTTACTAAAAATTCAGGCTCACTGCTCGAGGATGATTTTCAATCCGGCAGAGATACGGAGCTTACACCATCCCCCATTCGCTGTGATCTCTTTGCGCCTGATCTACTGTTCCCGTCATCACATTTAATTAAATTGTGGCTTCATTATAGATAGTTCACAACAAGATTGCAATTCTCATTACAAACTTTTCTTTTTAAAGGACTTGCAATAATTGACGCAGACAGCAATCGGTTCAGGATATAGGATTGTTTAAGAATTATCTTTTGATATAATAAATATTATTATAGTTTTTGAATTTATTAGCTAGCTTGTCTTATAAATTTTAAAACAATTTCGGACAACAACACCAGGATTTAAAATCAGTATCATTAGAAACCCATCGTTAATTTCATTTTAGTCAAATTCTATTGATTGTTAAACCAATAATATCAATATTGGTTCCGAGGAGGGTACACAAATGCTTTCAAAATCAATTGCTACCAATACTGTAAAGGAAATCAGCAATCTGGTAAACAAACATATTAATATGATGAATGTTGACGGAATTATCATTGCAAGTTCAAATCCTGAACGCATAGGTCAAACTCATTGGGGTGCGGAAAAAATAATCGCGGAAAATCTAGATGAGCTCTATATCACAAATGAAGATATCTCAGATATTCAAATCTCTTCCAATCAATTTGTACAAACCGGTTTGAATCTGCCTTTGATTATTCGTGGAGAAACTGCCGGAGTAATCGGAATTACAGGAGAATATGATGAAGTTTCGCAAATCGGCTATATTATAAAAAAAATGGCAGAGATTCTGCTTGAAGACCAAATCAAAAATCAACAATTGACAGCGGATAAAAGGAAATTTGAATCCTTTATCAATAATTATTTAAACACCAGATCTTTTAATTTCAGTAAATCGTTATCACTTAAAGCAAAAGAACTAAAATTTGATCTAAACAATTATTATTTTATTGCTATCTTAAGTATTGTTGATTCATCTGAAATTCTAAACGAAATCAGTTATAAACAGGAAATTGACAACTATTTACAAAACCAAATTCGTCATTTAATTAATAAATCTATCATTGTCCAAAAAGAAAATGATTGGCTTGTGTTAATTCCAGAAGACGATATTTCTGAAGATAAACTTGAAAACAAATTAACTTATTTCATCAAGGTGTTATGTGATAAGTTTTATCAGGAGTATTCTCTAAAAATTACATTCGGAGTATCTTCGCTGATTAATAATAAAATTTCACCTTTTGAAAACCTTGAACAAGCTGAATTTGCTTTGTTTTATTCTAAAATGAATCAAGAACCGCTCACTTTTTATGATAATTTGGGCATCGCCAATATTATTTTTTATTTTCCGGAAAATGTTAAAAGAGGATTTTTAACTGAATTTTATAAAGGTCTTGCTGAGCAGGACATTGAAGATTATATCGAGCTTTTCAAGACCTATTTTAAATATGAGGGCTCAATTACCGAGATTGCCGAATCTATGTTCATCCATAGCAATACGGTGCAATACCGCTTAAATAAATTCTCTAAACTGACAGGAACAGATATTCGCAAACCAAGTCAAGCTCATTTGTTCTATATTGCAATTCTTCTGGAAAAAGAAAAAATCTATCGTCAAAAGTTGAATCAGGATAGTTTTTCTTTTACAGATTAAATAACAATATTTTCATTGTTACCGATAAAAAGAGAGTCATTCATTATTTGAATAACTCTCTTTATACTTAACCTATTATAACCATAAGTTATAAGCAAATTCTGAATTATAGTTTTATGCTGTTTTTCATGATCAAAGGGTCAGTAAACGCATAATTTCATCCATTGTTAAGGCCAGATCGGATTTAGATCTCAGTTTTGCTTCTTTGAATGGTACAGCAACTCTATTGGTACTCATAATTGCCGTTACACCATAATCATAGGCTTCATCCATATTATCGCCGATATCACCGACTACCGCGATCAACGGAACATTTTGTTTTTTAGCACGTTTGGCAATTCCGATAACAACTTTACCGCTTAAAGATTGTGAATCTATTTTACCTTCTCCGGTAAATACAATACTTGTATCGGCTAACAATTCATCAAATTTAACAATATCCAGAATTACATCAATTCCCATTTCCATTTTGCCATTTAACAAACCATAGAAACCGCCACCAATACCACCTGCTGCACCGGCTCCGGGCACATCAAGAATATCTGCACCTATATCACGTTTAACAATTTCAGCAAAATTTCTTAAACCGGCATCCAATGCAATAACATCTGATTCCGTGGCACCTTTTTGTGGTCCGAATACAGCTGCTGCACCACGTTCCCCACAAAGAGGATTGTTAATGTCACTCATCAATTTGATGGTTGCATTATTCAAACCAGGATTTTTACCGGAAGCATCAATGCGTGCAATGTCAATCAGCGTTTTACCGACCGGAATAAATTCATTTTCATCTTTATCAAAGAATTTTATGCCCAAAGCTGAACAAGCTCCGGCACCACCGTCATTGGTTGCACTGCCACCCAAACCGATAATTATTTCGGTATGGCCCTTTGCCAAAGCATCACTGATTAATTCGCCTACACCATATGTAGTTGCGTCCATAACTGCAGGTTCTTTCATCAGGGGCAAGCCAACAACTGCAGCAACCTCAATTACTGCTGAACCGTTCGGCAAAACACCGTAAAAGCTTGTCATGTTTTGCATCAGAGGATCTTTAACATCAACATGGACAATTTCTCCACCTACAGCCAATTTCAAAGCCTCTACTGTTCCCTCACCGCCGTCCGCAACCGGTATAGCGGTAATTTCCACGTTCGGTAAGAATTTTCGCACAGAATTTTCCATTATTTCGCAAACTTCAGTCGCAGAAATTGTTCCTTTAAAGGAATCAGGAATCAAAATAATTCTGTTTTTGTCAGTCGTAAATTTCATGGTCAGCCTCCTAAATAAATACATTCCGCATATCCAATATGATTGCGTTCAATCTTTAAATTGATATTTTCACTGATTAGGATAAATTTAATTATCATTCAATTTAAACACACAACAGTTTGCGATTTTTCGATAATTAAATTCAATCACATTACAAAAAACAATGATTATATGTATATGTCTGAATTTTATTTAATCATATCATAATTGTTAATGTAAATTGACTGTATTTTTCGGATATAGCTTGTGTTAGATAACAATAATCGCAATCTGAATCTGCTCAAAAGACGATTAAAGTCCAAAAAATTTAATCAAACCAAAATTTTATTTCTTCGAATAATCTCTGAGAATTTTCTTTGAAGTATTCTTCTCGAAAGGTTCTTTGCGTAAAGTTATACTTTTAATTTTCTTGTATATTGGCTGATCTTTGTTCATTGCTTTAACTAAAGAATTCATCAATTCATAAGTTTCTTCTTCGCTAACCGATTGTTTGCCCAAAGTCTCTTGAACCGCTTCTTCATCCGGGAAAATTTCAACTACTATGTCCAAGTCACCATTTCTGCCTTCGACACCACTGACAACCGATTCGGCAATTTCAGGATTCCGATTTAAGAGTGCTTCCAGTTCTTCCGGGAAAATGTTTTTACCGTTTTTGGTAACAATAACATTCTTTTTACGTCCGGTAATGATTAAGAAATTATCTTCGGTCATATATCCGTAATCACCTGTATAGAACCAACCGTCACGTAATGTTTCGGCTGTTAACTCTTCATCACCGTAATATCCGAGCATAATGTTCGGACCTTTGGATCTGAATTCACCGATTCCGTCTTCATCCGGCTCGTAAACTTCTGCTACTGTTCCCGGCATTGGCAAACCGGCAGATTCATGCATGTAATTTACATCGCGATTCAGAGCCATAATCGGACCACATTCCGTTAAACCATATCCTTGAATCGCCAAAAAACCGAAATCATTCAAGTCTTGTAATACCTGAGGATCAATGGCTGCTCCGCCTGAAATTAAGAGGCGCATATGACCGCCTAACGCTGCATGAATATCTTTGAATATTTTTTTTCTTAAATCTATGCCGATTTTTCTCAGACCACGGGTCAGTTTCAAAGCAAATTCCACTTTTTTTCTTTTGCCTTGTTTGTCAATCGATTTCCAAATTCTTTTATGTAAAGCTTCCAAAATCAGAGGAACTGTTAAAATTAAAGTTGTTTTGCTCTCTGCCAGGTTTTGGGTCAGATAACGCAATCCTTCAAGTTCAGCAACAGCATTACCTCTATATACCTGACAGAGAAAACCACAGGTACATTCATAAGTGTGATGCAGCGGTAATACTGAAAGACATACATCATCATTGATGTAGACCATTGCACACATTGCCATCAGATTAGAACAAATTGAGTGATGTGAATGCATTACAGCTTTTGATCTGTCAGTAGTTCCCGAAGTAAAAAGCAAAATTCTCATTTCATAAGGATCTATCTCACAATCCGAAAAATCTCTGTAGCCGTCTGCCAATAACTGTTCACCGTCTTTTCGTAATGCTTCCCATGAATACTCCGTAGGTAAGTCCTCTCCTACTTCACGGCTGGTAAAAGGTTCAACTTCATTTTTATAATTATCCATTAAAATCAAAGTTTTCAGTGTTGCAAGTCCTTCCGCCGCTTCCAGTGCTTTTTCCCGCAATGTCGGAGAGTAAACCAAAACGGAGGTTTTCGATCTTTGCAACATTGAATTGATTTCGTTCGCCGGCAATTCTTTATCTAAGGGTACAATGATACCCATACCGGTAACCGTGGCCAAATAAGTTACATACCATTCATAGCGTGTTTCTGCCAGAATCGCTACTCTTATATCATTAACTACACCCATTTCCGTTAACTTACTGCCAAAAGCTTCAATATCACTGCCGTATTGGGCATATGTAACCGGGACATAGGGTTTGCCGATTTCCGGTTTAGTTAAAAAAACTGTTTTGTCTGCATATTCTTTCACACTGCCACGCAACATCTCGCGCAGATCATTAATTTGTCTTACATAATGTAGCGGTTGATTTTTCTTCACTTGGTTCTCCTCATATTTCTTGTCGAAATTCAATAAAATATTAATCACAAAATTATATAATTATGATATATAAAATTACTATATAATGACTTTTCTGTCACTCTTTTAGATTATTTGGGATAATAATTCTCCGCTCAACTATTTTTTGGTTTTCTTTCATGCCTCAATCTTTATTGTTATCTCGTTTCAGTAAATTGTTGATTCATATTTATTAAAACTTGAATTAAAAAAGTTTATTTTTAATGGCCAATATTTCCTTATAAGTCGGTAAAGATTCAATTGCACCTTTTTGCTGTACACAATAGTAACCTGAAACAGCTCCCATTTTTAAAGCATTTACAAAATCGGTTTCAACCAATTCCTGCACATTCGACTTTCCTGTACGCAATATTTCAGCCAAAAAGGCTCCCCAAAAAGCATCTCCTGCACCTGTTGTATCTTTTACTTTAGTCTTGATGCCTTCTTGCCTGAGTAATTTATTTTTTATATGACACTGTGATCCGTTTGCCCCCAGAGTCTCTATTATTGCTGTTATATTATAATGATCGAGAGCTTCCTGAACCGGCATACCGATCATCGAAACCTCTTCTTCAGAAACTTTTAAAAGATCGACATATGACAAAACATTTTGCAAAGCCTCAGCACAAGCTTTTGCATCATAATCCCATAACTGGTCACGATAATTGAGGTCAAGTGTTACAATCTTTCTCTGACGATGAGCTTCCTGCAAAGCATAAATTGTTGTTTCTTTGGCCGGACCGCCGACCATCGACAAAGTTCCGGCATTTAACATTTTTGTCTTAGCTATTTGTTCAGGTGGAATTTGTTCTTTGGTCATGAACATATCAGCTCCCGGCTTCCTGGCAAAAGTAAAACTTCTATCTCCACTTTCGCTTAACGTAACGAAAGCCAAGGTTGTAGTCGCCTCTTTAGTAAATTCAGGACAAAGAAAATCAATATTTTCCTGCTCAAAAGTTGCAGCAATTAATTTACCGAAATCATCATCACCGACCATTCCGCAAAATGCCGTAACAAACTGATTTCTGCTCATCGCTACCGCGACATTTGCCGGAGCACCGCCAAAATTTATACTCAGCTCTCTTGCCTTACCGGTCGGAATAAAGTCGATCAAAACTTCCCCTAAACTGATGAAATCATACGTCTTCATACACTCTCCCTCTTAACAAAAACTTCTGAAAAAATCCGAATAGTCTTGCGTGTTTCTTTCATTATTCTACTATATACTTATTTATTTGAGATAATTTTATGTTAAAGTTAATTTGAGTTAATTGCAATATTTAGGAATTTACAA
This sequence comes from Clostridiaceae bacterium, assembly GCA_012838135.1. Taxonomy (GTDB): domain Bacteria; phylum Bacillota; class Clostridia; order Saccharofermentanales; family DTU023; genus UBA5436. The sequence goes on along the minus strand of DUPV01000029.1, from coordinate 3,370 downwards.
TAAAAAGGGGTTTCAAGTAGTATTTATTATCTTGAGTTAACTGCCATTTTTCAGGAATTTACGATGCAGAATCTTTCAAATAATATTAATCCTCACAGAACAATCTTGCACTGCGATTGCAATGGCTATTATGCTTCTGTCGAATGTTTGATGCGTCCGGAATTATACCATATACCCATGGCGGTTACCGGTAATCCGGACAATCGTCATGGCATTGTATTAGCCAAAAATCAATTGGCCAAGGAAGCCGGAGTTATTACTGCCGAAACAATTTCCGAAGCAAAGCGTAAATGTCCTAATCTGGTTTGTGTAAGCCCGCACCATGATCTTTACCAAGAATACTCTGTTAAAATTAACAATATTTATCGAGAATATACTGAACGGGTTGAACCTTTCGGAATTGATGAGAGTTTTTTAGATATGACTGATTTATGGCAAAATTATGCTGCAAGTCCCGCAAGATTTGCTGATTTACTCAGAAATAGAATCAGAGAAAGCATCGGTCTTACCATATCAGTCGGTGTTTCCTTTAATAAAATATTGGCTAAGCTGGGCAGCGATTTGAAAAAACCTGATGCAACCACTGTTATTTTACCGGAAGATTTAGCAACCAAAGTTTGGCCGCTTGATATCACTAATCTACTCTATGTCGGTAAAGTTACCGCCAAACGTTTAAGAGTTATTAATATTAATACAATTGGCGATATTGCTAAAACCGACCCTGCTTTTCTTGCTTCTTATCTTGGAAAAATCGGAGAAAACCTAAGTTTGTATGCCCGTGGTTTAGAAAATAGTGAAGTGCAAAAATATTCTGAACTGGATGAAGCAAAATCGATTGGTAACGGCATGACATTCAGTGAAGATTTAACTGATTGGACAAAAATCAATGATGGTTTGTCCGGTTTAGTTGACGAAGTTGTTGCCCGATTAATAAAAGCAAAAAAAGTTTGCAATGTAATTCAAGTTCAATTGAAAAGCTCCGATTTTCAAGTTTATTCTCGTCAAACCACACTGAGCCAGCATATTCAAAAGTATGAACAAATTTGGGCAATTGTCTGGCAATTAATTAATGAATTATGGGATGAAACAACTCCAATCAGATTATTGGCAGTCACTGTTTCAGGTTTGGAAAATCAAGGCGAGGTTTACACACAAATGTCTCTTGCCGATTTTGTTGCTAACAGTGATCAAACAGAAAACATCAGTGAAAAATATTTAAGTCAGTCAAAAATAAAAGATGCAAATCAAACTGTTTCAGATTATAATAATCAAACAAAAATTTCTACAAAACAAGATCAAATTAAAAATCTGGTTTTTAAGCTTAACCAACAAATGGGTGGAGACTTTCTTAAACTTGGCAGAAATTAAATAATTATAAATAACGACAAATTAGAAAGAGGTACTATGGTTAATTTAAATTTTTATCAAAACGGGGGATTGCCGGTTATATTCAGCTCGGATCAAAGCAAGTCCGAACTGATTGATTGGGCCAAAAACAACACAACATTCAAAGCTGAACAAACTGAAGTTTATTATTTACCGAATCCGGAATCCGGAAGCTTGATTTTAGTCGGACTGAATTCCGAGCAAAATTTGACTTTTGATGAGTTGCGTCATTTAGGTTTTAAAATTTATAAAATCGCAACTGCAAATAAGATTGACGAAATCGAAATTATAATGCCGCCAATCGCTGAAAAGTGCAATATAAAAGTAATGAAATCCATTGCTGAAGGTATGATTCAAGCGACATACAAATTCGATAGATATTTATCAAAAAAAGATGAGAATCCGGTCAAAAAATTTACGGTAAACTATACTCCAAATCACGGTTCCGCAGAAAAAATGCAAGCAGCATTTAACAAATTAAAAGATGTGATGGACGGTGTTTTCTTAGCGAGGGATTTAGTCAACCAAACTTCAAATTATATTTATCCTGAAACTTTGGCTCAAGCAGCGATTGATTCACTTCAGCCTTTAGGCATTGAAGTAACCGTTTATAACTATAAGCAAATTAAAGAAATCGGCATGGAAGCTTTTCTCGCAGTTGCACAAGGCTCAAGCAAAGAACCAAGATTAATCATCATGAAATATCAAGGTAATCCCGACTCAGATCAATTTACCGGTTTAGTCGGTAAAGGCATTACTTACGATAGCGGAGGTTATTCGATTAAACCATCTGACGGAATGGAAGATATGCATTGTGATATGAGCGGTGCAGCTACAGTCATCGGTACATTGTACGCATTGGCAAAAACTGAAGCTAAAACAAATGTATATGGCATTATTGCTGCTTGTGAAAATTTGATTTCCGGTACTTCATTTAAAGTCGGTGATATCATTAATTCTTTATCCGGCAAAACAATTGAAATCGGCAATACAGATGCTGAAGGACGTGTCACTCTGGCAGATGCGGTTTACTATGCAACAGATAATCTGAAAGTAAATCACGTAATTGATTTAGCTACTTTAACCGGTGCCTGTTTGGTTGCTCTGGGCGAAGAGTATACGGGTGTAATTACCAACAACAATGATTATTATCAGGAATTCGAAGCTGCTGCTTTAGCAGTAGGGGAAAAAGTATGGTTATTGCCTAATGATAAAAAGTTTGCTGAACTCAATAAATCAAAAGTTGCTGATATTAAAAACGTCGGCGGACGTTTGGCAGGAACAATCACCGCCGGTCAATTTATCGGTGAATTTGTTGCTAATAATACACCCTGGATCCATTTAGACATTGCCGGAACAGCTTATTTAAGCAAAGAGAATAATTATTTGCCCGAACGTGCCACAGGTGTTCATGTAAAAGCATTAGTAGAATTGTTGGCACCGAAAAAAAGACATAAGCATAGTAATGACTAATGTAAACACAGAAATAGCAAACATAAACACAGTGATTAAGAATATCTCAATTATTTAGAATAATATTTATTAAATATCACAGTATTAAAAGTTATATTATATTTTAATACTGTGATGCCTTATTTTAAGCTTTTTTAGCTCATTTGACAGTCCTTGCTTTGCTCCGTTAAGTATTCTCTATTTGGTTTATTTGATATTAACCTTAATCACTCACATTTTTAATTTTACATGGTAAAAATATCTAAAAGGATGTAAAATATTTTTATTATTCATGCGGGATTAACTCAGTGGTAGAGTGTTAGCTTCCCAAGCTGAAAGTCGCGGGTTCGAATCCCGTATCCCGCTCCACCCCCGGTATTTGCATTGATACATTCTGAAATATCTATATGCAATCTATTACAGTTATTGAATAAATACATTTCAAGCTAAAGGCAAAATCCAGAAAACAGTCTGTTTTTCTTATAGCCAAAAGCCTTAAAACCCAATAAGCAAATTCATAATAAGTCAAAAT
>DUPV01000028.1 GCA_012838135.1 Clostridiaceae bacterium | reverse complement strand
GCGTTAGCTAGAAGTGGGGCTATACTTAAGACTTTAATCTTCTTATAAGAAGCTGCAGAAGCAGTAAAAGCGGTCGAGACTGAAGTTGAAACAAAAGCTGAGACTAAGGCTGAAACGGTAGAAGAAGTTGCAACAAAAGAAGAACCTAAAGCTGAAGAAGTTGAAGCAGTGAAAACGGCAACAGTTGAAAATGTTGAAAAAGCAGAAGCCAAGGCAGAAGAGGTTGTAGCTGAAGAAGTTCCGGCAGAACAAGAAACTGAAACTGAAGAAGAAGCTTAATTAAAAACAAAATTAATTTACCAATATTATTGTGGAGGAAAAACATATGGCAGATAAAATTACTCAAATTATGGAAGATGTTAAAAGCCTTACCATTTTAGAATTAAATGAATTAGTAAAAGCATTAGAAGAAGAATTCGGCGTATCAGCTGCAGCAATGATGGCTGTTGCTCCTGCTGCCGGTGGAGCTGCAGGCGGTGCCGCCGCAGAAGAAGAACAAACAGAGTTCACTGTTATTCTGAAGAGTCCGGGTGCATCGAAAATTCCTGTTATCAAAATTGTTCGTGAATTGACAGGTTTAGGTCTCAAAGAAGCAAAAGCTGTTGTTGACGAAGCACCGAAAGCAGTTAAAGAAAATGTCAGCAAAGAAGAAGCTGATGCTGCCGCTGCTAAACTTCAAGAAGCCGGTGCGGAAGTAGAAATTCAATAATTCGATAAATTAATAGTTCAATAGTTTAGTTTACAAAGTTATTTTGCAAACTAAATAATAAATATTGTCAAAAAACTAATTAATAAATATTGTCAAAAAAGCGGGTGCAAAACAAATTGTACTCGCTTTTTTAACATGTCTTTTTCCGAATACGACGAAAAACAACTGAATATAACCGGTGTATGTTTCCCGTTGTCCTTGTTTTAAAAATTTGTATCAGTATAATTAGCATAAGGTGTCGGAAGCGGGTTCGGGCGAATTTGCATACGATATTACCAAAATAATTCAACATCAATTTCACAATTTTATTAATGATGTAGATGTAATAAGGCGGAACCAGGTTTTAGAGAAATCAAGAAAATGGTACTCGAGGAATTTTATTAAGACGTAAAGGAGGAGGGAAAAATGAAAAGAAGAATCTTTGGAATACTGCTAGTGCTCTGCATGTGCCTTGCACTTTTTCCGATGACAGTGTTTGCTGCACCGGGGGAATATAGTGAGAGTGATATTAAGGTAATTAACAATATAATAACTAACAACGGTTTAAATTGGCCAACGGCACCGGAAGACGGGTCTTCCGTACCTGACGTGTGGAGCTCACGTATCAGTTGGAATACCGCTTCGCCAAAGCAGATAACTAAGCTTCGGTTGATCAGTGTAAATCTGACCGGTATTCTTGATGTAAGCGGTTTAACTGCTCTGGAACAATTAAATTGCTCCTATAATCAACTAACCGGACTAAATGTGAGCGGTTTAACAGCTCTAACAATATTAGATTGCCCCGATAATCAACTGAGCGAACTTGATGTGAGCAGTCTGACAGCTTTGACAGATTTGGATTGCAGCTACAATCAACTGACCGAACTAGATGTGAGCGGTTTATCAAATCTGACATATATTGGTGTCGCATATAACTGGCTGACAGACGTTTCTGCGGTAATCGGTCATGAAACTGACTATAGCAAATGTTATCTTCAATACGAACCGCAGTATAAGTTCTATACGATTACGAATATTTTGACCAATATAGAAACCGACAACCCTGCTGATCGCCGCTTTGAGAATGACATGACGGACTACACTGCTACTCTTGCCGCCGACACCGGCTATATGCTGCCTGAAGAGATTGAGGTTAGAGTGGGCGGAAATCCGCTGATCAGAAATGCTGATTATACTTATGACAGCAAAAGCGGTGAGTTGGTAATTTTTGGCAAAAAACCGGCAGCAGTTGCTTTTAAGCCAAATTGTGTTGCGAGTGGCGGCGGGAGTATCCCAAGAATTAACGGAAATATTGAGATTGAAGCGGCGGGAGTACCTATTTACAGCGTATCAGTAGAAGTATCCCCGGAAGGTAGCGGTTCAGCCTCTGCAAATCCGAATACCGGCATTGTGGGAACGGTTATCACCCTGAGTGCTGAGCCCGATTCCGGCTGGCAATTTAAGGAATGGCAGATAGTAGAAGGTACTTTTGGCATCTCCGAGAATATGTTCAAGATGCCGGCAAGCAATGTCATAGTCAAAGCGGTATTTGAAGAGATACCGGCTGTTTTAGAAGAAACGGTGACCTTCGATCCTGCCGGCGGTAAGTGGGAGGACGGAGGAGATGATCCCAAAATAATCCAGGCAAAGGCAGGCACGGAAATAACGATCATCGAAGCTCCTGTCAAAGAAGGTTATGAGTTTGAATACTGGCAAGGCTCAAAGTATCAGCCGGGTGATAAGTATCAAGTCCCGAAAGGCGGACATAGGTTTACAGCAATCTGGAGAGAAATCGCGGCAACAAAACCGAGTGATCCGGCAGAGTCAACCAAGCCTAGCGAAACAACCACTCCGACAGAGACGGTTCAGACTGCGCCGAAAACAGGTGAGAATACGGGAACTTATTTAATCTGGTCAAGCATACTGCTCGTTGCAGCCGGCGGTTTACTGATAGTACTGCGCAAGCAGAGAACTTCAAAAACCAACTAAGAGTTTAGATTAAAATAAAAATCTTAGATCGATATTAAAAGATAGAGTATTAAGTAATAAGATTAGGATCTTAAAAGATTGAATTAAGCAAAAAGATTAGATCAAAGAAAAAAGTTTAGATAAAAACCAAATGATTAGAACAAAACCAAAAGAATAATACTAAGCCTAATGCTAAGAAAAAGAATTAATCAAGGGAGTTGAATATTCAGCTCCCTTTTTTATATAGTACGACTGACAATATTGTCAAATATAAGAGAAACTTTCAGCACCGAAATTCTGAGAAAATTTAATCTTTTTATGAAATGTTCCAGGTTGATTCGGAAATTTTTTACTTAATTGCATAAGCGTAACAAATGCGAATGACAAATAATAAATTATTTTATAAAATAGATAATCAATGCTACAGTCTGAAGTTAAAAGATATAAATCTATGAATCTTTCAACTTTAAAAACATTGTTGTAGTTAAAACAATAGAAACAGCATTGCTATAGGAGAAAATTATTTGTTTTGAGGAGGTTTGTTTATGAGTAGTAAAACAGGTGTGAAGGCGTCAGTCCAACGTATGGGCTCCTTCTTGTCCGGAATGGTTATGCCGAATATTGCAGCATTTATTGCCTGGGGTTTGATTACGGCTCTATTCATTGAAACGGGATGGCTGCCTAATGAAGGATTGGCATCTTTAGTAGGACCGATGCTCAGCTATCTATTACCAATCATGGTTGCTTATACCGGTGGTAATATGATTTATGAACATCGTGGCGGAATTGTTGCGGCAGCATCAACGATGGGTGTTATTGTCGGTGCAGGTATTCCGATGTTTATGGGTGCTATGATTGTAGGACCTTTAGCCGCATGGTTAATTAAGAAAATCGACGAAGTATTAGTTCCAAAAATCCCTCAAGGGTTTGAAATGTTGGTTAATAACTTCTCAGCAGGTATTTTGGCAGTTATTTTAATTATTGCCGGTTACTTCGGAATCGGTCCGGTTGTTGAAGCTTTGAATAATGCTTTGGCCGCAGGTGTTAATGCAATTATTAAATTAGGTATTTTACCGTTAGTACATATTTTTGTTGAACCTGCAAAAGTATTATTCTTAAATAATGCCATTAACCACGGTATTTTCGGACCGTTAGGTTTAGAACAAGCTGCCGAAGCCGGTAAATCAATTATCTTTATGCTTGAATCAAATCCGGGTCCGGGACTTGGTATATTGGCAGCATTTATGGCATTCGGCAAAGGCAGTGCAAAAGCAAGTGCTTCATCAGCTGCAATTATTCACTTCTTCGGCGGTATTCATGAAATCTATTTCCCGTATGTATTGATGAAACCGGTATTAATCGTTGCAGCAATGGCAGGTGGTATGGCCGGTACGGCAACATTCCAATTGCTTAATGCAGGATTAGTTGCAACACCGTCACCCGGATCAATTATTGCTTATCTGCTAATGACACCGAAAGGTGAATACATCCCGGTATTAGCGGGCGTATTGGTAGCTGCGGTTGTATCATTCTTGGTAGCAAGTATTTTCTTAAAACGTGATAAGAGCCTTGGTACAGAACTTGGCGATTCAGTTGCCAAAATGGAAGAAATGAAGGGCAAAAAGAGCTCAATTTCTTCAGCTTTAACATCAGATGATAAAGCAGTTGTGGACTACAAAAATGTTAAGAACATAGTGTTTGCATGTGATGCAGGTATGGGTTCAAGTGCAATGGGCGCGACGCTTTTAAGAAAGAAAATCAAAGAAGCAGGTTTTGAAGACATTAGCGTAACAAATTCAGCTATTAAAAACTTAACCGGAAATGAAGATTTAGTCGTAACACATAAAGACTTGACAGAAAATGCTAAAAAGCAAGTTCCGAATGGAATACATGTTTCAGTTGAGAACTTCTTAGGTTCACCCAAATACGATGAAATCGTGGAAAATTTAAAAAAGAATCAATAAATTCCAGTAAAGAGGCTCGGCACTGTCGAGCCTTTTACATATAAAGACCAATGTCAAAGATTAAATTATTCCTATTATGAAGACAGATTAGTTTTGTTTTAATATTATTAAGAAAAATGGAGATATTAATGAAACCAGTATTAAGTGCAGAAAATGTACGTTTAAATCAAAGTTTTACCAATAAACAAGATGCAATTATTGCTTCAGGTACAGTCCTTGTTGAAAATGGATATGTGAATCCTGAATACATTCAAAAAATGTTAGAGCGTGAAGAAATTGTTTCAACATATATCGGAAATGGGATTGCTATTCCTCATTCAACCGAAGGAGGAACATCTGAGATTATTGAATCAGGTGTTTCGGTTTTAATTGTACCTGACGGAGTACCTTTTGGTGATGAATCAGCTAAAGTTTTGTTTGGTATAGCAGGCAAAGATGGTTCACACTTAGACATCTTATCTGCAATTGCTATTTTTTGCAGTGAACAAGAAAATGTAGACCGTTTATTAGAAGTTACAGAACCGCAACAAGCAGTTGATATGATAAGTGAGTATTTAGAATGATGAAGGCCTTACATTTCGGAGCCGGTAATATCGGTCGCGGTTTTATCGGTTTGATTCTTGCTCAAAACGGCTATCAATTGACATTTTCCGATGTTATGAAGGATTTAGTCGAATTGCTGAAAAAAGATAAAGCGTATCAGGTTATCATTGCAGACGGCTCAGGTAAGAAGATTAAAGTTGAAGGATTTAATACCATCTATTCACCTGAAGAAACTGAAGAATTGAAAAAAGCAATTATTGAAACAGATCTAATTACAATGGCTGTTGGTCCCCGGATAGTACCGATTATAGCAAAATCTTGTGTTGAAGGTATTAAAGAAAGATTAGCTCAACCGGAATCAGAAATCAGACCACTTAATATTATTGCTTGTGAAAATGCTGTTGGTGCAACAGATATATTTAAAGAAGCTTTACTTGCTGAATTGAATGAGAAACAAAAAGAATTAGCTCTGAAACATATTGGATTTCCGAATTCAGCTGTGGACAGAATTGTACCTGCCCAAAACAACGAAAATCCATTAGATGTAAAAGTTGAACCTTTCTTCGAATGGGCAATTGAAAAACATAAATTAATCGGCGAAGTTCCGGAAATGCAAGATGTTCATTACGTAGATGATTTAACACCATATGTAGAACGTAAATTGTTTACGGTTAATACCGGTCATGCAACCAGTGCATATTTTGGTCTGTTATCAGGGTATTCAAGTGTTGATCAAGCCATGGCAGATGAAAAGATTGAAAAGCAAGTTCGTGATGTATTAAGCGAAACTTCCCAATACGTATTAAAAACTTACAATATTTTCGATGTTGCTGAACATCAAGAATATGTTGACACGATTATTGAACGTTTCAAGAATCCGGAAATCAGCGATGATCTGCAAAGAGTAGCGCGCGGACCGATACGCAAGATTTCCAAGGGAGATCGTTTTGTTAAACCGGCTTTAGGCTTACTTGATTACGGAATCAAACCGAATAATATTGCAAAAGCACTTGCTGCGGCATTGCGTTTTGATAATCCTGAAGATCCTGAATCGAAAGAATTGCAAGAATATTTAGCTGATCATAGTATAAAAGAAACTTTGATCAAATATAGTGAACTTGAAGAAAACTCACCTCTAATCAGTTTAGTCGAACAAGCTGCTGCTCAACTGTAAATTGTAATTTTGATTAATCAAATCAAATGTAATGTAATCTAATCAATAGTAATGAATACAGATAATTGAAATCAACTAATGGCTAATTGAGAAAATACAAAATTTTATAATCAAGTAAATAAAAATGCTCAGAAACGGAATTTCGTCAATAAATCAACAAAATGACAAAATGAAGGAGCTGGGCATTTTCAATTGAGCAAAATAGTCACTGCTTGATAATACTGATAACATAACGCAATTGACTGAAAAGCATTCCTGATTGATAATAAGTTATAATGCAATTATTATGGAGGCTATATGTTAGATATTAACTTAATTCGCAAAGATCCTGAATATGTAAGTAAGAAACTTGCAATTAAAGGTGTGTCTGTAGATTTTTCAAAATTCTTGGCAGATGACCAAAAACGACGAGATTTGATTCATACAACAGAACAATTGAAGGCTGAACGCAACAAGTCATCAGCTGATGTTCCCAAATTCAAAAAGGAAGGTAAAGATGTTTCCGCAATACTTGCCAGAATGCGTGAAATCGGCGATCAGATTAAAGAAAATGATCAACTGATTGCTGATATGAACCAAAAACAAAATGAGTTTATTGCCGGTTTACCGAATTTACCTGCTGATGGTGTTTCTCCCGGTGGCAAAGAAAATAATCAAGTAATCAGAACTTTCAATGAAAAACCGGAATTTTCTTTTGAACCTCAACATCATGTCGATATAGTCGAGCATTTGGGCATCATTGATTATGCCAGAGGTGCAAAATTATCCGGTTCCGGCAATTGGGTTTATCGCGGAATGGGAGCCCAACTCGAATGGGCACTGTTGAATTATTTTATTCAGAATCATCTTGTTGATGGCTATGAAATGATCCTGCCGCCACATCTCTTAAACTACGAATGTGGCTTTACTGCCGGTCAATTCCCGAAATTTGTCGATGACATATTTACTCTAAGATTAAAAGACGATGGTGATGCGGATTTTGGTTTCAAAAGATTTCTTTTACCTACTTCGGAAACCGCTTTAGTCAATTTGCATCGTGATGAGATTTTGAATCAAAATGAATTGCCGAAAAAATATTTTGCGTATACGCCTTGTTACAGAAGTGAAGCCGGTAGCTATCGGGCTGAAGAACGCGGAATGATCAGAGGTCATCAATTTAATAAAGTGGAGATTTTCCAATATTCTTTACCGCAGAATTCCGATCAGGCTTTACAAGAACTTATTGCAAAAGCCGAGAGTTTGGTTCAGGGTTTAGGTTTGCATTACCGAGTCAGTAAATTGGCTGCAGAAGATTGTTCTGCTTCAATGCGGGAAACATATGATATTGAAGTATGGATTCCCAGCATGAACGACTATAAAGAAGTTTCTTCCGCTTCCAATGCCGGAGATTATCAAGCACGCAGAGGAAATATCCGTTTCCGTAATGAAGAAACCGGTAAAAATGAATTTGTCCATACATTAAATGCATCAGGTCTTGCTACCAGCAGAATTTTTCCTGCAATTATGGAGCAATACCAACAAGCAGACGGTACAGTGGTTATACCTGAAGCATTGAGACCTTTCATGAACGGAGCAGAAGTAATCAGTCCGAGATAATTAGAGAAAAACGAGCTCCGGCTTCCCTGACTTGCATCTGCACGCTTTTTAAGTTTATTCAGCAATTTTACGGTCCAACCTTAAAAAGTGTGCAATTTGCAAATTTAAGAATTCTGAGCAGAAACCGACCTCCAAACTGAAAATTGTCCCGTCAGTTTTGTTCAAAGCATTTAGGGATACGAAGTTCAACCGTAAACAGATCACCGTCGATTTGAATATCAATCGTGCCATTTTGGGCGACCATTAAACTGCCGGCGATTGAAAGACCGATTCCGCTGCCATCCTTGCTTCTGGAACTGTCACCTTGGACAAAACGTTCTAATAACTGCTCTGCGGTAATGTTCAGCGGTTCAGCTGAAACATTACGTAAGCGGATTCGCATTGTGTCAGGAATGTTGTCCAATACGTCAAGATATACTCTGGTGTCCGGTTGAGCATATTTCACCACGTTACTGAATAAGTTATCCAAGACACGCCAGAAATATTTTCCGTCAGCCAAGATCATACATGATTGCTCGGGGTAGGTCATAATAAGTTTTAATTGAATTTTTTCCAGCCTGGTTTCATATTCGGCATAAGCTTGTTGCAGCATTTGTTTTAAATCAAGCGGTATCAATTGAACTTGAATATTGCCGGTTGAGATTTTTGATGCTTCAATCAAATCTTCAATTAAATTCCGTAAACGATTAGCCTGACGAGTCAAAACTTTAACATATTCTTCGGCTTGCTGATTATTTATTGACTCGCGTTGCAACAGATCGGTATACATGATAATTGAAGTTAACGGAGTTTTGATATCATGCGAGACATTAGTAATCAATTCAGTTTTAAAAAGTTCACTTCTGGTCTTTTCTTCGATTGCTTTATTGATACCATCATTGAGATTATTAACCGCTCTGGTTAATTCTTTAAAATCCGGCGTCATTTTTGTTTCGTCCAAGTGATGTTCGAGTTTTCCTTGCGCTAAGGCAAGAACTGCATCTCTTACCTTACGATAATTTCTGAGAAATCTTATGCAAATTGCCAGAAACACTAAATTAAAAATCAATAAAACGATAATTAAAAATACCGAGAAATAATTATGTAAGAGGGTGATGAGCAAAACATTTCCTGCAATATATGTAACAACTATCAAAATCTCACGCCATAATAAAGGAATTAAATATAAAAGGCTTTTGAGTGAATTAAAGAACCCTTTAATAATCCGGATTGAAAAGTTGATAAAAATATAAATAAAACTGCTTTTGATCAGAGTATCAGCTTTGATTTGAGTAACGATTAAAAGAAGATAGGTATAAATGACAATAAAGATACTTGTTGAAACAATACTCAAAAAGATCTGCAAACGCGGAAATACTGCCAAATTGTTTTGGGCTAAAACTCGGGAAAAATATACAGCGATTGAGAATAATATTGCAATTAAAAAAGTGAGAGGAATCAGCAATAAATCCGCCGGCCATTTTTTTATTATTGAAAACTGCATGTTTTCTTGACCTTTTTGCCAACCGAGGCTGATACAATGATAAACAAAGCCGCTGAAAACAAAAAACAATGCAATTACTGTCCAGATAATGTTTCCGGCACCACTGCCGGCGAAGTCAATGTTTGCTTGTTTACTCTCTGATAAATTTATGTTGCTGTCAGATTGCGCAGGGCTTAAATCAGGTGCAAATACATTTGTGTCCGGAATTGTCGGATTAGGATTAAATAATCTGTCATACTGAATTTCAGACATTGGTATATTATTGTTTTCCGATTCGGATTTTGACGCGAAAAGATCTTGCTCAGCTGTTATATTGCTGATTGCTACGAAAGACGCATAAAAGATACATATTGTAATGAGAAGAAAAACTGTTGCTTTTAAAAAAGTGCTTTTATATAAATTCATTAATCTGTTTTAATACTTTTGTGATTTATAACAATGTTTATATTCATTGGAATTACGCGGAAATTCTGCTGCTAATCTGATTGTAAGTCAAATTGGCGGTAATGGCTCTAAACGATAACCCTGACCCCATATTACCGTGATTAATTGCGGATTGGCGGGATCTGCTTCGATCTTTTCTCTCAAATGTCTGATGTGAACTGCAACAGTTCCGTCTGCACCGAAAGCAGGTGATTGCCAAACTTCTTCGTAGATTTCCGTAGTTGAGAAAACTTTGCCGGCTTGTTCTAATAAAAGCTTCAGTATATTGTACTCAATCGGAGTCAAAGCCACCGACTTGCCATCAACAGTTACTTCCCGACTGTCGGTTTCCATGACTAAAGGCCCGGAGACCAGTCGGTTACAGGACTGCCTGATACCGCCGAGATTTGTATAACGTCTTAGTTGGGAACGTATCCGGGCAACGACTTCCATCGGGTTAAAAGGTTTGACAATATAGTCGTCAGCACCGATGTTCAGACCGAAAACTTTGTCATGATCTTCGCTTTTGGCAGTGAGCAGAATGATTGGTATATTGCTTGTTTCTCTGATTTTTTTAGTAGTGTCTATTCCATCTAATACCGGCATCATAATGTCTAAAACTATTAAATGGACTTCTTCCTCAGCCAAAATATTTAAGACTTGAGCTCCGTTATTTGCTTCAAGAACCTTGTACCCTTCTGCAGACAAATAGATTTTTAAAGCTGCTAAAATATCCTGATCATCGTCACAAATTAAGACGGTTTGCTTTTCGTTCATAATGCACTCCTTTTTTGTGAAGTGTTGTTCTGTTAACTTGGAAATTAACAGCAATTTGAGAATCCATTTACAGAATCTAATATCTATTATGACTTTATAATTTTTAGATTCAAACCAATTTTATATTTTATTTTTCTATTTAATCAGTATATGATAATTGAACAAAGAATAAAGTAATTATATTTAATCTTAAGAAGTTCTTTAAATAATATTAATTAATTTTGAAGATTTATTGCTGATTTTATCAGACGATTAAAGAGGTTGTTTTGTGTTGCATATCAAGTTGATTTCAAAAAAACTGTTGATTGATAATATTCCGGTAATTGAGATTGTTCCTCGGAAGTTGCAAGGTCAGAGTATTCCGTTAATCATCTTCTATCATGGATGGACTTCGAACAAAATGAATGGTGCCGGTTTCGGTGAAATTATTGCAAAATTCGGTTTTCGAGTTATTGTACCTGACTGTGCCTACCATGGAGAACGCAATACAACTCCCTTAAAAATGTGGGATGCCCATTTTCTTTTTCTTAGCATTATGGAAACAGCGGCTGAATTTGAAAAAATAATTGATTATTATAAAACCAAACAATTGATAGCAAATAATTTCTATTGTGTAGCCGGAGTGTCTATGGGCGGTTTAATCACAAATATTTTAATCAGAAAACATTCGGAATTAAAAGCTGCCGGCATTTTTATGGCATCACCTCAATTACAAAAATTTGCTGAATGGTTAAGTTTTGCAGGGTTGGGAGATGTTTTTAGAATTACGGAAGAATTTTATCCGGGAATTACATTACCGGATGAAAGATTGCAGCAGGGTATTATTAATAAAGAATCAGATTTAATTCTGGAACTTTTGCCGAGATTAGAAAATTTTGATTTAAGCTTGCAGCCTGAAGCGATTGCCGGTCGTCCGGTATTTTATTGGCATGCGCTGCCGGATCCGATGATGCCTTATAAATTTACCGCAGAATTTTATGAAAATATTAAAGATTTGCCTGAAGCAAAATATGTTTATTTCAAAGGTGATGCAGAAGGTTCGCATTTTGTTCCCTTAATTGAAACACGACGCATGGCTCTGTTTTTAAAAAATAGTTATCAAGCATTGGCTTTACCGGATAGTCAAATAACGAAAAATGATATATGGCAACTGACTAACGCTCAAATTTTAGAATTTGAGCGTTGATTTAATGTTTTATTGATTAACAATCTTGCCTGCGCGAATCAGAGTATGTAAGGTATAAGCACCGGGATAGGAGTTTTCCAAACATTCCTGCAAGGTATCAAATCGGGCGGTCATTACAGTTCTGTCGTCATTACTCCAGACACCAATGGATTCAAGCCACGCTTCGATTTTTTCCTTTATTTCCGAGCTGTCATCGCCGGAAGCACCGCTAGACACCAAAAACAGCAAGAGCCAGTAATGGTCACTGTAAGTTTTTGCTGTTGCGGATGCTATTTCGTAATTGTGTTCACTAAATGGAAAAGATTCAATATTCAGCTTAATTGCCTCGATGGCTTCCATTGCTTTTTTCTCACCTCTTTCAGATGATGTGTAAAACCAATTGTGAAAAAAGATTAGTTTCATAATAATTCCTCCAAGTAAAAATTCGTGTTTTGTTAACTTAAAAATTAAAAAGAGATCTGAAAAGCCTCTGGTAGAATGTTTTTGACTAACCACATTTACCTCCGAGAAAGGACAATTCAGATCTCATGAAAAGTATATCAAATAACTCATC
>DUPV01000027.1 GCA_012838135.1 Clostridiaceae bacterium | reverse complement strand
TACTGTTATACTCTTAAATTTCTCTCTAAAAGCTTTTCTTCCCATTTTTCGTTCCAGACCATTAAATTTACGTAGTACAGACTCTTGGCTTTGACGTCTCAGTTTGAAGATAAGACATTCTCGGCTAGATCGATCTACTAAGGTTAATAAACATGTATAATCTGATTTTATTAATTCTATACAGTCCATCTCCCAATGCCCTCTTTCGCTGCGCAAGTTGCTTGCTTCCGGACGATGATCTATTCGCTTTTTATCAGGTGGTGACAAGCGTTTCTCTATGCGACGATACCGCCGCTTTATTCTTGCCCCTTTGCGTGGTAAGTCCTGTCTTGTTACATTCAGAAACACTTCTTGCTCTACATAATTGTAGATCGTTCTAGCACATATTCTGGTTCCTGTAGGCCAACCATTCTTGTCAAAGTGCATTACTATCGCTTCCGGTGAATAACGCAGTCGGTTTATGTTTGGCATTACTTCCCCTAAAAGCATGTTCTCTATTGTTTCACACAGTTTATAATCTTTGCCTATCTTTAAGTCCGGGCCTTTTCTTTCCCAGTTTTGTTGGATGTTACTTTGAGCTACATATGAGGAATAAGTCTCATACATGGTTAAATCACTTGCTTGTTGTTTTACTATTCCTCGCTTTATTTCTCTACTTAGGGTTGCTTCACTCCAGCCTAACTGTTTTGCCAGTTCCTTCTGGGTTAATTTCTCTTTTTTACTACGTTTCAAATTTTGATTATAAAGATATTCTAGTATTTTTCTATCTGCTAAATTTAAATGCTGACCCGGTTTCCTTTTCCTGATACAATGTATTTGGCTCAAAACGATTCTCCTTTGTTTCGTGTTTTCAAATAACATTGTACAGAATTGTCGCGAGCCTTTTAAATTTCATTTCATTTTACAACTCGCCCTGTTAAACAACACCTTTGAATTGCAAATTAAACTGATTTTGAATTTTATTTCATTTTGCAATTCGCCTACCCTCTTTTTATGGTTATACATTTTTCATCTTGTTTATCTTTAAATTGTACACAATATTTCAGACAACCGGCGTTTCGTTGTACACTGCATGATTGCATTGCGTGCTTTACTTGCGTGTTTTTTACCTTTTAAATAGGCAGATAGCTGTGTCCGCATTTTGCTAATGGCTATTGCTTCATCACCCAGCTTTTCAATCATAGCTGATACATGGCGATCTATTACTGTTAACCATTCTTGATTTGTCAGTTCGAAATCCGGATCAAATATTTCGGCAAAAATCCAGGGATTACCTTGAGCAGCTCGACCGATTGCAAAACCGGAACAGTTGGTCTGCCGATACATTTTCAAAATTGAAATGACGTCTGTCAAATCCCCGTTGCCATATACGGGAATTGAAACCCGATCCACCACTTGTTCAATAATGTCCCAATCTGCCTGTCCGGAATACATCTGATTACGGGTTCTGGCATGAATTGTAATCAGTTTTGCACCCGCATCTTCCATTAATTTGGCAAATTCCGGTGCATTTATCGAATCTTGATCCCAACCGGAACGGATTTTCACGCTGACCGGTTTATGATATTTATCTGCAATTTCTACAACTGCCTTAACTATTTGTTGTGCTAAACCAGGTGATTTCATCAAGGCCGAACCGGCTCCGGTTTTTATGACTTTTTTCATCGGACAACCCATATTAATATCCAACATTGATACTTGTGCCAAAATGGGATGTTGCAAAATTATTTCTGTTGCCAATTTAAAATCTGCCGGATCGTGTCCGAAAAGTTGGATTGCTACTGCATTTTCCTTATCAGGATCTATTGCTAAATATTGATAGTTGCGTTTCAATTTAGGGTCGTAACAAATACCCCGCGCACTAACGAGTTCAGTCGTAGTCAGTCCGACACCGTATTCGCTGCAAATTGAACGAAATATAACCTCGGAAGTTCCGGCCAGCGGCGCCAAAGCCAATCTGTTTTTTATGATTAAATCGCCTATTTTAAGCGGTGTTTGAATATAACTCCGTATGGTATTTGTATCGAGTTCTTTTTTTCGCATTAATTGATTCTAACATATTCCGGGCAACAATTGTCTGACAGGTTTAGTATATTCAGAACAATCAGAGTAGCCTTTTGCCGGCTCATCGGGAAAAGAATAAAGTTCAAAATTTTCTATCTTGATTAAGAAATATGTTTGACGAATGAACACCGTTATGTCACACTTCTAACGGAAACTTTAAGATTGTCCTGCGAGGCAACAAGATTCAGGAGGCAATATGAATTCAGATAAAAATACTCGCTTGGGTGAAGAGGCGATCTATTCGCTTAAACAAATTTCCAAACCCCAGGCTCTTCTTCTCGGTTTACAACACACTTTCGCCATGTTCGGCGCGACAGTATTAGTCCCGTTAATTACCGGATTACCAATCTCAACCAGTTTATTGATGGCCGGTCTCGGAACATTGCTATTTCATTTAATTACCGGCGGTACAGTACCGATTTTTCTCGGTTCATCATTTGCTTTCCTCGGTGGATATGCCGCAGTAGCACCTGCTGTTGATGGTGTAGCTGATCCTGCACTGCTAGCAAAAGCCAATGGCGGTATTATTGTTGCAGGTGCTGTCTATCTTGTGCTTGCCGGACTGATCAGATTATTCGGTGTAATCAGAGTAATGCGATTTTTCCCACCTGTAGTTACAGGTCCGATCATTATTTCTATCGGTTTGATTTTGGCACCGGGTGCAATCGTCAACGCCAGCGAAAATTGGCTGTTGGCAATTATCTCTGTTGTGATCATCATTGTCTGCAATATCTGGGGCAAAGGTATGATCAAGATAATCCCGATTGTATTGGGTATCGTCGGAAGTTACCTCGTAGCTTTGGTAACTAACGTAATTGATTTTTCCAGTGTAAAACAAGTAATCAGTGACGGCAGAATTATTGAACTGCCGATTTACAAAGAATACTTTGCCACATTTGATCTTTCGGCAATCTTTACCATAGCACCAATTGCTTTAGCAACCATTATGGAACATATCGGTGATGTTTCAGCAGTCAGTGCTACTACCGGTATCAATTACATCTCAAATCCGGGACTTGATCGTACTTTAACCGGTGACGGCTTGGCTACAATGCTATCTGCCGCTTTCGGCGGTCCGGCAAACACGTCATATGGCGAAAACACCGGCGTTTTAGCCTTGACAAGAATTTACGCACCGGGCGTTGTCAGAATTGCTGCAGTTTTTGCAGTTATCCTGTCAATTTTTCCTGTTTTCAGTGAAATCATTCGTACTGTTCCGGTAGCAATTATAGGCGGTGTTTCTTTAATTCTGTACGGAACAATCTCAGCAATCGGTGTAAGAAACTTAGTTGAAAATCAGGTAGATTTAACTAAGAGTCGCAATCTGATTATTGCTGCTGTAATTTTAACCAGTGCTTTAGGTTTCAATACAGTCGGTGGCATTACTTTCGTAATCGCCGGTCAAAGCATTAATTTATCAGGTATTGCAATTGCCTCTTTAGCAGGGATTATTCTCAATGCAGTTCTTCCCGGTAAAGATTATGAATTCAAAACAGAAAATCCTGAACCGACTGGCGTTGATTTTTCCACTACCGACACAACCAAAGAAGGTAAACATACAAAATAAACTTATCAAAAAACTTGCATAGAATTTAAAGTTGTACCGAAGATTTGCTGCATAAACTTAAAAAGTGCGCAATTCTATGCAAGCGTATAATCATAAATCATTATTACTGCATTGATGCTGCAATTTCATCTGCTAATTTCAACAAATCGTCAATTTGTTCAGGTGCAACCGAACTTTTGATTTTAAACGGTTCACCTACAACTTCCAGATTTTTACATTTGCTGAATATTTCTTGAGCTATCGCTAATGCTCTGCCACCCCAACTTTGATTTTCTAAATATGAGATTTTGCGATTGGAATAATTGAGCATAGCCAATTCACGCATTAAAGCATCCATTCCGGGATACAACAAGGTATTGTATGTTAAACAAGTGAAGACCGCATTGGAAAACCGGAACAAATCTGCAATGATTCCGGAGGGAGGAGTTTTGGAAATGTCGTAAACACGAATATTCTCAACACCACGATCTGCCAGCATCGCTGCCAATATATCATTCATATTTTGTGAATCACCATACATAGAAGCAACAACTAATACTACACCTTGTTCTTCCGGTTCATATGTAGCCCATTTCGTGTATTTATCCAGAATCATCGAGATCATATCCGGAGTTCTGAACACAAGTCCATGTAAT
The DNA here is from genome assembly GCA_012838135.1 of Clostridiaceae bacterium. Taxonomy (GTDB): domain Bacteria; phylum Bacillota; class Clostridia; order Saccharofermentanales; family DTU023; genus UBA5436. Next base: position 26,217 of record DUPV01000027.1, on the reverse strand, counting down.
GGTGCAATTAAGTTGATATCTTTGCCTTCCAATTTTTTGAAAAGGCGCATAACTGAGACCCCTTGACGTCCGACAATATTGATATAGTAACGACGGGCTTCAGCCAGCCAATCACGTTCAAAATTCACTTGATCGGCAAATAAATGGCCTTCAATCGCACCGAAAGCACCAAAAGCATCAGCGCTGAATAAAATCTTATCGGTATGATCATAGGTCACCATAACTTCCGGCCAATGTACATTCGGTGCCATAATAAATTCCAATTGATGTTTGCCCAAATCCAATTGATCACCTTCATTCACAATCATTACCCGATCCTGATAATCGAGATTATAAAATTGTTCCATGAACTGCAAACCTTTTTGGGTTATCACCATGATAGCTTCAGGATATTCCCTTAAAACATTATTGATACTGCTGCAATGATCAGGTTCAACATGATTGACAATCAAATAATCCAAATCTCTGCCGTCTAAGGCAAAGCGAATATTTTCGTAATATCTCTCGGAAACAGTTTCATCGATACCGTCCAACAATGCAGTTTTTTCATCTGCGATCAAATATGAGTTATAAGCAACACCGTTCGGCAATTCAAACATGTTTTCGAATCTTTCCAAACGCCGGTCACTCTCACCGACATAATAAATATCGTCTGCAATCTTTCTCTTATAGTACATTTATTAAAACCTCCCAGAATAGTATTATCACACTTATTAATAATTTATTATCTAATTGTAGCATGCTTTATTAAATTTAGAAGATTTCAGATAATCAAATTTCATTATTCAAGCTTATAAAATCGAAAGAGGGTACTGCCATAATGGTGTACCCTCTTTCTTTAATCGAGTAAGTTAATAACTATTCGATAATGGTTTTGATTATTCAATTATGTCTGTAACTGAGCCTGAGCCTACTGTACGACCACCTTCGCGGATAGCAAATTTCAAACCTTTTTCAATAGCGATCGGTGTGATCAATTCAACTGTCATTGAAGTATGGTCACCCGGCATACACATTTCTGTTCCTTCCGGTAAATGAGCAATACCGGTAACGTCTGTTGTACGGAAATAGAACTGTGGACGATATCCTGAGAAGAATGGCTTATGACGACCACCCTCTTCTTTGGTTAAAACATAAACTTGTCCGACAAATTTTGTATGAGGTTTAATTGTACCGGGAGCTGCAACAACTTGACCACGTTCAATACCATCACGGTCGACACCACGCAATAAAAGACCTACGTTATCACCGGCTTCACCTTGATCCATCATTTTGTGGAACATTTCAATACCTGTAACAACTGTGTTGGTCGGCTTCTCTTGCATTCCCACGATTTCAACCGGAGCTTGGAGTTTAATTGTTCCACGCTCAATACGTCCTGTAGCAACTGTACCACGACCGGTAATTGTGAAAACGTCTTCAACCGGCATTGCAAACGGTAAATCGGTTTCACGTTCAGGCGTCGGAATGAATTCGTCTACTGCTGCCATAAGTTCCAGAATCGAAGCATATTCAGGTGCATTTATATCTTCACTTGTACTCTCGAGAGCCTTCAGGGCTGAACCGCGAACTACAGGTGTGTCATCTCCGTCATACTCATATTCGCTTAAGAGTTCACGAACTTCCATTTCAACTAATTCTAATAATTCTTCGTCATCAACTTGGTCTGTTTTATTCATGTAAACAACAATTGTCGGAACGCCAACTTGGCGAGCTAACAAGATGTGTTCACGAGTTTGCGGCATCGGACCGTCAGCAGCTGAAACTACTAAGATGGCACCGTCCATTTGAGCAGCACCGGTAATCATGTTTTTAATATAGTCAGCATGGCCCGGACAGTCTACATGAGCGTAGTGACGATTTTCTGTTTCATACTCTACGTGTGATGTACTGATTGTGATACCACGTTGTCTTTCTTCAGGTGCTTTATCGATATTTGCATAATCTGTAAAGTCTGCACCACCTTGCATAGCAAGTACTTTAGTAATCGCAGCGGTAAGTGTTGTCTTACCATGGTCAACGTGACCTAAGGTCCCTACGTTAACGTGCGGCTTGTTTCTTTCAAACGTTGCTTTAGCCATTAAAAAGATCCTCCTTATTGATACAGCATAATACTGATCATTTTTTTCTTTCTTTTAATTATCTCTTTTATATTTTACACATTTATTGCACTTTGGCAATCATTCAATAGTTCATTAAACTAACGAACTGTTTTGTTAATTAATATGAGCTTAAAAAGCTCTCTGTTAAACTGGCCGGAACTCTTTCATAATGATCAATTTGCATTACGAAAGTACCGCGACCTTGAGTCCTGGAACGTAAATTGGTTGCATAACCGAACATTTCGGATAATGGTACATAGGCTGAAATAACCACTGTATTACCGCGAGGTTCATTACCTAGAATCTGTCCGCGACGTGAACTTAAATCACCCATAACATCACCCATATAATCTTCCGGTATAACTACGTCCACTTTCATCATCGGTTCTAATAATACTGAACTGCCTTTACGCATGGCTTCTTTCAATGCCATTGACCCGGCAATTTTGAAAGCCATTTCCGATGAGTCGACATCGTGATATGAACCGTCAATCAAAGTTGCTTTAATACCTACGACAGGATAACCGGCAATTTCACCAGAATGCAGCGCTTCGCGAATTCCCGCATCGACTGAGCCAATGTATTCTCTGGGAATTGATCCTCCGACAATCTTATCAACAAATTCATATGTTTGATCAGCAGGCAGCGGTTCAAATTGAACAACACAATGTCCATATTGACCGCGACCTCCGGATTGTCTAACAAATCTGCCTTCGGCTTCCACCGGTTTTGTAATGGTTTCTCTGTATGCAACCTGCGGTTCGCCGACATTGGCTTCAACCTTAAATTCTCGGAATAAACGATCTACAATAATATCTAAATGTAATTCGCCCATACCTGAAATCAGAGTTTGTCCGGTTTCACTATCTGTTTTGGTTTTAAATGTCGGATCTTCTTCCGCCAATTTTGCCATAGCCGTAATCAATTTCTCTTGTGAGGCCTTCGATTTCGGTTCAATTGCAACTGAAAGAACAGGTTCCGGGAAATCCATCGATTCCAATACTATCGGATTTTTCTCATCACATAGAGTTTCACCGGTAGATGTATTCTTTAAACCTACTGCAGCTGCTATATCACCGGAATATACCTTGTCGGTTTCTTCACGATGGTTAGAGTGCATTAACAGAATACGTCCGATACGTTCCCGTTGTTCTTTAATCGAATTATAAACATATGATCCGGATTCTAACGTGCCGGAATATACTCTGAAAAAGCACAATTTACCGACAAACGGGTCAGTCATAATCTTGAAAGCTAAAGCTGAAAAAGGCTCACTATCATCAGCGTGACGTTTTTCTTCTTCGCCTGTCAGAGGATTAATTCCGTCAATCGCCGGAATATCCAACGGAGATGGCATATAATCTACAACTGCATCCAAGAGTAACTGCACACCTTTGTTCTTATACGATGTACCGCAAACAACCGGTACAATTTCCGTACTGATTGTCGCTTTGCGTAAGGCGCTCTTCAACTCTTCAATCGAAATCTCTTCTTCCATTAAGAATTTTTCTGCCAGATCATCATCTGTTTCGGCAATTGCCGTAACCATTTGCTCGCGATATAGTTTTGCCTGTTCCAACATTTCTGCCGGAACATCTGATTCTTCAATCTCGGTACCCTCATCATTTTTGTAAATTACAGCTTTCATAGTCATTAAATCTACAATTCCTGTAAAATTTTCTTCTTTACCGATCGGCAATTGAATCGGAAGCGGATTAGCACCCAGACGATCTCTGATCATTTCTATGACATTGAAAAAATCAGCACCTAAAATGTCCATTTTATTAATATAGGCCATTCTGGGAACACCATAAGTGTCTGCTTGGCGCCAAACAGTTTCAGTTTGGGGTTCAACACCGCTTTTAGCACAAAATACCGTTACTGCACCATCCAGAACACGCAAAGAACGCTCCACCTCAACAGTAAAGTCAACATGTCCCGGTGTATCGATAATATTGATTCTCCGGTTTTTCCATTGGGCTGTAGTAGCAGCTGAAGTGATTGTTATACCACGTTCTTGCTCTTGCTCCATCCAATCCATGGTGGCAGCACCCTCATGGGTTTCTCCTAAACGATGAATTTTTCCTGTGTAATACAGAATTCTTTCTGTCGTAGTAGTTTTACCGGCATCAATATGTGCCATTATGCCTATATTTCTCGTATTTTCTAATGAAAATTCTCTAGGCATGCGGGTTAATTCCTTTCATTATTCATTAATAACTTCATAATATACCTTCGAATAGTTATTTAAGTATTTTCTTTTTGTAATTTATTATTTACTTACTTCTTAAACTTACTTACTTTTTTACTCAATTTTTACTTACTTGATTATATGTTAAATCTGATCTTAATCTTCTTAATCCTTATCAAATTGATCTTGGATTATAATTCAGTTCAATCAGCACCACAGATAGTTCAACTTACCATCTGTAATGAGCGAAAGCTCGATTTGCTTCTGCCATACGATGCATTTCTTCTTTTTTTCTGAATGCTGAGCCGGTGCTGTTATTTGCATCTAAAATTTCATTGGCCAAACGTTGATTCATGCTACGTTCATGACGTGCACGAGCAGCGCCGACAATCCAACGCAAAGCTAAAGTTTGGCGTCTTTCAGGTCTGACTTCAATCGGAACTTGATAGTTTGAACCGCCGACACGCCTGGCTTTAACTTCCAGCATAGGCATAACATTTTCTAAAGCTTGATAAAAAACTTCTAACGGCTCTTGTTCTGTGCGTTCTTTGATGATATCAAATGCACCGTAAACAATTCTTTGAGCCAAAGATTTTTTGCCGTCCAACATTACCATATTAATTAATTTTGCGACCTTCAAGTCGTGGTATTGCGGATCAGGTAGAATTTCTCTCTTTGGAACATGGCCCTTTCTTGGCATTTCTTCCCTCCTTTCATGATTATACGGTACTACCGAAATCATAGGTACTCACGGTTTGGATCGTGTCAGGCCAGAATGACCCTGATATTTCATAAGGAAAAATAGAGGCCTTCTGCGACATAGATTGTCCAACCGATCGATTCCGTCTGATTACGTGACGGATCTTGGTCTCTTCGCTCCATATTTTGAGCGACCCTGTTTGCGATCTGATACGCCTGCTGTATCCAATGTGCCACGAATTACGTGATAACGAACACCCGGTAAGTCCTTAACACGACCACCACGAATTAGAACAACACTATGTTCTTGTAAGTTATGACCGATACCCGGAATATATGCTGATACTTCCATCTGATTGGTCAGACGTACTCTGGCAACTTTACGCAATGCCGAATTCGGCTTTTTCGGTGTGGTTGTTTTTACTGAAGTACAAACTCCGCGTTTTTGCGGTGAATTGTATCTCGAAGCACGACTACGCAATGAGTTCATTCCATAACCCAATGCCGGTGAATCCGACTTGTCTTTTTTGGTTGAGCGACCTTTTTTGACCAGCTGGTTAAATGTAGGCATCTATTTTCCTCCTTTCATTTATTATCAATATGTTTTTCCTTAACAATTAGTATGAAAATTCTCATTAAATTTAATTGTCCGGAATTACAGCAATTTATTCTATCAGTAAAAAAGTGTGTTGTAAAGCCTTAGTAACTGGAGATTCGTCAAAATTCAAGCTGAATTATTTATCATCCGACAACAAATCAACCACAGATTTATCAATCCGCCATTTTCCGTCAGCATCAATGTTTGTTAATCTAATTGTATTCAATGTATACCCGTCCCAAATACTCCACGGATTTGGTGTAAAATATGCTTCAAACGGATAAGCATAATTTTTGAATTCAAAATTCATCACACATCCCGTTACGCGTAAAATTCCATCCGATGACACTTGAACAGTTTGAGGATAAAATTGTGTGCCGAATATGCCACCAACTCCGCCGGTTTTAACTAAATTTTCATCTGATGTAGCCGAGATTATTTCTTGATTAAAAAATTCCTCAATAACTTCTGCATTAACATCTTCATCTAATAAAAAAGCATATCTGACAGCATGACGTATTTCTGCAATACCGACCAATGAATACATCGGCTCATCTGCTTCACCATAATTAATCAACGGATAACACCGATAAACAATTATAAGGTGCATTAAATCAACAATATTTTCCTTGCTCAATTTTTCTTTTTCTAATAGCAAAGTACCATCTTTAATCTTCGTAAAAGGAAAATCTGCAAGATCAGGTGGCGAGACTGCCGGATCATAATATTCATCACTGCTGTTATCGTAAAATTGAACAAACAACAATCCTTCACCAATCGAATGCAATAAAGTAGTAATGTTAGGGGTTTCATCCAGAGAATAATCTTTCCATTCATTTTGTTCAAAATAATTCCACAGTTCATCCGGTTCTTGCGGCAATTCCCCAAACTTTGAATCGTCTTGCGGATTTGTTTCATTAGTCTGAGTTCGAGTTTGGGTTTGAGTTGGGGCTTCTGTTTCAGTACTAACTTTTGTTTCCGGTCGAGTTGCACCCGTAGTTTCTGTTCCGGTTTGATCGTTTTCTGTTTTTGAATTTAAAGATGATTTCTGCTCAAGATCAGATGTTGTTTCAATATTTGACTTCTGAATCGATTCTATCGTTTTCAGTTTTTGAGCTGTCGACGAACAAGACGAACCGGCAGATATAGAAACACTAAAAAATATAACTAAGATGAAAACTCTCATCATTTTTTTCATGCTCAACATATTCAAGCCCTCAAAACAATTATTTCAACAATTTAAATTTAATATTTTCTGAATATTCTAAAACTCAATACTGCATTGCAAATCAAAATATAATTCATTCATCTTATAACCTATTATACTGATTATATACCTAACAATAACTTGACGCTATCTTCTAAAGCTGACATTATAAATCGATAAAAATAATCTAAACTTAAACGATATTGTTTAAAGAATAAAAGATGAGAAAGGTTACAAAATGAAGGAAACAGTCATACAATTTGGTGAAGGTAATTTTTTGAGAGCTTCTTTCGATTACTTTATAGATGTGTTGAATAAAAATTCACTTTATGATGGAAAGGTCGTTGTTGTGCAACCATTGCGTGAAGGGATGGTTGATATTTTAAACAATCAAAACGGTAAATATAATCTCTTTATTCGCGGGATAAATGAGGGAAAAATATACGATGAAAAAATTGAAATAAATTCGATAAGCAGAGGAATCAATTGTTATACAAATTTTGAAGAATATTTGCAATTGGCGGACAATCCGGATTTCAGATTTATTGTTTCTAATACGACAGAAGCCGGAATAGCCTTTTCTGAGAAAGACAAATTCGAAGATCAACCGGCTGATTCTTTTCCCGGTAAATTAACACAGTTACTGTATAGAAGATACAAAAAAAAGTTACCGGGTTTTATATTTTTACCTTGTGAGCTAATTGATAATAATGCGGATTTTTTACAAAAATATATTTTAGACTACGCGGATTTATGGAATCTCGGCGAAAATTTTAAAGAATGGATTCTGAGTGAAAATCAATTTTCCAATACTTTAGTTGATGGTATCACAACAGGCTATCCCAGAGATGATATTAAAGAATTTCAGGCTAGAATTTCTTGGCATGACAGATTAATTGATGTAGCTGAATATTTCAATTTATGGGTTATAGAGGGAAATTACGAAAAAGAATTGCCGTTGCAAAAAGCAGGATTGAGCGTCATATGGACAAATGATGTGAAACCTTACAAGAAGAGAAAAGTTAGAATTTTGAATGGTTGTCACACTGCGATGGTTACGGGAGCATTATTGTACAATTTAGAGACAGTAAAAGATTGTCTGGATGACGAACTGGTCAGTTCATATCTGAGACACATCATAGAGAAGGAAATTCTTCCAACATTAGGTAATTCGGAAGAAGATATCGAGTTTGCTAAAAATGTAATTGAAAGATTTAACAATCCATTTATCAAACATTATTTGGAATCTATAGCATTGAATTCGATTGCTAAATATGAAACAAGAGTTTTACCGACAATTCTGGAATACTATGATAAATTTGAAAGAATACCGCAGGGTTTGATCATGTCTTTTGCCTCTTTAATTTTCTATTATAAAAATTGTAAAGCAAGTGATTCACCTGAAACAATACATTTTGTACAAGAATCCTCTGTTCAGGAAATTATAGAAAACAAAGATTTTTGGAAAAGGGACATCAGTTTTTTAGAAGAAGATATTTATAAATATTATCGTTTCATTGAAGAAAATGGTATGGAAAATACATATATAAAAGTACTCGAAAATGTTGAACCCTGATAAATAATAAAAATAAATTAATCACAATAAGAAGATGATAACAAAAAACCGAATAAGCAGTCGTAGTTGATAATACTTCAACAAACTGATGCTCATTCGGTTTAATTAATTAGTGCTATTATTAATTAGTGCCATTATCTGCTGTAATCATAAAATCCTTTGCCGGTTTTACGACCTAAATTGCCGCCGCGAACCATTTTGCGAAGTAGAGGATGCGGACGATATTTTGAATCGCAGGTTTCAGCATACAGAACTTCCATAATTGCCAGACAGACATCCAAACCGATCAGATCTCCTAATTCCAACGGTCCCATCGGATGATTTGCACCGAGTTTCATTGCCGTATCTACGCCTTCGGCACTTGCTACATTTTCTGCTACAAGTCCAACCGCTTCATTAATCATCGGAATCAGTACTCTGTTTACGACAAAACCAGCGTTCTCATTCACTTTAACCGGAGTTTTGCCGATTTCCTGCGAAATGTTTGTAATTTTTTCAACCAGTTCATCCGGTGTGTTGAGCCCCGGAATAACTTCAACTAATTTCATAACCGGAGCCGGATTAAAGAAATGCATCCCGATAATCGGACGGCCCAGATCGCTGCCGATTTCCGTAATTGAGAGTGAAGATGTATTTGTGGCAAAAATTGTATCCGCTTTGCAAAGTTCATCCAATTCTTTGAAAGTTGCTTTTTTGACGTCCATGTCTTCAAGAGCTGCTTCAACCACCAGATCACAATCAGCCAAGTCTTTGTTCAAGCAAGGTGTGATATTGGCAACAATCGCATCTGCTTTATCCTGTTCCATTCTGCCCCGATCAACCAATCTGGCTAATCCCTTAGCCACTCTTGCTTTGCCAGCTTCCGCCAATTCAATATTTATATCCGAAAGCATTACTTCATAACCTTCCGTTTGTGCAAAAGTTTGAGCAATACCGCTTCCCATTGTACCCGCACCAATAACACCAATTTTCATATTTATTCCTTTCTCTCTCATAAAAACTTTCTGAATAATAAACTAGTTTAACTAACCTCTAACATAATAACTTAAGATAATTCACAAGTCTCAGTATTATTTATTAGTAAAATTCTTTTCTTTACGTTTTTCTAAGAATGCGTTCATACCTTCTTTTTGGTCTGCCGAATCAAAACATGCTCCAAATAAATCAACTTCAATTGCAATTGCGGAATCGATATCGGTTTGCAAGCCGCGATCGATTGCTTCTTTAGTATTGCGTACAGCAATCGGCGCATTGGCCGCAATTATTGAAGCCATCTTTTCAGCTTGTGACATCAATTCTTCTTGCGGATAAACTGCACTTACCAGACCGATTTCCAGGGCTTGATCCGCTTTAATATTTCTGCCTGTATATAGAATTTCTTTTGCTTTGGAAAGAGAACCTATGACACGAGCCAATCTTTGAGTACCGCCAAATCCTGCTGTAATTCCCAGACCGACTTCAGGTTGGCCGAAAATAGCATTATCGCTTGCTAAACGAATATCACAACTCATTGCCAATTCATTACCGCCGCCTAAAGCAAAACCGTTAATCGCTGCAATAACCGGAATCGGAAAATTCTCAATATCACGCATGACTTTGTTGCCGGTGATACCCAATTCCTTACCTGCTGCGGAATCCATCTCGACCATTTCACCTATATCCGCACCGGCTACAAAAGATCTGTCACCTGCACCTGTCAGGATTACACAGCGTATTGCTTTAAGATCCAAACCGGCGAAAGCTGCGGCAATTTCTCGTAAAACTTGGGTATTCAATGCATTCAAAGCTTTGGGACGATCAATTGTAATCGTTGCTACCGCATCATTTAAACTAACTTTTACAAATTCCATTTTTTCCCCCTTTTAATTCAAAATCTTATTTGTTTTTTCTGATTGCTGTACTCTTCCGCCAAATCATCTGCTGGCAAATCAGAAGTTGAACAGCTCTATTATTTGTATTTTCTGATTGCTGTAGCGCAACCCATTCCGCCGCCAATACATAAAGTAGCTAAACCAAGTTCCGCATTATCGCGGCTATTCATTTCATGGATCAGAGTAATCAAAATACGTGTACCTGATGCACCAATCGGATGACCTAAAGCAATTGCACCGCCGTTAACATTAACTTTGGCAGGATCCAATTCTAAATCTCGTATAACTGCAATTGATTGTGAGGCAAAGGCTTCATTGGCTTCAATCAAATCAAATTCCTGAATACCGAAATTTATTTTTTTGATTAGATTCCTGGTTGCATAAATCGGACCAAGTCCCATTAAAGCAGGATCTACTCCGCCTAAAGCACTGTCAATCCATTCAGCTTCCGGAGTAACACCAAGCTCCTTGGCTTTTTCTTCGCTCATTACAACTACTGCCGCAGCACTGTCATTAATAGTTGATGAATTACCTGCTGTGACAATACCGTCCTTTTTGAATGCAGGGCGCAATTTCGCCAAACCTTCAACAGTTGTTCTGTCACGTATACCTTCATCCTGATCAAAAATAACCGTATCTTTGCGGCGCTTAACTTCCACTGCAACAATTTCATCTTTGAATTTACCATCTGCTTGAGCTTGCGCTGCTTTTTGTTGGCTGTTAGCAGCAAACTCATCCAATTCCTCTCTGGTCAAACCATATTTTTCTGCTACATTTTCAGCTGTAATACCCATATGATAATTATTGAAAATATCAGTTAGTCCGTCATGTGTCATCGTGTCATGAATTTGAGCATCACCCATTCGGTAACCATAACGAGCTTTGGTCAAGGCATATGGTGCATTTGACATATTCTCCATACCGCCGGCAATTACAATATCGGCTTCGCCATATTTAACTAAACGAGCAGCCATATTAACCGCTTCTAAACCTGAACCGCAAACAATATTGACTGTCATCGCAGGTGTTTCTACCGGCAGCCCTGCATATATCGAAGCTTGTCTGGCAATGTTTTGACCTTGTGCAGCTTGTAAAACAGAACCCATATAAACCATATCCACATCATCAGGTTTAATGCCCGCTCTTTTTACAGCTTCTCTAATGACAATTTCTCCCAATTTGGCAACCGGTACGGTACTCAAACTTCCACCCATTGAACCAATTGCTGTTCTGGCTGTTCCAGCTATAATTACTTTTTTCGACATAAAATACCCCTTTTCAGCATTTGACTTTTACAATTGTGCATTTTTAATATTTGTGTTCGTATGTATTTGTTGATATTTATTCTATTGATAAACTGTTTTTCAAAGTCAGTTTATTGGCGAATCTTTCTTAATATATATGATTTATATCTGATAAATACTATTTGAGAAAATTCGTTTGCTTTTAGCTTTCGTTTAGCTTGTGATTTTAGATATTTCGGAAACGGATTCTTGTTTTTCATTTATAATTGTATATTATTGCCAATTAATATGCTAATAGTTTTTAACATTTGTAAAAAAAACATTTAATTATCGTAAACGTTCACGGTGCGCCATCGAGTATGTGTCAAATTGCACAATCTTCTTTAATTAATTCTATATTTTTCTTTATACTTATTATATAGTGTTGCATGACTTGTTTATTGTAATATATTGCATTAATCTGATTTTATATATTATTATATCATTTGATCTGACATCCTATATGTTTATATTGGTGTTCGAAATATTCAAGAATCTTTTTAGATGCAATGGAGGACTAACATGACAAATTATGATTCACTTTATCGAGCAAAACTGACTTCTCCCGAAAACGCAGTGAAAATTGTAAAATCGGGTGACTGGTTGGACTATACAATGGGTCCAAGCATGCCGTTAGTTCTCGATCAAGCCTTGGCCAATCGCGCAGAGGAACTTGAGGATATGAATGTCAGGGCACTGCTTTGTATCAGACCCATTGCACTAATGGAAGCAAATGACAGATTAAATCGCAACGTTTTCACATTGAATTCATGGCATTTCAGCGGTTACGAACGCCAATATGCCAATAAAGGATATGCCTTTTACATACCATTTCGTTATTCGGAAGCGCCGGTTATGTACCGCAGCAAAGATGATATTGAACAAGTCGACGTAGTGATGATGCAAACAACACCTATGGATAAACATGGTTTCTTCAACTTAGGTCCAAGTAATTCGCATCTCATGGAAGTTGTACGTCGGGCTAAACATGTTATTATCGAAGTAAATGATCAAATGCCCCATGTTTACGGTCTATATGATGAATGCATTCATATTGATCAGGTTGATGCAATTGTAGAACATTCTTCACCTGTCAGCACAATCGGCAATCCGGAACCCGATGCAACAGACCGCAAAATTGCCGCATTAATTATGGAACAAATTCCCGATGGAGCAACCTTGCAATTAGGAATCGGCGGAATGCCCAATGCAGTAGGCGAAATGATTGCAGCCTCTGACATTAAAGACTTAGGAATTCACAGTGAATTCTATGTCGACAGCATGATGAATATGACCGGAGCCGGAATCATTACCGGTAACAAAAAGAAGCTGAATCGCGGTAAACAGGTATTTACATTTGCAATCGGTTCTTCGGAACTTTATGATTTCATGGATCATAATCCGCAATTAATGAGTGCACCGGTTGATTATGTCAATTCACCCCAAGTTATCTCAAGTATCGATAATTTCATCTCAATCAATAACGCCATTGAAATTGATTTATTCGGTCAGGTAAATGCCGAATCTACCGGTTTCCGTCATATCAGCGGAACAGGCGGTCAATTGGACTTCGTAATGGGTGCTTATCATTCACAAGGCGGTAAAAGTTTTATTGCTTTGAGTTCAACTTTTACCAATAAAAAGGGTGAAACTTTCAGTCGTATTATTCCTTTCATCTCGAAATCAAGAATCACCGATCCGTACACTACGGTTCACTATATCGTTACCGAATTCGGTATGTTCAATATGAAAGGTAAATCTGCCTGGCAAAGAGCGGAAGGTTTGATTAATCTTGCACATCCCGATTTCCGTGAAGACTTGATCAAGTCCGCCACAGAACAAGGAATCTGGCGCAATTCGAACAAAAGATAATGCTGCTGTCATGAAAAAAGGAGTGCTGTAATTTTTATCACAGCACTCCTTTTATTGAACCGAAAATCTGCTGTTCCGCCATCAGTCTTCAGTTTCATTTATTGATTTGTTGTTTCGGTTTCTTTCGTTTCACGATCGGTTTATCCGCCGAAATCGCTTAATTCAGTAGCGACATAATCTGTTTTATATGCATTGATATATTCGTCTATCAGATCATCTTTTTCTTCAAAATAATAGCTGTCTTCAAGATACATTTCAGCAAGATCAATCGTACCGTCAGTATTAATTATTACGTTTTTCATACCCACATAAAAATATGATTCAATTTTCTCGCCTTCTTCTGTTTCAAATTCAAATTTATGAATAAAGCATAATCTGTTTACAGTACTAACCGATTTCAAGCTTGACTCTTTCGGATATAGTAAGTAAACAGAATCAAGTCCGAGTTCTGTCAGTCCTTTCACTTTTACGGATTCATCGTTAACAGTCTTATAACCTGACTTGGAAGTTGCTACTACCGAGCTGACAGCATCATCAATTTCAGCCAAAATTGTGTCTTTTTGTTCTTTGGTCAAAACATCATCCGGCGAATAATATCTGGGAACCATGTCTGAAGTCAATTCAAATTCACGCTTAATGTCACCTGCGGGAAATGAATAACCGGCATCTTTGAGACTATATTGATAAACACTGATTTCCAAAGTTATTTTGTCACCGATATTTACGTCATAAGATGGATTGACTGAATAATAGAAACAGTCTTTGATACCTTGAGGCAGATCATCATCTACATCAATGTATACTTGAGGAGCAGCTCCGGAAAATTCAAAGACTGCCGCATCAATCAAGGTTTCTTCTGTAATTTCCTCGAATTCGGTCAAGCCGGAAACTGTATATTCTTTTTCTGTTTGTGTAAGTACATAGCCTTGACTCGTAATATATTCTTCATCAGCATCAATATAGACTGTAATCTTATCGCCATTTGAGAGTACATAATCGTATGATTCTACTTCTTTACCATCTTGATCTTTAAATTCATACGAAACATATACCGGTGAATCCCAGGGATAATCATAGCTGAAATATCCTTCACCGTTATCACCCTTAAATTCCATTTTAAAATCAGCAAAAGGATCAAATTCTTCGGCATCTGTCAAACCGCTCACAGTATATGGAATTTCCTTTGTTTTAATTTGCATTTTGGCTTGTTTAGCCAGAGCCGGATCATCCTTGAGAACTAATACAACTTTATCCCCGTTGGATAGACTGCCGTTTTCCACTCCTTCACCTTTAACCGTATCCAGCTTAATCGAATCAATATATTTTACGATCGGACTGTTTTCCATGCCGAGAAAGTCAGTTTGATTCTTCTTGCCTGATTTTCCTAAAACCAAGGACATGGCGTAAATCGCATTTACCTCTATTTCAACGGAACCGGATCCGTTAAAACCTTTTTCTACAACATTAATCAAATCGGTTGTGTTAATTTTTTTTGCGCCGCAACCTGTTGTCAATAAGCTTAAACACATGATTAAACATAACAGTAACGATATTTTCTTTTTCATTTTCTCCTCCAACACTTTAATTGTTACTTCAGCTTTAAATTAAGCCGCTTTTTCAATTCTATCTCTGAAATATAATATGCATTGTCAATGATTACTAGATGCTTTATGGCAATATGGCGGCCATTAGCCGTTGTCTGTTAACGACGGTTCTTTTACATACATTAATCATTGAACAAACTATATATTTATTATAGCAATAAAATCATATTCTATTAAGTCAAAATTATATTATATTCATGTTTTTAAATTCACCTTGAATGATTAAATTAAACTTAAATTTAATTTAATATTACAATTTACCATTATTTATGTTCCGCTAAGATCAATTTACTTCTTAGAATTTGCAGGATAAAGAAATTGCGATTACTAAATCTGTTCAAGTAAGTTTGTTGCAATCAAAAAATAAATCATTAAGCCCAGAGCATCAATGATCGTGCTGATAAAAGGTCCGCTGGCAACTGCCGGGTCAACTTTGAATTTGGTCAATATAATCGGCACAATTGCTCCGGTTACCGCTGAAAAACAAATGGTCAGAAAAATCGAAACACTTACAATAACAGTCAATATCAATTCGATTTTTAAAATGTTGAGAACTACAAATAAAACCAGACTTGAAATCAGACCGATTAATACTCCGGATCCAAATTCATTTTTGACCGTTTGCCAAATTCTTTGTCCGATATCCTCGCCGCCCAAATTCAAGTCACGTACCGTAACCGCCAAAGCTTGGGTACCGACATTACCGCCTGTACCGGTAATTAAAGGAATAAATGCGGACAAAGCAATCACCGTCTCCAGTGTTTTATGAAAAATACTGATTAGACCACCGACCATTAAACCTAAAAAGATCAGAACTATAATCCACGGCGTACGTTTTTTTGCCGTTTCAAGAACAGTCGGTTCTTTATCTTCCGCTGAAGAACGCGGAACACCGGCAAATGAAATTAAGTCTTCCGTCGCTTCTTCTTCCAGGATGTCCATTACATCGTCAAAGGTTACAATCCCTCGCATTTTATTGTCAGGCGTGATAACCGGAACTGCCAGAAGATCATAATTTTGAATTACCCTGGCAACTTCTTCCTGATCCATCGTAATCGGTACTGATACCATTTGTTGAAACATAACATTTTTGACCAATTCGTTTTCCGGTGAAAGAATCAAATCACGCATTGATAAAACACCGAGCAGATGATGTTGTTTGTCGAGTACATACAGATAGTAAATTGTACCCGCCTGATGACCTTTTTCCCTAACAAAAGAAATGACTTCTTTCAGCGTACTCTCGGGTGAAATTGCAAGAAACTCTTTTATCATGATTGCACCGGCAGTTTCTTCTTCATATGAGAGCAATTCACGAACCAAGTCACGTTGAGCGGGCTCTAAGAGGTCATAAATTGTTTCCGACTCTATTGTTTCCGCCTCGTGAATTAAATTGGCAATAACATCCGCCGGTAAATAACTTAATACTTCTTGGATAAAATTGTGGGATAAATACTCAATCGCCGCTTCCTGATCTTCAACATCCATCCACTCAAAAATTATCGCAAATTCTTCCGGTGTCAACAAATCAGCTATTTTGCGTTTTTTCTCCGGATATAGAAGATGAAAGACTTCATGTTGATCTCTGTCATGTAATTTGAGAAATAGTCTTCGAAATAATTCACGATCATTATCCCGTACTGAACGATAAATATCATCATAATATGACTGGCGATCAATTGTTATTTCATTACTGCTCACACGACACCTCTATCTGAATCTAATTATATCTGTTTTACATTTATTATATTCAACCTTATATCTATTTATCTATCCTTTTTAAAAAATATTTCCGAATATTTTTTAAGAAATCATTTCTTAGAAATAACTCCTATAAACTTCTCATCATAAATTTCTGCAAATATTAACCGTACAATTTTTGTAAGTTGTTGGGATCGAGAGCATCTCTTTCTGCTCCTCGATAATCATGTGCAATTATTCCGCCACTGAAAACTATTGTCCGATCACCGTTCGTCAAAGCATCTTGCACATTGTGAGTAATCATCATCGTAGTGACTCCGGCACTGCGGACAAATTTATTTGTGACTTCCAATATTTTCTCAGAAGTTTGAGGATCAAGTGCAGCTGTATGCTCATCCAATAATAATAGTTTGGGTTGCGAGATAATTTCCATGACCAAAGATACTGCTTGCCGTTGACCACCGGACAAAAGACCTATTTTCGTATTCATTCGTAATTCCAAATCCATTTCAAGAATTTCCAATTGTTCATGAAAAAATCGATAATCCTTTTTATTGAGCGGAAACAAAGATGGTGAAGCCTTTCTCGTATATGCCAAAGCCAGATTCTCTGCAATTGTTAAGTTTGGTGCAGTTCCCATTTGCGGATCCTGATAAATACGTGAAATATGCAAAGCCCGTTTATGCTCTTTTTCCCAGGTAATATCTGAACCATCTAAAATAACAATTCCGTCATCAAGTTCAAGTGTACCGCATATTGCGTTAAACAGAGTCGTTTTACCTGAACCGTTAGCACCTAATATTGTGACAAATTCACCTTTTTTCAAATCAAGATTTACACGATTCAAAGCTATTTTTTCGTTTGAAGTTCCGGGAAAGAAAACTTTAGTCATTCTACGGATACGTAGCATCAGGTCATTACTATTATTCATTTTCCCCTCCTGATTTTTTATCTATAGGTGGATCGGATACATTTTTCTCAGTTGTGGTCAGCACATTATTATTGTTATTCAAATATTTATTTGCCAATTCCAGATGTAATCGTTTCTTGGCATTGCGGTCGAATGTTTCTTTAATAGTCGGGAACATCAGAGCAATAATTACGATTATGGTCGAAATCATATTCAGAGCATATGATGGCAGCACGTCAAATTTCAAAGCAACCGCAATAATAAAGCGATAGATTATCGATCCGACAATAGTTGAAATTAAACCCAAAGTTACGCCATTTCGTTTGAATAAAGTTTCGCCGATAATGATTGCCGCCAAAGCAACAACTAAAATTCCGGTTCCGGAATTAACATCGGCAAATAAATTATATTGGCTGATTAAAGCTCCGGATAAAGCGGACATTGCATTACCCAAGCCAAGACCGATCATCTTCATATTATCCGTATTAATAGAAGTATGACGAACCATTGCAGCATTGTCACCGGTTGCTCGAATCGTCAAGCCGGTTCTCGTATGAAAAAATACGGAAATCATTACTGTCGTCAATATAGCTATCAACAACGTTACGATTGTCTTGGTCGCTTGTTCATTGCCGATCAGCTTATCGGCAATCGTATAAAGCGTATCTTTGCCGATCAGAGAAATGTTTGCTTTGCCCGAAGCAATAATCAGATTGACAGTATAAAGTGCGGTCATCGTAAGAATTCCCGAAAGAATCGAAGGAATATTAAATTTTGTATGTAAAATTCCGGTTACAATACCGGCTATAGCTCCTCCCAATATGGCAACAATAATACCTAAAAAAGGCATTCTATTGTAGGAAAACACGGCTGTGATGATCATCCCCATCGTGAAGGTGCCTTGCACTGACATATCGGCAATATCTAATATCCTAAAAGGTATATATAAACCGACAGCAAGAATACCGTACAGCAGACCTAACTGAATAGCAGAAAGTACTTGTGCTATGGTCATTATTCACTCTCCTCATTTTGCGTTTATTTTCAACTGTTGCATTGGTTTTACAGTTTTCGCAAATGTTTGAATCTTTTTATATAAATTGCTTTCTATTACAATTATTTTCAACTTATGCAGAAATACCTGCATAAGTTGATCATAAATAAATTTTTTATTCTTGGGTTGTTACGTATTCAACTTCTTTTTCAAGTTCTGCCGATACAACTATACCCAAAGCTTCAACTTGATCTTGGTTAAGAATTTTGGTAACTTTTTCTACTGTTTCAGGCGGATTGTCCGCAACAGATTCGCCATTCAGAATTCGTACAACCATTTCGCCGGCTTGTAAACCTAAGTCATAATAATCCAAACCGACTGTTCCGGTACCGCCGGATTCTACCATGGTGCTGGCACCCGGGAAAATCGGCAAATTATGTTTATTAGCCACTTGTTGGAAAGCAGGCATTGCAGAAGCTACATCATTATCGGTCGGCGAATAGAAAATATCAACGTCAACCGCTAAATTTTCTACAACTTGTTGTAATTCTGAAGTATTGGTAATTGTACCTTCTTTATAATCTAAACCTTTTTTCTCCAAAACTTCTTTGCACAATTCAACTTGAACCTGTGAATTTACCTCAGCCGAATTATAAACGATACCGACTGTTTTAGTTTCAGGATAGAGTTGTAAAGCAAAATCAATGATTGATTCAATATCTGCCATATCGGAAACACCCGTAACATTTTTCCCTGCTTCTTCCCAAGAAGGGGTCAGCCCTGCCTCAACCGGATCAGTAACACAGGAAAAAACAATCGGAATCTCGCTGGTAGTAGTTGCCGCAATTTGAGAAGGACCGGTAGCTATCGGTAAAATAATATCAGGTTCTGAACCTACAACTTCCGAGAAAATGCTATTCAACAGCGAATCTTCACCATTGGCATTTTTCACTATAAACTCAACATTATCTTTGCCGAATTCTCGAGTTATGACCTCAATCATAGCGTCACGTGCTGCATTGAGGGCCAAGTGATCAACCGGTAAAACGATTGCAACTTTTTTCTTGGCTCCTGATTTGCTATCTGTATCTGCTTCGGTTTCAGCATCCTTTATCTTGGCATCTTCAGCTTGTTCAGAGCTTTCCTCAACTTTTGCTTCATCATCCTTCGAGTCTGATTTCGCATCGTCTTTTTTGGCACAACCTGCGATCAATACTGATAAAGCCAGTAATAGTGCCAGTAAAATTGTTATTCTTTTTCTCATAGTTTTTCTCCCATTTTTTTATTTTATATTTTTCTCTTTAGTAAAAAACTAAATCTAAGTAAATATCTAAACAATTTAACAATTAAAAATTAAATTCTGTAATTCCGGTCAATGCCTGAGTGTTAAAATCTGTTGTTTAATAAATAGTTGAATGTTAATTCTGTTGTTTAAGAATTTTTACAACTGAACTTGTGCCGAGCCTTGAAGCTCCGATAGTAAGATATTTCTCCGCATCTTCCAAAGAACGAATACCGCCGGAAGCCTTAACTTTTACCTGCGGACCTACATTTTCAACCAGCAATTTAACATCGGCAAAGGTTGCTCCTCCGGTCGAAAATCCGGTAGAAGTCTTGATATAATCAGCTCCGGCTTGCGTAACAATTTCACACATTTTGATCTTTTCAGCATCGGTCAAAAGGCAAGTTTCGATAATAACTTTCAGAATACGTTCACCACAAATCGCTTTCAGAGCCTTTATTTCATATAGAATATTCTCATATAGACCTGATTTCAGATCGCCCAAATTAATTACCATATCAATTTCCGTTGCACCGTTATCTAAGGCTTGCAACGTTTCACTGATTTTTGTTTCAGTTGTTGTATAACCGTTCGGGAAACCAATAACTGTGCATACATCTACTTTACCTGCTACATATTGACAAGCTCTTTTGACAAAAGCCGGCGGAATACAAATACTGGCAACATCATATGTCAAAGCATCATCACAAATTTCTTTGATATTTTCCCATGTTGCATCTACGTTTAAGAATGTATGATCAACTGTTCGCACTATTTTCTCAATATCCATTTTATCTTTTCCTTATTTTCTTAAACATTCAGAATATTCAAGTTTTTTCCGTTTGTTTTAAACATTCTGAATATTTTTAGTTTTTCATTCTTTTATTCTTTATAATCATATCAATTAGATTTCTTCATATACGATGATGCGATCATCCGAATTAAATAATTATACTTATATTTTTATAATTAATCTAATATTAAATAATCTGTTGTCGTCTTTTCACCATCTTGAACAATTAAAATTTCCTTAACCACAAATTATCTAAGATATGATATAAATAAAGAAAGATTTTAGATAATAATAATTTGAATAATCTCGGAAAATTGTCCCGAAATAGAATAATCGGTTTATGAGCAGGTATGGATGTTAATGCCAAAAAGCTACGAATAGAATTGAAAAATAATTTTGCGAGCAGGTATAATTTTACAACTAAATTTCTGTCGTGAAAAAGTTAGAAAAAGAGGAATTTATGACAAAAATATTCAAATATATCCGCAACATTCATTATTATGAAACTGATAGTATGGGAATTACCCACCATTCCAATTATATCCGGATTTTCGAAGAAGCAAGAATTGATTTCATGAGTAAGATTGATCTTGCATATCATAAATTGGAAGACTTGGGAATTATTATTCCGGTCACCGGAATAGATCTGGAATATAAAAACGTATCTAAATTTGCTCAAGTTTTACGTTTTGAATCTGCAATAGTTCATTTTACCGGAGTGAGAATGACCGTTCAATATAAAGTTTTTGATAATGAAACCGATGAGTTTATCTGTACCGGTCATACCAAACATGCTTTTGTTGATCTCAACTTTCAGCCTTTTGCCCTGCAAAAAAAATTCCCCGAAATCTATCAAAAATTTGAATCTTGGAATCGACATGAGGAATTTTGAAAAAATCTTTTCAGATCACGTAATCTATATCTCTTGAAATCTACCCAAGGCGATTTTTTAAAAAAACCTCTTTATGATTAGAACAAACCTCTTCATAAGTTGAGATGATTGTATCAATAAAATCCTGTTTGGAAAAAATTTCGCTATGAGAGCCCCAGCTAGAATCTTCAGCTAATTTATCGTTAATATAATGAAAACCGCGGATGAAATCATCTTTGTTTGTAAAACCATAACCATTTTCTTTATGATACAAGACATCTTTTAAGCAGTCATCTTGGCGAACCAAAATCGGAATCCCGGTTGATAGGGCTTCAGCATAGGTTAAACCCTGGGTTTCGCTTTGAGAGGCGGAAACAAAAATATTGCCTGCCGCATAATAGTCCTGAATTCTTTCCCAATCTGCATAGCCGGTAAATACTACTTTATCATTCAAACCAAATTCTGTGCTCAATTCCTCAAGTTCGGTTTTAGCAGGTCCATCGCCGACAATCATTAGTTTTATTTTGCTTGTTGTTTTAGATAGTTCATGGAAAAATCTGATGATTTGATCGAGTTTTTTCTCTTGTGAAACGCGGCAAATACTGATTAAAACCGTATCATCAGATTTAATCTCATAACGGCTGCGAATCTCCTCCACTTTTTTCCAATCGATATTTCTGAATTTATCAAGATCCAAGCCGGTCGGAATAACTTTGAGTGGCCTTTCGACTTTATATCCTCGCATAGAATCAATCACTTTTTCGGTCGGCACAATAATCAGATCACAATTTTTTGTAAATTTTTTAATAAATTTTCCTACCAAACTATAAGTGAAATCATTCTCCGGAATCTTCAAATAGTGCATATAATTTTCATAAAGCGTATGGTAAGTATGGATGTGCGGCAGATTAAATTTTGCAGCTGCTCGTTTGCCCAAACCACCCAAAGAAAATTCTGTGTGCGTATGAATCAGATCAAGATTAAATTTTTTGATAATTTTCAGGTAATTTTTCAAAATGGGTATTCCAATTCGTCGCTCTTTTAGAGTTACAAAAGGCATGCTCGGAATACGGTAAACATGAGTTTCGGAAGAATCTGTCGGATCGACTTCATGATTTGAAACTGTGAACACAAAAACCTCTTGTCCCGCCTCAATCAAACTGTTGCGCAATTCGTAAACTGAGGTTGCGACACCACTGATTTCAGGATAATACGTATCTGTAAATATTCCGACCCTCATTCTCCGTTTCATCTAACCTTTCAACTGTGCAATACTAATCTGTACATTATATTATAAGATATTATAAGCTATTATAATTAATTATTATAAATTTCTGATTAATTATTCGGTATTATTCCATAAAATTTCAAATCAAATATTAATTTCTGATTAATTATTCGATAATGATAGTATATAATAATTAGAATAATCAAAAGAATTTAACAAATCAGAATGTGAACCATTTAGGAACAGCTAATTACTTCGGTAGGGAGGAGACTGATAAAATGAAGATCGGATTCATCGGTGCAGGAAATATGGGCGAAGCTCTCCTGGCAGGAATGATCAGAGGCGGCACTATTCAAGTGCATGATATTATTGTTTACGATGCTGATAATCAAAAAAGACAAGCAATTCTCGATAGATATCAGATTAAGCTTGCCTCTGACAACCAAGATCTATTGAAACAGGTTCATACTGTTATCTTAGCCATTAAACCGAATATTTATCCGATTGTACTGCCTGAAATTTCTTGTTACTTAACTTCTGAACATCACCTGCTCTCACTTGCTCCCGGCTATAACTTTTCACGTATCAGTAATTTATTGAATCAAGATAAAATGGAAAAGACCGCTTGCAAGTTATCTTTAATCATGTCGAATACTTCTGCCCGAATCGGTCAAGCCATATCCGCAGCCTGTTTTGATCAAGATCTTCCATCGGAAGAAAAGTCCACACTAAGTAAATTGTTGTCGAGTGTCGGCATGTTTTTCGAAGTTGAGGAAGCACAAATGCCGACCATAACTTCGGTAATCGGCTCAGTGCCCGCTTTGGTTTACATGGTAATCGAAGGAATTATGCAGGGCGCAATTCTCGAGGGGCTACCGGCAGAACAGGCAAAACAGATTGCAGCCGGAGTCGTGGCATCAGCAGCCAATATGATTTCCGAAACCGGAGAACATCCTGCCATATTACGTGATCGAATTTGTTCACCTGCCGGCACGACAATTGAAGGTGTCGCTTATCTCAAAAATATAGGTTTCGAAGGCAAAATAATTGAAGCTATTCATCTCATGGCGGAAAAAGCCCGCCGGATGTAATTTTTGCCATACTTGCTTTTATGCAGCCGCAAAAACCTTGTTTCAACGTGTATATAAAAATCTTGCTAATCACCATTTGTTTGTTAAAAAATTTGCAACTGATCAATATAATAAACTAAATCATCTTTTGAAAAATATCTTATTTTAAAAGCACCACTATTATATTGTAATAGCAGTGCTTTTACGGCTAATGATCAAAGCAGTCAGCTTTGATCTTTTTGCTTTGATCTAAGATTTTTACTCCAATCTTAGCCTTTGATTTTTGATATCCTCTTCTTGCGCAGTACTAACAGTAACCCGCCGGCTGCAAAGAGCAGTATGTTCGGCCACAGATAGATTCCAATGTTCTCCCCCGTTTTTGGTAAAGTCTGATCCGAATCTGTCAGCTTGACTGTCTCTGTCGGAGTGGTTGTCCCCGTTGGCTTGGTTGTCTCTGTCGGATCGCTCGGTTTTGTTGCCGTAGTTTTCAGCCAAACAGCAGTAAACGTATGTCCGCCTTTCAATACTCGATACTTATCACCCGGCTGATACTTTGAGCCTTGCCAGTATTGAAACTCAAAACCTTCTTTGGCAGGAGCCTCAATGATCGTTATTTCGTCGTTAACCTTTGCCTTGATTATTTTGGGATCGGTTATTCCGTCCTCCCACTTGCCGCCGGCAGGATCGAAGATCACCGTTTCTTCTTCTACAACCACAGGAGTAACTTCAAATACAGCTTTAACCATGACATTGCTTTCCGGCATCATGAACATGTTGTCGGAGATACCTATGGCACCGGATAAAATCTGCCATTCTTTAAATTGCCAACCCGAATTAGGTTCAGCATTCAGGGTGATTGTCGTTCCTGCAGGGCCGGCATTCGGCGTTGCAGAGGCCGTGCCGCTACCTTCCGGTTCTACATCGACTGATACACTGTAGACGATCGGTACGCCCGCCGCCTCAATCTCAATATCTCCGCTGATACTCCCGCTACCCCCGCCACTGCATACGGCAAAATTCGGCTTAAAAAGGATTATGTTTGGTTGCTCAAGATTATTGAAAATGCTGTTGGCAAAAATCCTCAAATTACCGGTTCCGCTGTCGTAGGTATAATCCTTATTTCTGGTCAGCTCAGTTTCGCCCACCCTAACACTGATCTCAGCAGGGAGCATATAGCCGTTGTCAGCACTAAGCTTAGCGATATAGTCACTCTCATCGGTCATGAGA
Source organism: Clostridiaceae bacterium (assembly GCA_012838135.1). Taxonomy (GTDB): domain Bacteria; phylum Bacillota; class Clostridia; order Saccharofermentanales; family DTU023; genus UBA5436. The sequence continues at coordinate 1,138 of DUPV01000027.1, read as the reverse complement.
CGGAAAGTTGCTGGGTTGTCGCTTGTTATATTCGTCAAAATATTCGCAATGGTATAGTGCTGCGGATTGAATTGATATTTTAAATTCACATCACCCCAAGGAATTGTCGGACCCGTTACCGCAGAAGTATCTGTCATACAGTTGGCTCTGACATCAATATATTGATAATTTACGCCGTTATTAAGTACAAGTCCGGTCAGTTGATTGAAGCTACAGTCCAATCTTGTCAAAGCCGCCATACCGCTCATATCCAACGTGCCGGTCAGTTCATTGAATCTACAGTCCAAATCTGTCAGAGCTGTCAGACTGCTCACATCAAGTCCGGTCAGTTGATTGAAGCTACAGTTCAAAGCTGTCAAAGCCGGCAGACCACTCAGATCAAGTCCGGTCAGTTCATTGAATCTACAGTCCAAATATGTCAAAGCCGGTAGACCACTCACATTGAGAGACCCGGTCAGATTCTCACCCCACAGATTAAGAGAGGATACCCGCTTTGGCGTTCCGCCTTTCCAATAGACTATATTATCCCAATCTCCAGGCTTGGAAGAGCCGTCCGCCGGCGCCTTTGTCAAGCCAAGCCCCGGCTGTGCCTCGATGATGCTGTTAATCACCGCAATATCATCCTTGCTAAACACCTCTGCCGCAAACACTGTCGCCGGCAAAAGTGCAAGGCACATGCAAATCGCAAGCAGTGTTGTAAATATTCTTCTTTTCATTTTTTCCTCCTACTATTATATAACGTCATAGTCATTCTTTCATACTTTATAACAATGCCGTATATAAGCCCGCTTCCAACTTCCGGCACCTTATTTAATTGTAGTGTTTCGATATTTTGCGTACAATACGCTCGTCGTATTCGGTCGTTTTTCGTCGTATTCGGTCATAAAACATACTAAAAAAGCAAGCACAATTTGTTTTTGTACTCGCTTTAGTTTGTTTTTCAAGAAAGGGGCTATTATGCTTATGATATTATGATATGATTGTGAACTAGAGTGGGGCTAATTTTCGCTCGCATCAGCATCTTTTTTATATTCTTCCGTAAGGCGATTCAGTTCTTTGATTTCTCTTTTCCAGGCAACGTACATTATAAGCCATATCAGCGCATAGACTACGATTATTATGCCTGTCATTATCAGTA